>NZ_LR735258.1:3570000-4170000 GCF_902506755.1 Dyadobacter sp. 32 | reverse complement strand
CGCAACCGCCGCGCCACTGACCGCCGTCGGTACCGGATTGAAATGGTATGCTGCGGCAGCCGGAGGTGCTGCTTTGCCCGCTGTACCAACGCCCCTCACCACAGCCGTAGGCACAACTTCCTACTATGTGAGCCAGACGCTTAACAATTGCGAAGGACCCCGCGCCGAAATAAAAGTTACTGTTAAAGCATTACCTGCTGCCCCTGTAGTGACAGCGGTAAGTTATTGTCAGAATGCCCCGGCTGTTGCTTTGGTCGCAACGGGTACTGGTTTGAAATGGTACGGAACAAATGCAACAGGGGGTACGGCTACGGCCACAGCTCCTATTCCAGCCACGGGTGCTACGGCCACGTATTATGTGAGCCAGACCGGTGCCAATGGCTGCGAAGGTCCTCGTGCTGCACTATTGGTTACCATCAAACCTTTGCCTGGTGCCCCGGGGACTCCTAACGCACTGGTCGAATACTGTCAGTTTGTTCAGGCTGTACCATTGGTTGCGACACCCGTTGCAACTGCGTCCCTAAACTGGTTTGGCACACAGGCCAGCGGTGGTACTTCTTCCCCCGTTCCTCCAACCCCTTCAACCCAGGATGGTGGTACCACCTCTTATTATGTTGCCCAGACGCTGGATGGCTGTATCGGTGATCGTGCCAAAATCGACGTGTTCATTAAAACGACACCAAAACCGACCACCACTACCTATTTCGCATTTTGCCAGAGTGCTTCTGCATCACCGCTGACAGCAACGGGAACCAACTTGAAGTGGTACCGTCAGGCAAATTCAGGGGATTTCCAGACCACCCCGTTTATTCCATTTACAGAGAAGGTGGAGGATTATTCGTTTTTTGTAACCCAAACGGGTAGCAACGGATGTGAAAGTCCGAAGGAAGAAATAAAGATCCATATCAAAGGCCTGCCGTCCGCGACCATTTCCGGTAACGTGTCCATTGCCCTCGGCGAGGCTGCCAACATCCGGTTGGCCTTTACCAGCGACGGACCCTGGAAGTATGTGTTATCGGGCGGGATTTCAGGAAACTCTGATCAGGCCAATCTGGATGTGCAGGTGAAACCCATTACCACCACGACCTATGTGGTCACTGAGGTTTCCAATGCCTGCGGGAAAGGCGTTCCCATCGGAAGCGCCCTGGTTACGGTGCGCGTACCCACCATTTCTACCGGCATACCTTCCACGACGGAAGCCTGTGCGGGAAGTACCATTCAGATACCTTTTCAGCAATCGGGGACTTTCCCTGCCGGAAACCTTTTTGTGGCTCAGGTATCCACAACCAATGAGGATGCGAAATTCAAGGCCATACCTTCCGTTGCCACCTCAAATCAAATTACCGCTACCATTCCGGACACGCTTAAAGGCGGCGTGTACTTTGTACGGATCGTGAGTGCTGGTACTAACCCTGATCTTCTGGTGAAGGGAAGTGTGGCCAGTATTAATCTCACGGTGACACCCTTGCCAGCTGCCACCATTTCAGGCAGCAAAACCATACTGGTGGGGCAAACTGCGGATCTGAGAATTGATTTTCTTGGCAAAGCGCCCTGGACCTTTAAGCTGAATGACGGCACAAAGGATTCTACCATTACGGCCACCACAACGCCTTACAGTTTTCTGTTAAAACCGAGGGTGACCACCACCTACACCGTGAACTCCATCGTGAATGTATGCGGAACCGTTGCCAAAGGAACCGGCTCTGCACGCATACAGGTAGACCCGATCCTGGGCCTTGAACCGGCCGGAGTTGCTTTTGTGAAAGTGTATCCTACCATTGTGGACGATAAGTGCATGGTAGAACTTGATGAGCCGGTGTCGTACAAGCAGTCGCTGGTGGAGCTGATCGACCTGAGTGGCAGAACACTTACAGACAAGAAAATAAACCAGAAAGTGACCGAAATGGATTTGTCGAAATATCCGGGCGGGCTTTACCTCATACGGGTTAAGAACGGAAATCACACCTCCGTGCACCGGGTCATGAAGCAGTAGGTATTGTTATAGCATATTACAATGAAGGGTATTTTTTGCAAACGCAGGGAATGCCCTTCATTTTTGTCCCCGGTGCAGCTTTGAACATGAATATACAGGACGATATTATCGATTATCATTTTATGTCTGAGGCGATGCGCCTGGCAGAAATTGCCCTGGAAGAGGGGGAAATTCCGGTAGGTGCCGTGGTGGTTGCAGGCGAAAGGATTATCGGGAAGGGTTATAATCAGACCGAAAAACTCCATGACGTCACAGCCCATGCGGAAATGATCGCGATCACGGCTGCTGCGGATCATCTGGGTGGAAAGTATCTGCAGGATTGTACGCTTTATGTGACACTGGAGCCTTGTGTGATGTGTGGCGGGGCCTTGTATTGGTCGCAGATGAAAAGGGTGGTGTATGGCGCTTCGGACGAAAAACGGGGTTTTGGCAGGCTTGGCACAAAAATTTTACATCCCCGTACACAGCTGACAACCGGGATTATGGCAGACGAAGCACAGGCGCTTCTTCTCAAGTTTTTTAAGCGATTAAGAACATAAACCCTTTTTACGCTGTTACAAATACAGCAAATCGATTTAATAAACATAAACTTAGTTAGAAATGGCTTTTACACTCGATCCTTTACCTTACGCCAACAATGCATTGGAACCGCATATCGATGCATTGACGATGGAAATACATCACGACCGTCACCACCAGGCCTACGTTACCAATCTGAACGCAGCCATTGCGGGTACTGAGTTGGAAGGCAAGTCCATAGAAGAAATCATTGCGAATATCAGCAAGGCACCGGCACCGGTTCGTAACAACGGTGGTGGGCACTGGAACCACTCCTTCTTCTGGAAATCACTTTCTGCTTCGGGCGGTGGAGAACCTACTGGCGAACTGGCAAAAGCGATCGATGCTAAATTCGGTTCGTTTTCGGCTTTCAAAGATGAGTTCAAAAAAGCATCCATAGGCCGTTTTGGTTCGGGATGGGCTTGGCTTATCAAAACAGCTGATGGTGTTGCCATCACTTCTTCGCCAAACCAGGACAATCCTTTGATGGACATCGCCGAAGTAAAAGGCACACCGATCATCGGACTGGATGTGTGGGAACATGCTTATTACCTGAAATATCAGAACAAACGTCCTGATTACATCGACGCATACTGGAACGTAGTGGACTGGAAAGCTGCTGACGCTCTTTACGTTGCCTCGAAATAATCCATATTGATAAACTAGGGAGGTTTGAAGTTTGTAAAAAAACTAAAAAATAGTCTTGCAAGCTTCAAACCTTTTCCTACTTTTGTACTCCCGAATGGAATTCTCAAACGAGTTGCCCGAATAGGGAAAAACGGAGGTTGTAGCTCAGTCGGTTAGAGCGCTAGATTGTGGTTCTAGAGGTCGCGGGTTCGAGACCCGTCTCCCTCCCAGGTTTTAAAAGGTCCCGAAAGGGACTTTTTTTTTGTGCTTTTCCATTTCATTTTTCGTGGCTCAGTCGGTTAGGATAGATTGTGGTTCTAGAGGTTGCGGCCGGGGCATCGATACGCTTCGAGACCCGTGTCTCCCTGCGCGCGGCGGCCTCCCAAATATTAAGGTCCTGAATTTTAGGGCCTTAATATTTGGGTGAAAATTAAGATTTTTGCTTGGCAAACGTTGGCGACTACGGTAATCCTGTCATAATTGCCGGTTGAGACGGTTTTGAAGATGCTGGGGCATCGGTCTTTGAAGCAGACTATGATTTATGCCAAAATTTTGGACATTAAGGTAAGTGAAGACATGAAAAGCTTAAAGGAAAAACTACGAGGTAGTTGATCTGGAATGATAGGAATTGAATTACCCTCCGACTGTTAATCAGAGGATCGTAGATTCGAGTCCAACTTCGGGAGTAATTTAAGGTTAAGATACAGATAATCAATTGTTTGTCTGGTTTTTTTGCTACAACTGTTACTGGATAATTTTTGTTTAAGTTATTGTCGGTAGAATACTGACACTATAATCTTTTTCGTGAACTACCCTAAAACTCATCTATCACATGTCAAGTAGGTATAATTTTTTATCCCCGGATAAAGTTAACACGGAGGATTATTTCATGGATCTAGGGTTAAGTTATGACTCCCCATTTATGAGAATTAGGAGGCCTTTTTTGTGGGATTCAGCCAAGAAGAAGGTTCACGGCCAAAAGGATTTGGCGACCAGTTTGAGTATAAATTCGCCTCTGATCAGCAAGAATTCTCAAAAACTGTAAGGGCAAGTGCATCTGGTAAAGCCAGTTACAATGCAACATCCTGATCACTTATGCAAAGGCATTGATTTATGGAAAATCCACCTGCATCATACTACAGAGAGTGGCGTAGCTAGAATTGTTCAGACGAATTAAAGGCATTAACTTGAACCACAGTATTTTACTAGCTGAGTCCATAGTCGTCTGTACAAGACCAAAATTTAACGTTATGAGTCATTTCAACGACACTGCCGCGACCTTATCCAGTATTTCCGACGCGGGCTTATTTGAGCGTTTAGCTGCCTCTGTCCTTCGTAGTGCCGAACCAGGCCTATACTCGAACTTGACGCAGCCGGGTATCAACTCCAAAGGAAAAACAGTAAAAGCTCCTTTGGATGCTATATCCTTTGTGAAAGGCTCCGATCCTCCGCATATGGTAGCCGTACATCACACGATCTGTGCGCAAAAAGATCTTCGAATGAAGTGGTTGCGAAGTAATACAAAAGTTCCCACCAAACAGTCCAACAGAAAAGTATTAGCCCCCACCGGAGATCTAATAAAAACTATTGAGATAGTCGCAGAAGAACGAGGTAGAACGCCAAATCTGCTCGTGACATTGGCTTTAACTACGAATGAAGAACCTCCTGAGGACGTTACGCGGGATACCGAAGCTATCGCTAGGAAAAATGGGATTCAGCTTGATATTTGGTCACGATCACGCATTGCCCATTACTTAGACAACAATGCGGATGGTCAATGGTTGCGAAAGAAGGATCTTGGTATAGAACATGAGCGCCTTTCCTATGAATTGCTTCGTCTGATCTCGATTCAAAGCCTAAAAATTCATCATCCACCCCTCTTAAAGGGCACACTTATTGAACGTGATTTTACTGTCGTATTTGCCAACAAGTTGCCACAGCCCGTAGGATTTATTGTTGGTGAATCAGGTTATGGTAAAACGGTTATATCTTATCAGTTTTTACAAAATCATATTAAGAATGGTGGTTGCGGATTGATATTGTCTCATGAGCTGCTTGCAGTTTCATCAACCATAGATCAAGCCATTGATGCAGCTCTACGCAAACTACATCCAGCTCTCACACTAGCTTCTGGATCTGTTGCAATGTCATTATGTTCGGCTTCGAGACCTCTGGTTCTAGTTATAGAAGATGTAAACAGATCAGGACAAAGTTCTGCACTTATTGAACGACTAATATCCTGGTCCGCAGAAAGTAAAGCTAATAATTATTCCACTGACCTTTCATGGAGCATTATTTGCCCAGTATGGCCGCAACTCCTCGCAGGTCTAGGCGAAGACGCCAGGAAACGAATTGAATCTTTGAGTTTACATCTTGGACCATATAACTTAAAAGACGCAAAAGCTGCCCTCCAACGCCGAGCGGAGTTGGAGCAATTCAAATTACTTGAATTTGATGCGAATGATATTGTCAGCTCACTTGGATTTGATCCTCTGCTCATTGCTCTTTACAGCTTAGATAATAAATCTAAGCCAGATCAGACTATTGCTGATTTTATCCTTCGCAGCACTGAACGTCTTGGCTCCCTGCCAGGTATGCAATCAGCTTATGAATATCAGATGGTGTTGAATTCAATTGCTGGCAAAATGGTTGCGAATAAAAATGTCAATCCACTATGGAGTGATATTGTAAAATGGATGCAAGCCACTGATAAGGAACTGAGGTTGTTGAATGACTTAGCAAAGTACGGCGAAATCATACGACTTTTAGGACAGGGAAATGAAACACATCTCGTTTTCAGACATGATCGTGTAAAAAAAAATATTTTAGCTTCAAGCATTGTTGAATCACTCAAAAGTAGAAGTTTGAGTGATAGTATTTTTTCTGATCCGTTCTTTGCAGATCTAATAGGTGCATCGCTCACTCATGAACTTTTATCAGAACATGAAATAGCACGAGCCAAAGTACTAAATCCTCTAGCACTATTCTACACTCTTCAAATGATTGGGGAATCCAACAATAGTGTTCAAAAATTGGTAGTTGAAAGCATACATCAATGGTTGGATGATCCAAATTCGCACTCACGTCGATATCAAACATTGCGTCAATCTGCTCTTCAAATTTTATCCGAAACACAATGCCCACAAGTTGTTAAGATTGCCAGAAAATTTGAGGATAGATCATGGAATAAACATGTCGCATCGTTACGCAACGGCGATTGCCTTGGCGGTGTACTGCTGTGTTATTCCGTAGGTCCCGGTTCAAATGCTGTATGGCGTGACAATACCATTATACACGCGTACGCAAAACATGGACCATCATTACTTAAAGTGCTTATTCACTTATTAGGTATTGAACAAATATCTGAAGTTCATCGTATAGGCGCATTGCGTTTGGCTGGGCATATTGGAGATACTAGTCTGCGAGACGCTGCTTGGCTATGTTGGAAAGCAGACAAAAATAGATCTGAAAATATTGATGAATATATATGGACATTTTCACAATGTTGCGGAGATGAGGCTGAAAAATTTCTCGGGCCCGTTTGCGATGGTTGGGCTGAGCTTTCGGATGAAAGTCGTGACAATGGGTTACTTTCTCCTAGGGCTGCTGTTGCTTATAACGGACTACAAAGGGCGGTATGGAAGAACCTACCGAAGGCCTCCTTGAAATACTTAATATGGCGCGGCCAGAATGATGATACTTTGCGGATAAATCTTTTGACTTTGCTTTATGGCGTCGACGATGTGGACGCAATGGATTTCATCACACGGGAGTCCGCTAAAAAAGCACAAGAAATAGAAATCAAAGGTTGGAATTGGGAATTGCCTAGGACTATGGTAGAATATTGGCAGCGTCAACAACAAGAAGGTGGCTGTGCTATGTCTCAGCTATCCCGAGAACACCTCCAATTACTGTGGGAAAACAAAACAAACGACAAGTATATTCGATTTCATTCATTTCGACTATGGGCAGCAACAATCCTACCCTCTGATTTAGCAATTCTTAAAGAACGGGAAACGTCAGATTTGCTTTTTGAACTGGTTTTACAAACACTATTAAAACGTGGCGAGAAAAGTGCGATCCCAGCTCTGATTGAAAAGATTAGAAATGCCAATAGCCAATTTTGGTGGCAGTTTGCTCGTAATATTTGGTCAGACGAATTGACCAGGGAACTCGATGCAGAACTCTCACGACGGGATAAGGCTGTGAAAAGACAGTGGAATGAGCACTATTTTAGTGATTGGATAACTGCGGATTTGCTTATGCGGCTCGCCCCCTTGAAAGCAGAACAACTTGTCGTTGCAAATTGGGACCATCTTCGGTATTCCGGAGAGTTTATACAGGTAGCGCTATTTTTAGCGACTAATACTCTATTAAATTATGTCCAAACTACAATGGCCGAGTGTGCTAGTAAGCCGGATATGCTTAAGTATATAACTCAACGGTGGGGAATCAAAACTATCAATCACCCAGGAATTACCCGAATCGAACAAATGAACGCTTTGGTTCCATATCTCGAAGAGATAGACGAGTTTTCGATATATCAATTTTGGGATTTATGCAATGACCGTGCGTGGTTTGAATTTAGAAAGGCTCACCTGGACGTCCGGTTGACCGGAAAATGGCGCTTGGCTGCCGGCTTAGATGATGAATCGATTTTTTCAGAGCTAAACCAACGTTTGCATTTCGAGAAAAACTTTGGATTAAGCCATTGGGTAGATAGGCATATAAAAAATGGCCTGACTCTTGAAACTATTTTTTCAACCGCCAGGAAATGGGTACAAGAGACTAAATCTACAAAAGCCTTAGAATTTTTCTCACTTATAATCGCATATATTGGGGATCGAAATCATGCTCAAATTCTTGTGGAAGAAAGTGATGATTCGGAACTTGCTTGTGATATTATTACGGATGCGAAGTTTGCCATTGACAGAAGGTCACTAGACTGACGATCCATGTTCTTTTCAGTCTAGTTCATGTAAAACTGTTGAGAAAGGCCCCCCGTTATTCATATTTTAAAGACCGCGCCGCGTAGGCTGCGAATCTGGCACGTTACTGATTTTAACGGTTATGAAGCCAATATAACCACAACACAGCCGGTGGGCTTACGCAGGAGGAGCTTGCCTCAAAAGCCGGTGTGGGATTGCGCTTTGTCAGGGATCTTGAGCAGGGTAAGAAAACGCTTCGACTGGACAAGGTCAATCAGGTTCTGTCATTATTTGGTAAAGAGGTGGGTGTGGTTGATTTCAAATCGTGAGTTTATGGCCAGAAAAGCGTTCGTTTATTACAAGGATAGCTTTGCGGGATATCTTGCAGAGACCGATGAGGTGAAGACTTCTGCCAGATCTCGGGTTTTTTGACGGAACAGAAATACAAAGGGTCGTACGAAAAGGTTGGCAAACTGGTCACACAGTATTGCACCAATAAAAGCCTGGACACGCTTAATTTCTTCGAGTTGGTATTGTTCTGCTACCTGACAGGGAACAACGATATGCACCTGAAGAACTTTTCAGTGATTCACCATAGCGATCATACTATTTCTCTATCACCGGCATATGATCTGCTCAATGTAAATCTGGTATTTCCCGACGACGCTGATGAACTTGCGCTTACTTTGAATGGCAGGAAAAGAAGGATCACAAAAGCCGATTTTGACATTTTTGCATTGGGATTGAATTTGCCAGAAAAAGCAGTTTCTACTATTTATGCAAAGTTTGCCGGTGCGAGTGAAAAAGTGGAAGGGGTAATACAATCTTCTTTTTTGCCGGATGATTGGAAACGGCGGTACATGGAAATCTGGAATAGTAAAATCAGCATTTTGCGGGAGGCGTCTCCGGCTAGTTAACACACTTTAACCTTGACGTAATAATCACATTTGGTTACCGGGTTAAATTACAGCAAGGAATCCAATTTCGGCAGTGGGTAACACAGCGCTTAAAAGGTTATTTGATCCAGGGTTATGCGATTAATGAAAAACGACTGAATCAAAAGGAGCAGGAGGTACAGATCTTAAAGGATGGAATCCGGATACTAAGCCGGGCAATTGAGACAAAAATGGGCGATGCAGATCTGACCCTGCTTGATCAATTCGCCAAAGGCCTCGAATTACTGGACGATTACGATCATGAAAAATTGAATCCGAAGGGTATCACACCCGCCAGGCGAAGTATCTGGAGCTATCTGATTACCGAAATATCATTGAGAGTATGAGAAGAGATTTCGACTCAGACATTTTTGGAAAGGAAAAGGATGATAGCTTTCAATGCTCTGTGGCGCAAATCAGTAAAGGGTTTGGAGATATCGACTTCTATCCCTCAATTGAAGAAAAAGCCGCCACACTACTCTATCTGATCATTAAGAACCATTCACAGTCCTGACATGACTATGACCCAAAATGATTCAAGAAATACAGACCCACTTTTCAATCAAAGAACAATTACGGGCAAACAGAAAGTGCATGGCCTTAAAGCCATGGTATTTAAAACCTTGATAATGTCAAGCGAGACTTAATCTGCCACATGGCTGTCCGCTCATTTTGTTTTCGAACTTTCGGCAGTAAATTGATTTTAGTGCCAAGAGTTGGGTTGTTTGTCGAAGCAGAAGGCGGCGATTAAGAAAGTGTCTTCTATAATTTCAGAACGATAGAGTAGTGATAACCACAGATGCTCGTCATTTCAAACTATGTCCATATCTATCAGTTTCTTATCAAATAAAGAGATGACGGCGATAGTCGCCGTCATCTCTTTATTTGATAAACCAATTAATTTATATAATTTCGTTTTAGCGGCGATAGTCGCCGTCATTTATCAATTTTATAAATATGCCAAGTAACCCTGACCGAAGAAGGAAACTTGAAAAGCTGATGCCTGAGGGAAGTATTGTTACCCGGCAGTGGTTAATGGAAAAAGCCTCTCTAAGTAAACATGCTGTCGATAACCTGGTGAAAAGTCAGCAACTCAGACCACTTTCAAAAGGCGTCTACACAAGAGGAAGCGTTAGCCTTAGTTGGCAGAGCATAGTATGTACTTTGCAATCGATCATGAATACCGATTACCTGATTGGCGGACTGACTGCACTTGAATTGAAGGGCTTTTCCCATTATATCCCTGGTTCCAGAAAAACAATCATCCACCTATACGGCAACGACAAATGGCCGATCTGGGTTGATGGACTGATAAGTGAAATCACTTTTGTGCGCCACAGGCGATCTGAGCTTTTTGCGACGATGGACCCAGCGACCTCTCAGCAATGCACGTCAAAGGTCACCTGGGGAGGGGGGACGCAAGAACTGAACATCTCTCGACCCGAACGCGCCTGCCTGGAGATGATGGCCGATGTTCCTAATCAGATATCTTTCGAACATGCCGAACAGCTGTTTCAAGGAATGACAACATTATCACCGCGCACTTTGCAGCGCCTTCTGGAGGACTGCACCAGCATCAAAACCAAGCGGTTATTTTTGTGGTTTGCTACGCGGAATCGTCACAGCTGGCTGGCAAAGATTATTCCGGAAAGAATAGATCTGGGCTCAGGCAATCGTGTAATCGCAGAAAACGGTGAGCTGGATAAGACCTACCAGATAACCGTTCCTAAACAAAGTCAGAACGCATGAAAAAGGATACGATTTACTACCAGCAGGTGCAACTTCTCGTCCGCGTACTACCTCTGCTGGACTCAGAAAAATGTTTTGCTTTAAAAGGAGGCACAGCAATAAACCTTTTCTACCGCGAGCTTCCAAGACTATCGGTGGATATCGATTTACTTTATCTGCCCGCTGAACCGCGGGAGGCTTCCCTGAAAAATATCCGGGAAGCATTGACCCGCCTTAGTGCACTGATCATCAAAACGATCGCGGGGACCAGGGTGCAGAACACACACGAGCAAAATGATGGATTGCGGCTCATTGTGCAACTTGGCGATGTGCGCATCAAGATAGAGCTCTCGCCGGTGATACGCGGGACGGTATTTGAAGCTGAGCGTATGGCAGTCTGCGAATTAGTGGAAAGAGAATTTGGCTATGCCGAAATCCAGGTTGCTTCCCTGCCCGATCTGTATGCGGGAAAAATCTGCGCGGCATTGGACAGACAGCACCCTAGGGACTTGTTCGACGTGAAGTTTCTTCTTGAAAATGAAGGCCTAACCCAGGACCTGAGAAAGACCTTCCTGGTGTTTTTGATCAGCCACCAGCGCCCGATGTCAGAATTGCTGGCACCCCACCATAAGAACATCACCGATATTTATGACAATGAGTTTGCACAGATGGCCGAGGCGGACGTCTCGCTCAAAGAGCTCGAAGACACCCGCGAGCTTCTGGTCGAGCTGATCCATAAACAAATGACTGACCAGGAAAGGGAATTCCTAATTTCATTTAAGGCTCATACACCACAATGGGATCTGTTGGGTCTACAGAATCCCGAGCAGGTCGCCGCCCTTCCATCTGTTCAATGGAAACTGATAAACCTGGCAAGGATGCCCAAACCAAAACACGGGGAAGCGCTCGAAAAGCTCAAAGCGGTACTTTGGAAAAATTGAGCTCGCGACCCATTCGATGTTCACTTTTCGGGCATCTTGCATTCGGTTCAATCTCGTATGATTCGGAAGCGACCATAGAAGTATCAGGTAAACTGTCCAATGATTTTCTAAATGAACGGTCTGTGAAGTAGACAGTCGATCCACTATTAGCTCAAGCCTACTTTTTTTGTAGAACCGAAGCTGAGCGGCACATTCCTAATTGCTAGCCTTGAGTCACGTCATGGCCTGAAATCATGCACGGGGAACTTTCAAGCCTTCGGAAGTAAAATCTTTTTGGCGACTGATAACGGTAACTTGGTTTAACAGTCTAACGATTACCGATAATCATTGTTTCGGTTATGGTCAGTAACTGGAAGGTGTGGTTCAGCCCCAATGGGGTATAATTTATCATTATCAATTAATATTATACCCGATTGGGCATAATATAAGGGTTATTTAGTACATTTATACCATAAAGGGTATAGACATGTCAAATTTTTCACAGTTTCTTAAAGAGAGGCGAAAAGCGGTTGGGCTTACGCAGGAAGAGCTAGCCGCAAAGGCTGGCGTTGGCTTACGCTTTGTTCGTGATTTGGAGCAGGGAAAGCAAACGCTCCGTCTTGACAAGGTCAATCAGGTATTGTCATTATTTGGGAAGCAAGTTGGTGTAGTTGATCTTAAATCGTAAGGCTATGGCAAGGCACGCAATTATTTATTACAAAGAAAATTTGGCGGGTTATCTGTCGGAGACGGATGAGGGTTACACATTTATTTACGATGATAACTATCTGCAATATAAAGATGCCATGCCTGTAAGTTTGACATTGCCGCTTCAAACCAAAGCATACGAAAGCAGAGTTCTGTTTTCATTTTTCGATGGACTGATTCCTGAGGGATGGTTATTGAACGTCGCCCAAAACTATTGGAAATTGAAAGGAAATGATGGTTTTGAGCTACTACTGGCCTTATGCCGGGATGCGATCGGGGCTGTGAGCGTTTTACCGCAGGAGGAGGTCGCAGATGCCTAGATGTTTGTTTTGTTATCAAAAACTGCAAGACGACGGGCACTATCATGCCCGGTGCTGCAAAAAATTCTTTGGTACAAGCTCCTTACCTGTGCTGCATCTCGACAAGAACATATTGAGCGAACTGGCAACGAAGACAGTCAATAAGCGTATTGCCATAACCGGGGTTCAGCCCAAACTTTCCGTCGATCTTGAAAAGGAAATCGGAACCGATAGATTAACGATAGTTGGTTTATGGGGACAGTATATTCTCAAACCGCAGCATGACGAATTTCAATTCATGCCCGAAACTGAGGATTTGACAATGCATTTAGCAGACCTGTTAATAATCAGAACCTGCCAGCATGCTCTGATACCGACCAGCGAAGGTAAACTGGCCTACATCGCAAAGCGCTTTGATCGTGATAAAGGCAAGAAAATACATATCGAAGACTTCTGCCAGATCTCGGGTTTTTTGACTGAACAGAAATATAAAGGGTCGTACGAAAAAGTTGGTAAACTGGTTACTGAGTATTGCACCAATAGGGGGCTTGATACGCTCAATTTTTTCGAGTTAGTCTTGTTCTGTTATCTGACTGGCAACAACGATATGCACCTGAAGAACTTTTCAGTGATTCACCATAGCGATCATACTATTTCTCTATCACCGGCATACGATCTGCTCAATGTAAATCTGGTATTTCCCGACGACGCTGATGAACTTGCGCTTACTTTGAATGGCAGGAAAAGTAGGATCACAAAAGCCGATTTTGACATTTTTGCATTGGGACAGGGATGGAATACGAATACTGAGTAGAGCAATTGAAACACTGTAGTATCTTGATCAAGCTTTTCCCCAGCAATAACTAGGTTTTCAGAAGCTGCTTGAGTCGGCCCTGATAAGCCTGCAAGTAATTTCGTTTTGTCGCCTCGTCCAGGAAAGATGCAAAGATTAGCTGTTCTACCTGTTCAGGCCCGCTGAGCATGCGGGTGACGATTCCGTTAAACACTTTCGCGTTAATCCCTGCTATCTCAGCTAGTACGGTAAATTGCTTCATCACTGTGCCCTGGGCTAGTTTTTTGGGTAAAAGGCCGTCGTCCAATGCAAAATCTTTATCGGTAATATGTATACGGCTGTTGATTAAATCATAGGCTGGGCTCAAACGATAGTCTCCCTGATCGGTTTCGAGCAATGAGAAGTTTTTGAAATGCGCGTCACCATTAGAGAATAAATAGTTAAAGATTAATGTGCGGAGCAATTTTGGTGATTCGACTGTGTAAGCAGGAACATACTTTTGCATCAGCTCAAAAATTTCCAGGTAACTTCCTAAGTATTTATAGTGCTCTCCATGGGTTTGGGGCGTGCGTCCCGCCAATGATGCAAAATCATCCTGCGCACGTTTCCTGCCATCGGTATGCCTGTCAAATCGTTTCGTGATATAGGCTTGCGCACCGTCGGCAAAAAAGATCAATGCGTTCTCCGCTGTTTCGATACCATAAACCTGCCTGGCGATCTGCATAGTCAGATGCTCATTGGCCGGCATTTGATCCGGCCTGCGGCCGGCGGCTGGTATCGGCTTTAAAATATAATTACCTTGCTCGCCTTCTTCGGTCAACCGTAATTTATTCTTATCAAGGATTACCGAAAACTTCTTCTGAACACCCGATATTGACATCCGCTTGCGGTTTTCATCAAAAAGTTCATCGGTGTCTGGATTGGTTGCCGGTGAATCATACCTGAGAATATGGCTTACGCGCTTGCCATCGAAGACCCGCTTCAGGCAATTCTTACTATAAGTGTCGTAGTCAGGCGCCAATGTGCCCGGGCAAAATTGAATATCTGGTAAGCTCATCACTTTTCGATTTTAATAATTGTCACAGCTCCAATCGTGTCGATGTTTGCAGTCGTGAGCAGCAAGCCAAAGTAGTCGTTTCGATCTATTCGGTTCAGGTGACAGACCACTTGTTTATTGGAGCCTTCCGGCAACATGTTATAGAAAAAGGGGAATAAGTGTGGAGACTGATAGGCCTCAATCCGTTTTGGTAAAGTCAAACTAATTGGAGGTTTCGAGCTGTCTTCCACCCATTCTTTGTGGTAGTGAAATTCAAATGCACCGTTGTTATCCTGCAATAGGATACCGGCCTCCTTGCCTTTAAAAAGAACCTTTGCTCTTCTCATGGATTAGTGGTTTTTTTTACGCTTAGGGCGATTTCAAGGCCCAGGGCATCACATAGTTTTCTCAATGTTGATAAAGTAGGATTGCCTTTGCCAGACTCGAATTTTTTTAAAGCGCCCAGCGCTACACCAGATAAGTCTGATAGCGCTTTTTGCGTAACCTTTAGTGATTCTCGCCTTGCTTTGATCGCCTCAATGATAGGTGCAAAGTCCATTAGAATGTTCTTTTTAAGGTAAAGATAAGGATTTTCGCCAAATAATCATCTGAAAGTATTTTATAATGTACTTTTCAGGTGAAAGCTTGGTAAAGGTTGAAGCACGGGATAAGAAAGTACACTTAAATGTACTTTCTGCAAGGGGCGGGGCTGAATCTTCAGGCTGACAATGCTCGACAGTTCCCTGCAAAACAAGGACTTCCGGCGCTAATTACAATGCTCTCACACCCGTAAAGAAATCAAGAAACAATTGGAGGCTGTTCTTCGAGAGCATCGCTTCAACTAGCTGTGAGGCTTTTTCTGTTGCCACGGAAGTCCTGGCAAGCATCTTTTCTTCAAACGATGCGATTGCTTCATGCACTGTTGTAAACTTTTCTGAAAAAAGAGTATCGCAGAGTTCCAGAGCATCCAGCATTGCCTGATTTACCCCGTCGCCGGAGGGTGGCGTTTGATGTGCCGCATCACCGATCATGGTTAGGTTTCCGATTGTTTGCCACGATTGGTCTTGCGGAAAGTAATATTGCGGGCGTCCTACAAAATAGGATTCTTCTGTTGCGAATATTTCATGCCAATCATTGCTCCAATCGGAAAAGCGCTGTTTGAACCACGTGAACGCATGTTCCCTGCGTGAAAAATCGATGTGGGAAGTTTTAATCCATTCATCCGGCTCCTCGGTGATCGTATAAAATGAAAGTGAGCCTTCTCCTTTTGCACTCAGGATAATTGTCTTGCCGTCCCAATGTGCAAAAATCTTTCCTCCACCGGTAAGCTCCCACAAATTCGGTGCATTCACAGCCGCGTTGTAAATGTTGCCTTCAACAATGGTGACACCCGAGTATAGACGTCCTATAGGCGTGATGTATTTTCTGACCTTGGAATTTGCCCCATCTGATGCAATTACCAGGTCGGCATATACCGTAGTTCCGTTTTCAAAAACCAGGTCCCAGCCGCTGCCATTTTCTTTCAGTTCGCTAAATTTGGAATTCCATACAATCGTGTTCTCATTCAGGGATGCGATGAGTAAATCACGGAGCAGGCCACGGTCAATTTCTGGTCGGGCATATTCGTTGCTCAGATCCTGAACAGGTTCGTTATCACGTTCCGTGTAATGCACTGTCAACTCATTATCTACGATGGTAACTCGCTCAGCTCCCGGTCTGAAACTTTGTTGAAACGCTTCGATCAGTCCTGCTTCTCTCAATGCTTTGAGCCCTGATTCATAGTGCAAGTCAAGCGTAGCACCTTGCTGCCGCACATGCTGATCCGTATCGCGTTCGTACAATTTAACATCAACACCTCGTTGCTGTAATAGTCGGGCAAGTGTCAAACCACCAGGTCCGCCGCCCACAATAGCTACCTTCTTATTTTCTAATAACATGTCTTATTCGATTACATTGTTTTTAAATCCTGACAAAATTATGTGTACTTTGATGCGTAAAATAACCTGATATAGTCAATAAATAGTCGTAAATGAAAATAGCGATTACGGATAAGGGATCGGGGATTGCCCAGGAATTTGCCAAAGCAATTGGTGCAGATGTCGTTGGCCGGTTTATATACATTCCCGAGAGCAAGGGAGCTGGTTACCTTACGGGTTTTTCCTGGGGAAGCAACCTGCGCATGATGATCCGGAATTACCATCTCAAAGAGGATGTTTCTATCGAGCGGACAAATGAATTAGCGGAAGGCCAGGAAGATGTAATCTTCATGTTAAGCGGGATTTTTCCTTCAACCGGACAGGCAGGGCAGTTAGTATCCGAACAAGCAAATATCCTGATTTGCAGGCATGCGGTTTCCACCATCATGGAAATGCCGTCCAATACCATTTTTGGGAGCGTGACAATCGCGGTTTCCAAGAAGTATTTACATCAGCTGTTTGGGCAAATTGACCATCCTGTGGTGACAAGTGTTCTTCAGGCCAGGGAAAATTTTGTATTTGAGACGGGTGTATCACCGGAAATAATTAAGTGTGCCAGCGATTTCCTGCATCAGCCTGTTCCGGAGAGCATCGAAAGCCAATACTACAAATTAAAATGTGAGGAACTGTTATACTACATCTTTACCATACTGATGCAGCGTGAAGCTGTGCCGGTTAGCACTATGCATATCAAGGACATTAAAGCCGTTTATGCAGTTAAAGCCCATTTACAATCACATCCTGATCAACCACCAAATATCGCGGCACTGGCCAGGCAAGCAGGCATGAGCGAACCCAAGCTGCGAAAGCTTTTTAAGCAGACATTTGGCAAGGGGGTTTTTGCGTATTATCAGTCGGGACGAATGCATAAAGCAGCCCAATTGCTCAGGGAAAAACGCCTGGCGGTTTCTGAGGTGGGTTATCAGATGGGATTCACAAATCTGAGCCACTTTTCAAGGGTTTTTGAGCAGCATATGGGTGTCAAGCCGAAAAGATATTCAACTTTGTAAGTCACTGCTGTTGGCAACCGAACTGGCCAGTAACGGCGCGCGTGTTTTGACCGTAGCGCCGGCCCAGCTTGTCCGCTTCCTGGTTTCACCTTCTGCCGCTTACCTTACCGGAACGATCTACGCCATCGATGGCGGATTTTTGCCGGTTGTCAGTTAAACGTAACAGTGAGTATTGGCTCATACGGGCTGACCAAAAAGGAGATGGCTCAATTTCTCCGGAATATCTACTGAGAGCCTTATTTTTAAATTTTTACCCTTTCTGTCTTCTTCTTCCTTAGGCTTACGACCCGCACCTTTTATATTCATTGATTTTCAATTAGTTAAATTTATGTACCACATAAATTAATTTTACATCAAAACGCGTCCTACTCTTTTTCTGTTCCCTGTCAGATCTTTACGCCATGAAAAAATTAGCAAAAAGGGAAGAAGAAAAACAAATCCGGAACATCAAACTAACTGCCGGTAAGTGGTTTCACGTAGAAGCGGAAAGCCTGCCTGAATCTGCTTTACCCAAACTGATAAAAGGTATGATAACTATCCGGATCATTGCCGGCCTGGTCAGCATTGGATTAACCCTGCTTGGCTTGTTCAAAATAGCATCAGCACTTAAGGAATGGTGGCCATGACGGTTTTTACGGCCGCCGCTGCTGTCCTTTCTCTATCGTCTCTAACCTTATTCTAGGGGGCAGCCATTTTTATATTGCTTCCGGATCCTGGAAAGGTTATAAGGGCTGATCCCTAAATAACTCGCAATGTGTTGCAGCTGAACATTTTTATAAAGATCCGGATGCTGCTGTACAAATGAATGGTACCGCGCCAAAGCAGATTGCATTTGCCAACTGTACATCCTGTTAATCCCCAATCGAAGATGCAGGCTCGTAATGTTGCGGACAACAATATTCAGTTCTGGATGATCCAATAGAAGTTGTAGGTAATTTTTCTTAGGGATTTCTATGAACTCGACAGGCGTACACGTCTCAATTAATTCCTTGCATGGCAAGTCGAACAGGAAGTTATCCACGGACATTACAAAATCTCCGATCTGACAAAATTTACTTGTCCATTCCTTTTTTTTAGACTTATAAAAGTTCCTGGTTATCCCGCTGTTTACAAATAGTAAACTTCCCTGGTCTTCATTTGGGCTTAAGATTCTTACGCGTGCTCTAAAATATCGCTTGGTAGCCGCTTTGTAAATATCATCGATGATTTGTTGGGTTATAGGTGTGTGCAACTGAAGTACATTCAGAAAATTTTCCACGTTTATTAGCTATTGATGAAGGCGGTAAAGAAAGACAATTATGATAACAAGTCAAATACCGTTCAATAAATTCCTAAGGGGGTACTTCTACATGATTTCTTGCTCTTTAGCAATAGTTTGACATTTTAAAACTGAATAGCTTTGCAAAGAAAATCTCACCCCGGATTTGCAGTCGAAAGGGTGAGATAAGAACAGTTAAATAATTATTCATTACATAACATTATCAAATTTATGACTTTTACTTTAAAAACCGCCCTCCTTTCTTCCGCATTGGGTTTAACATTGTTAGGTTGTAATGATCCTTCGGTAAAAAATACTAATAACCAGACCGAAACCGTTAAAACAGAAGTTATTGATTTTATGGGAGAGAAAGTTGCAGTTTCTCAGGACTTTCCTAAGGAGTTACTAAACCAGACAAATGAAGAGTTCAAAGAATATTACTTTTCTTTGCATCAAAATAAAAATTTAAGAACTGATGCTGATGAATCGGCTTTAAGTTTTGAAGAGTTAGGAGATATTATAGCCCCTGTAGTAGCAAAATACCCTGATGTAAGCTTGGAAAAGGACATTTCAGATAAAGATTTAAGAAGGATTTATAAAGACTTCAAATCAATTACTACCGTTGAACAAGTGCGAGAGAAATCTGAGATTATCATCAATTTTTATGATGCATTGATAAAAAAGGAGGTTGTTCCGATTATTGTAGAATACAAAAAAACAAAGAAAGATAAAGGTGCAAGAACAATGTGGGATCCAAATGATCCTTTTGGTAAGATGTATCCCGATGAACAAAGCGCTGCATTGAGTCGGCCTAGATACGTAGTAGGGTACATAACTGCTGCAGGTGAGGCAACGGCTGCATCAGACATTGCCGGGCTTGGGGATAAAAACACCCCTACTAAGGCAAATGCAATGAGGCATGCTATATGGAATTGCTTTGGTATACGTAATGTTATTTTGCTTGGTGCTTCGGAAGATACAGCTATTCAATACCTGAGTATATGTACTACTTATCACGAATTGAATGATGCGGGTGAGAGGGTTGAAACTGTTGATGAAGCTATGGACCTAAATAACAATATGGTTGGGCGTACATGGATGGCGGAAGAAACCGGATGGGGATTTGGCTGGGCAAGACAGATGCCAACTGAGGCGCGAATAGTAAATACAATGAAGATTAGAGCTGAGAGAGCACCAAAGTATGCTGATCAAGCTACTCAAATTGAGGGAATTGTAAGTCGCCAGGGAGGATGGAACGTCTTATGGAATAATAGTACTGGTTCAAATTCTGAGTTAGTATATGTAGCTGATTAGTTTATATTTAAATTTGTGCAATATGAAAATTGGCAAGTGGTTTATTTTTTTGGTTGTAGTTAGCTTTTCTTTTACTTCCTGTAAAGACTTTTGGGCAGATGATGATGATAAACGAATTACCGTTAATCTGGCTATTAAGGATGAAGCGGCTTTTTCCAAATTGGAGCTGTTTTTGAAAAAGGATTCTGCCGGAATATGGAAATATGGCCACTATACATCGGTTGTTGGTTCAAGTAATAATAACTTTCTCTTGTTACCCGGTGAACCGTTGCCAGCATTCGGTGTTGCATTTAGGCATTGGAGGGAAATGGAAGGTGGTGTTTTTGAAATAAGAGCCACTAAACCGGATAGTTCTAAATTGGTAAAAGAGTTTGGATTGATAAACGGGGAGCACACTCAAAAGATGTATAGAGCAGAATTTACAAAAAATGAAATAGTTATAAAATAATCTGTAATAACTAACACTAGATCTGACAGTTGAGTTTTTTTAGGGATTGCTCAAAAAATGATTTTGGGAAGAAGGGGCTGGAAAACTAACAGCCCGGGAGTGTAATTTAAACTCTGTCTGGCCATCTAAGTTGATTCAAATTTAATTTTTCTTTTCGATTTCAAATGCTTTTTTGCTTGTTATTGGATTTGTCAAGGGCGGCTGAGGCACGAGGCCGTTTATATACCCTTGATAAATTCAATAACGGGCTATTTTTGCGTTTTATATTGGGAAGCAAAATTAAAGGTCCATTCGCATTCTGTCGCCAAATTTGATATGCAGTTGTTGAGCTGTCAGTGCCCAATTTTGCAAAGGCGACGTCCATTTTCGGCTAATATTCTCGACCGCCAGGTAGATCAATTTGAGTAATGCCATATCATTAGGAAAAGCTCCTTTTGTTTTGGTGATTTTTCTGACTTGCCGATGAAAACCCTCGACGGCATTTGTCGTGTAAATAAGCCTCCTAATCTGCTCATCATAAGCAAAATAAGTTGACAGTTTGTGCCAATTATTCTGCCAGGATTTGATTACGACAGGGTACTTGGAGCCCCACTTATCGTTAAGTTTATCAAGCTCCAATTCCGCTTTATCTTTTGTAGGAGCTTGATAAACCGTTTTTAAGTCCTGCATGAAAACTTTTTGATCCTTGGAAGCTACATATTTCAACGAATTTCTGATCTGATGAATGATGCAACTCTGTATCTCTGATTCCGGAAAAGACGCTAATATTGCCTCAGAAAAGCCGGTCAGATTGTCCGTACAAGCTATCAAAATATCTTTTACGCCCCTGGATTTCAAATCAGTAAGAACCGAAAGCCAAAAATTAGCTCCCTCACTTTCAGACACATACATGCCAATCAGATCTTTATAGCCATCTCGATTTACTCCTAGAACATTATATACAGCTCGTGTTACCACCCGCCCCCCGTCTCGAACCTTATAATGCATAGCATCGAGCCATACAATGGTATAAAGGCTTTCCAAAGGCCTACTCTGCCATTCTTTGACCTGAGGAATCACGCGTTCAGTGATCTCTGATAGCGTGGCATGAGATATCTCAACATCATACATCTGCTGGATGTGGTCGGATATATCCCGAAAACTCATTCCCTTACTATATAATCCAATAATTTGAGGAGCCAGATTGTCAGCCAGGACCGTTTCGCGTTTCTTGACGATTTGCGGCGAAAAGCTGCTTTTTCGATCCTCTGGCGTAGTCAGAATGATTTCGCCAGACATGGTTTTTAAGCGTTTGCTACCTTTACCATTGCGTTTGTTACCTGATTCGCGTTCTTGCTCACTGAGGTGAGTGTTCATCTCTGATTCAAGAGCACTTTCCAAAAATTGTTGAAGTAAGGGCGCGAAAACGCCATCTTTACCAGTTAACGATTGTCCTTTCATTAACTGTTCGAGCGCCTTGTCGCGCATCTGTTCGAATTCTGTCTTTTCCATGTTCTGTCTTAAAGTTAAAACTTTTAGACAGAGTTCATTTTACAGTCTCAACAGCCCCTTTATCATTTTCGTCGGTCAGAGTATTCCTGGCGAGTTGCTCTCCAGCAGAGCTCGTTTCCGCTTTCTCTGACATTATAAAGTTATTACTTTTATCAAAAAGCTCATTCACATTTTTACTTTTTGCGATTGCCTTACTTTCTGAAAAGGTCTGCATTGGTGTTTTCCCATAACAATATCTACCGCTATGTGCTCTTTCTGAATTGTAATACTCCATCCATTTATCCATATCAAGTTGCAGAGATTCAAAGCTATTGTAGATTTTTTTTCGGAATGCAATAGCATAAAATTCTTCCTGCATGGTGCGATGAAAACGCTCGCAAATCCCATTCGTTTGTGGGCTCTTAGCCTTTGTTCGAGTGTGATCAATATCCTCGATATTTAAATAAAGCTGGTATTCATGCTGTTCCTTCGCACCGCAATACTCTGTGCCTCGATCCGTCAGTATACGTAGTAAATCAACTTGTTGGTCCTGATAAAATGGCAAAACTTTATCGTTGAGCATATCAGCAGCAACCAATGCATTTTTGCGATCATAAACCTTCGTAAAAGCTACGCGGCTGTATGTGTCAATAAATGTTTGCTGATAAATCTTACCAACACCTTTTATATATCCGACATAATAAGTATCCTGAGCGCCCAGATAACCTGGATGATGAGTTTCTATTTCACCTCTGCTTTGCTCTTCTTCCTTTTTACGTTCCAGTGCTGCGACTTGTATATCGGTCAGAATTATTCCCTCCTGGGCGACCTTTGCATCAAGTGTGGAAATTCCGGCGAAAGTGAGCCAGCGTTCCGGGAAAGTGAGCCAGTTCTTTTTTGGAATTGAAGTGTTGTAAATTTAGCTGTTTTTTATCTTTCTCAAAGAAGCTCCTTCGAGATTTATTCTGTGCGCGTTTGCTGTCAGTCTGTCACATATCGCATCAGCCAGGCTTGGGTCATTTATGTAATCATGCCAGTTTCCTACGGGCATCTGTGCGGTTATAATTGTTGATCCGGAAGCGTATCGATCCTCGAGTATTTGCAATAGGGCCATTTTGATGTCGTGGCTAAGCGGCTGTAAGCCGAAGTCATCGAGAATCAGGAGTTTGACTCGTGCAATTTGATTGAGCCATTTTAAGTAACTTCCATCCAGCCTGGCCAACGCAAGCTGCTCTATAAACCTGTTTATGGGGTAATAAAGTACTTTATGGCCTTTTACGCAGGCTTGCCTGCCGAGTGCACAGGCGAGATAGGATTTTCCACATCCCGTGGCGCCTGTGATCAGTACGTTTTCTGACTTCTCGATAAAGCTGCAATCGCTTAAACGGATTAACTGCTCGGACGTAAGTCCTCGTTCAGGCTTGCAATTCACCTGTTCAACATGTGCGCTGTACCGCAGTTTGGCAAGCTTTAGATACATCTGGGTGCGCTGCTGGACTCGCTGTTCTGATTCTGCCTCTGTAAGCATGGCAACCATTGTATGCGCTTCAGGCTGCTGGTGTAACGGCTGTTCAAGAATGGCGGAATACCGGCTCGCCATTCCTTGCAATTTTAGTTCTCTTAACTCTTCCCAGGTCTTGTTTGTATTCATTGTTATTTTTGTTTAAGTGAGGCAATTGATTCGTAAGGGCGTTTTATTCATACGCTCCGGCTCCCCTAATGTTTTCATGGTCAGGTGTCTGGAATAAGGTTGTCTGCATAAAATGGGGAGCTTTGTCAAGATTATTAGCCAGGATCTTCGTTAGTGTTTTATAACTAAAAGAACCGGAGGGTAGTGCTCTTTGACATGCTGACTCGAGGCGGTCATTACCATAGCTGCTGCCAAGCCGCAGGATACCACGGCATGAATTAAATGTTTGTTCGGTAAATTGCCGCCCTTTTAGAACACCTTCCATGTAACCCTGTGTGCATGGTCCTATCTGTGATGCTAACCGCAGGAAGTAATCACTGTCCCATCCCCTTTGCTGTGAATAGCTACGATGGTTCTCTGGCATGTGCTCTTTGAGCGTAGTATAACCATGCTGATTATAGAAGCGTTTATGAACAGCAATACGCTGATGATCAAGAAAGATCTCTACCGTCTGGGTATCATAAATAATGTTTACCTGCTTGCCTATATAGTGGTAAGGCACGCTGTAATGGTGCCAATCTTCTCCCAGGGTGACATGATAATTTTTCTGGACTTTGGCAGAAGTGCTGTGCTTTAAGGTAAACGGATTGTCTGCCAGCGGCTGAAGTAAATGCTGTTCCTGTTCGTTGAACTGCTGGCGGCGGCTGTAATTTTTTCCCTTGAAGTTCTTGTCATTATGTAGCTCGAGTTGATCTCGTATAGCGGCGTTAACTTCCTCGATATTACAGAAAATACGATCCCGTAAGGGAGCGTAAATGCGCTGATAGGCAATTTTTACGTGACCTTCTGCCGGCGCTTTATCTTTAGGTCTATATGGCCTTGCGGCAACCAAATCCATGTTGTTATGCAACGCCCATTGCTGCATAAGATCTGTAAAGGTCGGTTCGTAGCGATTGACCTTTTGGACCACCTGTTTCATGTTGTCGGTCTTCAGAGACAATGGGGCGCCTTTAAAATACCGAAGGCAGTTATTCAAAGCAGCCAACAAATAAGGAAGCCTGGCATTAGGCAGCGCTTCAACATAAGTTAAATTGCTGAAAGGAAGCACACAAACCAGTACCGGGCAACTTATTTGTTCACCGGTGGACTTGTCGAAATAGTGCATCATGCTGCCCGCAAAGTCCACCATGACAACCTCACCCGCCTTGTAAGTCGCATGGAAACTTGGCTGTAGAACTTTACCGAGTTCGTTAAGTTGATAGCAAAATTGGGAATAACGGTATCCCGCAGGATGTTTGTCAAAATATTCCTCCCAGAGAAGTTGGCGCGTGACACCGGTACGTTTAAGCTCTGAAAGAAAATAAGGTACTTGCTGGCGAAAATCTTCCTTCCGCTGGTCTTCATCCTGCACCGAGGGTGTACCAGAATATAGAATGGCAGACAAGCCTGCATCGTTAAGGGCTTGAAGTTCCTTGAAGCTGTGCGTGCTCTGAAGTAAGCGTTCACGATAATATTTAACCGTGTTACGGGAAAGATTAAGTTGCCTGGATATTTTACGTTCGGAAAGATTCCGATCCAGCAACTGTATGATCATGCGCAGTGTCTGCATTGAAGTAACTTTGTTTGCCATCCGTTGCTTTTGTTTTTCACAAAAGATGGTGGTTATAATTACTTCAATACCAAAATACAACTGGCTCACTTTCCCGGAATAACTTTGAAGAGCAATCACAAGTGGCTCAATTATGCCGGAATGTCAGTAGTCCCGATTGGCGCAAGTTGCCGGAATAGCTGTAAAAACCTTCCGATAAAGTGGCTCAAGTTCCCGGAATTACTGGCTCAAGTTGTCCGGAATAAGTGGCTCTCTTTGCTCCGGAATATCCATCAAGTGCTTTTAAACGCTTTTGAAACGTTTCCAGATCATGGCGAACCCAGACACAGCGAATGGTTGAAGGTGCAACTGAAATTCCTCTTTTCCTTAATTCATTAGATGCACGTTGTTGCCCGAACGCTGGCGATTCAATGGCGTAGGCTACTACCACATCCTCAATCTGCTTTTCGATCCTGTTCTTTAACAGCGGTTTACTTCTGCTTATTTCTTTCAACGCCAATTCTCCACCTTCATCATACAGTTTTTGAAAGCGATAAAAGGAATCTCTCGAATAGCCCATTACTTTACAGGCATCGGATACATTTCCCAACTTTTCGGCTAATTTTAACAAGCCAAGTTTGGGTTGAATTAACTTTTGCGTTGTCGTCATAACTTAACTGATTTTATGGTTAGTAAATTTACTAACTGTCAGATTAAGTCTCAACTATTACAAATAATCTATTAGTCTCTGCTTACTCCGTGGTCTGTGTTCGTAAGAACAACCCAATTCCGTGGCCCGTGTCTTCACCTAAAGTATATACACATCTTTTACGTGTATTCTTTCGCGAGTATAAATCCTTGAACTCTTTCATCGAACCTTTGTAATCCTATTAAAAAATCAATGGGTCCGGCAGGACGTTGGCTTTGATAACCACTCCATCCGGCTAATCTTGCTATGACCCAAGCAGCAAACGCAAGCGTATGTTGAGGATAGGGATTTTTAAGTTTTTCCGTGTTTCCCTCTAATTGTCTGTTGAGTAAAATCATACATTGCTGTTCGTTTTCATTAAAAGAAGCTGACATAGGCTGCCCGGTCTGGCCTTCGCGTGCTTTTATAAGCTGCATCACCTTTACTGCCGACATTAAAGCTAATACCGTCATCTTTTTGAGCTTTTCATAATCTCCCAGCTGACTCGTGTTTATTCTTAATCCTTTGCTTTTCAGTGTACGAAATACTTGCTCAACATTCCAGCGCTGCTTATACCAGTCAATAATCTGTAATGCTTTTTCCGGATCATTAATGTTATGTGAAGTCAATAATAACCACTGTATGGGCTCTTCATTATTAACGATGCTTTCAGGCAACTCCTTTACTTCAACCACATATGTACTGTAATACCCAGGAACCTTTCTGATGCTTTTACTCTCAGTTTTTCGCAAGGATACCTTTCCATATTTTACAACCATTTTCGCCGTATGAGCACTACGCTTATCGGTAGCTGGAACCTTGATCTGATAGCAGCTGGCCTCACTCCACTCTTTTACCTGTCCTGATATCGTCGTGCCACTTTCTGTGCCACGGTCAATCCTTGAACGAATTATATAATCAACCTGCAATTCGTCTGTAAGACCTGTCAGCAGAGGATATATATCTGCCTCTCTATCAGCAATAACCGTTTTAGATATAATATTAGAACATCGGGGAATAGCCTTTTTAATGCTGTCTAACCAGCGATAGCTTTCTTTTTCTTCAAATGGAGCCTTGCTTCTGGCCAGGCTTTTTTGATTATGTGTGAGTTCTTCTTGTGGCCACGGCCGACTGATAAATTCAACCGAGGCAATCCCATAACAAGCATGGTTCACTGCATCGATCGCCAAAACAGGATGTATATAAAATCCTTTGATTTGACCTTTATCTACTTTACCCAAATCCTTAATTGATCGTTCAAGGCTGAATCCGATCTGGGACGTATCCTCAATCAGTAAACAGTGCTCACTACTACCATGACTATCTATTTGGCGATAAAGTTCTTGCTCTAAAAAGTCCACTGATACCCGTTTGTTTCCTACAAATCTACCGAATTGAATTTCTTCCTTTCTGGTTGTCGACAATTTACGCAATGAAAGGGTTTGTCTTTCACTTATTCGCTTGGTAAGTTTATTAAATACTATTTTTAATCTGCGGTCTGGAAGTAATATCATCCAAAAGAAAGACTCAATACTTGTGTATATACTTTAGGTGTCTTCACGGGGCTATTGCGGACTCCCGCTTTTTATTCTTAGTTTAAAGACCGCGCCGCGTAGGCTGCGAATCTGGATACTCTACCGTTTGAAACGGTTTGAGGCAGTACAATCTCAATACGGCCTTTCGTTTTTTGTTAACACGCCGTCAGCAATTAAAGGATTTATTACTAACGATCCAATATATCACTTAACCATTCAGCCTAAGACCGTTACAAACGGTCCCATGTACAAGGTACGCAATGTTCAAAGAACACAACGCACAACGCGGTGTGAGCCTTTTTAACAAAAGAGACAGTTTATATTTTAACCTATCCTTGTTTCCCTCTCTAGCTTGCCATGCTCATCGTAATTCAGGTTTAGCCTGTCCAGTAAAACCTGGGAAAATTCTTTTTTATTGATTGTAGATGGGTCACGTCTGACGGCCAGATAATGATCAATGGCAAGGTTTCTAGCCAGATCTGACACCGTCTCCAAATCCAGCTCCTTACCAAATCGGTAAGCTATTGTTCCAACCAATATCACGAAGAAGAGACAAGGCAAGAATATGCGCCAGTCATAGAATAACCCTGCCGTAGAAATAAGTGCACCGATCCAGATTGTATTTGAAATCAAATCGGGCGGACTCAGTATCCCGACACTCATTTCAAGTTCCCGTTCTAGCTCTCTCACTTTGGCAATTCGATCTTTTCGTGGTAAAAGGGACTCAAGCGAAGTGTCTGGTATTATTTGGTCCAGATGACCCATGGTGCGAAACGCGGCCCGTATCTTATAGAATGCTTGCTGCGATGTACAAGTTTCGGAATCAATTAGCGGCACCTTGTCGGCAATAGTGTCGCAGAGTTGTCCCACTGACCGGATGTTTGCGAAATCACCATCGCTAAACTTCATTTGGAAATCGCCTTCGACAGCTGCTAACAGATCCTCGATATCTTCATAGTGAGCACTTTCTAAGGTTAGTGTCGCCATTTACGTCCATTTTTACATTACCAGAAAAACTTGGGGCGGTCAAAAACGAGGTATTAAGCATTTGAGCGCAATTACTCCGAAAGATACTAAGCAAAAAGTGTCGATTTCAAAGTGGCGGATAAATCGTTGCCTTTTGCTGTGAGCTATACATGATCAACCTACAAGATACTGGCCGAAAAATGATGCCCGGAGTCATGAGCATAGTTGCATTTAATATATAATAAAATTATATATAATGAATACTTCAATTTCATTTATTTGTCATACATTCGTGGCACATAATTACTTTGAAAATGATGAAAACTAAACCCACGTCCCTATTCTTAACGCTGATAATCATATTGTTATCTCCGCCCACGACCTTAATAGCATGTTCGTGTATTGGTGGTTTCGAGCGAATTAAATTGTTAGACGACCTGAAAGGCTACGAATTCGTCGCATTGGTAAAGGTCACTTCGGAAACCGTCCATCCATACTCAGATACAACCCGTTTCCGTGAAGCGACGCTGGGTTTTAAAATCATTGAAAAATTTAAGGGCAAGGACATTGGCGAATTGATAGAACGAGACGTGCTTTCCTCTTGTGACTTGGGCATCAACGTCGGGGATGAGTGGATATTATTTGCTACGGTCTACAAAGAAAAACTAGTAATCTCTGCATGTAACAGAGATGTACGGTACCGGGACAAGGACGGCGTTCGTGACTGGCACCATAAGCGCGGCATGCAGGAAGTGGAAGATTTGAGGACATTGTACGGACGCACCCAGAAGCTACGCCACGACGGTGTCGACCGTCAGTATTATCCTGATGGTAAAACGGAAGTTGAACAAACTTATCACAACGGTCTCAGAAATGGTGTCCGGACGGTGTACCACCGAAACGGAAAGGTGTGGGGTAAGCAAATGTTTGTGAACGATTCGCTACAGGGAAAATCGGAATGGTTCTTTCCATCGGGTCAGCTGTATGATCAAAAATTTTACCGGAAAGGAATTTTAATCAATATGTCGAGGGTTTATCACGACACCACAATCAATGGTCGATGGAAGGAACGCCTCGTCAGGGATTTCTACAAGACGGAGGATTCACTTAGGAAAACGTACAGTCGCATCCAGGTAAAGTATGAAGCACTTTATGATTATAACGGAAAGATTATCCTCTCAAGAGAATATTCTCGGTGGGGTAAAATTCAGCATGAATCCGTTTATCATCAGGAAGAAAGCTATGATTATAGCTCCGTTTATTACCATGATAACGGGCAAATTAAAGTTGTCCAGCATCACAAAGACTTAAAAGATGTCGGTCATTATCAGGAATACGATCCGGAAGGTAACCCTACCAAATCCTGGGACTATGATGCCAATGGCAGACAAATCAACCTGAACATTCCCAACTGGCCTGGCGCACCGCGTCCTGATATCAAGAAGCAGGAGTAAAGATTAGAATGGTTTTTATTGGGGTGGAGACACATCCCTATTCGAGCTTTTAAAACCCTTAGCGCCTAAAAAGGGAGTGTAATTTAAACTCTGTGTGGTCATCAAAGTGGATTCAAATTTAATTTTTCCGCATTCCGAGGTCTGTGTCCCCAATAACCGCACAATTCCGTGGCCCCGTGTCTTCACGGGACTACTGCAAAATGCTGTTCAGTGCTCCGCGCCATTGAAAAACCATCCCTCAAACCCGAAAAGCCCCTGCCAGCCGCCCCCGAAATGCCTGTCTCACCAGCCAACCTTTGCCATCCGTTTACCGCTGATTTTCCCTGATCTATGATTTCATTTATCTCCTTTTCGCCCAATGCCTTATGAGCGGAGCACATTAAAAAGGCCAGAATACCCCGGTTGTCCACATTTTATCTTCTCTTGTCCATACTTTGTCCATACCGGATTTTCGCTTATCGGCGGGAAACCGTCTTGCTTTGCACGTCCTTTTTTTATCAAAAGCTTCGCAGTCGTAAATGATCTGCTGTTTCCACCTTCTCTATTTATGAAAACGGTTTTCACCTCCATTAAAACCAGCTGGCCCTGCCTGACACATTCAAGCCTTCCGACCGGAACGGCAGTGTAAGCTGGAACGCTCATGCCAGCCGCTGGGAAGTAAGTTTCGAGGTGAGTGGTTTCAGTGGTTTTTTTGCTAAATCGGTGGAAACGCCCCTGCCCCTCAGGCTGGTAGCATTCACAGGCATACAGGAAAATTCAACAAACAAGCTCCAATGGCAAACCGCCGACGAAGTGAACACCAAAAGTTTCGAGCTGGAAAGCAGCAAAGATGGTCGCAATTTTAAGCAAATAGCCACCTTGCAAGCTGTCAGTAAAGGAAATAACAGCTACGGCTATACCGATGTCACGACTTACAAGGGCACGCTTTACTACCGCCTGAAAATGATCGATATTGATGAGACGTTCACATACAGCCGTATGGTGTCGTTGAACCGCGAAGGCAAAGCATTGATGAACCTATATCCCAACCCGGTTGCCGAGAGCCTCATCCTGAGCCTGGAAAACAAGTTGATAAACACCGATGCCAAGCTTTACGATACGAGCGAGCGGTAGGTTGCATCAATCAATCAGGATCCTATCTGGTGACCAGCCAGTCGACCTGAAAACACTACCGGCAGGCATCTACCTGCTCAGGTTTAAAGATGGAAGCATCGGCAAGTTTGTGAAGCAGTAGTCTGATTTTTTTTCATTGTTTTGCCAACCGTTCTTTGATTATACTGTCTTTTAAGGGTGTTCGGCTAAAATGTTGTAAACCACTTTTAAAGGGGTGTCAACACATTTGGGAGTGCTTTGATACAATAGAGATCAGAACCCGAAATCGTCGACATCCTGGTGCTTGCTGCAAACATTGCCATACACTTGGGGCGGGCTTTTTTTGACCGGCAGATAGTTGCCAGGGTTTCTGAAAATTCCCGCCCTGCGAGGCAGGTAATGGGTGTGCACTTGCTGCAAAAAAAGTGATAAGCTGAACTGTAAACCGATTTTTGCAATGATGTGGACAAGATCCTGATAACCGCTCAATAGGAATCAATCATCGTCTCAGTCGCATATGTATGCCGGCAGCTATTTCCCAGCACGCTAATCCCGTTACAAAAATTCGAAAACCATGTAAATCGGTAAAATTTACCCTTAAAAACAGGCATACCATTTCAAAACCCAGCAGGGAAAAACCAAAATAAGCGATCCCTTTGGAAAGTCTTGCTGTGTGAAGTATAAGGACGCACCAGATTGTTATGGAAACAGAGGTGCAAACAATGAATATATTGGCCATTGAAACGTTGATGTGACCTCCATAACGGATAACTGTTTTTAGCACTGACTCATCGAAGGGTTTGGCAATCGAATCGGACAGAAATTGCGGTAAGATCAACCCATTTATCGCCGCTGCTATCATTGCGGTAATCAGGCCGAAGCAAAATATGATGAAGGAAAGTGTCGAAATTCGGCTATCGGTATGTAACAATACCGACAATCCCCAGGCTCCAAAACCCATAATCGGAAGGCAGGCGATGGCCAGCACATGGGAAAAGATAAGAACGTTCTGGATACGGACAATGTGGTCGATACTTCCCGCTGGCGGGTGGAGTACCATTGTTAAGAGTGAAATGAAGGAGCCAAGACAAAGGCCGACGCCGGAGGCTTTTACAAATGAGTTTTCCATTTATGGTTTCGTTTAACAGGAAAACAAATGAACGACCTTCCTGGGAAACGGCTTCTTGATTGAAATCAAGAAACGGCTGAAATTTCAAAACGAGGCTCTAATCCTGCTGAGCGTTTCAGGCGTCATGCTCAGATAGGAGGCAATAATTTTTAGTGGGAACATTTGCAAAACCTGCGGCCTGGCATGGATAAGATGGTTGTATTTTTCAGAAGGTGACATGGAGTTATCCAGATAGTGGGACCTTGAAAGTGCTCCTTCCAAAATTTTGCCGAGCTGCAGGAATACAGGTGACACTTTAATCAGGTGATGTATAGCGTGTATACCTAGTTCGTAAACATGGCTTTCTACATTCACTTTGATGATGTTTTTTGAAGGAATTTGCGATACAAAACTGGAATAGGCAAGGCACCATTCGCCCTCCATGTGCAGGTCTGCCACCTTCTCTTCAATATCATCATACCAGAACTGGTACGCAGCGCCCGACGAAATGAAATAAACGGACTGGCATATCTGACCTTGATCCAGCAACAGCTGTTTTTTTTTCACCCGCCTTTTTACCATGTGTCTGCGTAAAACTTCGAAATCAGCCTGGGAAAACCTGCCGATTTTGTCCATGTCGGTTTTTAACATTTTCTTTTATAGGCCTGCTAATTTGCTGTAAGTAAATGCCATTCTCTAAATGAGGTGATTTGCTGAATTAAATTGAGAATTCGCCGAAGTGCCACAGAATCCCGGAAGGATCATGCAAAAAACATTCTCTGCCCCAATAGTCGGTCAGGATCGGTGTCAGTTTTACACCGTCATATTTTTCTGGCAGATTCAGCGCAGACAGATCCTGGTAAAATTGGTCAACATTGTCGACTTCCAGAAAGATCATGGTATTGTCGATCCAGTCTTTTACATAAGCATTTTGAAGGTAAAACGCCAATTGTCCGGTCTTGAAAACGGAAAGTTCTGTGGACAGCACAGTTTCGGTGAAGCCCAGATCGCGGTAGAAATTTCTTGATACTTCAAAATCTTTGGCTCCAATGAATGGGCGCATGGATGCAGCTCTATGTTCCATAAGGTTAGTTATTTGCACAGCAAAAATAGGAGAGTGGCCCGGATTAGTTGCTTGATTCAAATCAAGAAAGACAAGTTCGCAGCACCATCATGTTGGAGGTACTGAGTAGGTAAATGGCTATTTGCAGTAGCTTTGAATTGTCGAGGAAGGGATTTTGGTTGATGTTACTTATATTTCAAAATAATATTTGGCATAGACGGGTTAGTGACGATAAGTGTTTGTGCAATTTTTTTAACATGACATGTTGTATAATAAAATACATTTCCTGGATACACGAACAAGTCGCAGCCAAATGTACGGAGCGGTTATTGCAGCCCGAAGCCATCAGGGGGGTAAACAAAAGAAAGGGAGAAAAACCGTCATAACTTTTGTATGTGGTTTTTCTCTCAGAAATATATTGTATTGCTAATTGCCCTGGCCCCTCATAACAGATAAAGCTACCAAGAAGACTGCTCAAATTTTGTTGACGGACAATAAACAAAATTTAATAGGGTATGATCACTTGCCCAGTATTAGCACCGAATACACTTTTTCGAAACCCATATTCGAGTTGTTTCATAGAAACAGGTATCTCACCTGGAAAGTATGGGAAATATTGTGGCGAATCTTCAATTACAGTAGGGCTTACTGCATTAATCCTGACTCCATCTTCGAGCTCGATGGCCGCCGCCCTGACAAATGCTTCAATGGCCCCGTTGGCAGCAGCTGCATTGGCAAAATTCAGTTGTGGATCTGAGGCTAACGCCCCCGAAATTAGGGTGAAAGATCCTTTTGGTTCAATGTAACGTTGTCCGATAAGTACCAGATTTACCTGGCCCATCAATTTTCCTTCGATTCCTTTTCTGAATTCTTTATCTGTCATGTGTTTCCAAGGGCCTACATATGATGGGCCTGCTGTGGATATCAAGGCATCAAAGGCACCTACTTGCTCGAACAAATTTTCTATCGATTCCAGCGAAGTAATGTCAGCCTGGATATCTCCGCCACTGGATGAGACCCTGATAATTTCGTGGTCTTTTTCAAATGCGTTGGACAAATGTTTCCCCATAGTGCCTGTGGCACCTACAATGATAATTTTCATTTTTTGATTGATATTTGGTGAACTTTTTAACTGATGCGCTCTAATTGAAACATAGAAATGACACACTTTTCGAAAATGACTTAGGCAATTCTGGAAGAGATAATTTTTCTATGTTGTTGAAGAAACGCTTTCTATAAGTAAGATTAGTTGGAGCTACAGGTAGCCAGGTGGGCTATAAATGCAGTATTGCAGGATTTACCTCAATTGTATCGACAATGATTTTCGTTTATTTTTCTGAATTGGTGGGGTCAATACAGTGGGCATTTAGCTGATTTGATTTGTTTTAACAGATCTTCGCCAGTATAACGTATTTATAAACAGTACAATACCTCTGAATAAGCATATAATCATTCTGATAGAAATCACTACGATGACATTCATTGGTTATCTTACTTTTGAATCGAATTCTTCCATGATCATCTTTTTACTCGCAGATATACCTGCTGCTGTTCCCATAGCCACCGCATTAGCGACGGTGCGCATACGCGAAGCATTATCGCCACAAACGAAAACTCCTTCTATGGTGGTCTGCTGAAACTGATCAATCTTGATATAGCCCTCACTCGTTAGCTCACATCCCAAAGATTCAGGTATCTGACAGTGTTGAAGAAAGGGGGTCGGTGCATAAATAGCACTTAAAGAAACTTCCGTTTCATCTTCAAAAACGATATTTTGAATATTTCCATTGATATGATCCAGTTTTCGAATCTTCTTATCTACTACAATTATTTGCCGCTTGCCAAGTTGCTCAACCTGGCGTCCTGTTAAGGAGGATGGTCCATTTGTAAAGAACGTCAAATTTTTGGTCCAATTAGAAATCAGCTTGGATAACTCGAAACCACTTTCTCCGTTGCCTATTATCCCAGTTTTTTCATTTCTCACTTCGTACCCATGGCAATAAGGACAGTGAAGAACCGATATGCCCCAACATTCGGCAAATCCTTCAATGTCTTTCATGATATCTTTGATTCCAGTGGCAAAAATGAGCTTCTGTGCAGCAAATGTCTCACCCGAGACTAGCTCAATCTCAAAACCAGTGCCAGTCCTTTTTCCACTGGTTACCAGTCCATGAAGAAACGAAACAGTCGTATAGGTTTGCAACTGCTTTCTTCCAAGCAGTGAAATTTCTGATGGTGTTTTGCCATCTTGCGTAAGAAAGTTATGCGAAAAAGGTGTTTGTCTGTTACAAGGAGATCCGCTGTCGATAATCAAAACCTGTTTCAAAGCTCTGCCCAACGCCATACCTGCTGCTAGCCCTGAATAACTTCCCCCAATAATGATTGCGTCGAAATTTTTATTTTTCATTACATTATATTTTAGAATTATACGGCTTGCTACTTACGTTCTGGTTTGCCAGAAATAAGACCAGCGAGATGATTCACAAAGGGAAGCCCAATGAATACAATCCAGGGAACCAGTACGATCGTTAAAATCAGGGTTCTCTCGTAAAGTGGTAAAATGGACATTGCTTCACCGAAAAAATATAGAAAAACAGTAATTGAGGGATAGATGACTATCCATATTTTGAGAACTGCGATTAATTTTATTTTCGTTGTCATATCGTTTTATAAATTGCTTGTTGGATACAAAAGTAGTTTGCGATGCGAACTGACAGATAGGACGAAAATTCAGTTGTATAGGACTTATCAAGACTGAATTGATAAAATGCCTTCTGAAATTTTCTTAATTTTAAATGCGCGTATACAATTGTCCTGCGGAAGCGGAATCATCACCTTTTAAGATTAAATTATGAAGTCAATTCCGATCAGACATATTGCCGATACACATCAGTCACAAATTACCGCAGGACGGTTTAGTATCAGGAGTGTCTGTGATGTGCTTGAAGGAAAGGATTTATTTCATGACCTTCACAAACATGATTTTTACTTTATTCTGGCGGTAGAAAGCGGATCAGGAGTTCACGAAATTGATTTTGTAAATTATGACGTTCAGGGTAGTGCAATATTTATTCTACGTCCTGGCCAGGTTCATCAACTTCAATTGAAAGCCGACAGTACCGGATATCTATTGGAATTTGATAATTCGTTTTATCAACCAAAATACTCCACAATTGAGCGGCAGTGGAAGAAGGCAACCGGCAATAACTATTGTCATGTAGAAGAAAATAGATTCAAAAAACTGCTTACCTATCTGTCAAACTGTTTTAACGAGTATATCTTGAAGCAGGACGGATATAATGAAGCTATAAAGGCGAATATGGATCTGTTCTTTATCGAATTCGTTAGGCAAAGCCGGAATCCCAGGCAGCTATCATCCGGGGCGGCGACGTACACCCAGGAGCGTTATGAAGAACTGCTCACATTATTGGAAACTAACATCACTGAGGTGAAAAGTGTTACGCAGTATGCCAAGCTACTCAGTCTTTCCGCATATCAACTGAATGCAATCACGAAGTCATCTGTAGGAAAAACGACAGCAGAATTAATCAAGGAACAGATTATACTGGAGGCAAAACGATATTTGCTGGCCACTCCCAATCAAATTAAGGATATTGCCTGGCATTTGGGTTATGAGGATACATCATACTTCATACGTTTTTTTAAGAATCATACTGGCCATTCGCCAGATGCCTTCCGTAAGCATTTTCAATAAGTCCTACTGAACTCAATATTCATTCTGTCAATGACTTAAATAGCCAATTTACAAACCCGAGAAGCACCTGTCATCTCTTGTTTCGTCCTCGAAATACCTATCTTACCCGCCAATCTTCGCCATCCGGTTACGGCTGATTTTACCTGATGTATGATTTCATTCATCTGCTTTTCGCCTAAGCGAAAGTAGACTGGCGCGACCTGCATTCTGGAATGAAGATGTAGGTCGCGCCTAGTGACCAGTTAGCCGTCAAATTTGACGTAGTTTACTGCATGCGTTTTTCCTCTTAGTTTGCCCACTCAGGATTTTGCAGCAGTACGCCGTCTGAATTATCTATTTCTATTTGTGGCAACGGTTGATAATAGTTTTTTGGTCTCACCCATTTAGTTCTTCCTATGTCCGCAGGAAATACTTTGTCAGTCTTCAACAGAAAGGTTGTAAGATCGTAAATGCCGGCTTTATCCCACCGCAGCAGATTCTGATACCTGAAATTCTCCCCTGCCAGTTCGACTCTGGATTCGTGGATCAGTGCATGGATATCTGCGCCTGTGATCGGATTAAGACCTGCCCTTTTGCGTATCAGATTAATTTCGGTATCTCCCGCCCCCTTGCCGCTGAGCCGAATCTTGGCCTCCGCAACCAAAAGATAGGTTTCCGCAGCCCTCAGAAAAGGAATGTTGAGTCCATGGTTAAATGTTTCAGATGTAACCCAATCCATGTATTTGAAATAACTGTGACCTGTGTTGGAAAGCCCTGGGATGTGTTCAACCCTTACGCCGGCCTGACTAACAAACTCTCCGTCGGAAACGATGGTAGTCGTTTTACGTTTATCACCCTTTTCAAACTCCTTTACCAGGTCGGTCATTGGCTCATTAAAACCGTACATTCCCCAGGGTCGGGGACCCCGGTGTTTCGACATCAGCTCCTGGTTGATCCACGACATATCGTTCATCATCAGAAAAAGATTTTCCCCAATATTCTCGTTCCCTGTTCTGAAGAGTGTCAGGTAATCTCCGGCCAGTGGGTAGTTTTCGAGCACTTTGCTTCCGCTGGAAATAGCCAGGTTCAGGTTCTCCTTATCGGCATAGTCCTTCGCCAGATGCATGTAAACAGATGTCATCAGCGCCCAGGCCGCTCCTTTCCCTACACTACCTGCTACATTGCGCAACGGCAATAGGCCAGCGGCTGTATTCAGATCTTCCAAAATAAACCTGGCCAGAATCTCCGGTGATTCGCACTTTGGCAAATTGTATTCGTTCTTCAAAACACTTTCTTCTTTAATAATAGGAACCTGTCCGTGAATAAGATACAATCTGTAATAAGCATAAGCCCTCAGGAAGTAGGCCTGCCCCATAATGGAATTGTAGGAATCTTCGCTGATTGCGCCGGCTGCTTTTACTTTTGGCCCATTGATAATCACGCCGTTTGCCCGACTGATAACCTCGTATTTGTACTGATAGGTATCCTTGATCTTAGAATTGGACGGATCAGTGTTGTAGGTCTCGATTTCTTCGTCCTCAGCATGGTCTCCGGCCCGCCAGTGATCATCACTCTGATTATCGAAAAACAGCTCGTCCATACCTAACGCCCGCGTAGCCCAAGGGCCATATACTCCAGCAATTGCATCCTGCAAATCTGCCTCGGTTTGCCAATAATCTTCGTCCGTGCGGCTACCGATTAATTGCTGGTCGAGGATACTATCGCACGAAAAAAATAGTAGGCCAAGTACTACTAATACCGTATAGTTTTTCATTTTAAGTAAGGCTAAAGTGTTTTAAAATGTAATATCAAGTCCAAATACAAGACTCTTGGACTGAGGCGTATTATTCAGGATTACGCCCCGGTTCAAATTGTCGCTGCCACTTTCTTCCGGGTCGACACCATCAAATTTTGTGAATGTCAAGAGATTACGTCCGGATAAATACATTCTTAGACGGGACATGCCCATTTTTCTTGATGTAAACTCAGGTATCGTGTATCCGAGGGTTGCATCTTTCATTCTCACGTAGTCGCCATTTTTAAGGCCCAGCTGTGAAACGCGGTAATTGTTATTGGCACGAATGGTAGACATCCTTGGATATTTATTTGTAGAACCCTCACCTGTCCACCTTTGATAGGATATCGCGTCCATATTACCACTCTGGGTCGGGTCAATTCCGCGCACCATCATTGCATCATAAACCTGATGTCCTAATGACCCGCTGAATACTGTCGAAAGATTGAAACCTTTGTAGCTGGCACCCAAATTGAACCCGAGCAAAACGGTCGGGTTGGGGTTTCCAATGTTTACCCGGTCTTTCTCATCCACAATATGATCCCCGTTAACGTCCACGAAACGCAGGTCTCCGGGCGTAATATAAACCTTACGAGGGTCTTCGGATATGTTGGGATCTCCGTCTACCTGGCTCTGATTCTGATAAACGCCATCCGTCTTCCAGCCATAGAAAGTGCCGACAGCCTGGCCCTGGTAAGTCCTGTTGTATTCGTTCGACGAGATATATTTGGCTTCACCATACAATTTCGTAACCTCATTTTGCAGGAATGTCAGGTTCAGGCCCAGCTCGAAGTTGACCTTCCCCACCTTGCCGTTGTATGAGGGCTCAATTTCAATGCCATAATTTCGCATTTCCCCGGCATTGAAATCGGGGATGGAGACGGTTCCGGATGCGAGAAGACTTGGAAGAGGGATCAGCATATTCTTTGTCCGTTTGTCGAAATATGCGATGTCCATGTTCAGTTTGTTATTGAACAGGCCCAATTCCAGGAGCACGTTCAAGGAGCTGGTTGTCTCCCAGGTAATGTCGGTATTCGCAAAGGAAGCCAGCCTGGTACCCGTTAAATTTGTGCCTCCCAGCACATATTTAACATCTTTCTGGTATACGTTCAGATATTGAAACGCGTCGACATTCTGATTTCCGAGTTGACCCCAACCCACGTTAAGCTTCATGTTGGACACCATTGCATTGTCTTTCAGAAACTTTTCGTTTGAGACGCGCCATCCCGCAGAAATCGAAGGAAAATAGCCCCATCTTTTTCCCTCGGCAAATCTCGACGAACCATCAGCCCTGAAAATACCTGAAACATAGTATTTGTCTTTGAAACTATACGTCCCGCGAAAGAAAGCCGAGGTCAGTCCGGTCGTCGGATATTCACTTCCTTCTACCCTTGTGGATGCCGCATTCGACATGACCAGTTGGCTCTCGGTCGTCGAGGCAAATCCCATACCAATCATTCTGTTCCAGTTGCTATAGTCGATCTGACCGGAAATACCCATCGTCGCTCCGATATGATGATCTCCAATAGATTTGTCATAATTGGCAAATACTTCCCCCAACTTTGTTGTGGCTTCATAGTTTGCATATTCAAGCGTTGGTGCCGATTCACTTCTCGACTGTTCAGGGGTAATGTTCTGGAACCTGTCGTTACCCGACGTAGTCCGCTGATAGGATGCTCTCGCGCTCAGTGTAAGTGCTTTGGTCACATCAAAATCTACCTTCGCGGAGACGATCGTTCTGATCTCATCGGTATACCACCATTCCTCCTTTGCCTTGTAAACGGGGTTCCACATATCGCCGAGTTGCGTACTGGCTTTTCCTGAACCATAGGTGCCATTATCGTATTTTATGGGTATAGCAGGCATGAAGCGGTATGCAGAGTAGATGGTTGTTGAAGTTCCCGAGCTTCCGAGGTCATCCTGCACGATCCTGTTTTTCCTGCCCGATATCCTTACATTCTCTTCCACTCTGATGCGATTCGATATTTTTTGGGTGCTTCTGAGGGAAAGCCCCAGGCGTTTCATATCTGTGGTAATGAGTGTGCCCTCTTCGTCTCTGTAGAAGAGATTGGCATTAATCGTTGCATTTTCCGAGCCTCCGCCAATCGTGACATTGTAATCGGTAAATAATCCGGTGCGGAACATGGCATCCTGCCAGTCGGTGCGGGTTTTGTTGTAGTAATCGTCTGCCCATGGAGAATTCTGGTCCAGAGGAAGGCCATCCATCACGTACCGCTCACGTTTAAGCTCATACAGCTTTTCCGCATTCAGGACAGGATACTTTTTAATAAGACTATTGAACCCGGTTGAAGCATTTAACCTCACGGTTGTTTTCTGGTTAAAACCCGCCTTTTTCGAGGTTACCAGTACAACACCGTTGGCAGCCCGTGTGCCATAAATGGCTCCGGATGCTGCGTCTTTCAAGATTTCGATCGACTCAATCTCTGCCGGGGCCAACTGTCCGAGAATATCTGCACTTACAGGCACTCCATCCAACACAATCAGCGGCTGTGTATTGTTGATCGTGCCCACTCCGCGAATCCTTATACTGGGTGTTTTTCCGGGAAGTCCCGACGAAACAAATTCAACTCCCGAAGCCCTGCCTTGCAACGACAAAGCCACGTTTGATGCCGTAGAAGTTTCAATATCCTTGCCATCAATTTTTGCAATAGAGGAGGTGATTTCACTTTTTTTCTGAGTACCATAACCTACCACAACTACCTCACCCAGCGCTTTGATGTCTGGTTTCATTATCACATCTAGTGAAGCAACATTTCCGACTGCCAACTCCTGGCTTTCGTAACCTACAAAACTGAAAATTAAAACAGCCGAATTGTCAGGCACATCGATCTGGTATTTCCCTTCTCCGTCAGTAGTCATTCCCCTTGAACTTCCTTTGATTATTATGCTAACACCTGGGAGACCAGCTCCATCTTCTCCCTTAACTGTTCCGTTGATCCGAACGTCAGCCACTTGTACATATGACTTTTCAATCAACTCTTTTTCGGTGTTGAATCCCGACGGTTGGATATCACCTAAGGAGGAAGTTTTTCTGGTTAATATGACCTGGTTGCTCCTTATAACCTTGTATTGTATACGTCTTGGAGCAAGTACTTGCCGGAGAATCTCATCCAACGTTTCATTTTTAAATTCAAAGTTCAGGCGCTCATCAGTGGAAACGACATCCTTCTGATAGGAAAAAATGACATCCACCTCTTTTTCAAGGCTTTTTAAAAATGATTTCAAGTTGCCACCTTTAATGGTCAGCGTCAACCTTTCTTTCAGTAGCTCCTGCGAGAATGCTGGTGCCGCAAGGCCGCTTCCAGCCAGTACGCATAAGAGCATAAATTGAATCGAAGTGATCTTCATAACCCTGAAAACCTCTTTTCTGGTAAACGATATTTTCATACTTTTGAATAAGTTTGTTTTTCAAAGACAAAACTGTTTGCCCAACTCCCTTTCAGGAGTGGGCGTAAGGAAGGGGATGTCGCCACATCCTTTTCCTTTTTTTATGACATCTTGGTGAGGGAACTTCTTACTTCATAGGCAAATGGATTAATCGGTAAAGGGTTTAGGTTTAGCGTATTATTACAAACAACCGGTTGATTCAATAATGACCTGCGCATCTATTTCCCGGTGTGTTGCGCCAATAGTCTGACAGATTACGTCAAGCTTGTCGTTGAGCGATTCACTTCCGAAAACGGTACTGATAATGCACGATGCGAGTATCTCTTTATTATAAATGATCTTGATCCCATATAGTTCTTCAAGTTCTTGAAGAACCTGGCTCACAGCCGCTTCTTCAAACCGTATTCTCTGATCACCGGCCCGCGTAATAAGGGGCGCAGGCTCGTCTGAAAGACGTTTGGAGAGTAATTCCTTTTTACGGTCGAAGACAGCCTTTTGATTAGGTAGTAATACCACACCGCTGGTTTCCTTTTCGTCCGCTCCCATATGCCTTGGGTTGAACACGGATACTTGCCCGGTACGGACATCAACACTTGCAATTCGCTCAGAGTCATAAGACTTGATTATGAAACTAGTGCCCAGTACCCTGGTGACGAGTTCGTTAGCATACACATAAAAAGGTTTGTCAGGATTTTTGGCCACCTCGAAAAATGCTTCCCCATTCAGGAATGTTTCGCGGCTGTCCTTTCCGAAATGCAGGGGATAACTCAGCCTGCTGTTTTTTTGCAAGGTTACCACTGTACCGTCTTCCAACCTAATGCGAACCGGATTTCTGGAGTTGTTTACCTTTTCGATCAACTCATACCGATTTTTTGCATTAGCAACCAGGTCATTGTAGCGCGTCTCTTGCAGGAACCGGGCATTCCAAAGCATCCATCCAATTCCTATACATATAAAAACAACCGCAGCCCACTTTAACCAGCCGACGCTCCACCGGTTTTTTACCGGCCATTCAAAAATCGAATCCTGCAATTGGATCTCTCTCTGTATACGCCGCAAGACATCCTCCTCGTTCAGTTCCAGCGTTCTGTTTTCTTCCTCGTTCCGCAACTGGCAAACTATCCTGCGTGCTTTTTCGATCGGTATTTGCTGTAGCGGAAATGCCACCAGGACGTGCTGCCAATAAGCATCATCCTTTCCCTCCAACACCCATTGGACAAAGGAGTCATCATTCAGAAAATCCTGTAACTCAAAGTTGCTGTAATTCATCGGTATAATGCAAGTCCGTCATTATACAGAGACAAGCATTATCTGAAATTAACCCAGCGCCCCAAAAAATATTTTATTTTCTTCAGGGATAGTACCAGAATCGAAATTCCATCGGATTTCAGTTGGCGCGAAAGCCGGAGGGAAAAGAAATCAGCAGCAGGGAAATGAATTTAAGCGTAAGGCGCAGGACTGTGTATGCTTTAAAGAGCATATTACTGGTAGCCTGTTTGTTAATTCCCATGACCTGGGCAATCTGGTCAAGGCTCATGCCATGATAAAATCGTAGGTTGATCGCTTCCTGTTGCCTGGGGCTGAGATTAGAAATAGCGTATTTAACCTTCTGAGCCTGATCCAGTGTATGCTCATCATCAATCATTTGCTGCTCGGATGAAAGCGAAACAAGGTGGTCCAGGAAATCGTCCATATTCTCGGCCTGATCGAAGATATCGTTGCGCGAGTTACGCGTCAGCTGATTTCGCAAAGCCCTGAGCAAATAAAACTTCGGGCTTTCTACATGTCCCAGGTTACCGAGTTGTTCTCGTCGCCGCCAGAGGGATACAAAAAGATCCTGGACTGCGTCTTCCAGTAAAAGCGCGTCGGAGGTAAACCTGGAACCATAATTGGCCAGAATTTTGAAATAATATTTATAGATTAACACAAAAGCTTCCCTGTCGCCATTTTTAAACGACTGCCAAAGTTCGGCCTCCTTCAAATTGCCTAGTGAATTATCAGACATAATGGTGCCCCAAAATAATTTCGATAGATAACAACATTATTAACGTTCTCCGCACTGAAGGATTCTCTACCTCCGACAAGGCCCAAGAAATTTAAACCTACTTGAAACAGGTAAAGTAAATCTCAACGGGTTTTTACCGTAACCTCACAAGCATGCATTCTGATCATTGGATGGGCTAGGCTACAGTGGACAAAAGCGCTCCTGCTGCCATTGTGACAAGTGAAGAAAAAGTGCTACGTTCCTTCTAACGAGCTTAAAGATAAAATTTCAGAGAGTTATCTAAATATTTTACATCTCGTGCAGGTTTTTCGGGTTGTCACCGATACAGTATCCGTTTTAAATTATAAATTTACAGATCTCAACGCCCCACCTAACTTCAGTTATGAAAAACCTCAGACCCACTACCATTAAAAAGAAATATCATACTCCTAAATTAAAGAAACTGGGCAAAGTCAAAAATCTGACTTCGGGTGCTGGTAGCTTTAACTCCGACGGAATGACTGGGTTCGATTCGGGCCCCTGTTAATTATGGTCTGGAATTCCTCCTTCTATCTACTTGGTTTTGATGAGAAGACTATAGTATTATTTAACGGTTCGGTTTATAGGATCTATAGTCATGCAGTTCAGTATGCTATTTTGCGCAGATTCTTCGGCCGGGAGGAGGTATCCCTTGACCGGCTCAGAGAAGTTTATGAAAATACGTATTCCCTGCATGAAATTCTGGAAGCCTTTTACAGCTTGGTGCAGGATAAGGTATTAGTTCCGGGCACTATTTTTAAAATCGCAATCGGGTCACCGGAATGGCCTTTGCTTTGCCAGGCTGTCGGTGGCTGGGGTCTCACGAACGTTGTTATTGATGAACAACAGCCTGATATGACCATATTTGTCATTTCCGATTTACGCGGTCTGCAACTTGCTGACCTGCTCAAAATTAAAAGCAACCGATTTACTTGTGTGTGGGTTTTCGGTAAAGAGCTTAAATTACTCCCGGTATTCGACAAGGCGGATACGGGGCCTTTTTTCTCTTTCCTGAACAGAATGAAACGGGTGTTTTACAGTCAGTTACTGACTGTGGTAAATTATCAATTTTCTGATAAGGATTTTCTGCCCGTACCGGCGCTCAGCATTCTTCTGGAGTATCTGCCTGAGTTCATTTCCTCCGAAGATGGGCGCAATACGCTGCTTAGCTTCGACGTGGGCAGTCTGGAGATCAAACGTATTCCCGTTCATGAAAGTGTCTTCCATGCTTCTCCCCAGCTATCGCATGATATTTTAAACGAGCGTAACGAACCAGCCGATGTTATTTCCGTTTTCAAACAGCTTTCCTTTCATGGTGAGGGCTCTTTGGGATTGATTGACCGGCTGCAATCCGAGAAAACCCCGTTGGGTGGCTGGATGAGCTCAGGCGGAATCATTTACCGATCCAATAAAGTCAACACGGAGACATTCTTTTCCCGCACAAGAGCGAGCGGCAATGGGCTGACCAAAGAAGAGTCGGAAGCAAAGGCTTTTTGTGAAACATTGGAAAGATACGCTCAGATTTTTCGGGAACACGAAGATGAGTATATCATAGATACCTATAAAAATCTGGGAAGCGAAGCCTTTCATCCCAATGAGATCCTTCTTTACAGCCCCGACCAGTACTGTCAAAACAGGGCACACAATCAAACAGGCAAGCCGCTGATGCCTTTTGATGAAAACATCCCTATTGCCTGGAGTTATGTCAAGGATCTTTCCGATACCACTTCCCGCAGAATCCCCACTTTCCTGCTCTATCTGGGAGTGCCTCCAGAAGATACCGCCTCGGAGCAATTCTTTAAATGGATAACGAATGGTACTGCAGCCGGTTCCACACTCGAAACAGCCCGCCTGCACGCCCTTTATGAACTGGTTGAAAGAGATGCCTATGCTATCTGGTGGTATAACAGATTAGGTGCGAAGGGAATTGATAACCGATGCATCAGTCATCTAAAGATTGTTGCCTCGGCTCTGGAAGCACACGCCAGCCTGGGCAAAAATGTGTACGTCTTTGACATTACTCAAGATATACCCATCCCCACTGTTGCCGTTGTTTCGGACTACCTGCCGGGGACTTATATCGTGTCATGCGGTTCTAATATCTGCTTTGAGAAGGCATGCGAAAAAACTTTCAGTGAGCTTAACCAGCTCTATATTCATCATTTGGGTAAGAAGACCCTCCTGGATGCTGGTCAGATGGCAGATGTAGCGGTTACGTTAGATCAGCATAGACCGCACCCGCCTGCATGGTCTTTGGACAGGAACACCTTATCTGCCGCCGCAGAGCTGAGCATGCTGGAAACGGAAATCAGAAAAAAGGGACTTGATATATTCTATAAAGACCTCTCCCGAAATGACGTTTTGTTACCCGTTGTGAAAGCGGTCGTTCCGGGTATGAGGGATATGGATACCCGCTTCGCTCCCGGCAGATTGTTTACGACCGTCAACGATCTGCATGGGTACCTGCCCACTGAAAATGACCTGAGAAACTTCAATATATTCTGAGTGAAAGGCATAATCGGAATCATTGGAAATGCGAGGACCGGTGATATGGAGCGGATGGCTCACCGTTTGCCGCATCGCGGGAAAGCGGTGCTGATCAGTGGTGATAAATTCAGCGTTGGCCAGCTTAGCACTTCCACGGACGCTACCCCATTTCACCGAAGCGGCATCAGAATCATCTCCGATGCCCGCATTGATAATCAAAAGGAAATTCTAGAAACGATTGGCCATACCGGACATCAGGAAGTGAGTCCCAATGAATTGATTTTCATGGCTTATTCAAAACTGGGTATAGCCTTCGCAGCGCATTTGGCCGGTGATTATTCGATTGCGATTGTGGATGAAAATCTTGGAAAACTGTTTCTCATCCGGGATCATATGGGGGTGAGACCGTTGTATTACAGTTTCAGGCAGGGACACTACCTGGCTTTTGCCTCCGAGCCCAAAGCGCTTCTTTCACTTGATTTTGTATCTCCCGCACGCAATTCTGAAAAGATTCAGGAGTATCTTCAATGGCCTTCGGATTTTCGGCCCTACAAAAAAACAACCTTTTTTCAGGACATTTTTTCTGTAATTCCGGCCACGGTTCTGGCAGCAGATATGGATCTTCACGCAACTGAAGAAACCTATTATTGGGAAATTGATCCCAACCGTTTCCGTCACCTGACTACGGAATCTTTACTTATTGCAGAGTATCAAAAAAGGTTTGAAATCGCCGTTTGCAGAAGATTACAACCCCTCACTGGGTTTCACGTGAGCGGCGGTCTCGACTCCAGCGCTGTCTACAAATCGGCCGAAAAATTCCTGCCAAATGACAGCCGGTACTCCGTTCATTTTTATCCGGGCACTCCGGAGGCCGATGAAATAGCGTATGCCCATGAAATTATTCGGGACAACCAGGAAAATCATCTTCAGATTGAACGGCATTCAGATCCTTTTGCCGGGATCAGGCAGTCAAACGAATTAATAGACTGGCCCGATTTGAGCACGATACCCACCGGCACTAAAATTCTTCCGGAGCTGACCTTTTTTAAGAGTAAGAAAGTCACGGTGGTGCTTACCGGTCACGAGGGCGATACTGTCGTGGATGCTGGATACGCTTACCTTTTAAGCCTGATTGTGAATCTGAAACTGGGGGAATTTGACGCACTTATGGGTTGCGACACGGAGTCCTCAAAAGCAAAAAAAATATATTTCATTAAAAAAGCAGTTTTATACAGTTATACCACACAGGGAATGGCTTCCGCGCTGAAATTCTTTGGTAAACTGCTTGGACATAAGGCAATATCGGTCTCGGATTCAATCCGAATTGTAGCCAGAGGTAGTCTTGGTTTGCTCTTGCGTCGTAAAAGGAAAGTTACAAATGCATCCGTTCATAATTACAGGCCTTCGTCTCTAACGGGTACCAAACTGGAGCATTTCAGCCGTATTACTTCGGCTGGTATCATTGACATTAATGAAACGCTTAATCTGTCGGGGGCGGCGTTCGGGATAGAATACGCTCATCCTTTTCTGGATCGGGACTTTATCGAGTTAAGCTTGTTTATCCCTGAAAAAATGAGAACAGGCCCCAACGGATTGGCCAGGTATCATTTCCGGGAAGCCATGATGGGCATTGTGCCTGAAAAGGTCAGGTTACGGGAATCCAAAGTAAATTTCAACAAACCTATTTGGCTTAATCTCTTGGATACGGTCAATGCCTGTCTCATGGACAATGGTTTTAACCAAAAAGCAAAGGTAGAATTGGTAAGAATAAAAAGGGATTTGGAAGCCATTGACGCTCAGAATCCTCCTTTTAGTAAAATCAAAAAAATCCAGCGACGCCTTTTTGTTGAAATCTGGAAAAATCAATTGTAATCTTCCCGGGCTCTTCTATTTTACGTGCGTTTCTGGCTGCATATGGCCTAGAGGGGTAATCCGCAAGATTAGTTTTTAGTGAAATTTGCGCCGCTCATCTCTGCGTATTACCTGCCTGTCTGCGCTTTTTTAACTTTTTATGATCCCCTAGAAACGGTCATTGAAATTGACTCAGGTCTGAATGAAAACGCATCCGCATTGCATTGTACGTACGCACCGAAGTAACTGCTAAACTTAAAAAACTACCTAAAAAAATCATCTGAGTTTTTTTTGAAATTTTATCCTTTTCTTAAATTTGGGCGCTAATTTTTAGGCTGACCTTCAAATGGGGGCAGTCAAACCATTTTTTAATAAATTAAACTTAATCACTTTTGTTTATTAGATCATGTCAGTTCTTTACCCAATCACCAAAAAGTACCATGTACAGTTTTGCGGCCTGTTTGCAATTTTTTTAACCGGACTACTCGCCGCCACCAACTTATCCGCCCAAACCCCAGCCAAGCCGGGCGAAAAATCCTCCTTCAAATCCAGCCTTGTTAATGTGGAGGCTGCTGCCAGTGAAACGTTCCGGTACAGCGCCGTGCTGCTCAACGGAACGTCCGAAGCAAAAGTCTACGAATTGCAGGCAAAGCTGCCCGAGGGATGGGCCGTTACTTTCAGGACCCTGGGAAGCCAGGTTACCTCTGTGAATGTAGAAGCCGGAAAATTCCAGGAAGTTACCGTGGAATTAAACGCGCGCCCGGAGTCAAAACCGTCCAAATACAACATCCCCGTAACGGCCACTTCCGCAGGTGACCGCCTGGAACTTAACCTGGAAGCTGTTCTGAGGGGCTCCTATGGTATAGAGCTCACTACGCCAACAGGGCGGCTGAGCGATGACGTTACCGAGGGTAGTATGAAAGAAATTCACCTGGTGGTCAGAAATAACGCCACCCTCCCGCTGGAAAACGTGGAGCTGACGGCACAGGCGCCGTCGCACTGGGATGTAACTTTTGAACCTTCCAAAATCGACCGGCTCGATCCGCTTAAAACACTTGACGTGAAAGCGAAGTTGAAAGTGCCCGATAAGACGATTGCCGGCGATTATGTCACCACTTTTACTGCTAAAAATGCGAATGCAACGGCCAATGCAGCTTTCAGAATGACGGTAAAAACCTCCGTGCTTTCGGGTTGGATCGGTATGCTGGTGATACTGCTGGCGATCGGTCTGGTGTATTATTTAATTCGTAAATACGGCAGACGATAAGTATTATGGAGAAGCCTATCATTGAATTGAGGGGTTTGACAAAATGCTATGGTTCTCTGAAAGCTGTTGACGACCTCGATCTGACCATTCACAAGGGTGAAATTTTCGGCCTGCTGGGACCCAACGGCGCAGGCAAAACCACCACCATTCTCATGATGCTGGGACTTACCGAGCCCACGTCAGGTGTTGCTACGGTTTGCGGCTACAATGCCACCACCAACCCCATTGCTGTTAAGAAAAAAGTAGGCTACATGCCCGACAGCGTTGGTTTTTACGATAGCATGACCGCCCTGGAAAACCTCGCTTACATCGGCAGGCTCAATGGCATTCCGGAAGCCGAAGTCCAAGACCGGGCCTTTGAAATGATGAAAGCGATCGGCCTTGGGGATGCCGTGGATAAAAAGACTTCCGCTTTTTCCAGGGGTATGAAACAAAGGCTGGGCCTGGCCGATGTGCTGATCAAGCAACCCGATGTCATCATTCTCGACGAGCCTACCCTTGGCATTGACCCCAGCGGGGTGAAGGAATTTCTTGCGCTCATTCATCAGCTAAGCCGGCAACAGGGACTCACCGTGCTGCTCTCGTCGCACCATCTGCATCAGGTACAGCAGGTTTGTGACCGCGTCGGGATATTTGTAGGCGGTAAAATGCTTGTGGAAGGGAGCGTCGATAAGCTTTCCCGCAATCTTTTTACGAATGAAAATTACGTGGTCAGTGTCACATTAAAAGAAGCGCTTCCTGCCCGGTGGGAAGCCGCGGGTGCGCTGCAACAACTTGAGGATGTGCAGCAACTCACGGCAACGGGCCATGTGGTGGAGATTTCCTGCCTCAGGGACATTACACCTGATATTGTCCGGTTCTTTGTGCACAATGGACTGGATGTGACGGGAGTCCATAAAAAAGAATATGGGCTTGATGATATTTATGAGAAATATTTTGAAAACAACTTAGCAGAAAATAATACCCATGAAAAGCCTGGCCGTGTTTTCCAGAGGTCTTTCTTTAAGAAATAAAGGTTACAATATTCAGTCCGGGAGCCCGGTGGCTTCGCCCGGCCCGTTCAGGGTCATGGTGGGCAAAGAAATAGCGGATCATATACGGAGCTGGCGGTTTATCGTTTTGCTGTCACTCGTCGGACTCACTTTTTTCGGTGCGATGTACGTATCGTTGAGTAATATCAAATCGGCCGTCGCTAACATACAGGATCCCGACCGCCTGTTTTTATACCTGAAACTCCTTACCACAACCGATGGCACCTTGCCGCCATTCCATGTGCTTCTGAGCTTTCTGGGCCCGCTGCTGGGTATCGGCCTGGGGTTCGACACCATCAATTCCGAGAAAAATGCCGGTACGCTCACACGCCTGATGGCACAGCCGGTTTACAGAGATAATTTAATCTTGTCAAAATTCGTGAGCGCCATCATCATTGTCAGCTGCCTGTTCGTTTCGCTTGCGATGCTGATGATCGGTGCGGGGCTGCTCATCACCGGGGTTGGCATTGAACCGGAAGAAGTGCTGCGTATTTTCAGTTTTATTTTTTTAAGTATCGTTTATGTAGGGTTCTGGCTTAGCTTATCCATTCTGCTTTCTATCCGTTTCAGGCAGACGGCCACCTCCGCGCTTGCTGCGATTGGTATCTGGCTTTTTCTGACGGTATTTTACAAACTGCTCGTTAATCTTGTCATCAAAGCAATGATTCCCGACCCCGCATTGCTTTCACAGGAGCAGGTCTTTGCTTACAATGGATTGATAGGCAGTATACTGCGTCTGGAACCCAGCCAGCTTTATACCGATGCCACCACCACGTTGCTGATGCCCTCCGTCCGGAGTTTAGGTCCTTTGACGATGGAGCAAATGGCGTTGGCCATTCCTTCCCCGCTGCCCTATAAAGAAAGCCTGATGATCGTATGGCCGCAAGTGAGCGGATTGCTGGCAGCCACCGTTTTTTGTTTTGCGTTCTCCTACTACCTTTTTATGCGGAGGGAGATCAGGTGCTGATGGACGGGTAGGCTTGCCGTTGAGCTAAAAATAAAACACAAGCAGTAAAAAGCGGGACAAAAGCCGGGTTCAACCGGTTTTGTCCCGCGAAAAATATTCGAGTTCTTTCAGATCAACGCCAGCCCAGTCCGGGTGCTACATGCTCCAGAATGGATGACAGCACATGTACGTTGTAATCAACGCCCAGTGTGTTGGGAATGGTCAAAAGTATGGTATCCGCTTCCTGAATGGCCTCGTCCTGCGCCAGTTCTTTAATGAGCTGATCGGGTTCTGCGGCATAACTTCTGCCGAAAATCGCACGCTTGTCCTGTTCGATCATCCCTATTTTATCTCTCCGGTCGGACTCCTGTCCGAAGTAATAGCGGTCCTGCTGGTTTACCAAGGCAAAAATGGACCGGCTTACCGACACCCTGGGTTCGCGCTGGTGTCCCGCTTTTTTCCATGCTTCCTTGTACAGCCTGATCTGCTCCGCCTGCTGCACATGAAAGGGCTTGCCGCCTTCGTCGTATTTCAGGGTAGAGCTTTGCAGGTGCATGCCGTTTTCGGCTGCCCACACAGCGGTGGCGTTGGAAGCAGCGCCCCACCAGATCCGTTCCCGCAATCCTTCGGAATATGGTTCCAGACGTAGTAGGCCCGGCGGGTTCGGAAACATCGGGTTTGGATTGGGCTGTGCAAATCCTTTGCCTTTTAGTTTTTCCAGAAACTCCAGTGCCTTGCGGCGTCCCATATCGCCGTCGTTTTCTCCCTCAGCGGGCTCATATCCGAAATACCGCCAGCCGTCGATCACCTGTTCCGGCGATCCTCTGCTGACACCCAGCTGCAATCGCCCCTCCGAGATTAAATCTGCAGCGCCGGCGTCTTCCACCATATACAGCGGATTTTCATAACGCATGTCAATCACGCCCGTTCCAATCTCAATTTTGCTTGTTTTGGCACCAATAGCCGAAAGTAACGGAAAAGGCGATGCCAGCTGCGCTGCAAAATGATGCACCCGAAAGTAAGCACCGTCCAAACCGATTTCCTCCGCAGCAACGGCCAGGTCAATGGATTGCAGCAAGGTGTCGCTCGCCGTCTGCGCCTTATAAGCCGGATGCGCAGACCAGTGCCCAAACGATAAAAATCCTATCTTCTTCATGAAATGTCTTTCAGATTCATTTAAGAATTAGACATTTTATCAGGCCTTAAAAGTTCCTGATTTTGGATGAAGTGTGTAACCAGGCGTTACGTTATGGGTTTTGTAGGCTGGATGGGGCGGATGATTTTCGCGGCCATATATACCTGACCTTATCAGCGATTCAGTAAAAACGGTAATAAAATTCCGAAATGGGCGTGAATTTTTGAAATTCGAGTAAATGTTTGGCAAAAAGGGCGTTATAATGCCGGTTTTCCTGACAGATCTGGCGGCCCTTGTTTAAAATTGTTCGTGGGGAGACAGCTTATCCGTCGCCTGTAATACGCAAGTCAAACACTGAAAAAAATTATGGCAAAAAAAATTGAGTCGATGTCCGGAAATCGGGGAGGAAAGGGTCTGGAGATAAGCACATTGATGCTTTGATAAAAAAGCAAACCAAAATAAATTCATAAAAATAAACCAGTCAAAAACCATGGCACTTATCAATCCGCATATCAACTTTAACGGAAACGCCGAAGAAGCGTTCAATTTTTACAGATCCGTATTTGGCGGAGAATTTGCAATGATTGTGCGTTTCAAGGAAATGTCAAGCCCCGAACATCCGATTGCGGAAAGTGAGGAAAACAAGCTCATGCACATCGCGTTGCCAATCGGCCAAAACGTGTTAATGGGCAACGACGTGCCGGAATTTATGGGGCGGGTTAATGAAAATGAAAACAGATCCAAGATTTCGATCAGCGCGGAAAGTCGTGAAGAAGCAGACAAATTGTTTAACGGACTTTCCGAGGGCGGAAGTATTGAAGTACCTATGGACGACAGTCCCTGGGGTTCTTATTTTGGCATGTTCAGAGACAAATACGGTATTGAATGGATGGTGGATTTTGATCCGAAATATAACGGGAAAGTGTAAGTGCCTGTTTGGAATTCATGCTGAAATAGGGCTGAATGTATTGAGGTGGCGGGGTGGTTTACAAAAGACCATTCCGCTTCCCTTGCCCTGTGTCTCACCTAAAGTATATACACAAGTATTGAGTCTTTCTTTTGGATGATATTACTTCCAGACCGCAGATTAAAAATAGTATTTAATAAACTTACCAAGCGAATAAGTGAAAGACAAACCCTTTCATTGCGTAAATTGTCGACAACCAGAAAGGAAGAAATTCAATTCGGTAGATTTGTAGGAAACAAACGGGTATCAGTGGACTTTTTAGAGCAAGAACTTTATCGCCAAATAGATAGTCATGGTAGTAGTGAGCACTGTTTACTGATTGAGGATACGTCCCAGATCGGATTCAGCCTTGAACGATCAATTAAGGATTTGGGTAAAGTAGATAAAGGTCAAATCAAAGGATTTTATATACATCCTGTTTTGGCGATCGATGCAGTGAACCATGCTTGTTATGGGATTGCCTCGGTTGAATTTATCAGTCGGCCGTGGCCACAAGAAGAACTCACACATAATCAAAAAAGCCTGGCCAGAAGCAAGGCTCCATTTGAAGAAAAAGAAAGCTATCGCTGGTTAGACAGCATTAAAAAGGCTATTCCCCGATGTTCTAATATTATATCTAAAACGGTTATTGCTGATAGAGAGGCAGATATATATCCTCTGCTGACAGGTCTTACAGACGAATTGCAGGTTGATTATATAATTCGTTCAAGGATTGACCGTGGCACAGAAAGTGGCACGACGATATCAGGACAGGTAAAAGAGTGGAGTGAGGCCAGCTGCTATCAGATCAAGGTTCCAGCTACCGATAAGCGTAGTGCTCATACGGCGAAAATGGTTGTAAAATATGGAAAGGTATCCTTGCGAAAAACTGAGAGTAAAAGCATCAGAAAGGTTCCTGGGTATTACAGTACATATGTGGTTGAAGTAAAGGAGTTGCCTGAAAGCATCGTTAATAATGAAGAGCCCATACAGTGGTTATTATTGACTTCACATAACATTAATGATCCGGAAAAAGCATTACAGATTATTGACTGGTATAAGCAGCGCTGGAATGTTGAGCAAGTATTTCGTACACTGAAAAGCAAAGGATTAAGAATAAACACGAGTCAGCTGGGAGATTATGAAAAGCTCAAAAAGATGACGGTATTAGCTTTAATGTCGGCAGTAAAGGTGATGCAGCTTATAAAAGCACGCGAAGGCCAGACCGGGCAGCCTATGTCAGCTTCTTTTAATGAAAACGAACAGCAATGTATGATTTTACTCAACAGACAATTAGAGGGAAACACGGAAAAACTTAAAAATCCCTATCCTCAACATACGCTTGCGTTTGCTGCTTGGGTCATAGCAAGATTAGCCGGATGGAGTGGTTATCAAAGCCAACGTCCTGCCGGACCCATTGATTTTTTAATAGGATTACAAAGGTTCGATGAAAGAGTTCAAGGATTTATACTCGCGAAAGAATACACGTAAAAGATGTGTATATACTTTAGGTGTCTCACAGGACTTTTGCCCCATGCTATCCAGGCACATCAGGCTCAAAAAAGTAGATTGAAATCAGTTGGTTGCACAATAACCCGCTGCACGAGAGATGAAAAAATCAGGCTTCACGCTCTGAATCTTACAGATGGTCAGCTGCCGGCTGTAATACTACACTCACTTCAATTCGTTTTCATTCATGTCATGTTCCGCACCCTGCTGCTGGTCAGCTTGAGAAAACCTTCTCGCAATCAATAAAATATTTGTTATATGGAGTGACCGATAACCGGTATAATTTCTGGATGAGAGACTTCTCTATTTCATCGCTCTTAAGTAGCATTATAATCCAACCAATTATCTAATGACAAACCTGACTCTTGACGATATCTTGTGTGCGTATAAGAAGTTGAAAACATTAGCATATCACGACAATAGTGACCTATATCTGAGATGGAAATTGGCTGAATGTGAGTATGACACGGAGTTGAATGAAAATAAAGATCCCAATAAGCTTTTGAAGAAAATATTAAGGAATTTGAAAGAGGGGGAAGATCAGAGAAGTAAAGACTACTGGGATGATGTATTTTCAGAAGTCGGCTATTATGCATTGCCCAAGCAAGTAAAAACTTATACCGAACATGAAAATGAGGTAGGTAATTTGGACGAAAATGAGGTTCTTATCAAAAGTGTATTCACCAATCAAAGAGAGCTAACGAATGACTCTTACGATGTTACAAAAGTGACATTGTTCATTGACGCGCCTATAGAAGCATACATTTTGTCTATATTGTGGATAATGAAGATAGGGCAAGCTCTTGATTTATTGTTAGATAGCAAATGTTTTGGGAACAGATTGAAGACTTCTATCCAGAAAGATGGAGAGCCTAGATTGGTGCTAAACGAAGGCCTATTTAAGCCATACTATCAACAATATCAATTGTGGCGCGATGAAGGTATCAGTACTGCAAAGCACTATTTGGAAAAAGGTGAAGATGTACTTTTTATTAATTTAGACATCAAAGATTATTACTATTCGGTACGCCTAAGGCAACTTGAAGTACAATCAGATATTGATCCGGAATGCTTAGTTGAATGGGAGTATCTGGACAAACTATTTTGGCGGCTACACAAGATTTTTACTAGCAAAATCAAGCGAACCGGGTACCCTAATAGTTTGATTAATACGATTGAAGATGACGAGTATATATTGCCTATCGGACTTCCTTCATCTTACGTGTTGGCCAATTGGTATTTAATCGGGTTTGATAAACGAGTAAATGAGTTTATCAATCCGATTTATTACAGTCGCTACGTAGATGATATATTTATAGTGACGGCAAAAAATGATATAAAGTTTGACTTAAGTGAAAAATTTGATCCAAAGTATAAAGCTTACATTGATAGCATTGATAGGCTACGTGAATCAGAGAAGTATGTGATCGGTCTCATTTATCCTGTTTTAAAATTAAGGAATTCTCCTTATACCGACTCTCAGGCTTTCGACAAGGCTGCATCAAGCACATTAGATCAAGTATTTGCTCTCACAGGTTATAAGAATCTATTTATTCAAGCATCTAAGACCTTGATTTATTTTTTTGATGCAAACTCCTCATTAGCACTTCTAGACAAGTTTAAGAATGAGATAGAGAAGCGTTCGAGTGAATTCAGATTTTTGCCCGATGACGAATTGGAGAAAAGTGGATTTGATGATGAAGCATATGAACTAGTGTTTGATGATTCTCAACACAAAATAAAGACACTTAAAGACTACCGAGAAAGTAGATATGGAATCGCATCACACCTATCGAAGAAAATTTATTATACGTTGCGAAATGGTAGTCGAGGAACAGATGAGGATGCAAAAAAGATAATGGTTTTTTTTAAGGGTACTATTAACCTTGAACATTATAGACAATGGGAGCGGTTACTCACTTATCTACTGGTAAACGATAAAAAAACATATCTGTTTAACTACCTAAGAGAGACCCTTCGTCAACTAGAAAATATCAGTTTATCTAATAGTGTAAGTGCGACCGAGATAAAATCAATTGAAGTAAAATATGCATTGATACAACAATTTATTTTATCTTTTCAACTGGTGCGGGGCCTTGATCCAAATCTTACGCTACCGGCCGACATCCTTCGGTTATTTGAGGAATGTCAAAGAAGAAATACCTTTGAGTCAAGACGCGATTTGAAGCCTAAAATTCACAATGATGCATTTAAGACATTTAGGCATTCAAATTTAATCAGGCATAACTATATAAGCATTCCATTATTAAATTACATTGAAGGGTCAGAAAATGTGTCACTAATTGAATTCTCATTTAAAGAGTTAAAGAGCTTGGAGGGATACAATTTTGATAAAGATAAGTTGAGATATTCCCCGAGACGCGTGAGATACGGTGAAGTTGCCTGGATGCAATGCATATCGAGAGTTCTGACTGTTCCATCTGGAAATGCAAGATCAATTAACGATCTTCTCTTTAATGAATCAAGGGAGAAAATGTACCTAGATGCGTCTTTTGAAACGTTTTACAAGATAAATTTTTGGAATATTCATGATAGGGAGTTTAAGCGGAAGTTGAAAGAAGATATCTTCCAATATGAACCGATTCAAACTTACACTGATGGTGGTGAGTTAGAAGTACATGAGCTGGAAGTGAAATCCCGAAAGATCTCAAGGCTTTCTAATGTGCGAGTTGGTTTAGCCAATATGAAGGTAGATGAGAAAAACTATTCTTCGGCGATGCTGAATGAGCCCAATTTGAACGGAAGATATAAGGAGTTTGCGAAGATTCTTAATATGGCCGAACACGAGAAATGCGACATTGTAGCATTGCCGGAATTGGCTCTACCTCCATCCCTTGTAAGAACTTTTCTTGAATATTCATGGAAAAACGAACGATGTGTGATAACCGGTCTGGAGCATTGGACTCAAAATAATATAGCGTACAATTTTGTACTGTGTATTATTCCATGCAATATAAATGGGGTCAATGATGCTGTGCCAATCTTACGATTAAAAAATCATTATTCCCCGGCAGAGAGCTTTTGGATTGAGCAATATGACCGAGTGGTTCCAAAACCGACACCCAATCGTTATCACTTAATACGTTGGCGTGGATTATATTTCAGTATATACTATTGTTTTGAGCTTTCAGACATTTATCATAGATCGATATTCAAAGCGAAAGTCGATTTTATACTGGCAGCCGAATGGAATCCTGATGTAAAGTATTTTTCGAATATCGCTGAATCATCGGCGAGGGATCTTCATTGTTATTTCATTCAAGTCAATACCAATCAATATGGAGATTCCAGAATAATTCAGCCCTCAAAAAATGAGTTAAAAGACCTCGTTCGGATCCAAGGAGGAAAGAATACAACATTACTTACAGGCGAGATTGATATTGAAAGGTTGAGAGCGTTCCAGTACATGGGATATGGTCAACAGAAGGAGGATGGAACCTTCAAACCGACTCCAGCGGACTATAGTCGTGACGACGTCAGAAGGAGACATGAAGGAAGGTCATTTAAAAAAACAGATGAATAGGTACAATGGGAGTTCTTGAGGTGTTTGAAAGGTGTTACGCGCAACGAAGGCCCCTCGCTGTTACAGGGCTTTTGGAATTTTATCGATCTCTAAAAAAGAGACAAGCGACTTAGGAAACACAGTCTCAGGAATTGGATCCATATTTATAAGCACGTCAAACATTTTTTTACTATCCTTATCATCAAAGTCATAACCCATAACGCTTTCCAGTTTAGGCAGATTGAAATGGAGTTTTTCAGCCACTGCCACACTTTGAATTTTTCGAAGATTTGTAATCATTGCACGCAATGTCGCAAGAGAATGTGTAGTCCCCTTTTTGTTCAACTCGGCAGAAATCTCCTTCCATTTTTCCTCGGCCTCCAAATCAACACCATTTTCCAATTCTTCGCGAAAATCCGTTTTAAAATCCCAATCATTTATCACGTAATAATCCACTCCAATATGTTTGCAAAGCTGAATTAAGAGAATTGCCGTAGATTTACCATGGTGGGGAATAATAGAAATATTCTCAAAATTTAGATACGTCTTACCATATTTTATACTATCGGATTCCGACATTCTGATTATTGCGCGATCCTTAACACCCTTTCTTATCAGAAACTTATACACCATTACATCGTTTGGGCCTTCAACTAGTATCACCTTTTTACTAAACAGTATCTTGTTTAAATTCGGCTCTAACGATGTTATGAATTGGGTATAATATTTAATGTTTACTCCTTCCTCATCTTGTCCGGTATGAATGTTCGGAATGTGTGGCGAGAACTTGTCGATGGAATTGTATTTATTCACGGTTTGCCAATCATTACCAGTTGTCGTCGTTACTCTTTCATATTCTAATCTAATATAGCTTTGAGTATCAAAAATATTCAACATTTTGTCTGAATGGGTCGAATAAATCACTTGATGTCCTTTTTCAGCTAAGGAGCATAACACTGTGCGATAAAAGTACTCTTGATGATTTTCATGCAGGAAACTCTCTGGTTCCTCGAAAAGAAATAGACATTTATCAGTTTTATTTGTCTCTGCAATAGCTTGAATTACTGCCATAACAAACATTGAAATAAATCCATCACCAAAATGACTTATCGGAATTAAGTTATTCTCGTCGCCATTAAGACCAACCTTAAACATCATCTGCAAAAATATGTCCTCATAATTAGGTAATCCGAAATCTATTACACAAGTGTTGTCCCTGAGATTCGTGGAATAGTTTGACTGTATAGCGTTGATAAATTGCTTTAGTTCCGTTTCTGGTGGCGTTGCAATTGTATCAACCGGAGTGATGTTCTCTGGTTCCATGTCGATCTCAGCAATTTCGTTGAAATGTACACTTCCTTCCTCCTCGGGCTTTATTATATCTACTATTCCATGTAAAATGTTCGACGTTGCCTTTTCGAGTGCGGTTTTAAAATACGGTTTGCCCTTTTTCATTGTTTCGTCGTTGTCAACGATTTTCTTAATATGCTTACCCAGAAAAGAACGCAAAGTTCCCCAACTAGTTTTTTGAGTTGATATCTCGTCTTTGATATTATGGAAATTCACGTAAAAAATTGCTGCGTTTTGCTTAATCTGATACTTTTTCGAGTAGTTTGATCCTTGTAATACATCTCGGACGCTTTTTATGCTCTGATTTCCTATTCCGAAACTGACACTATTTGTATATTTTGCGGGTAGCATAAGATCCTTCCCCAAATCCGTTCCCATGAAATCTAATTCGATAAATGGAGGATTATCCCAGCTGCAGTTATGGAAATCCTTAACAGTGAATGTCTCTTCGTAAACAGATTCATACAATCCGTACCTCAGAGCATTCATGAGATTTGTCTTTCCTGCATTATTATAGCCAATAATTGCAATTGGTTTTTTCGCATCGGCAAAATTGAATGTTTGTTCGGTACCAAATGATCTAAAATTCTTCAACTTCAATCGGTTTATTCTAATAGCACTCATAGTCTGAAGGGTGAATAATTTTTATAGAAATACATTCTTTTATGTGGTGCAAAATTGCAAATAGTTTTATCCTACTGATGATTAACGCGACTAGCCCGATCCGAAAAACTAAGCCGAATTTCTGGACATCGGAAATGGTTCCCCTGGCATGTACTCACCGTTCTTTTGGCGAGTAAGGTATTGAGGAAACCACACACACGTCCGATAAAACCGCTACACTTATCTGATCAGTGAGAAAGTTACACATATGGCAGCATATTTTGGCAAGGCAAGGTTGCTGCAAGTTCACCCATGCAAAAACCCAAACCCACCCAACGCCTCAAACAAATCCTCCTCAAAAATGACTTCCGGCCCGGCGCCTTTCTTTTTTAGGTTCATGGCCTTTTCCACCTTGCGCCCGTACATTTCAAAGGCCCAGGCGGGGTTTCTGTTTTCGCATACCACCAGATAGTGAAGCTTTGCTGTGATGGCGTTTGTGGCTACACCTCCATACAATTCGACAATCTGAGCCATTTGCTCACGGGTATATCTGCATGATTTGCCGGTGAAGCAAAATGTCGATTCCTGGATGATAACAGGTACTTTTTCCTCGGACAATTTCATCGCGATGGATGTCTTCCCCTCCCGGCTCGGTTTGAGATTACATACTGATTCGCAAAAGCCCAGCAATTGGCTGTGCCCTCCGGTGGAAAGCTGCTTTTCTGTTTCAATCTGTGCAATCAAGGGCAGCAAAGTGTCAAAGGGCCAGGTTTGCACAAGGGATGCATTTTCAGAAGACCAGTTTGCCAATGCCGTCAGCTCCTCGATATTGATCGTCCGGTCAGCCGAAATGCCGGCCAGAAAACCGCTCAATTTTTGCGCGGAAGAGGTAATGACGTCATAATAGGGATTGCTGTGATCCAGATAGCTTCTGCAAAGCCAGATCAAATCCTCGGCTTCTTCCCCGGTTACCACACCGTCACGGATGATCTCATTGATTTTTTCAACAAGTTTATAATACGGCGCTTTTGTGCGCAAAGAGCCAATGGAATTCATCCACGAACGGAGCAAATCGATTTCAGTCGCGTTGATGTGTCCATCCGCCTGGATACCGACGATGTAGCCGTAAAGTGTGTTCAGATCTTTGTGAAGCTGGGCCGGTCCGCAGAAAATGGTGTACGAGTCATTGTCGTACGTGTTGAAGGAAGAGGTGTCGAGCATAACGTGATTGAGAGGGTTTTGTGCGAACAAGTGACCTTATGCTGCTTCCTACTTCTGTAAACTGCAAAACTTATTAAGCGGTAAGACTTTTGTATCCGGAGGTCAATGCGCTCTCGTTGTTCGCAATGTTCATACCAAGTCCGATCCCTTCCTCTGTATATTCCATAACTTGCTCCTAATGGCTAGCACCTTTGGGTAGCCGCTTAGATAAAAACTTTGCCTTGATCAACTGCCATAGGATGGGCATGATGGAGAGGGCAACAATAGCCAATACCACTTTTTCAAAATTGTCTCGCACCAGCGGGATGTTGCCCAGGAAATATCCGGCAAACGTAAGACCTGCCACCCACAGGACGGCACCAACGACATTGAATTTGAAAAAAATACGATAATTCATCGTGGCAATACCGGCCACGAAAGGGGCAAGTGTCCGGACGATGGGCACAAAGCGGGCAATGATGATGGTGGAAGCGCCATATTTTTGATAAAAGCCTTGCGTCCGGACAAGATGTTCGGGTTGTATAAGTGCCTTTCCCATAAACCTGCGTTGCACCACCTTGTGCCCAAAATATTTGCCGAACAGATAGTTGCAGGTATCTCCCAGTATGGCTGCCACCAGCAGAAGAGTCACAACAAGCCATACGTTGAGAGAATCAGGATATTTAGCCGCCATCATACCAGCGGCAAAAAGCAAGGAATCGCCCGGCAAAAAGGGCATGAACACCACACCTGTTTCTATAAAAATGATCAGGAACAGAATGATGTAGGTCAGTGCCCCATAATCCTGTATGATTTGCCCCAGATGCTGGTCCAGATGAACAAACAAATCGAGGAATTGGTCAAAAATTTCCACTGTAATGGTATTTAAATACTTAATGTCAAAAGACAAAATGATATGTACAGGATCATAACCGCAAAGGCACAGATCAGCGTATAGCAGGTGTCGGTTGCGGGTCTGTGTCCTGGATTTTCCATGATCTGTTTTCCTTTTGCGTGTTAACTGAATTGGGGCCAGCATGTGCCCGACGCTCTTACTGCCTATCGTCTACCACCTGTGTGACGTCCAATACTTCGAACTTTTTCATTCCTGCGGGCATTTTCCATTCCACAGTTTCACCTTTGCGGAGGCCGATCAATGCAGCTCCCATCGGGGTGAGGACAGAGATTTTCCGATGGTTAAAGTCGGCAAAGGCAGGCATTACGATAGAGAATTCCATTTCTTTGTTACTGGTGAGTTCCCTTACTTTCACATGCGAGTTGAGGCGTATGCTGTCAGCGGGCAGTTCTCCGTTTTCCACGACCACGGCGCGGCTCAACTCGTAAGACAGTGACATTTCGTTTGCCTTGCCGGCGCCCGGGAAATTTTCAGCAAACTGTTTCAACATCCGGAAATCTTCTTCGCTGAGGATGACGTGGTTTTTTTCGTTATTCATATTTATTTTGATTGAGATGTAAAGTATAATCCGGCCTGCTATGATATAAGCAGGAAATGCACTTGTACCGAACCTCATTGGGCTCAGCACATAGTACACGAAAAATAGGGTTATTGAGTAAACGGTTGGCTCTTAACCCGGGGGTAGCCCCGAGCCCAGCGTTTTAAAGTGAGGTCGGGGCGGGGAACGGAAAGTCTTTAAAATTGGAGGAAAAGTAAATACGGGCCGTGTGGCTGGGAGATACCCGCTGCCCTTCTTTTCCGAACAAAAATTGTATGTTGGCTATTTCCATAATCAGGTCGTCGATTTTAATTTAACTGGGTATTTAAGGGTCTGACATCGATAATCTCAAAGCACCTGGAATTCCCGTTGATCTCCCTTTCGATCTTTTCAGTCTTAGAGAGCCCTATAAATGCTGCGCCCCATGGGTCCAGAAACGAAATTCTTTTTCTTTTCAGGTCAGCGCTTTCCGGGGGAACTATACTGAATTCCCGGATGACGTTGCTTGGCCACTCCCTGATTTTTATCGTAGAGTTTAGCCGCACACAATTTTCTGGCAAGATTTCATCTTCTACCACAATGGCTGACCTAAGCTCACATAGCAACAGCAAGGCGCTAAGGGACTCATCCGCGGATAAATGTGCTATGTGGTGTTTTAGTATCCGGAAATCGCTTTTTCCAAGTAAAATGGGCGTTGTGTCGTGCATTTCGTAAAAAGTTAATCGGTACTTACTATTCACATCCTATACATGCTACCCTGATTTGTCTTGATCTTAAACTGCTTATAAGTGTTTTGGGTTATAGTTATGGCTGAGGTCGAAAGCTGTTTTGTAGCGCTGACCAGAATCGATGAATAAAAAGACGCTCCTGGCGCGAAATTCCTTCATGTGCTTTGGTTACACGGCTCAGGAGCGACACAAATCGATTTCGGGCCGTCGGGTTGATTGGCATAGTTGGCTGCCGGTCGTTTCCGAAACCAGCGTCGGCAAACAGTATTGCATTCTCCTGGATAAAATTAACATATACTAAAAAATCAGCTTTCTGTCGGGTAAGAAGAATACTTTCCCTGTCACGCGCATCATTCTTTTGGAAGATGTCTTCCATTTCGGCAAGAGCCGTCGCTATCGAAGCGGCTCCGGCTTTCAAATATGGTGATTGCATCATATCAAATGATTGTAAGCTAATTGAATCGTGAACCTGTGACTTGTTGTATGCCTGATGATTCTGCTAAGCAAAAGTGCTTGCTGCAATCTGATGAAACACTTTTTCGTCGAGTTTGTAGCGGTCATTCAATGTAAGACTGCTGCGTGCATTAAAAAGCGCGTAATTGACCGCGTTGTACATCAGCCAGTTGGACGCGTCGGCCCCCAACAGTCGTTGTTCGAATCTCAGCCTTTCATAAGCCTGCTTGGCCAGTTGAACCGGGATAGGCAGCGATTTAAGCATTTGTTCAGTTGCCTTGTTTGCCGTGCTTTTTTGAAAATGTTCATAGATTGTTGCTGTTAATGTTGCCCGTTGCTGACTTTGTTCAGTCAGTAGTTCAGACAACTGCTGCTGAAACAGGTCGGGTGTGAGCCTGCTGTGGTGTATTTTTCGTACGCCAGGATCTTTTTTTGAATAGTGGGTAGCACCAATCCGGCCTTTCTCGAAGTTTGTCTTTTCTTTCGGGCTCCCTTTCAGCCAGTACTGATAATCGGATAATTCCATAAACGAGTCAGCCCAGCCCATCAGTCCGTTTTCGCAAACGGATCTATACATGCTACTGCCCGGCCTGCTGTGACTGTCTAGCATGGTATTCATCGTTTGCCCTTGAATACTGAAAGGGGTTTTACCGTTATAACTGTTGGTTAAGATCAGGCTGCGCTGCAAACTTTCTCCACCGATGGAGAGCTCCTGGGGCAGAATAATGCTGATACTGAACTCCCCGGTGGTTGTATACTTTATCTGCAGCTTGTATTCGTCAAAGAGCTGGTCTACAACCTCCTGTATCAAAACATTCGGTATAATGGCATAGTCAGCGCTTTGTATACCGAAAATTGTTTTCCTTCCCCCGGGAGCTTGCCCAACAATAATTTGCTGGCGGTCAGTAGCCATGATATCGTAGTCCGGCAATAAGTCGGACAACCACACAGGGTTTACCGGATAACATATGTCTTCCCAGGAATTGGTCAGGTAGGGCTGCGCGCTGATGTAAGTCATAGTTGCCTTTGTATTTTTACAGTTGTAAATTTACGATCATAAATGTTATCAACCAAATATTCAATTGGATGATTGATTATATTTCCCTTCGCAGACATCTTGCCACGTTTGGTTTTAGGCGGGATGGGTGTGAGAATCGTTGTTTCCGACCGTGTGCCCAGGCGGCTGTTTCGAGAAATTTTGGTAAACCCAGGGCTTAAATATGGTCTGAATCACTTTCTGTGTATGAAAGAATATAAATTGTTGTGATTTCCATAAATACTAGTACTTTTATGTAGGATTTCTTTTTTTGTCCACGTCACCAGGCGCGGAATTCATTAGTTAAATATTCCTAACCTCATTTGTTTTGAGATCTTTGGACGAGTTACCGGTATTTTCAAGCGGAAATGTAACGCATGACCTGACTTTTACTTCGGTATTTGTCAAGAGTTATACCGGACTGGTATTTTTTTCAAATAACCTGATTGGTGATAGGCAGGAGGCGGAAGATGTCGTGCAAAATGCATTTGTAAGCTATTGGAACTGTAAGGATGAGCTGGGTAGAGAGCCTGGTGTTGTGAAGAGCTTTTTGTACACAACGGTTCGAAACGCCTGCATGGATTTATTGAGACATCGAATGGTAGTTCAGAAATTTCGCAATCAGCTTGACGATGATCCCATTGAAGAAAGCTTTGTTGAAAATGAAATGATCCGTGCCGAGGTATTGTCTGAGATTTTCAATGCGATCGAATTGTTGCCCACAGGATGTAGACAGGTATTGGAAATGAGTTACTTACAGGGGAAGAGGAATCAAGAAATTTCCGACGACCTGGGCGTGTCCATCAATACGGTTAAAACGCAGAAGCAACGTGCTCTTCAGTTGCTACGACTGAAGTTGTCGTCTACTGCATTGGTTTTGCTACTTCTTCAACTTTTGTTCTGAGTGTCTTGAGCATTCCGTTTTTAGAGAGATCCACTTTCACTATTTGAATTATCGTTGTCTGTTGTAGAAATTTGTTTTCCAAACCACTTACAGATTTCTGAAGCCTTCCCTCTTTTATTCCGGCGGCTTTAGAGCGAATTCAGTTTGTCGCACAGCGATTAAGTCGTCTTGGTTGGCATGCTGTTACACAGGGATTACGTAGGTAACAAAACGCTGTTTTTGAGTTTGTTATGTTTAATGCGCGGAAGCGTATATAAAAGAAGTAAAAATAAATCTGTTTTTATTCTTACTTCTTTTCACCCATTTTGTTTCCCAACTCGTCTTAGTGTTGTAATAAGTATTTTTGATATGGCAAAGGAGCAAGATCCGATCTTGAAAGCTGAATTGATTTCCAGATATCTCAAAGGAGACTTGTCCTATGAGGAGCATGAGCAATTCAGGAATTGGCTGGAAGAGGATGTCACTCACAAGCAACTGGTTGATAGTCTGGAAAACGAAGAAGTTCTGGCTAACGATCTGCATTTTTTTTCCTCAGTGGATAAGGGGGCGGCATGGGAGAATTTGACAAGAATGATTAACGAATCCCCCCGGCAGCGCCCGGCGCCTGTTGGTAAATACTGGAAGTATTTAGTGGCGGCGATGCTGATAGGGATGTTCTCCTATGTGGCTTTTCGATATACGTATAATGATAAGCGTTCGAAAATAGCTGAGGTTGAAATACCGATCCCGAAAAATGATGTGTTGCCGGGCGGAGACAAAGCAACACTCACGTTGGCCGATGGCTCGGTGCTGTCGCTTGAAGATATGACCAATGGAACTGTAAAGGAAGAAAACGGCATCAAGATCAGTAAAATAGACGGACAGATTGTTTACGAAATCCTCGGTCAGAAAGGTAGTGTGGAAATTACCTACAACACAATTCATACACCGGTGGGTGGGCAATATCACGTCGTATTGCCCGATGGCAGCAAGGTCTGGCTCAATTCGGAGTCTTCGTTACATTTTCCAACAGCCTTTTCAGGATCTGAACGAACGGTGGATCTGACGGGCGAAGGCTATTTTGAAATTGCGAAAAATTCGGGCATGCCATTCGTTGTGCAGGCAGGTGAAACGCGTGTGAAAGTTCTCGGAACGCATTTCAACTTCATGGCTTATGCCAATGAAGGAGCATCAAGAACGACGCTGTTGGAAGGATCCGTGAAGGTGAGTAAGGGAACCAGCCATAGAATCATTGCTCCTGGCGAGCAGGCAGTAATAGGGGATAAGATACAGGTTAAATACGTAGACCTGGACGAAGCAGTCGCCTGGAAAAACGGCTATTTCCAGTTTGAAAGCGAAAATCTGAAGACCATCCTTCGTCAGCTGAAACGCTGGTATGGCATAGAGGTGGAAAACGAGCAACAGATTCCGGACCTGCATTTTACGGCGGTTATCTCACGCAATACAACGCTATCTCAGGTGCTCAAAATGCTGGAAATGTCGGGGGAGCTGAAATTTAAAATTGAAGGAAAGAAAATATCAATTCAGGAAAGACAATAAATGAAAAGACCACAGGCATAAAAAAACCGATAGCGCTGGCACGCTACCGGTACATAAGGGCTTGTTAATGATTGTACAGTGCGAACCATAAACTATTTCTAAACCCAAACTTTGTAAAATTATGCAAAAAAAGCTACGCTACCAAAGTGGCCGGAAGCTTCGTCGTATTTCATTTAAAATACTTTTTACGATGAAATTGAGTGTTGTCTTGTTGACATGGGTGGCCTGTATGCAGGTCACTGCGGCCGCTATCTCGCAAAAAATATCACTGGCGGTGGAGAGGGCTCCTATGGAACAAGTGATCAAAATGATCAAAAAACGGAGCGGTTACCAGTTCATCTACAACGATGAGCTACTAAAACGGGCCAGACCCGTTACAATGAGTGTATCTGAGGGCACCCTGGAGCAGATTTTGGCTGAATGTTTCGAAAACCAGCCGCTGACTTACGCACTGGTAGACAAAACAATTGTGGTAAGACCGAAAATGCCCGAGCTTATTAAAGAGGAGCCCAGGGTTAAGATAGTGAAACAGGAAATAACCGGTAAGGTAAATGATGCAAACGGTGAAGGCCTGCCGGGTGTGAGTATCGTGGTAAAAGGGACACAACAGGGAACAATCACCAATGTGGATGGGACTTTTAAACTGGAGGTTGAAGATAATAATGCGGTATTGATCTTTAGTTTTGTGGGTTTTCTGTCAAAAGAGATTCAGGTGGGTGCACAAACAGTACTTCAGGTAGTTCTGAGGGTGGACGATAAGGCGCTTGAGGAGTTGGTGGTGGTAGGTTACGGAACGCAGAAAAAACGTGATGTAATTGGGAGCATTTCAACCATTAAGTCAGATATTTTCGAAACATCCTCTGGCTCCACGAACTTCAATTCTTTATTGCAAGGGCAGGCGGCAGGTGTAAGTGTTCAATCCAGTTCCGGCAGGTTGGGGGCTTCGGTAGATATCAAGATCAGGGGGCTAAGTTCTATCAGTGCCAGTACAAGCCCACTGTGGGTTATTGATGGTGTTCCGATTGTTACCAATACGGGTATCACCAATAATGGTTCTGCGGAGCAGTCACCCATGGATTTGATTAATCCGGGAGACATACAATCTATTGATGTCCTGAAAGATGCCGCTGCGACCTCAATATATGGCTCCAGGGGTTCCAATGGGGTGGTTATTGTAACTACAAAAGCTGGAAAAAGCGGTAAACCCACCCTGAGCATTGGTTATAATACGGGAATTTCGCAGTTGCCTAATCAAAAAGTTCATTTCCTTCATGATTCTAAGAAATGGTTTGCCATAAAGGATGAGGCGAAGGGTGGCTTTGGGTTGGGAGCCTACAATATGAATGACTTCTACTCAAAAAAGGTGTATGCAACAGAATTTCTTACACGTGAACAGGCCGAGGCAATTAGTGTGGATTGGCTGGAACAGGGAATGAGGCAGGGTAATTTCCAGAGTGCTGACTTTTCAACCAGCGGAGGCAATGAAAGCGCCCGGTACTTTGTATCTGGTACTTACAGAAATGACAATGGCGTTATGCTGGGTGAAGACCTTAAACGTTACGGTTTGCGGGCCAATTTAGATCTCAATCCATTAAAATCTCTTCTGATCGGAACAAAAGTAAATGTATCGTTATCCAAAGGAAACCGAGGCAAAAACTCGTCGGGAGGTGTTGAGGATGGGAACAGAAGTGGTACATCAGGCGGGTTCAGTTCTTTAAATAATCAAAGGGTTCCCTTTGAGCCAGTTTATAGTCTTGCTAATCCGGCATTGTACTATAACCCGTTAATTGGAAATCCGGTCGCTACGAGTGACCGTGCGAATTTATTAGAGAACCTGGATCTTTACCGTGCTCTGGTGAGTGCCTACGCCGAATATACCATTCCTTTTGTAAAGGGACTTTCTGCCAGAACAGAGTTGTCTGCGGATGTGATACAGGCAAACAGGAATTTTTGGGTATCAAGTGCTATTCGGTACGACGGTACGCTGGCGCAGGATGATGCCACCACAACCAAAAATATTAATTACAATCTGTATCTTAAGTATAGCAAGGGCTTCCTCGATCATACCCTGGATATGGTGGCCGGTACAGAATCCCAGAAAGGTAACAGATGGACCCGTACGATGGAAGGGCGTGGCCTGGTAGGGACTTATCAACAGTTGGGTTCGCCAGCTCTGCGAGACAATATGTTCTCAGGATTAACCGATGAAAGTATGTTACGGTCTTATTTCGGGCGTGTTAACTATAAATTTAAGGATAAATATATTGCAGGGCTGAGTGTCAGGAGAGATGGATCTTCCGTATTTACACCTGATTACAGATGGGGCACCTTCGCGGCGTTTTCAGCGGGATGGATACTTTCGGATGAGGCGTTTATGGGCAAATTCGGAGAGAATAATCTATTGAAAATCAGGGGTAGTTATGGTCAAACGGGAAATGCCAACATACCTGGAAAGCTGAATGTGACAAACTACACAGGTGGATTTGGTTATGGGGGTTCAGATATATTAGGTAATGACGGTACACTTGTATCTTCAATCGGTGTTCAGAACTTAGTCTGGGAAAAAACAAACAACCTGGATGTGGGAATTGATTTCGGTCTTCTCAACAACCGAATCAATGGTTCGCTCGCCTACTATAACAAATATGTCCACGACTTGCTTTTGCAAAGTGCATTACCGTCATCAGCGGGGATCAGCACGATTTGGGGCAATATCGGAGACCTGGTTAATGCTGGTGTTGAACTGTCAGTGACTTCGTATAACCTTGCTTCATCACGTAAACTTGGATGGTCAACCTCATTCAATATATCCTTTAACCACAATGAGGTCAAGAAATTAACTCCCCAGGTTGACAAGGCAGGAACAGGCATGCTTTCCGCACCATACATTACCAAAGTTGGCAACGGTATAAGGGAATATTTCATAGCCGAATCTGCGGGGATTGACACGCAAACGGGTTTAAGGATGATTTATGCCAGAGATCAGGAGCACTACAATGAAACTGGTGAAACCAGGCGCTTAAAGGATGGGGATGGTAACGAAACACTTCTTTTAGCTACCAGCCCAAATATGAATCAGAACCTTTTTCACCAGAAGGGCAAAAGTGCCATGCCTACCTATTATGGTGGAATAACCAATAAGTTTAATTACAAAGGATTTGACCTGAGCATTCTGGTTACATTTTCAGGAGGAAACTATATTCTGGATCATTTCTGGAGAGATATGATTCAGAGCGGAGGAACAGGTTCAGGGGCCATTCCACAAGAGTTTGTAGACAACTATTGGAAAAAGCCTGGGGATGTAGCAAAGTATCAACGGTTGGATTGGTTAAACAATGTCAAGCTGGAAGATGGAACCATTGTTGGCATGGGCGACCCTCGCTCCCCGCTGGACCAGTGGATGTTTAAAGGAGACTTCGTGAAATTGAAGTCTGTAAACTTGGGATACACCATCCCTACATCAGGCAGAGTGCGTAAGATATTCCAGAATGCAAGAATTTATTGCAATGTGGAAAATATATATACACTCACAAAGTATCCTGGATGGGATCCGGAAGGACAAGGTTTTACCACCCAATGGGATTTACCCCAACTATTTTCTGCAACTGTAGGTGTAAATGTTAAATTCTAATATTTAGTATCATGAAAAAATATATATTGTTGATTTGCATGTTATCATTGCTGACCGTCTCGTGTAAAGAGGATTTCTTTGAACTTGAAAGACCTCCTCAAAGCCCGTGGACCAGTGTTACCGAATTCGACAGAGCGGCAAGGGGTGCGTACAGGCAGCTTTTTGCAACCGATGATTGGGGAAATGTATTTAATTATTGGTTTTTATTCAAAAACGCAGTAGGTGACGATGTTTCCTGGTCCACACCTGGTGATGCCGCCTGGGGATGGTATAGGGACACGGAAAACAATAAGGACTGGACGGATGCGACATTCACAGTATCTTATCGGGTCATTGCATCCATTAATGATGCATTAGAATTTGTTGAGAATAAAGACGGTAATCCCTATCCTGGTATAAGTAGCGACGACAAAACCCATAATCTTGACAGGATAATGGGAGAGCTCTACTTTTTAAGGGGATACGCCTATTACATGAATGCTACTCTTTTTGTAGATGCCTATGTGCCTGGCGGCGCTAATAATGCTAAACAGATACCGCTGAGAACGACTGCGTCTAATTCGTATGACATTGCCGTAAAGTCTCAGATAGGCACTGTTCAGGAAATCTGGCAACAGATTCTGGCAGATTTCCAAAAAGCCCATGATCTGTTGCCGGAACGATATATAGCAGGTAAAATGCATCCGTCCTATGAGGCTGGACGCGCTAATAAATTTGCAGCCAAAGCCATGTTGTCGCGTACCTATTTTGCTATGGGGGACTATACAAAGTCCAAACAATATGCCAATGAGGTAATTGAACAAAACGGGGGTGATTATAATCTGAGTGAAGATCCGATTGAAGCTTTTAACAAAAGCACCTTAGCGCGTGGTAAAGAAACCATCATGTACATTCCTAGTTATGATAAGGTACTTGGCAAGCAAAATTTACATGCTACCACCTTTACTAATCTGTTCAACGGAGCCCCGTGCGACTGGACGGCCACTTATATGGACCCGACGGTGTTACAGCGGCTTAAATGGATGACGAACCCAAAAACCGATACCACGATTAATCTGGCAGCCAGAAAAGACAAAAGATTTACCCAGTTATTGTTTGTTCGTGAACCTGGAAATATTCCTACCGCGAAGCAGGTACCCGGCCGTTACTATGATAAGAGGGTAAACATGGCGTGGCGCAGTATCGTTAATAATAAGTATTTCAGAGGGCCCGGGGGTAATTTTACCAACGTTCCTCAGATCAGGCTGGCAGAAATGTATCTCAACAGGTCTATCTGCTCATTTCTAGCAGGCGATAAAGAGAGCGCGGCAAAGGACCTGAATATCGTGAGAAAGCGCGCTTGGAATGCCACTGTGGCGGGTATGACTTACGAGGCGTCGACTCACTTCATTACTGCTTCTGCCATTACCGAACAGATTATTGGAGATGAAAGGCTCGTTGAAATGTTTGGTGAGGGCGATCGTATTGACTATTTGAGGGGCATGAAAAGGGAAGTTCCCAATGGTGATCGGGGACCAGGATCTGTACCTTACACGGATAAGGGCTTTGTCTGGAATGTGCCAATTAATGAAAAACTTTTAAACGAAGGCTATGAGTAGATAAGGGGTATTCCACAGACTTTTGGATATAATGTAGTTTATATGGAGGTCACAGTATCTCCATATAAACAGACTCTCGTAAAATTATAAAAATGAAGGAGTTGTTTTTAGAACCTGCCCTCTCAGGGAAATTGAAATGCTTGTTTTTATTTATTGCAATGGTTGCGGTAAGTTCATTTGCCGAGGGTTCACCAGGAGCTTCGGCTTTTGCACCGGGTTTAAAGTTGTATGTCTCAACCCTGGGAAATGATGGCTGGTCAGGAAAGCTGAGCCAGCCTAACCGCAATAAGACCAATGGCCCTTTTGCAACCATAGAGAAAGCCAGGGATGCGATTCGCCTATTGAAAAAACAAAAGAAACTTCCCAAAGGAGATGTCGTGGTAGAGATTCAGGGAGGCCTTTATGAGTTACCAGGGGCCATTGAGTTGGGAGCTGAGGATGGCGGTTCCGATGCTCTGTCACGGATTGTATATCTTGGTGAGAAAGGTAAAGCAGTGCGCTTGTCAGCGGGGAAAAAGCTTTCGAAATGGGATCTGGTAACAGATGAGGCGGTTTTGAGTAAATTTAATTCAAATGCCCGCGGAAAGGTATATCAGTCGGATCTTTCGGCTATTGGTATAAACGATTTCGGATCTCCGGGAGGAGGGGGGATAGAATTGTTTTTCAATGACAAGCCCATGTGGGTATCACGCTATCCCAATAAGGGGTTTGTGAAAATAACAGGATTACTCAATGAAGTTCCGGTAGATGTCAGAGGCACCAAGGGGGATAAAACAGGCAAGTTCATTTATGAGGACCAACGAATAAATGAATGGGAAAATGAAAAAGATGCATGGGTTGATGGGTACTGGTTTTGGGATTGGGCTGAGCAACGCCACAAAATTTCCAAAATTGATACAGAGAAAAAAATCATCGAAGTTGTTCCTCCATATCATGGCTATGGCTATCGTTTGGGCCAATGGTTCTATGGATTTAATCTGCTTTCGGAAATAGATGAGCCAGGGGAGTATTATGTAGACAGAGAAAGGGGTGTCCTTTATTTTTATCCGCCGTCAGACGTTACAGCGGGTCATGCTTTTGTTTCCATAAATAAAAATATCCTGAATGTCCGGGAGGCTTCATTTTTAACGATACAGGGGCTGATACTGGAAGGATCCCGAGAAACGGTGGTTAAAATGGAAGCTTGTCAGGATGCTTTACTTGTAGGGTGTACAATCAGGAATTCCGGAGACGAGGGCGTTACGGTACATGGTGGCCACCGGAATGGCGTAGTGGGTTGCGATATATACAATGTAGGTGCGGGGGGGATCAAAATCGATGCCGGAGACCGCAAAACGCTTATGCCCGGAGAGTGTTTTGCAGATAATAATTATATACACGAGATCGCAAGAATCAAACGTGTCTATTTTGCAGGAATTTCTTTGAATGGAGTGGGTAACCGTGCCAGCCATAATCTTATATCGCAGCTTCCGCATTTTGCTATATACTTCAACGGCAATGACCATGTCATGGAGTACAATGAAATATCCGATGTTTGCTATGAATCAAACGATGCGGGTGCCGTCTATGCCGGTCGTAACTGGACCATGCGGGGAAACGTAATTCGCTACAATTATCTTCACGATATATCGGGTTTCGAGCAGAAGGGATGTGTAGGCGTTTACCTTGATGATGCATTTTCAGGCGTTGATATTATTGGGAACGTATTTGAAAAGGTAACCCGCGCCATGATGATTGGTGGTGGTAGAGATAACAATGTTTTGAACAACATCTTTATCGATTGTGTACCTTCCCTGCATGTGGATGCACGGGGATTAGGATGGATGCATGAACATCCTGAGGAATGGATTGAGGAAGAAAAAGAAAAGGGTACGATTTCAGGTACTGCTTATAACAAACCCCCGTACAGCACACGGTATCCGAAACTGATTAATATGATCAACGATGAGCCCAAAGCGCCGAAGGGCAATGTGATTTCCAATAACATTTGTGAAGGTGGTGCCTGGGATAAGAATGTGGGTTTCTGGAGAACGTCTATTGAAGATAAGGCTCGTCCCTACATCACAATGACCGACAATGTAGTTGCACCCAATTCGGCAGTTAAAGATAGCTTGTCAAAAGGTTTTGTGGTAGCCAACCCTTTATTTGCCAATCAGAAAAGCCCTAGGGACGGAAAATTCCAATTGGATGCGGGCTCCCCGGCTTTGAAGCGTGGTTTTCAACAGGTTCCATACGATAAAATTGGGCTTTATCAACATGACAATCGAGCAAGCTGGCCTGTTTTGAAAAAATAAATGATATCGGTTTCCGGCATTCCTGGAGTAGAATTGGTTGGTATTAGACCTGATCACGATTTCTTTTGTGGCACTATCGGCCTTCCTTAGGGGGTGTCCTGACTAATAAGAAACGATGGATCGGCCAACGACAAGCTGTCTTACAACACAATTCGTGATAAGATCCATCACCGCAATAACCGTCTTACCTTATGAATAGAAAGGAATTTTTGACATCTGCATCTGTACTGGGATTAGCCTCTCTTGGTGGGGACGCTTTGTCAGATGTCGGCGAGCGGATGTATACACGATCACTTCCCATAGTGGATACACACCAGCATTTGGTTGATGTTGAGCGGTTTGGGAAGGATTGGGCTCACCCGCCGGTTGCCGGGAATTATGGAATTGCAGAATACAAAAGGGTAATTAAAGGGCTGAATATTGTAAAGTCAGTGTATATGGAGGTCGCAGTGCCGCGGGATAAACGTTATGAAGAGGCGCTTTATGCGATCGAGCTTTGCGGAGACAAGCGCAACCCTACGGTAGGGGCTGTTGTTTCGGCGGATCTTTATATGGATGATTTCAGGGGGTACATGTCGCAGTTTAAGAACTCCTCTTGCATCAAGGGCATTCGGGCCGGATTTAAGTCTCGTGAATCCATGCTGGACAGCGGCGTTGTGGACAATCTCCGTTTTTTAGGCGACATGGATATGCGCTTTGATTTTATTATTCCTCCTGCCTGGTTTCCCGATATGGCAAAACTGATACGGGCCTGTCCTGACACACAATTCCAGGCAGACCATTGCGGAAATGCTGACCCAAAAGCTTTTTTTGACCAAAAAGTTTATGGCAAACCTGACCACGACCGCGCTGAATGGATAACGGGAATGAAGGCTATGGCATCCGAAAAAAACGTAGTGTGCAAAATATCAGGTCTCGTGTCCCGTTCGACGGGCTACCCTGTTACTGCAGAAAATCTGGCTCCGGTAATTAATCATTGCTTTGACATTTTTGGTGCCGAGAGAGTGATGTTTGCCAGTGACTGGCCCTGGTGCCTGAAAGGTATGTCGCTTGCTGGTTGGGTGAATATTTTGAAACAAGTGGTTAAAGACAGATCCTTCGAAGAGCAGAAAAAATTGTTTCATGATAACGCCATCAGGCATTATAAAATTTAGCCATGATTTTTTTCCACCGTTCACTTTATCTGCTGATACTTGTTTGTCTGCCTGTAATAATGTCGTTTGCCCAGGAGTCACGCGCATTTAAAGTATTTCAGTTTCCACCGGATAGGATTCCATCCATTGATGGGAAAACAAATGATTGGGATCTGGTTGGAGAAGCGTATAGTGTGGGAATGAACCAATTGACCGACACCCGGGAAAGTGGTGCACACAAAGTTCATAACCCGAAGGATCTGGATGTAAAGGTGAAAGTGGGCTGGGTAAAAGGCATGAACAGGCTGTATTTTCTGTACGAGGCTTACGATAATTATTGGGATTTTTCATTGCCTGATCTGCACAATGATATTTTCGAATTAGTGGTGGATGGAGATCGGTCAGGCGGACCATTTATTAGTCCTTTTCACGTGTTTAAAGATTTGGATCCCATGGATGCCTACTTTTCTTTCCAGGGAGCGCATGCGCAAAACTATCATATCTATACGCCGGCCGTCGGAAAGGAATGGGCGTTTGTATGGGGCAGTCAATCCTGGATCAAAAACCTGCCCTATGCCAACGCGGCCAGCGATTATAAATTTACTCCGGGCGATTCCGGTAAGTTTACACTGGAATTCTGGATCACACCTTTTGATTATGCAGGTCATGAAGGTCCGTCCAGGGCTATCGAATCCGTATTGACCGAAAATAAGACCATTGGAATCAGTTGGGCGATCATTGATTATGACGATGTGAATACGAAGGGAAATCATAATAACAACGGATTCTGGACACTTGGTAAGGAACGTAAAATGTATGGCGATGCGTCTTTCCTGCTCCCTTTCCGCCTGATGCCATTGGAAAGTAAATTCCTTAAACCCATCGATGCGCAATGGTCATTTTCAGTAATCGATATGAACCGTCGTCTGGTCGCTTTTAAGGATGAATCAATAGGGCAGATAACCTCCTGGAAATGGGATTTTGGCGATGGAAAAACATCCGGCGAACAACATCCGATACATGCGTATGAAAAGCAAGGCATGTACGTAGTTGTGCTATGGGTTGAGGGCCCGTCCGGAAAGTCGCGAATGGCAAAGGTATGGGATGTAGCGGTTAAATAGGCTCGCTTGTTTTTGTTTGCAGTCGGCATGTCAAGCAAGATCGTGATCCTGTTTATTGACTACAGCAGCAAATGCAGATAAACAATTCTGGTAAAAGATCATGCTCAGGTCTCATGTACCATTGGTTCCTCACAAATCCTAAAATCAATTCCATCAAAGTATCAATATGAAATACAGTGATCTGGCCTTGGCGGTTATCTTTTTATTTTCATTCCTGTCTGCGAATGCGCAAAATATTACACTAAGCAGAGAGGATTTAATTGCAATTACAGCGCAATGGGAAGGGGAACGTTTTGCTGACGGGCGACCAAAGGTGAAGGATAATATCCTGGAACGCATGAAAAAAATATCCCTGGAACAAGCCTGGTCGGTACTAAGAGGAGAAGGCTACCCGCACCAGTATGAAGAGAACTGGAAAAATATACATTCCGGTGAAACCCTGGTCGGCCGCGTACTCACGGCGCAATACATGCCGCTTCGCAAAGAAGTAAGGGAATTATTAGAGAAAAAGGGGGTAAAGGATGGTCGGATCGGGGATATGGTATCCTGGCCGATTGACATGCTGAGCAAAGGCGATGTGTACGTGGCGGATTCTTATGGCAAGGTTGAAAACGGGCCCATCATTGGCGACAACCTGGGTACTTCCATTGCTGCAAAATCTGGAAATGGGGTGGTGATCAACGGCACCGTTCGGGATCTGGACGGATTAAGGGAAATACCCGGATTCACTTCTTTCATCAGAGGGAGTCATCCTTCTTACCAGCAGGAGATGATGCTTACCGGTATTAACATTCCGATCCGTATTGGTTCTGTGACCGTATTGCCCGGCGATATTGTACTTGGGAAACTCGACGGGGTAATCTTTATTCCTCCTCATTTGGCAGAGAAAGTTGTAAAAACGGGTGAACTTGTACTGTTAAGGGATCAGTTTGGTCACAGCCGGCTTCGGGAAGGGAAGTATACGCCCGGGCAAATTGATGGCAGATGGACCGCTGAAATTGAAAAGGATTTTTCGATGTGGCTAAAAAAGAACATTGGTGATCTGCCTGTTCCGAAAGAAGAAATCGAGGAGTTATTAAAAACCAGAACCTGGTAAAAATTCATTTACACCAACAGGTAGTTGAATTACTGGTATACCCAGGCACGACAATTTTTTATTTTAATAAGTACTGAAATGATTTTATCTACAGCAAGCAAAACTGTTATTCTATCAAAGTTATTTGGGGTGTTACTTTTTTCGCTAACCGGTGTTTTTCTTACAAGCTGTACTCAAAAGGAAAAATTGCCCGAAGGTGACCCGAATAATGGAGGTCTTATCTTAACAGAAGGGTTTGAAGCTGTGGTGGTTGTGGATAGTATAGGCAAAGCGAGGCATCTGGCCGTGAATGAGAATGGCGACATATACGTGAAACTGACAACGGGTGGCCGGAATGCTGGTAATGCTGCACTGCGAGATACCGACCATGATGGTAAGGCAGATCGTGTTGCCTATTTTGGGGATTATCAGGAGGAGGGTGGTTATGGCCCTAACAGTATGAGAATATACAACGATTATGTTTATTTCAGTACCAAGGGAGCCGTATATAGGAATAAGTTGACACCCGGCAAACTGGTGCCTGAAAGCAAAATAGAACTGATACTTAGAGACGATTATAAAGTCGAACACATTGCCAAGACCCTTGCCTTTGACGGAGAGGGGCACATGTATGTTGCGTTTGGATCTACCAGTAATGTTTGCCAGGAAGTTAACAGAGAGCCAGGGAGCGTAGGGCAGGATCCATGCCTGGAACTCGCTGAACACGCAGGAATTTGGCGGTTCGATGCCAATAAAACAAGTCAAACTAAAAAGGATGGAGTACGGTATGCTACCGGCATCCGAAGTGTGATCGCAATGGACTGGAGTCATGGAAACAACTCCTTATATGCCCTGCAGCACGGGAGGGATGATCTTAAGCGAACCTGGCCATCTTTATACACCGACTGGCAAAGTGCAATGCTTCCTGCTGAGGAATTCTTTAAGGTGGACCAAGGGATGGATGGCGGATGGCCTTACTACTATTATGATCAGATACAAAATAAGAAATTGTTAAATCCCGAGTATGGTGGGGATGGGAAAAAAGAGGGAAAGGGTGCTTCATATGCACAGCCACTGATAGGGTTTCCTGGTCACTGGGCACCCAATGACCTGCTTTTTTATACCGGTAATCAATTCCCGGAACGTTATAAAAATGGTGCTTTTATTGCATTTCACGGTTCGGCCAACCGGACGTCTTATCCGCAGTCCGGATATATAGTTTGTTTTGTTCCTTTCAAAAATGGTACTCCGTCGGGACCATGGGAGGTATTTGCAGACGGTTTTGCCAAAAAGGATACCATTTTAAGTTCCAGCGACGCAGCCTATCGTCCGATGGGTTTGGCGGAAGGACCCGATGGTTCACTGTACATCGGTGATGATGTGAAAGGAAAAATATGGCGCGTCATGTTTAAGGGCAGTAAAGAGAATTTTGGTAAAACACAGTTAGCCGAAATGGAAAAGCGGAAAACAGGAATAGCCATCAGAACCCCGGACGAGGTGAAGGACAACCTTGCCGTGGGTATGGCAGGTGGTGGCGAAAAAATTTATAACACTTATTGCATTTCATGTCATCAGAAAGATGGCAAAGGCGACGGCAATCGTTTTCCGCCCCTCAATGGATCGGAGTGGGTGAATGGTGATAAACAACGACTAATCAATGTGCTGTTGAAAGGTCTTCAAGGTCCGGTTAAGGTAAAAGGTAAATCCTTTGAAGGTGTAATGCCCAAGCATGATTTTATGAGCGATGCTGACATTGCCAAAGTCCTTACCTACACCAGGTTAAACTTTACAAATAATTCGGGAATCATTCTGGAAGCCGAAGTGGCGGCTTCCAGGAAAAAACTAAACCTCAGCACCACGGGTAAAAAATAGAGGGGAAGTACAGGTATTAGCATCGGAAGAGATTTGATAAAGGACAACGTTTGTGTTGAACGACTACATTTTATAGGGCAAAAAACATTAAAATGAGAACTGGTATTAATTTAAGATTGACTGCATTGAGTTTATTAAGTGCTGCTTTTTTTTCTGCAAGGGCACAGTCTACAACAATCCCTGCCGCTCCCTCCAAATTGTTGGAATATGACAAAATTGTAAATGCAATGGCTGTCGTAAAAGCCCGCAACATATCGGTTCCGCCGGAATGGGCCATCATGCAACGGCAACTCATCGACGTGATGGAGCAGGGTGCGCCTTATTATTTGAAAAGATTTACCCGCCCCGATGGCACTATTTATGGAAAAGGCCCTTACGATGATGTGTATGAGATGTTTTACAACTGGCCGGAGCTTTATGCCATATCGGGAAATGGATTTCTTTATGAAACAGCTGTAAAGGAATATAATGCGATCACCCGGAGTAACACCGCTTATTCAAATGATTCGATTGATTATTTTCACCAATTGTATAAGGAATACCCAAGGAACGACGATTTTTTTCATATCAGTGAGGGCTTAACTGCATTCTATAACCTGGCATTAGGCGATCCTTCACTCCCCGAAAACATACAGCGGGCAAGACGTTTTGCGGGATTGTATTTAAATGAGGATCCGGAAGCGCAGAACTTTGACGAAAAGCACCATATTATCAAATCTATCTTCACGGGAAGTAAAGGGCCTTTGACCAGCTCGGATGCGACCTATAACCTGCGTTACGGGCATGCTTCTCTCTACCCGATCATTCCGAACCTGGAACCTGGTTGGCCTGATGCTCCTGAAAGAAAAAAGCAAATACAAGATTTGTATGATCAGATGGTTACCCGTACAGATGTGCCTGTTAACCTGGCAGCGACCGGACTTATGGCCAATGCGTATTTATATACCGGTGAAGAAAAGTACAAACAATGGGTGTTGAACTATGTAGATGCCTGGATGAAACGCATTACAGATAATGGAGGTTTGTTACCCGACAACATCGGGCAGACAGGTAAAGTGGGAGAGTATCGCAATGGTCAATGGTGGGGTGGCTTATACGGATGGTACGGCCGGTATGGCCTGATGATGATGTTCTCCCAATTATCCGTAGCCATGGAAAGTGCTTATCTGCTTTCGGGAGATCCGAAGTATCTGGATTTGTTAAGATCACAGATTACCAGCCTGATGCAAAGAGGTAAGACTACAAAGGAGGGGCAGTTATTGGTGCCGTTTCGTTATAAGAAAGAAGGTTGGTTTAGTTATCGTCCCATGATGATACAGGATCTGGCCCATTTATGGCATGCTTCTATGGACAAAGGCGATTGGGAAAAAATAGAAGTACTCATGAAAGGAAACAAATACCATCCTTTATGGGATGAAGGTATTTGGGGGACGAATACACTTAATGAAGGCGATAACAAAGTTTGGGAACCCGCTGAACCGTTTGATTGGAGCAAGGAAATAAGCAATGGTGACAGAACTTTCGGCAGCGCTGAGCATGCACGACTTATGTATTATGCAGGAAAGAATCCGGATTGGCCCGTTGAATCGTTAAAGGCAGATTATAAAGAAGTAGTGAGAAGAATGAACTTCATGCAAAATGATCCCAGGGATGTTTCTAAAATCAACGGAGACGACTTGTATCCCAATAATCCGGTGATCACCAAGGCTTTGATACAAACCACTATGGGCACGCCGCAAACCATTTACAATGGCGGACTCCTGCGGGCTACCCTAAGGTATTTCGATGCCGAGAAGCAGGAACCGGGTCTTCCAAAAGACGTGGCCGCTTTGGTGGAAGGCCTGGAAGCAGACCGTACGGTGGTAAATCTCGTCAATCTTAATGTCATAGAAAGTCGTCGGGTTATTTTGCAGGCTGGTGCTTTTGGCGAACATACATTTACCACGTTTTCTTACGAGCAGGAAAAAGAAGATGAAGGCAGCAATCCTAAAAAAGGAGCTGTCAAGGTCGATGTCAATAATCCACATTTTGTTGTAGAGCTACCTCCGGGTGCTTCCATAAAATTGGATATTGGTATGCGAAGGTTTGTAAACAAGCCCTCGTATGCTTTTCCCTGGCACCGTGGAAAGGTTGCAATAAAATAGGGATCACGCAGGAATGATTAGCGTTTATGCATCTTCATACCCTTAAAGGCATAAATTTTGGTTTGTATGATTTATTGTGGTTAAACCAAAACTGTATTTGTCCAACATTGAGTGGCTTTACTTTTTTGCGTCAAGGCAAAAAAGTAACCCTGCGGTCGGTACGTCGGAGCGGGACCTCTCCTCCTTGCTCATCAAACGGTTTTTTGGCGAGCGCTGCCACGATTTTAACGGCCCTGGACAATCAAGTTTCCTATTCGGCAAGTCTTCAAGCATACGCCTGGGTACTGCTTTTCACAATGTTTATACTTCTCTAGGGTTTTGTCAATACCAATACCCAATCCTGTTTACCGCCCGGTGCGGTGGCCGACAGCTTTCCAGAACCATCGGTATTCAGCGTAAGTTCCTGTTCCTTAACAATCGATACAGGATTAAACCAATAGGCTTTATATGGCTGGTTTGTTGCAGGGAGAGTAATGGTAATACTTCCCGCAGACGGCAGATACACCAGTGCGGACTGATTATCATCGGTTACGGCCAATACAGGCATATCGGCAGACGACCATTGGGTGATCATTCCCGGCTGTGGCTGAAAGCTGCTCCAACCCGGAATGGACTCAATCAGTTTTCTGGCGGCGCCAATCTGAGAAGAACCCGGCAATTTCATAGCCTCATTCCAGGGCGTAGTCCCCCAGTTATTACCTCCCGGCGACTTGCCATACGGCTTGTCAATACCATTTAATTGCCATACGCCGTTGGCACCATAGGTATGGCCTGCCAGCCCGCTGTTAACGGTGTGTGCCCAAAAAGCACTTCTTGGTGCCTCCGCCGGTAAGGGATTGGGTATGGCCAGTGCTTCATAACGTGATTCCCCACTCATAACAGGCATCGGTGGATTGATACGCCATCCGTCAAGGGCCTGCGCAGCCTGCCTGGCTGCTACATTGCCATGGCCGCTTTGATGCATATCAAAGTCGAGCAAGGCAGGTTCGGTGATGGATTCTCTGGTCGTTTTAGCATGATGTGCCGCATGGGTTGAAAGTATGCGATCGAAAGGATCTGTTTCCTTGATGTAACGTATTACATGTGTCCATTCATTTTTTAGCCACACGATATCAGCCGCTTTATTGGTTGATAAGTAAAATGGCATGGTCGTTTCACCGGCTGCACACCACACCACAGGCAAAGCGCCCCATCGGGCAATCAGGTAACGCCAATGCTTTTTCATTTTTTCAGAACCTAACCAGGGAAGGTGATACCCCCAGGCTCCCACGATACAGGGTACGATTCCCTGCTCAGCCAGGTAAATAATGCGGTTGTCGGCGGCATCAAAATAGGCGGGTCTGATGCTACTATATTTTTCCTCCCATGGAAAGCCGTTTTCATTTTCACCGCGAGGGTCAAATGCGGGCATGTCGGGATAAAGGCCTGCAACGATCTGAACCACATTAAAGCCTTTCTTTATCCTGTCGTCAGCCAGCAACTTCACCTCTTCTGGCCAAACAAGTCTTTTGGTGAGGCCCATCCACCAGGTGTCGCCCATCCAGAAAAAAGGTGTGCCATCTCCATAAGCAAAATGCCTTTGATCGGCTGCTATCCTTAGGGCACCCCGCCGGAGCAGCACATTGTCACCCTGGTATTTCCTGACCTCGATTTTCCCCTTTACATGGTGTAAGGCTTTATCCCCGGTTGCTGAGCATAACGTTGTAAAAGAGTGCTTCCCTGGCAATGGTGACGAATACCGTATCTTCCAGGTACTGCCGCCGGCCCAGAAAGCGGGCACTTTAAGTTGTTTTCCCGACGGATCCGTGAAAACCGCATCGAGCTCTACCCTGTTAAATGGGTCATCGTATTTTGTGTTGGTTGTGAAGCTAAGCTCAACCATTTTATTGGTCTCGGTCTTAGCCACCATACCCTTGCTTTCCGCTGCCGCCGGGCAAAATAACAATAGGATGATGTACAGCAAAGCGATCCCCGGATACTGACCTGATTTATGCATGCGGGAGTACCCACGGCGACACAAAGGTGCTGTTATCATAAGCTTGTGTTTGGTAAAGTGACAGATCGTTTTCAGTAATAACGATCGGGTTTTATAAGAACCAAATATTGAATGCATGCAAATCTACTCGACTGGCTGTTCTGTCCTTTGTTGCGTCATAATACCTCACCCTCATGCGTGTACCCGCGCGATTACCCTACTCCTCCCCGGCCCGTCCAAGCAGCACCGCGCCATTCGTTACATAACTGGCAAAAATCAGCCCGGTGGAAGCCACCGCATGTTTAATCAATTTAAAACCGCCTGGAATTGTACCTCCGGCGAATAGCTTCTTTCCCTTACCCAGCACCACCGGATAAATCCAAAGGTTCATCTGATCAATCAAACCATGTTGAAAGAGGGATTGGATAAAATCGGCGCTGCCCCACATATGCAGATCAATCCCGTCACTGGCTCTCAATTCCTTTACCTGCTCAATGGTATCGCCATTCAACAAAATAGTACCCTTCCAGCTGGACTCTTTTAAGGTGCGGGTACCTACATACTTATTGATCCCGTTGAATTTGTCGGCGATCGGGCCGGATTGGGATGGCCAGTATGGCTCCCAAATGTCGTAGGTAACCCGCCCCAGCAACAAATCATAATCCTCCTGAATGGCGTCAAAGATCGTCTTCCCCGATAATTCGTCGCCATACTTTGCGCTCCATCCGCCCAGCTCGAAGCCGCCGGTGGTGTCTTCGTCAGGCCCTCCCGGCCCCTGTATCACGCCGTCCAGGCTAATATGCTCGTTGATAACAATCCTTCTCATGGTGTTTCAGGATGAAAGGTTGGACATTATTTCGGTTGACACCACAAGTTTAGAGAAACTTTTACAAAAAAAACGATGAAAATCAGGCGATTTTACGCCAATTGTGTCGGCTCATAGCTATGAGGGGAATTGCTGGCCTCCATAAGAAATATTAGAGTTAACTCAGGAATTTAGTGCGGAAACCTGACGGCGATTCCCCTGTTTTGGTCATAAATAATCTACTGAAATAGGCGGGGTCGTTGTAGCCGAGGTGGTAGGCAATTTCCTTTGCAGTGAGTGATGTATGGGCCAGCAACCGTTTTGCTTCTAAAATAATACGGTTCTTAATCACCTCATTCGGCTGTGGAAGCCGAAGGCGGTTGAATTTGTGTGTAATCGTTTTGGGCGCCATACAAAGGGAATCTGCGTAATCGGCTACTGTGTGTTTGGTTTTATAGTGCTCTTCCACGAGCCTGGTAAACTTCCGAAAAAACTCAAGATCGTTTTGCTGTTCGGTCACGAGGGAATTCAGATGCTGTCTTTTCCAGGAACGTGTGGCCCGAATCAGCAATTGTTTGAGGTAAGTCCGGACCATTTCTTCCAACGAACTGTCATCAATTTGAAACTCCTGTGTCATTTCAGCAAACAGATGTTTCAGAAAAGGGATTTCGTCTTCCGAAACCTCTACTTTGGGCATGTTGCGGATGTTGTTGAAAAGCAGCCCATCGCAGGCCACTTCCTGATCATGGATTTGAATACAATAAAAATCGCGGTTGTAAAAAATGAAATAGCCGCTTTCTTCGCCCGCAGTTTCCAGTTCTAAATATTGATTGGGGCTGATAAAAAAAAGTGTCGGCTGCTGCGTGTCATAACAAGCAAAATCGACCCTGAGCTTGTAGCCAGCTGGCAAATAGAGTATTTTGATGTATTTTTTATAGTCAGGACCGTTGATCGCATTTGTCTGCTCCTGACTTACACGCAGCAATCCCAAGGTCTTTGAATTATTGTTGAAAACGATTGTACTCATGGCTGTTGGTGCGCGTGATTGGCAGGATTTTTTTATTTCAAAAAGGATAAAAAACCTGTGAAGCGCTTACTTGCTTCACAGGTCTAATCATGTATTTTAGTTTCTGGCAAACTTTTCAAGTTCGGAGTTAAATTTATCCATTTCTTCCACAAAAAGCCCGTGTCCGCCTTTCTCAAATTTCACGATGTACGAACCTTTGATGGCTTTTTGCAGCTGTTCTGCACCAGCGAAAGAACATAACTTGTCGTTTACACCATGAAATATCGCGACAGGCATTTTGATTTTTGAGAGTTCAGGACGCAGATCCAGGTTGAGTAATGCGGTGATTGCCTGTGTGGTAGCGTAGGGAGATGCATTCAGGTTGATGCTTTCCAACCATTTCATCGATTCCGGCGAAAGGCTGCCTTCCTGCCCCTCAAAGGCTTTTCCGAAACCTGCCACCAATTGCTCCCGGTTGGTTTTGGTCTGCTTGATCAGATCCGCTGCAGCCTGGTCGGTGATGCTGCCGTAAGGATAACCTTCACGTTGTTTCCATGACGCGCCGGTTGCACCGAATAAGGCTAGCTTGCCGATATGCGCTCCTTTATATTTCGTCACAAAGTGGATTGTCACAGCGCTTCCCAGTGAAAAGCCTCCGAGCGTGGCATTCTCAATTCTCAGTTTTTCCAAAACGACCTTGATATCGTCGGAGAATGTGTCGAAATCATATTTCCCATAGGGCCTGTCGGATTTGCCAAATCCGCGGAGCGAAATTCCTATAACCCTGAAACCTTTTTCAACCAGATACTGGTACTGATATTCGTACATCTCGTTGTTCAGCGGCCATCCGTGAATGAGCACCACCGGCTGCCCCTCACCGAGGTCAATTACATGGAGTTTTACATTTTTTTCCACTTCAATGTATTCTTCTCTTCCCAGGGATGCGGGCTTGCGTGTTTGTGCAAAAAGGAATTGACCTTGGATAAAAGTGAACAGGAAGGCGATGGTTAAAGCAATTTTTTTCATCTGATTGTTAATATAAAGTTTTAAGTTAATCAGCTAACCGTTAGCTGATTGTCTTTGTGTTTTGACATTACAAAGGTGGCAGATTACACCACGCCGAAGAATGGATAAAAGGCAATGCACCTTGTACATTTTTCCCGAAAGGGGAAATTACGGCTTGTAAAAAGTGGCTAGTTGATTCAATCGCTGCCTGACCAGCGCATTTTTCACAGGCTCAAACCGCGCCAGCTCGACATTGTTTTTGGTAACGACAATATAAAACGGCTGGCTTAATTTGGTTGTAAGGTGATAAATGGTAGCAAGCTCCGCGATATCCTCAGACCACGCCGCCATGGCGTATAACGAAGGGAATGGCGTCTTAGCGAGTCGTGCGTAAACTTCTGGTGCCAGGCTGACCGGCACCGGCTTCCCGCTTCGAAAACGGGTTTGTTCCAGCAACGAGTCAATGTATGGTTCATCGGGCATATTCATTTTGCGCCAGATATTTTTTGTATAGGGCGTCGGTTCAACAATGGTATCTCTTTTGGCGGGATGCGGGGTAATTTCCGTCACGATGTCGACAATGTGCGTGGCCTCGTGCATCAACACATAAATAATGGCGTCCATGCTGCCGCCTTCTACACGCACTTTGTAACTGGAATCCGCGGCAGGCGTGAAACAAGTATTTTCTTTCCAGGTTGCCCATTGAGAAATATTCTCGTCGAGCAGGCCAGCCCGGAAGGTGATGTTAAACATTTTCGTAGTGCCGCCGGTATCAACCGGTGAAGTCAACGCCGTGTTCGGCATGTTATCCATGAAGCTTATGCTTTGTAAATGCTGTTTCAAAATCCGCTGATGCAGAGCCGGAAAAAGTGCAAAAGCGTTGTTTACCTTCACTTTTTCAGCTGGTGTCAGTTTATGGTCAACCGGTTTCATACCAGCCTCACGAAAACTTTCAAAAACACTTTCAGGGGCGATTTGTATTCGTTGGGAAGGATTTTTTTCGAGGGAAGAACCCGACTTTTGCGCAAAAGTAATTACTGAAAAAAGCAGCATTACCAGACCCAACGTTACCCATTTCAACGGCAATTCTCTGATCATAAATTTGTTCAATATTGAGCAATAAAATCTTTTGCAGGAATGCTCAGAAGCATATTGAGCATTCCTGCAAATTTCAACAATTACCTTCTAACCTGTAATCTTCAACGAACGGATGGAAGAACCATCCAGCTCGAGGTGATAATTCATCACCGCCGGACTACCCGGAAATGTGCCGGTCACTTCCACGGTGAGCTTTCCTTTTGAGCCGGTTTGACTAAAATCCAATGGTGTCAGCTGCATATTATACTTTTCTGTCGCCTCTTGTATCCACTCCTTAATTTCCGCCCTACCTGAATAGGACGAACCTTCATCGGAAACGGTTGCTTGTTCGGTAAAGTAATTAGCAAATGCTGTGCTGTTCAAGTCGTTTTGTGCTTTAATAAAGCCCTCTATGTTTTCTGGAAGTTTCATGATTACGAATCGTTTTATTGATTATAAAATGGTTTTTATGCTTAATGAAATTGGCCTAAATCGCAGGAATTGTACCGCCGTCGATCACATACTCCGTACCGGTGAGGTAACCTGCCCTGGGTGAAACCAGGAAGCCAACCAGCTCGGCAACTTCCTCTGGCCAGGCGGGTCTACCGAATGGAATGCCGCCCAACGCGTCCATGACGCCTTTTGCGGCCTGTTCAGCGGTAACGCCCGAGCTCTCGGCGATACGCTCCATCATTCTGGCCGATGCCGTGGTCATGATCCAGCCTGGCGATACGGTCAGTACGCGAACGCCCTTTGGCGCAACTTCATTGGAAAGGCTTTTGCTGTAATTGACCAGGGCCGCTTTTGCCGCCGCATAAGGGAGTGTCGAATCGTACAAAGGCAACTTCGCCTGAATGGACGCTATGTGTATGATCACGCCTTCGCCGCGCCTGATCATGCCAGGTAAAAAGCCCCGGTCCAGTCGCACAGGTGCGAGCAGATTGGTCTGAAAAGACAATTCCCAGTCCTCATCGGAAAGTACTGCAAAGCCGCCGCCCGGCGTTTCGGAGCCGCCCATATTGTTGATCAGGATATCCAGCCGACCAAATTTTTCAAGTACCTCGTCGACAACTTTCTGAGTTCCGTCTGGCTTACTCAAATCTGCCGCGATAAAATGGGTGTCTTCTTTGTCATCTTCCGGCTTGTTTCTGGCCGTAATGATCACCGTTGCACCTGCTTTTAAAAGGCGATCGGCGATGGCCTTGCCGGCTCCCTTACTGCCTCCGGTTACCAGTGCTATTTTATTTTTCAGTTCGTTTTCAAAATTAAAGTCCATGTCAATGCTGATTTGTTCAGGACAAATTTCGGCCGTATGCTCCCCGCTGACAAGTACGGACTTACGAATCAGATAGGGATAAATTTATCCGTATTGAACCGCTGCACGCATATGTTTATATTTGCATCATGTACGAAAGAAAGACATTGCCCGACCTGAACTGCGGGCTCGACCTGATCGGCGAAGTGCTATACGGCAAATGGAAGATGCGGCTTTTGTGGTTTATCAACGAAGGGTTTCGACGTCCCAGCGAACTGCAGAGAAGAATTCCGGGCGCATCGCGACGCGTGCTGAATGTGCAGTTGAAGGAACTGGAAAATCACAAGCTTGTTGGAAAGGTGATTTACCCGGTTGTTCCGCCCAAAGTTGAATATTATCTAACCGATTTCGGGAAATCATTGATACCCGTCATTGACGCGATGGGGCAGTGGGGCGATGCCCATGACGAGCGCTTGCGAAAGCTCATCATGAGGAACATTCAGTCGTAGCTAAGCCTATTCTGCCGCTTTCCAGGTGCGTTTATATTTTAAGATTGACAAATGTTCTTTCTTGAAATAAAAGGCGGGAATTCTGTTTGTTTTTTACAAACTGGAAAATGAGAGGTTCTCACAGTGCCTGGTCCTGATCTAAAACAGAGCATTAGATACTGTCCAAGTTGAACTTCGACAGGTAAAAGCATCGGGAAAGTAGCTTTTAGGTCTTACAGTACCCTGTTAGTCCAATCCAATTCAACACTAAAATGCTACTTAAAAAATACCTCTACGCGCTTTTATTTTGTGCATGCACCCTTTCGGTTCAGGGAAAAGATTACCGCGCATCACTGTTTGGCATATATAACGACGGCGTTACACTCAATACGCGGTCTATTCAGTTTGCCATTGATCACATACATCAGAATGGCGGAGGAAGGCTTGTTTTCTTTGTCGGGCGATACGTCACGGGCTCTATTCATCTCAAGTCCAACGTGACGCTGCATCTGGAAGAAGGGGCTGTGCTCGTTGGCTCCCTCAATCCGTGGGACTATGACCGCAAGGTCTGGACATCATTGATTTTTGCACATGACCAGCAGAATATCGCCATTACTGGAGAGGGAATTATCGACGGCCGCGGACGATACATAGCCCGTAATATCATCGACATGATTCACAAGGGGCTGATTAAGGACGGGTTTCGTTTTGACCGTCCGGAGGCTGAAAGCAGGCCTGTACTTGTCTATTTCCGGAACTGTGAAAATGTGCAGGTGAAAGATATTACCATGCAGAATTCGTCGAGCTGGGTTCAGATCTATGATCAGTGTAAGACGGTAGAAATTGATCGTATCAAAGTCGACAGCAAGGCCTACTGGAACAATGACGGCATCGATATCGTCGACTGCGACGGCGTTACTGTCACGAATTCCTTCATTGATTCGGACGACGATGGAATTTGCCTTAAATCGCATGACGCGAGTAAAGTCTGCAAGAATATTGTAATCAAGAATTGCACCATACGGTCCAGTGCCAACGGAATCAAATTCGGTACTGCTTCTTACGGAGGTTTCAGCAATGTGAAAATATCAAATATAAAAATCTACGATACCTACCGATCTGCCGTGACACTTGCTGCTGTGGACGGCGGATTTGTAGAAAATGTGTGGGTCGACAGCGTGCAGGCATACAACACAGGAAACGCGATCTTTCTGCGCATCGGCGAACGCGTCAAAGGAAAGAAAGGTCGGATGGAAAACATCCATATTGCCAACATGTATGTAGAGGTGCCTGCAACCAAGCCCGATGCCGGTTACGAATATGAAGGCCCAACGGAAGATATGCCCCGGAACATCTCGCCCGCTGGTATCACCGGGATGCCGGATGCACGCATCGAAAACGTTACTTTGAAAAATATAGAAATACGTTATCCGGGCGGAGGAAATAAAATGTTCGCCGGAGTAGCGCTCGACCAGCTGGATAAAGTCCCGGAAAAACCGGAGTTTTACCCGGAGTTTTCTATGTTCGATGAGTTGCCAGCCTGGGGTTTATACATCCGTCACGCCAAAAATATTAAGGTGGAAGGATTGACGCTGTCTTGTGAAAAGAAAGATTACCGAGCAGCCGTTGTGCTGGATGATGTACACGGGGCTGCGTTTAGCAAAGTAAAAATTACAAAACCTGATAAGAGAGACTGGATATTTAGTCACAAATCGACGGGTGTGGAGAAGAAATAGCTTATCACCCAAAATGACATAAGAAATTCTATATGGTTAAAGCAGACCATATATGTTATTTTTGAGCAAGATAATCGGAATAATTCCGATTATCTTGCTATTTTTATACATGAATTTGATTCAAGGTTTACGAAATCTATTCAGCCAGCCACTGCGCATCAGCTGCTTCGTTCGCTTTTGCAGGATTACAAACGGCCCAATGAGCAACACAAAAATTGCGCTTGGCGAAAACACCATGACTATGGCTGCCGGTGCACAGATTGACCGGGAATGTGGATTTGTTCTAAAAGAAGACGAGGCCGGATTCGCTTTTACCTTCTTTGTAGACAAACCTATTTGAATTTGCTGATCCTATTCACTCCGCAAACTCTTCACCGGATTCATCAACGCAGCCTTAATACTCTGAAAACTAATCGTGAACAGTGCGATGGCGGTTGCCACTAATCCGGCCAGGGCGATGACCCACCATTCGAGGTTCGTTTGGTAGGCAAATCCCTGTAGCCATCTATTCATGGCAAACCATGCAATCGGTGAGGCGATGACGATGGCAATCGATATCAGCTTCAGGAAATCCTGCGAAAGCAAACCCACAACCCCGGCGACGGTCGCGCCAAGTACTTTGCGCACGCCTATTTCTTTGGTACGCTGCTCGGCCATGAAGGCGGATAGTCCGTACAAACCCAGACAGGAAATGAAAATGGCAAGTCCGGCAAACAGATTGAAAATACTTCCCATTTGCTGCTCGCTTCGGTACAGATTATCCAGGTCCTTATCCAGAAAACCAAATGTGAAGGGAAAGGCCGGGTTCAGCTGATGATTGATCTTTTCCAGTGCTTTGATAGTCTGCTCGGCATTGCCCGCCGTGGTACGCACCATCACCACGCCGCCCCATCTGTTGAGACGCAGGATCAGCGGCTCCATCGCATATTGCAATGATTTGAAGTGAAAATTTTTCACAACGCCAATGATCGTACCCTTGGTATCGTAAACAGTCAGGCTTTTCCCCACCGCATTACCGACGTTCATACCCATGATCTGCATGGCTTTTTCATTGATGATATAGCTGGAACTGTCGCCCGAAAACGCTTTGTCGAAACCGCGGCCTGCCAGTACTTTCGATTTGAACACTTTAACGAAATTTTCATCTACATCCATAGACGGGAAGACGACTTGGTTGCGGGTCGTTTGTCCGTCCCAGACAATATCAATGGTGCCGGATTCGAGCTTTGTAGGCAGGTCGGAAATGACGGTGAAATTTTCGGTCAGCGGATTTTGCGCCAGTGACGCTTTCAAGGCCTGTCGTTTTCCACCCAGCTCGCCCGTCATGGGCAGGTAAAGCAGGTTGGATTTGTCAAAACCCAGGTTCCGCTTTTTGATAAAGTCCAGCTGTTTGTAAACCACCGCAGTGCCTACGAGCAGCACAATGGCGACCACAAACTGCGTAACCACCAGTGCATTCCGGAAAAGCAGGTTTCCACCACTGACCCTCAGCTTGCCTTTCAGTACTTTTACAGGTGCGAACCCCGACAGGAACAATGCGGGATAGCTGCCGGAAAGCAGGCCCGTCAATACTGCAATGCCAATCAGGCCCATCACAAGCTTTCCATCAAGCAAATGAATGGCAAGGGTTTTCTCGGTCAGCATTTTGAAGACTGGCAGCAACATATATACGATACCGACCGCGATCACGAGTGAGAGGAATGAAAAGATAAGCGATTCGCCCAGGAACTGGAACACAAGCTGGTAACGATTAGCGCCCACCACTTTGCGTAGCCCTACTTCCTTGGCCCGCCGCTCGGATCGAGCGGTGGCAAGATTCATGAAATTGATACAGGCCACAACCAGAATGAAGATAGCGACCACAAAGAAAATATTGACATACTGCATGTTACCGTGTCCGGGAAGATCGATCTGTAGATTGGAATGCAGATGGATGTCCGTCAATGGTTGCAGCTGGAAGTCTAGTTTGATCTTTTCACCGTGATCCTTGAAAATTTTGGCTGTTTGTTGCGTCAGTCTCTGTTGCGCTGGTGCAGATGCGGCAGTCTTTTCGTCGAGTTCGAGATAGGTATAAAAGTTGAAATTACCCCATGTGTCGTTTCGTAGGTCCCAGTTCCATTTGGCCATGGTTTTCATAGGAATGATCGCATCGAACTGCAAATGAGAATTGGAAGGTGTATTGGCCAGAATTCCCGAAATGGTAAAGTTTTCGTTGTTATTGATCCGGATGGTCTTGCCCACGGCATCACGCGTGCCAAAATATTTTTCGGCTGTTTCTTCTGTGATCAGAATTGCTCCCGGATCGTTGAGTGCCGTAGCCGCATTTCCTGCCAGCAGGGGAAAGGAGAAAACTTTAAGAAAATTGGAATCGGCATAGAAGACGCGTTTTTCTTCCACCTTTTTTTCGCCTACTTCGAAAAGCATGGCACTGGGCTTGCTCAACCTTACCCCGCTTTTTATCTGAGGTAGCTGCGACTGCAATCCTCTGACCATACCGGCCGAGCTGACGGCCGCTTTGAAGTCGCCAGCGTTACAGGTCAGACGAAAAATTTGATTGGCACGGGCATGGAAGCGGTCGTAACTCAGCTCGTTCTGTACCCACAACAGAATTAAAATACTGCACGCCATGCCGATGGATAAACCGGCAATGTTCAATATGGAATAAGCTTTTTGACGGACAATGTTCCGCCAGGCGATTTTGAAATAGTTTTTTAACATATCAGGGCTAAGAGAAAATGGTTGTTCATATCTTGAGCTGCTTTGACGCCGACGTACGAAAGGTGGGAGGACGGTAACAACATTCAGCAGATAGCGCAGAAGAGCAGGTCTTTTTCCTATACGTAGATAAGAATCAGCATACAGCTCGTCCAGATCTCCTTCCACTTCTTCGATGGTATTTTCAGGGTGCAGCCAGCGAAGCAATGTTTTTGCCCACCGGGGCGGTTGAGGTTGGTTCATATGCCGCTCAGGTTTAACGTGGCATCGGGCATTAGTTTCCAAAGATTGTTACGCAGTTGCCGGATATCCGTCAGCGCGCTCTTTCCCAGGGCTGTAACTTTAAAAAGGCGTTTTCGCCTGCCACCGCGTTCTGCCGTAGCACCACCGAGCTCCGAGGTGACAAAACCCTTCTCTTCGAGGCGGATCAGGGTATTGTGAACCGCGCCGAAGGTTACCACCCTGCCCGTATGCTGCTCAATTTCCTGCGATACCGTGACGCCATATGCCTGGCCATCAAGGATCGCGATCATGAGCAGAACCAGTTCTTCAAATTCCCCCAAATACGTCCTGCGCATTTAAAAAATGATTAGTTTGTATTTTATAGTACAAATGCATGCCAGATTTTCGAACAGGCGAAAAATGGCTTTTAATGGTTATTTGGAAGTATTTTAGGAAGGGTTTAATGTCCGCAATGGAACGGAAGTGTCCGGTATTGAACAGCAGTGCCTATCTGGAAATATTCTCAGTCCGCTTCCCAGCACTGTGGGATTGATGAACAGGTTTAATTCGTCTACTCTGTGTTCTGTGTTCGCAAACCTAAATTCATCCCATGGACGGTGTCTTCACCGGACTTTTGTACCATGGAATAAACATTAATCCCAGTCCACGAGCAACGGGCATCCCTCACCAATTTCAGCACTTACTCTCATTTTTATAAAAGTCGATGTCGATTTTCAGAAATACGGTCATTGGGAATGAGACAATTATAAAGGTTATCTAACTCCAAATACACAATCTCGTTAGGTGTAAGACAATGGCTTCGTGCTACCGTCCTGTGAGACACAGGCCAAGGTAAGAGACAAATGTTCCCGACAAAAATTCAACCCACCTAACATTAAAAATCAACAATTTTAATGTCAGGTCACTTTCCTGACCTTAAAGACACGTTACCAAATGACATCTCAACTGACATTAAAAATCTGTAAAAAAATCAGCTGAAGTTACGAGAGCTGATTTTGATATTTGCCTCCCCCCTCATTTCCCCTCAGTCACCTTCCTGATCACTCGGAGCCAATTCAAGCCAAGGATCTTTTTGATTCGCAGATTGGTGTAACCCAGTTTTTGCAGTGCTATGGTGATCTGCGGATAATCGCTGATGTCTTTAATTTCGCGTGGCAGCTCGGGGCCGCCGTCCAGATCAGAACCCAGCGCAATGTGGTCCTCGCCCACTAATTTTACGCCATAATCGATCACTTTGGCCAATTGATCTACATGCATCCAGTACTCGTCCGGGATGGTTCCGTTGAAAGTAAACGGAAGCTCGCGCGCAAACTCCTTGTCTACATCTTCAATGGTTTGTGTGGTAACCTGTGCAGTAAAGATCCGTGGTATTTTGGGCTGGGGACTGGGCTGCACCCTGATCGGATTGTTTGGTTTTTGCCACGCCCAATATTTCGGATTGTTGAAGAGGCTGCCGAAATGCACGCCGATCACACCACCCTTTGCAGCGATTGCTTTGGCAGCTTCATCGGTAATGCAGCGCGGATGATCAACGATTTTGTGAAAACCGCCGTGACTATAGATGACCGGATGACGGCTGGCGGCGGCTGACTGAATAATGGCGTCGTTGGATGCGTGTGCCACATTGATGACCATGCCAAGATCGTTCATTTCTTTGATCACCGCTTTTCCATGATCATTAATGCCGCCCCAGGTATACACGTCGTTACATGCGTCGATGAAAGCGTTGGTGGTACTGTGGGCTGTCAGCTGCATCGAGCGTAGGCCAAGCCTGTAAAGCGCACGCAACAGGTCCAGGTCGCCATACAGGTCATAACCACCTTCCAGATCGAGGAAAGCCGCCATTTTGCCTTTTTTATTAATGCGATCAATGTCCGAGGCTGTCAGGGCCAGTTCGATCATCGAATTATTCTTTTTGATCTGATCCAATGCAAGGTTTACCACACGAAAAGTGTTCTTGATCTCGAACCTTCCGGGATAATAATTTTCAGGCGTATAAACCGAGAAGAACATCGCGTCCAATCCGCCTTCCCTGGCTCTTGGTAGATCAACCGTTCCATCCGGGTAACGCTGGCCAATATCGGTTTTCAGCACCAACTCACGGCTCATGACATGGGTATGCCCATCCATTACAAATGCCTCGCGGTGCAGGTCGGGCATCGGCTTATTGTGAGGGGTCGAAATCGATAGAAAGGATTGTTTTGGAAAAATACTGCCGGCTACCGGCAAAAGGGATAGGGATTTTATGATGTCTCTACGATTCATTGGGTTACAGTTCATTCGTTTTTACTACCATTTATATACTTGTCTGTTCCGCGGTCTGTGCCGACAATCCCTGCTTTGGCCCATGGCCGGTGTCTTCACCGGACTTTTGTACTATGCTAGAAACGACCATTAGTCCCAGTCCATAAGCATCGCTCATCCCTATCGACTTTCCGCACGCACCCTGCTTATTATCCGCAGATATAGATTTGTGCCAATTTAGTCATTGGGAATGAGACAATTACAAAGGTTATCTAACTCCAAACACTTAATCTCGCAGGTGTAAGACCATGGCTTCGTGCTACCGTCCTGTGAGACACAGGCGAAGGCAAGGAATCACCCGAACCAGATCGGCAATTTCCTCTTACTACCGCTGACTTAGTCGTTGTTGTGCAATCTCAACCGCCTTGTGTAGCTTTTCGCGAAGAAGCTTTTGTGGAGGCAGGCCGGTTAGGTATTCGGCAATTCTGATATTACTTTTATCGAGTTGTAACAGCTCCACATGTTCTTCATTTTTACCGGTGCAAAGGATTAGACCTATTGGAGTATTTTCTCCTTCAACCTGCTCATACTTTGCCAGATAGCGAAGATACAGTTCCATCTGTCCTTTAAAACCCGCCTCGAATTCACCGATTTTCAAGTCAATGGCAATCAGGCATTTTAGTCTTCGATGATAAAAAAGCAGATCGATGTAATAATCCCGGTTGTCAATCGTGATTCTTTTTTGTCTTGCCAGAAATGCAAAATCACTTCCCATTTCCGCAATGAAGCGTTGCAACTCTACAATGATACTTGTTTCCAGGTCCTTCTCGGAATAAGTATCGGCAAGACCTAGAAAATCAAGAAAATAAGGGTCTCTAAAAACCAGGTCGGGACTTACTTTGTCCTCCGTTTTTAGCGATTCTAAATCATTTTGGATTGTAACTTCCGGTTTTTTGCTGATAGCAGTCCTTTCGTAAAGCATAGATTGTACTCTTTCCCGAAATGTTCTGAAGCTCCAATGCTCAATTTTACACATCTGAATATAAAACTCGCGTTTAAATGCGTCATCCATATACATAAGCAGACGCAGGTGGGACCAACTCAATTGTCTACACAGTGTGTAGACAATTGGTTTATCAGGAAAAATCTCTGCAATACGGATACAATGAAGTAATTGCTTTTCACTCCAACCTTTACCATATGCATCGGTGAGTTGTGCTGAAAGGGTGGCCACTACCTGCTTCCCATATTCCGCCCTGTTAAAATTAAGAACTTCCTGATTGATTCGTTTACCAATACTCCAGTACAAAAGCGTAATCGAGCTGATTTTGATATTTGTCTCCCCCCTCATTTGCCCTCAGTCACCTGCCTGATCACACGGAGCCAGTTTAAACCAAGGATCTTTTTGATTCGCTGATCGGTGTAACCCAGCCTTTGCATGGCCATGGTGATCTGTGGATAATCGCTGATGTCTTTAATTTCGCGTGGCAGCTCTGGGCCGCCGTCCAGATCGGAACCCAGCGCAATGTGGTCCTCGCCCACTAATTTTACGCCATAATCGATCACTTTGGCCAATTGATCTACATGCATCCAGTACTCGTCCGGGATGGTTCCGTTGAAAGTAAACGGAAGCTCACGAGCAAACTCCTTGTCTACATCTTCAATGGTTTGTGTGGTAACCTGTGCGGTAAAGATCCGGGGCGTTTTAGGCTGGGGATTAGCCTGCACCCTGATCGGATTGTTTGGTTTTTGCCACGCCCAATATTTCGGATTGTTGAAAAGGCTGCCGAAATGCACGCCGATCACCCCACCCTTTGAAGCGATTGCTTTGGCAGCTTCATCGGTAATGCAGCGTGGATGATCAACGATTTTGTGAAAACCGCCGTGACTATAGATCACCGGGTGCCGGCTGGCGGCGGCTGACTGAATAATGGCGTCGTTGGATGCGTGTGCCACATTGATGACCATGCCAAGATCGTTCATTTCTTTGATCACCGCTTTTCCATGCTCGTTAATGCCGCCCCAGGTGTACACGTCGTTGCAGGCATCGATAAATGCGTTGGTGGTACTGTGGGCTGTCAGCTGCATCGAGCGTAGGCCGAGCTTGTAAAGCGCGCGCAACAGGTCCAGGTCGCCATACAGGTCATAACCACCTTCCAGATCGAGGAAAGCCGCCATTTTGCCTTTTTTATTAATGCGTTCAATGTCCGAGGCTGTCAGGGCCAGTTCGATCATCGAATTATTCTTTTTGATCTGGTCCAACGCAAGGTTTACCACACGAAAAGTGTTCTTGATCTCGAACCTTCCGGGATAATAATTTTCAGGCGTATAAATGGAGAAGAACATCGCGTCCAATCCGCCTTCCCTGGCCCTTGGTAGATCAACCGTTCCATCCGGGTAACGCTGGCCAATATCGGTTTTCAGCACCAACTCACGGCTCATGACATGCGTATGCCCATCCATTACAAACGCCTCGCGGTGCAGGTCGGGCATCGGCTTGGTTTGAGGATTAGGAATCGGTTGAAAGGACTGTTTTGAAAAAACATTTCCGGCGACCGGAAGGAGTGTCAGGCTTTTTATGATGTCTCTGCGATTCATTGGGTTACAGTTCATTCGTTTTTACTACCATTGGTGTACTCGTCTAATATTTTAGAAATCAAATATTTATGATGTCGCGCTTAGGGGGAATTTACTAAGTAAAAAACAATATGATCGGCCCGCCGTCGCTACAACGCTTAAAGTGCTGTCAGAGTGAGCGGAGTCGAACTCCGGGCGATGTGCTATTTGCATTTCTACCGCACGGGCGGCCCCGTCCGCTCAGACTGACCAATAATAGGTCATTTTCAGACCTTGTTGAGCGCAAAATACTTACCGCGCGGCGGACCGTTCAGCTTGACGTCATCGACTATTGCTTTTTGTTGTCCTCCAATTCTCCCTCATTAAGACGATCCAGTTCTTTTTGATTTCGGTCTTTTATTCACTCATTCAAAATCATTTATCAAACCCCCGGATATACGGAACATTCGGCGGGCGCTCTCCTTTGCTGAATTGCGCTCCACGTGTAGAATTGTATTTTATGTTCATAAACGGAGTTTCAATCCGGCGTCCGATAGGGGAGTATTTCCCGTTTTCCCAGTTTGAGTCCATGTAATATGCCGTAATCCCGGAAGACAGAAGCAACCGCTCCGCATTGAACGGCTCTTTTTTGGTCACCATCGTTTCGGTTATCCAGTGCGGCTGGGAGTTGGAGGCGTGGTATTGGGAAAAGGGGCCTGGCCAGTCGAGCATGGAGATGACCGTTGGGTCGTTTCGCCCTTCTATTTCGCCGGTGTAGGTCCAGCCCACACCTTGGCCGGCATATACCGCCGCTTTTGTACCATCATTGTACTCCACGATACAGACATTGGGTTTTCCGATTTCCTGAAAATGTCCCGGTTTCAGACCAAAACTTTTCCGTACGGATTCAAGCAGCTTACCAGCCCAGGGATTTTGTTCGGTCCACTTCCAGGTTTCAGGGCCCCGTATGGACTGCACCGACCTGACGCCCGTTTCACCCCCCTTACGTCGTTCTACAAATGCCTGCAATACATCTATACAATGGAAAATGGCACCCTCATCCGAAGCACCGCCGATTACCACCGAGTTCTTGATGGGTGTATCGATATCAAGTTCAATCTCCGGTTTGCGGAAGTAGACGGGAATGGAGGAACCTCCGGTCAGAGGGAAATTCAGCTCACGGGATTTGTCAAACATCCACTTGGCTTCGTCCCAGTTGTAAGAAAGGTGTTTGTCGTTAAAAACCGGCACGGAGCGCTTGCTTTGCTCAAACACACGGATCACTTTTTCGTAGATCCACCAGCGCGGCAGGAGCCACTGCCCTTTGAGGTTGGTAGGGTAGTCCCCATGTTCCCCGACGATGACAACACCATCTACCGCAAGTTCTTTACCTCCGAGCGTCACGGCTTCACCTACTGTTTTATAGATCGGAATGTTTTTCGATTTGCATATTTTCTGGCCCAGTTGACTGGTATCCAACTGATGAATGTAAACGGAAACAATATCCACCCGGGAAGCAGTGTGGGCGCCCTGCCACCAGTAACCATCCAATAATTTGGTCAGGATCCAGTCTGCATGTGAATTCGGGGCAGCCCAGTAGGTCACGAGGCAGGCAATGCGAGGCCGTGCTTGTGCAGTTGACGGCAGAGGTCCGGCGGCGAATCCCGTCAAAGCCGCCAGACCAGCCAACCCGGTTACACCGATCATATCACGTCGGGTCAAGAGTGCGCTTGATTCCACGGTTTGAAGTGAACCCGTTGATGAGTCCGCAATTTCGATTTGTTTCTTTTCCATCATGTTAACGTTGCAGTGATTTAGGAATGAATAATGCCGATTTACCAGTAATTATCGTTCTATAGGATTTAAAGTGGGTACCATTGAATTGGTTAGCTAAGCTAGTTTATTGCTCCAACTAGCACTTTACTTTTTTGCCTTGACGCAAAAAAGTAACAAAAAAAGTCAAGGCTGTATGCAAATCTTAACGAAAATTTAGCCATCCATTGCCTAAACAAAAAAAACTCCTCCTATCGTCGTCAAACAGTTTTTTGTTTTTAACGGCACTGAATAGCCAAATTTTCTAATTTGCATAAGGCCGATATACAGTGCTTGGATTATGCTACTAATAGAACACAGGTTTATTACCCACTCCTATGGCCCGCTAGAGGCTTATCTGTAAATCTACACAATATAATAGTTTCCTTTCTTACCAGGCGGCTAACGCGTAAATAAGGCGAGGTCCAAGCCGTTTTAATTGGCTGCAATAGCGAGGGACATTCATTTTTCATGACGATCACCGCGTTTAAGGGGATTTTGAGATCAAAGCGAGGTCTTTTCCCGCTTGGAAAGCTTCGCCTTTTAATGGTTTCCGGAACCAGTCGATCGTAAAAATCATTAAGTGAATAGCTGAGATATTCTTAAAGTATTCTGTCTGAATGGAAGGCTGGCTGAAATATGGAATTAGTGAAAGAAATAGGTTTTGGAGGAAGTTGCCATTGGTGTACGGAGGCGATCTTTCGTTCACTCAAAGGCGTTATCGGGGTCAAACAGGGATGGATAAGCGTTGAGTCCGGGCTGGGAGATTTCTGCGAGGCGGTGATTGTTCAATTCCATCCGGACGTTATTTCGCTTGAAACCCTTATTGAGATTCATTTGCATACACATAGCAGCACATCAGTTCATGCAAAGCGGTCCAAATATCGTTCAGCTGTCTATACTTTCGGGGAAAAACAGGCAAAAGTCGCCGCATCGGCTATTTTATCTTTTCAAAAAGATTTTTCCAAAGCGATCATCACACAAGTGTTACCGTTCGGCAATTTCAGGTTAAACAAAGAGGAGTATCTGGATTACTATTACAGCAATCCTCAGAAGCCGTTTTGCAAAACCTTTATAGACCCGAAGCTGCGGATTCTTTTTAGCCGGTTCTCGGATTCTCTTGATCGTAAAATGGCTCTATTGCCCGACTAGCGCCGTAAAGCTCTTTTTTTACTTTATGTTTCAGTTGCATTAGGAATGGAGAGATAGCCTTCGTTGATTGTTTCTGCCTAGGCCCCCACTCCACCACCCCGCATATACATGCGATAAGCTTGTTTCTGATTTCTGTTAACTTTACGGCATGATCTTCAGAGCGCTCTTCATCGTTATCTTTCTGTTGGTAAGTCGATATGGCTACGGGCAAAACTATATTTTTAACCGTTTGTCTATTGGAGAGGGCTTGCTTTCCAATAATGTTCTTTGCGTGTGGCAGGATGAAACGGGTTATTTGTGGATCGGTACGCAAAGTGGTTTGCAGCGTTTTGACGGAATCAGCATGCGCACCGTGCTGGAAGATCGGGTCGATCAGATGCTGGAAGACGGATCCGGAAGGGTATGGGTAAGGTCGGGAAGTAGGCTGGGGATCTTGAACATCAATAACTTTTCGGTGCGCTATGTGGCTTATGAAGGGAGCCGGGAAGTATATGGACCATTTAAGATCTGGCTGCGAAAGGATGATGCAGGCAGGGCTTTCCTGATTCATACAGGTAAAAATTGCCAGTATTATGATGCTGCGAAAGACGGTTTTTCGCGGAGTAATAATCCTTTTTCCTTGCCCGATTCGCTCCGTGTGACCGACATAGTGCCTGATCCACGCATGGACAGGTATTGGGTTTTATCAAAAAATGATTTTGGTTATTGGGATAAGAAAACAAAAAACTATTATTCGCGGTCACAGCGGAAGTTTTCCGATCCCATGTTCGGTAACCGACAGCTGCCGGCGGTGATCAGCAGGCTGTATATTGACTCTAAAGCCCGGTACTGGATGGTGGCGGCCGGGCAATCGAAAACCCGGTTTTTCTGTTTTGACAGAAAAAAACAAAAATTTACCAATGATCCCCTCGGGATGAATAACCCAGGCAGGGATGATTTTTTTGAAGTGTATGGTTTTGGGAGCTACGAGGATTCGATTACCGTTGCTTACGGACTCAACTACTTCCGGGGCCATCATGGAAGATTATTTGAGGATCTCCGGTCTCCGATGAATAATCCGTACGGCATTCGTTTCAACTCCATTGCCGGCATTTTTGAGGATAAAGAGGGTATATTATGGGTGGCGACAGACAATGGCTTGTATTATACGGTCGGCAATAGAAACAAATACACACATATCCTTTTTAGCCAGGAAAAACACCGGGCTTCGATCAGCAGTTTGCTGACCGACCGGCAAAACAGGCTGTGGATCGGAACCTGGGGCAGGGGCGCTTTTCTGCTGAATAATGAAATGAATGGTGCACAGGTGACACCAGTAGAGGCGTTTAACAGGTTGGGGGATGCATTGCAACGCATATTGTCGCTCTGCGAAGATAACCAGGGAAATGTTTGGGCAGGTTGTGATCGGGGGCGGATCGCCCGGTACGATGTAGTGAGCAAAAAAGCCACACTCGTCGCTCCAAAAGTATTCCGGAACAGCCCTGTCAGGCAAATCACAAAAGATCAAAAGGGTAGGTTGTGGATCGGGCTGGAAAATGGAGATATATGGGCGTACGATCCTTCGATGCCCTTCTCAGACATTTCTCTTCAGAAGTTGTTCGCATTCGGTGGACCGGTAAATCGGATGGTGTTTTTGCCTGGCGATCAGATGTGGGTGGCCGTGAGCGGAAAAGGTTTATTCATTGTCGATGCGCAAAAAGAAAAACTCCTGCGGGCCATAGATATCCAAAAAGCGGGGTCCAGCCATATTGCCGGTGTGAGGGATTTAGTCCAGTTTAACGATACGGACGTATTCCTTGCCGGCGAGCGCATGGGTACAGTCAACCTCAGGACGTATAAAGTTAGTTTTGACAACGTGTATACCGGCCGATTGTCGGGGACCCAGTTCGCTCTTCAGAAAGACGGGAATCAGAATATCTGGGTCGGAGGTGCTTCGGGAATATATAAACTCAACCCGTCGTCCAGGATACTGACAAAATACGCCCAACAAGACGGACTGGTCACCATTCACAATAATAGCTATGTTCCTGAACGAAGTGTCGCGCTCAGAAACGGCAGGCTCGCATTCGGAGGAAACCAGCACCTGGTTATTTTTGATCCGGACGAGTACAAAACAGCACAAATTCCCCCCAAGGTGACGATCACCGGCTTCCAGTTGAACAACCGGTATCTTTCGGTCGATTCCCTGCTGCTGCCAGGAACCATCACATTGCCATATATGCACAACAGTTTCAGGATCGATTTTGCGGCGATCAGCTTTGTGCATCGGGAGCGGATCAGCTATGAGTACAAGATGCAGGGACTTGACACGGGCTGGGTTGCACTGCCGGCAGGGGGGCAGGTGAGCTACAACTTTCTGCCGGATGGGCATTACCGATTTACCGTAAGGGCCAAAAATGAGCAGGGCAACTATTCTCCGGCAGTTACTGGCCTGGACATACGTATAAAGCCACCGTTCTGGAAGACGATCTGGTTCTTCCTTTTGGTTGCCTTGGTCACAGGTGCCTTATTGTTTTATCTGCACCGGCTGAGACTTCAGAAACTATTGCATATAGAAAAGGTTCGGAACCGGCTTGCCCGCGATCTGCACGACGACATGGGTTCTACCCTGAGCACGATAAATATTCTCAGCAACATTGCGCTACAGCAGAAGTCCCTGGATGTGGACAAAAGCAGGCAATACCTGAATACGATCAGCCAGAGTACCCATCAGATGATGGAAGCCATGGATGATATCGTGTGGAGTATCAATCCGGTAAATGACAGCATCGCCAAAATCGTGGCGAGGATGAAAGAAACAGCCGGTGCGATTTTGGAACCTAAACAAATCGACTACCGCTTTGAAACAGATCCACTGGTGCTGGAATTACACCTTTCAATGGAATCCCGACGGGAGATTTTCCTGATTTTCAAAGAGGCGCTGAATAACATCGTGAAATATGCCGGTTGCAGTATGGTGGTGGTAAAGTTGCAAAAAAAAGGTTCTGAACTGATGTTAACGATCGGCGATGATGGCCTGGGTTTCAAAATTCCTGAACCTGGAAGTGCCGTTAGAGGAAACGGTTTGAAAAACATGCAGATGCGTGCAGGGAATGTAAACGGGAAATTGTCGGTCGTTTCTGAACCAGGCAAGGGTACCACCATTCAATTATTGATGCCTATCGCATGAATATGCGTTGTTTTCGAATGCAGCGGCTATGATCTTTGCAATGTCAAATCGCTTCGATGCCGGAAGCGAAATAGAAACATAACAAAAAGTGATGATACGAGTAATTCTTTACGATGATGTGGAGCAATTCCGGGAAACGATGGGCCTGCTGCTCGACGGTACCGACGAATTTGTCATGGTGGGAAAGTTTGGGAATTGTGAATCTGCCGCTGCGGACGTGAGCCTTTTGAAACCGGACGTGGTATTGATGGACATTGATATGCCTGGCGCCAGCGGAATAGATGGGGTACGGATGATCCGGAAGAAAAACCAGACGGTTAAGATTATCATGCTGACCGTATTTGATGACAACCGGAATATTTATGACGCAATCCGGCTGGGAGCCAATGGTTATGTGCTTAAGAAGAGTAATCCGTCGGCCATCATCAGTGCCATTAAGGACGTTTACCAGGGTGGAGCACCCATGAATTCCTCCATTGCCACACAGGTACTTCAGATGTTTGCCGGGATGTCTCCTGGCGACGAAAGCTATGGCCTTACCGAAAAAGAAAAAGCCGTGCTGAAATCGCTCGTGGATGGCAACAGCTATAAGATGGTTGGGGGTGACTTAAATATATCCATTGATACGGTCCGAACGCATATCCGGAATATTTATGAAAAACTTCAGGTTAATTCGAAGAGTGAGGCCGTGGCCAAGGCCTTAAAAAACCGGATCGTTTAGCCAGCAAGTATGAAATGCGTATACTGTAATACGTTAAAATTTTAAAGATCAGCAGATACGCGAAAGGTCTGCGTTAATTGTGTAAATCTTGTATAGTCCAATTTTAGGCGGTTTCCCGTCCGGGCATTGCTATGCCCAGAAGTTAATATCCATTAAAAAAAGTTAGCATTACATTTATTAATTAGCCATGAAAAACTTGATCACCTTAGGAATTGCTCTTCAATTACTTTTTTCTGTTTTTTCCTGCAAAAGGGGCCAGATTGATCCTGATATCAGTATCTCAGATCCTTCAGATACCACCATTCAGAGAAATTTTAAGCTTGTTTTTGATAATCTGAGTGGGCAATGGAATGCATCGAAGAGCCTCACCGCTTGCGTTACAGTTGAAAATCCAAAAACACCGGAAATGCAGATAAAACTGACAGTTCCGGTCCTTTTTGAAAACCAATGCAGCACACCTGTAGTAAAGCTACCGAAGGGCGCTTACAAGATACAGCGATTGATTATCAATGATGACTCAGGAGCAACACAGTTTGCCACGCCGATAGCTGGATCATCCAAGGCTGGCCAAATCGCCAAGCCGCTCAGTGTTTCTCTGGTTCTGGAAGAGAAGGCGGATAAAGAGGTTAGGCTGGAAGTACTTGCCGTGGGTAGCACGGATACCCCGCAAAGTTTCGGATATCCTGCCGGAACTTTTGGAAAAAAACCCGGCAGTGACGAGCCAGCAATGGATAAGCGCGTAATTATCCGGCCACATATCAAAGTAGGGGACTTAGTGTACGAATACATCCCGGTACAACTAATTGTAAAAAGCTGGGATGCGAAGGGTGAGATGGACTATAAGATCCATTATCTCGCAGCGGGCCCTCAGGAGATTTATTTGTCGGCCAAAGCAGTAAGGTTCCATCTCTCCGTCTCCAAATGGGGGGCCTACGCGGAGCGTGATTTGCTGCAATCGGAAGTAAAAGAGCATGATGTGTACGATCTTGGAGCTTCTGTGGCGGCCAGGAAATTGAAATCTGTTACCGAAGCAAAGATTGTCGGCGGGACGACCACACCCCAAACGAAGACGGACTATGAGTACTTTGTGAATGGAGAAATAATGCAACGGAGGGTATGGGGAAAAAAGGCTGATCAATCCACTTACCTGATGCAAAAGGATATCTTCCACTACACCAGTGGCAACATTTCTACTATCGAATCGTATGACGAAAGTAATCAGCTGCACAAAAAGCTTACTGCCCGCTACGACAATAAAGGTCGTGTAGTGGCTCTGGAAGAAACCAAAGGTGCTGACAGAATCTCAGTCACAGCGGGATACTTTCCTCTGGATACGTATTCAGGAACCGAACAGGCCTACCGCATCGACGCCCAGTACCAGCTCGAAAACGGGAAGTATACCGACTACTATGCCAAAACCATGTCCGCGGGGAGAGCGATCCACGAAGTTTATGTGAGTCATAACGGAGGCCGCGAGGAAAGTTTCAATGATTTTGATTCCAGCATCAATCCTTATGTGCACCTCAAAATTCCTGATCTGCTATTTAACCAGTACACCAGGCACAACATGGTTTTTCCCCGAAAACAGTATAGTGGCGGACGACCACTGCATGAAGCCTACGATTTCAAATACACCTGCGAAGAGCACGGCTATCCAAAAGAGCTATTGACCAAATACCGCTCCACGCAAACCAGGCTGGATTCCTACATGATCCGCACCGTATTTGTCTACTAAAAATACTAACCTCAATTAAATAATACTTTTCTATAATAGCCATGAATGATCAAATAAAAAAAATCTGCTATTGCCTTCTTCCTTTGTTTGTTATGTTTGTCCAGCTTGCCTGTGAACGGGGTGACGCAGATCAGCCTGATGAGATGTTAACCATTACCCCGCTGGTGCGTCCCGTGGGCGTGCCTGCGGGCGCCGCCGTTACCAAAACCATCGGGCAGGAAGGGGGGGCGCTGCAATCTGCAGACGGAAGGATTAGCGTTCATGTTCCGCCGGGAGCTCTGGAAGCCAACACTGCTGTGGGTATTGAACCGGTTTCGAATACCAACATTGCGGGCATTGGCGCGGCATTCAGGCTCACACCACACGGTAAGGTGTTTGCCAAGCCGGTGACCATCACGTACTCCTGGGCCAGCTATGCAGATAGCGTTGGCCTGCTGCAAACGCTGGGTATGGCTTACCAGATGGCAGACGGTGTATGGAAGTTTGTTGGTGCCGACAGCTTTGATAATCAGTCCAAAACGGTCAGTTTTAAAACCACACATTTCAGCGACTGGTCATTGATGAACCGGATATCTCTCTCGCCTTACAGTGCAGAACTGGAAACCGGACAGAAGCGAACCATCAAGGCGATGATCTTTACCGAGGCCGACTGGGACAACTTGTTTATTCCATTGGTAAATAACCCAGGAGGTCCGTACAATGAGCCGGGCTATCCGGTGGGGACTCCGGCTCCATTGCCCTCCCGGTTCATCAAATCCTGGGAATTGAACGGGCCGGGTGATCTCACTAAGTCGACCCAACAGACCGTGGAGTACAAGGCGCCGGTATCGGTGAACGGAACAACCACGGCAACAGTAACCATGGAGCTGAAGGCACCGGTTTCAGGAACTTTTTTACTGGTGTCAACCATGACGATTCTGGGAGATGGCTGGATTGAACTGAGTATTAACGGAGGAGCCCCGGTGCGCTTTCCTGCATCACCTGTTGTGAAAATGGGCTCCCGATATATTCTGGCCAATCCTGAAGATGAAGGTGGAGGTCATTTTCTTCTTACCTGGAAAGGTGAAGTGGGCAGTCACGGCTACGACCTGGCGGCCGATGGAACCCGGTTCCATTTTTTACCACCCGGAACAGGATACAACAGTTGTTACATACCCGGCCCCAATATGCCACTTACGCCGAGCGGTGGAGCCGTCAACGTCACAAAGTTGAGCAATGGTATTGCGGAAGGCAGTTTCACCGTGACCAATGTGGGCGTGGGTACTCAATTCAGACCCGAAGCTTCCGCAAATGGGCGCTTTAAGTCCAAACTTTTTATCCCCTAAGGCAATGAAAAGGCTATCATCTTTTATAGGGGCGGTCATCATTTTTTGTTCCTGCGAAAAATACGAGCCGACACCCGTAAATAGCAGTGAGCTGGAAAGTCACATTGCCGGATTGGTGGGTACACGTACCAAAAAACTGCCATTCGAGCCGCCAGTGGCCTGGGCTATGGTCAAGGCTGGTCGCATGGAGGCCAGTTACTTCCAGGGAAGCGAGGTGCCGGGAGGTAATGTATCCGTTTCGGACCGCAGCCTTTTCATTCTGGCTTCTGCTGCTAAGCTCTTCACCAGTGTAATGGTCATGAAAGCAGTCGAAGACAAGAAAATACATCTGACAGCAAAAGCCTCCGATTACCTGGACTGGCTACCGCAGGCTTGGCGCAATATAACCATTGGTCAGCTCTTAGCACATACCGACGGCGTGCCGGATGTAGGTGAAAATGCGAAATACAAAGAATTGCCAATGGAAACAACAGAGTACATGAGCCGCGGGGACTATCTATCCTATGCTGCAGAACTACCCCTGCATTTTAAGGCAGGCTTACAGACCAGGTATGGCCAAACTGGCTACGTCATCCTGTCGGTGATTCTCGAAAAGGTATATGGGAAGCCTTACGAGAAAGTGGTACAGGAGGAAATTCTGAAACCGCTGGAAATGAATGATACCCATTTTATTACGCATCATTCAGAGATCATGGCGTTCAGGCCACAGATTTTCGAACCAGACGGCAACAGCTTCAAAAAGGTAACGCCCGGATATGTTTATGCCGATTATGCGACGGCAGGCCTGTGCAGCAATCTGAAAGACATGATCAAATTCATTTGCGCGCTCCAGACCTACCAGTTGCTGAACGCTGAAAATTTAAGGCGCCTGTACACGCCGGTCAAAGGGTTGTCCGGATTTGCCCTTGGCTGGGAATACCGGTATAAGGACGGCGAATTGATGGCCGGGCACAGTGGAGGCTGGTCAGTGGTGGTGATGCACCTGCCAAAAAGCAACACCACCAGTATATTTCTATCCAGCGCAGCCGATGAATCCATTCTCAATACGGGCTATCAGGTTGCGGAGAAGGTAAAACAGTTTGTAGACACCCCATGATTATTCTTAATATAATTGATCCAAAAGACAGATGAAAACGATCATCATAACCATTTTAGCTGGCATTCTTTCGGTGCGGGCCAATGCACAGACAGCGGCATTAGCTTTATCCCGCTGGTCGGTTAGCCTGGAAGTCCTCACGCAAACCACCGGTGTATACGCGGAGTCGCTCCGGTTTCCCGGCATAAAAACACAGTTTGGCGGTGCAAAAGGCTTGCAGCCCAGCGTGGAATATGTACATGTGGACAAAAAGCACGGGCAATTATTTCAAAATTTGACCCTGATGGGATACGGGTCGGGAAAGGAAACCGGATCGATGGTGGCAACATCCTTGGGATATCGCCGTCGCATTGCTGCCGCTTACCTGGAAGCACAGGCAGGCATTGGGTACCTGCAAACCACCTTCGGGGAAGACAAGGAGCTGCAAAACCCCGGCGGAGATTTTTTTACCGAAAGGTTCAGGGTGGGCGGGCTTACACCAACCGTTGCGCTCGGAGCGGGGTACAATGTGAATAAAAAATGGAAAATATACCTGCGTTATTATGACCACGCACAACTGCAGACCGAATTAAATCCTGGCGGCGTGCGGCTCCATCGGAGTCTGAATCTGGGGATTGGCTTAAGCGTTTAAATCGAAATCAGGTAAAAAATCTAAGAAATGAAATTTCGTTTCATGCAAGTAATACTGCTGCAACAGCCATCTCTTAGCTTTCCATCCGATACCGTCGCCCGGCTTCTTATTCTATGTACTGACCTCCGTGTGATAGTCTTGTTATTGTTGTGAGTTTTACCAACCGAGTCGGTCCGTCCAAGGAGAGAAGGTTATCTTGAATTGAGGAAAGCCGAGATGGGTTTTAGTTTGGTTAGAGGTCATTTTTAACGAAACGGAGCGAATTACGCGGAATAGGTGTTAGCCATTGCAACGGTGCATCACCGCGAGAATGTTAATGCTGCAGTTACCGCTAAGTTAATGTGAAAAATAGCTTGAATAAATTATAGAATGAATTTGGAACAGGTTCTTCAGTTTTCAAAAGAAATTGCGGATTCTGAAAAGAGGTATTCCTACCCATTAAAAATCCGACGCGATTTCTCCCTTTCGCGTCATTACTACTCCCTCTCGCGTCATTATTGCTCACTTTCGGCATCTACCTTTGCATTCAATATAATTAGTCTAAATAAGACCGATTAATTGAACACTACTCATCTTGTAAAATTAGTACTGACTACTGGCAGTGGCTAAATATTAAGGAACAAAACGGATGTTATTGAAATATACTTTATGCATTGCGGCACTGGTTACACTATTCCATTTCCACACCATTGCGCAGACGACGGGGCCGAAGACGGCAACGGTAAAGGGCGCGGTGAAGGACGTTAAAGGCCAGTCTGTCAGTTATGTTACGATCCGTCTAAAAGATAGTGAGATCGCGACTTATACTGAAGAGGATGGCACTTATGAATTGAAAAAAGTACCCTACGGCAACCAGGAGATTGTAGCCACATCGGTAGAAATCAAGGCGCAGTCCCACAAGCTATATGTCCAAAAGCCGAGTCATGAGGTTAATCTGACTGTCAGCAAAACCGCACAGGAGCTCAACGAAGTGCAGGTTGTTCAAAAAACGGAAAAGAAATTAATCGAGACAACGGGATTTGCAGTTGCCGTCATTGAAACCAAGGAAGCGTCACTGCGAAATCTGACCACCAATGAGCTCCTGGACCGGGCGGTAGGTGTGCGGGTACGCCAGAACGGAGGGATCGGATCCAGGGTGGAATATAATCTCAACGGTATGTCGGGGAGTGCCGTAGGTATATTTCTGGATGGTATTGAGATATCAACTTACGGATCCTCTTTCAACCTGAATAACATCCCGCCAGCCATGATAGAGCGAATCGAGGTTTACAAAGGTGTGCTTCCGTCTCACCTTTCTGGGGATTATGTAGGCGGAGCTATCAATGTGGTATTGAAAAAAGATGCTTCACAAAACAACATCACTGCTGCAGTAGCTTACGGTTCTTTCAATACATTTCAAGGGGACCTGTCGGGGATTTACCGCAATAAGAAAACAGGCTTTACTACCCGGGCGTCGGGCTTTTATACCTACACAGACAACAGCTACACCACCTGGGGCAAGTTCTCCAAGTTTGTGCACCCGGACAGGACCATGGAGCGGTATTACAGAGCCAAACGGTTCAATAATACCTATAAGTCTATCGGTGCCCGATTTGAACTGGGGTACACCAATGTGAAGTGGGCCGACCAGTTTTTTCTGGGCTATAATATTTCAGATACATACAGCGAAATACCACACGGTATCACCATGGCCAGGCCGTACGTGGGCCGTTTTGGTGAGTACAAGGCGCATGTCGTAAGCCTGAATTACAATAAGAATAACTTTCTGGTGAAGGGAATGGCATTGAACGTCAATGCGGTAAGAAGTTACAGGAGTACTTACGTTCAGGATACGGTTGGCCAGGTGTATAATTGGGACGGCAAGCCGAGAATGCTGATTCGAAACGGGGAGACCATACCAGTTCCACCAACGCCGGGGATGGGCCAGCAAGGCGCCAAAAGCATTGTGGAAGTGAACCGGCGCATCACCAACATGCGATCCAATCTGGGGTATACTATATTTCCAGGACACAGAATCTCCATCAATCACAAACTGGAAACCACGGACAGAGATGACAATGATTTGCTGAAGCCGGTAAATAAGGACTTGGTTACGGTAAGCAGTATCATGACGAACATCCTTGCACTCAACTATGAAGCTCAGTTTTTCGATGATAAATTAAAAACAAACCTGTTGGGTAAATTCACTTCCAACAGAACGAATCAGACCCGCGCAGAACTGGTTGCACAAGATGGGGTCAATATCATCAACAGGGTTCAAAACAAAACGGTTAACAACAACAAAGGTTATGGGGCTACTGTGTCGTACAATGCATTTTCCAAGATGTACATCATCGGGTCTACGCAAAATTCCTATGTAACGGCTTCTGAAAACCAGCTTTACGGCGATCCCGAAAACAACATTCTCGAAAACCGGGATCTGATACCCGAGCAGAATATCAATTACAACCTTGGCTTCCGGCACGGCCCGCTTCAGATGGGTAAACACAAACTCACGCTTTATGCAAGTGCTTTCTGGAGAAACGGTTTCGATAAGATTACCCAGCAGGCCGTGGAGAACCAGATCGTACAGGGCCGGGAAAGTGATGCGGATATCCAGGTAACGAAATACGTCAATTTAGGACGAACGCAGTCGAAAGGATTTGAAGGTGAAATTATTTACGTGTACGATAATCGCCTGAACGCCCTGTTTAACTTCTCCAAATTCAATACACTTTTCAAGCAGGAGTTTGACCAGAAGGGCAATCCGCACGATCTGTACAACCTGCAACTGCCCAACGAGCCGTTTTTTACCATGAATGGCAGCGTTCAGTATCGTCTGAACGATAAGTTTCAAAAGAAATCAATCCTTAACCTCTATTACAACACAGGATTTGTAGCGCCTTTCAGAACCGTCTGGATGGAGTCGGAGTGGTTCACCACCCCTACGCAATTTTACCATGATCTGGGCGCCAGTTATAGATTGCCCAATGGGAAAATGGTCGCGAGTTTGGATGTAAAAAATATCCTGAATGCAGAAATGTACGACAATTTCGGCGTGCAGAAGCCAGGAAGAAGTATTTCAGTAAAGTTAAATTATACAATCAGTAAGTTTTTATAATCCATTTGTAGTATGAAAAAGAATCTGTTCAGTGCTGTGATATTAGGTATAACCCTGGCCCTGGCCGGTTGCAAGGAGGAAAGCGCAAACCCAGACGGTGGCGAAACCCCAAGTGCAAGGGAATTTATCACACTTACCGCTTCTATTCCTGACGAAACAGGAACAGCGGGTAATGGGGGTACCATGGCCTACGCCATTACCCATGCACAGGCGATTGACCCTGCTTTCTCGGTCAATATTTATCAGAATGGTTTCGGGTTGAGGTCTGCCCGTACGGCACGTGTGCAGGCTTCTGAAGACGGAACGGAGCTATACAACATCCAGTACACCGGCGAGGATGGTGGCGTATTCAACAAATATCTGGTGAAAGGTGCCAAAAATTACCAGGATACTGGTAACGAACTGGATCTGTCGGATATCATCGGAACATCCCCGCGCTGGACAAAAGCTGCCGAAAATATTGGAATCGGGGTACACCTTACAGGAAGTACTACGGTAACAGAAGGAGAGGCGCCGAACCACATTTTTAAATATACCAGAGGGAAGGTCCGGATTGCGGTTATTGATCTGGAAAACGCAAGGGTCCCAAATTCTACTGAATTTGATTTCCCCTTCACAGCTGAACTGGAGGCTCAGGGATACTCTGTAGGCCGTATTGATGTTCCGGTTTTGAACGAGGCCAAAACCAAGATTTTTATTGGCTGTAACGTAAGTAAAGTTGACCCGAAAAAATTATCTTACAATGCAAGCGGAGCTCCTGTTTGGGCTAATGATGCAGCCAACAGAACACTCGGGACTACTACGTTGGTAGTGGATTACCCATCTTTGCAAAATCCAAAACTGATCTACTCTACGGTCTCGAAAACCAATAATCATTCTTACCGTACCATGACCCAGTATGTGGGTGCGGACGGCCATGTTTACCAGGCTACGGCTACCGGAGGAAAGGACATTTTGCGTATTGGCAAAAGTACCAACGAATACGATAACAGCTACCATTTCAATCTGGATGCAGCCCTGGGTCTGACGGATACACGTATTCAGGCTTGGAGATATATCAAGGACGGCATTGGTTTGGTTCTGTATAACATTGCTGGCAAAGGCGGCTATATCGCAATGGTGGATCTGAATGCAAAAACGGCCACCAAAATCAGCAATGATTACGAAGCAGGCCTGGACTTCGGACAGTATCAGAACCTGGCTGTAAGTGGAGATTATATCTATGTACCGCTTACACCGACAGGTGAACCAGGCAGGTTATACGTAATCAACTGGAAAACCAGGGAAGTGATCAAGGGTACCGTGTTGACCGGCCAGTCGGGATCAAGTTATCTGGGTTCTTATTGAGCCGAAGGATGCATTTGATGGAGAGATGCCTTATTTTGTAGCCCTGGAAAGAGGTTTTTTGCGCAAAGACAGGTACTCTTACCGTCATAGTAAATGACCAGTTACTGGCAGAAAAAAGATACAGCACCCGAAAGATGCTGTATCTTTTTTTGCCAGGCACTCAGGTGAGCAAAAAGGTGAAGGGCAGGGTAAAGTGCGTCAGGCGTTTTTGGGAATCTTGCAACTCCTATTTTATTGATGACTTTCACAGCTCCCTACGTCAGTAGAAATTGGTTATGCTGGTTTTAATAAGATTACCATTCTTGCATAAAGTGGTATGACCAATGCTAAGCCATTTCGTTCCACCACGTAGTCTCATAGCAAAGACTGGTTAAAACCTTAAATCAAATTGATCATGTTCCCTTTTCTCTTTGTTATCATCTACCTGGCCATCATTGGTTCTGTTTTCTATCTGATTTACACATGGGTAAATAAGTTTATATTCTTAAAACAGGAGCATAATGATCTGCTGAGAGAAATCATTAAGAGAATGGATAATAAATGATTCCCTGTTTCTTTTTCTGTATTCTATTTTATAAAGATAATTATCATTTTGTCTGCTCGAACTTAAATGCATCAGCTGCAACGAGTCCGTCTGCCGCCTGGTTGTCTATCGTGATGGCTCCGGTATACCCTTTATCAAAGCGAAAAGTGCCCAGTTTGATCCACTGTCCGCCTTTTTCCCGCTGGTTAACGGTAAGTTGTTTTTCGCCTCCGGCATGTTGAATCACCAGTGATGCATTGGATGCGTAGTCAGGGGCCGATGGCCACCAGCCGTACACGTTGTAATTCGCGGCTTCGGGAAGATAGGGCCTAAAAACCACAGACGAAGGTTCTGATTTGGAACTAAGCAGGCAGGTGATGGCATGGCGCTGTAGCAGTGGATCTTCGGACGAACGCCATGATCCGGTGCGCTTGACAAACCGAGTCATGTCGTCATCCACCGTCACGGTGTTATCCTTGCCAAAGATTCCGTTTGGATTATTTTCGTAACTCAGCACTTGCCGTTGTGCCAAAAGTTTTTTCTGCAATACGGTGATATCGACGCGCTGGACGGCTACCTGCTGCTTGCTTGCCATGGCTGCTGCTACTCCGGAGGCATGTCCGATGGTCATAAACTGAGGTTCCATTCTTATCGAGGCATAGGCTATGTTGGAGCCTGACATACACACCGGTACCAGCAAATTGCTGCATTTTTCGAACTCGGGCACGATGGATCGGTACGGAATTTCATAGGGTGACACCGGAATAGACAGATAACCTTCATTGATCGTTTCTGCTTCCAATACCGGAAAGCGCGATACCTGGTGATACGTCCGTTGGGTATGACGGACATCGATGTTGTATGATCCCATCGCAATGGCATCGTACTTGGTGGTATCTTTTTCCAGATCATGCTGCGTCATCACATATTCACCGATCATCCGGCGGGCCACCCGGATGTATAATTGATGTGGCCAGTGGCCGGTATCTGCAAACTCATCCTTGCACAATCCCCATTGCTGCGCCTCCTGCCGAATGGATTCGGGAACCTCAGGGTCGTTGGCAATGAAATAGAGCAACCCCTGTGTGTACAACAAATGATCATTCCATATCCTGTCTCTGAGCGTGTAACCGGCTTCTGGGTAGGCCCAGTTGCTTCCGTCATACAGGTTGGTCGACACCGGGCCCGCTGAATTGATCTCAGCCTTTCCGTTTGGTAAGTTAACAGAAGGTTTTAGCACGCCGGTCTCGGACAAGTTCGTCGGTTTTCTGACTTTCAGATACCTGCGGAGCAGCTCGTAACGGGCCGGGTCATATCCGGGCGGACGTGTGATGGCGACCCGGTTGTCCGGTTTTTTTGTGATCAGAAACCGAAAGCAATAGGCTTGTACAGCACTGTCACTTTCTCCGAAACCGGCCTGTGACCTGGCATTGATCAAGGGTAGCAACTTACCGTTTTTGCCATTTACAAAAGGAGAAACCGGCAACGGGAAATTATGTTTATCCGGATAAAAGGGTTGCCGCCCTGCCCACGATTCGCCATACTGGCTTTTACCTTCACGCCCAATGGCGTAAGCCACCCCGGCCCGGGCCATCAGGTCACCTTCATAACTGGCGTCGATAAACACGTTTGCAGTGAGCACTGCCCCGGACATCAGTTCCAATTTTTTGATTTCACGTCCGGTCTTGTACACGGTTTTGACCCGATCCCCATACCGAACCGACACCTTTGCTTCCTTAAGCCAGTCCCTCAGGATTTTTTCACCGATTGTTGGTTCTGGTCCACGCCAGAAAAAAAGTGGTTTTTTATAAACGGCTGCAACACGCTCATAAAACTCAAGTGCCAGTCCGCCGATCAGCGCACGATCACCATAATCGGTATGTGAAAGCCCCCCTGTGACCATGCCACCCACGTGCTGCCCAGGCTCTACCAGGAGAACCGAGGCTCCCTCACGGGCTGCAGCGATCGCAGCAGTAACACCACCTGCAGTACCACCGTATACAATGACATCGGCCGTTTGCGCATGAACGGACATCGAGGACAGCGCCAGAAAGAAAAATATGATTTTAGCTAATTTTTTCAAAGTGTAAGGGATTTTTTGAAACATAAACCGATAACAGGATATTTTCTACCGCAATTTGAACCCGAATCTGTATCCGGTCATTTCTCCAAATGCATTATCCGCGACGGCAGCCGGAAAATCAGGCTGTAGTCAAAGTACTGTTGGCGCGGTGAAACAGGCTCCTTTTAGATTATTGCGGGTGTTTTTTATGTTAAGGGGCGTAAGGCCGCATTGTTGTGATTTACGCTGTTTCAATGACTGTTATGATTGTCAGTGATGCTTGGGGCTTAAAACTGTTACCAGAATCAATCATTCGGATCGAAAATGTAGTTTCCAGTCATTAACTCGATCCTTATTTTTATCTTTGGCAATACCGACACAAGTGATTATGTGCCAAACCCTCTATAAACAGTAGCTCTCAATGAACCAAAACCCTGAACAAATAGCCAGAGACAATATCGACCAGCAACTCAAAGCTTGTGGGTGGATTGTTCAGAGTAAATCGAAGATCAGCTTAGGTGCTGGCTCAGGCGTTGCCGTTCGGGAATATCAGACAGATGAAGGCCCGGCAGATTATGTATTATTTGTTGACGGAAAGGCGGTGGGAATTATTGAAGCCAAGCGTGAAGAAGAAGGTCATAAACTCACCGTGCACGAGGATCAAGCTGAAAATTATGCATCAGCTAAACTGAAATACCTCAATAACGAGAAACTACCATTTGCCTATGTAAGTACAGGCGAGACCACAAAATTTACGGATTTTCGCGATCCCAAACCCAGAGCGAGAGCCGTTTTTTCATTTCATCGTCCAAAAACGCTTCAGGAATGGTTGAAAAAACCGAAGTCTCTTCGGACTTCGTTGCTGGATCTGAATTTATTGCCGACAGACGGTCTACGGGATTGTCAGATCAGTGCAATCACCGATTTGGAGAAATCTTTCAAGTCCAACAAGCCCCGTGCTTTGATCCAGATGGCCACGGGTTCGGGCAAGACTTTTACGGCCATTACTTTTATCTATCGTCTTCTCAAATACACACAGGCAAAAAGGATATTGTTTCTGGTCGATACCAAGAACCTGGGAGAGCAGGCTGAGCAGGAGTTTATGTCTTTTCTCCCTAATGACGACAATCGCAAATTTACCGAGCTATACGGAGTCCATCGCCTCAAATCGAAACAGATTCCGGATGATAACCAGGTTTATATCAGTACGATTCAGCGTTTGTATGCGGTTTTGAAAGGTCAGGATCTGGAAGAAAGTGCTGAGGAAGAGAACCCAAATGAAAGAAATTGGCAGCCCAGGCAAGTCCCTCCGATTGAATACAATGAAAAACTGCCACTTGATTACTTTGATTTTATCATCATTGATGAGTGTCATCGCAGCATCTATAATCTGTGGATGCAGGTGCTCGACTATTTCGATGCCTTTCAGGTTGGGTTAACCGCAACGCCTGACGCCAGAACAATTGCTTATTTTCAGAAGAACGTTGTATCAGAATATTCACATGAAATGGCTGTGGCTGATAATGTGAATGTGGGTTATGATGTATTTCTGATCGATACCAAAGTAACCCAAAAAGGTGCAATCCTTTGGAAAGGGGAATACATAGAGCATCGTGAACGGCTTTCGCGGAGAAAAAGGCTGGAGTTACAAGACGAGGATGAAGCTTATTCCGCCGTGCAGCTGGATAGGGATATTGTCAATCCAAACCAAATCCGGACCGTGATCCGGACTTTTAAAGAGCACTTGCCGTCTGTTTTTCCAAAACGATACGATAAGGACGGTAATTTTGAGGTACCTAAAACGTTGATATTTGCCAAAACGGATAGCCATGCCGACGATATTATTAATATTGTAAGAGAGGAATTTGATGAAGAAAACCGCTTTTGTAAAAAAGTAACCTACAAAGCCAGCGAAGATCCGAAAGCGGTACTGGCACAGTTTCGCAACGATTACTATCCGCGTATTGCAGTCACAGTGGACATGATCGCCACAGGTACGGACATTAAACCGCTTGAATGCCTGCTTTTTATGCGTGATGTAAAAAGCCGGAATTACTTTGAGCAAATGAAAGGGCGTGGTACGCGGGTGATCAATTTCGATGACCTGAAAAAGGTATCACCTTCGGCTACTGAGAACAAAGACCATTTTGTGATAGTAGATGCCATAGGGGTAACCAAGACCCTGAAAACGGACAGCTGCCCGATGGAGAAAAAACCGGGTGTGGCTTTGAAGGACTTGTTGGGTGCTGTGACCGTAGGAGCTCAGGACGAGGATTTGTTCATATCACTGGCCAACAGGCTGACCCGGTTGGATAAACAGATTTCCGAAAAAGAAAAAAGACATTTTGAAGAGATATCAGGAGGCAAATCGGTTACCGAAGTGGTGAAGGATCTGTTGAATGCCTATAATCCGGATACGGTTGAAGACATAAAAAACCGCATTGAAAGTGAAAGGTTAGGCGATCCACCGGCTGAAATTGAAAAAGCGATTCAAGATGAATTGGAGCAACTAAGAAAAGATGCTGCCAAAGTTTTTTCCGGCGAATTGAACGAATACATTGAAAACGTCCGGAAGGCACATGATCAAAAGATCGATTTGCTCAACCCGGATGAATTACTTTTTGCAGGCTGGGATAAAAGCAATCAGGAAAAGAATAAAAAAGCGGTAGCCGATTTCAAGGAATGGCTGGATTTGCACAAGGACGAGATTACTGCCCTGCAAATACTTTATAACGAGCCTTATCGTCGCAGGGAAGTTACCTACAAAATGATGAAGGATCTTGTGGACAAGATCATTTTAGACAAGCCTGCCCTGGCTCCTACAAACGTTTGGCGTGCTTATGAGCAGCTCGAAACCGTAAGCGGACAACCAAAAACAGAAATGATCGCCTTGATCTCACTCATACGCAGAGTAGTGGGTATCGACACCAACCTTACTTCTTTTGACAAAACAGTTGACCGGAATTTCCAGCAATGGATCCTGAAAAAAAATGCCGGACAGCACAACCGCTTTAGTGAAGAACAAATGTCCTGGCTACGGATGATCAAGGATCACATTGCCACTTCTGTACATATTGAACAGGACGATATCGATTACACCCCTTTTGATGCAGAAGGTGGGCGAGGCAAAATGTGGCAGATCTTTGGAAATGAAATGGGAAGTATTATTGATGAATTGAATGAAGAACTAGCAGCATAGTAAAAGCATTTACAACTGAATGCTGCTATACAACCCGAGGAAGTTAAAGTGAAACGATTGTTGACAAATTAATAAAGAGGAGCGGAGTAAGATGATTGAAATAAATGAATTGCCAAAGGGCTGGGAGGTAACTACTCTTGGAGATATTGTTTCCATAAGTAGCGGCAAAGGGCTGGTTCAAGCAAAACAAGATTCCTCTGGTGAATTTCTTGTGTATGGAGGAAATGGCGTAAACGGCAGACACAATGATTATTTACATGAAGACAGTAAACTTATAATTGGTCGAGTTGGAGTTCATTGCGGAAATATTCATATCAGTAAGCCTAAAAGCTGGATCACAGATAATGCTTTTGTTGTTACGTTTGATTTTAACGAGCTAGATCTAAGGTATCTATATTATCTTATTGGGACCTTAAATTTAAATAAATATTCAAGTTCAACGGCGCAGCCAGTAATTTCACAAGGGAAACTATATCCAATTGAATTATCAATATGCCCCCTCCCCGAACAACACCGCATCGTCTCCAAAATAGAAGAACTATTCAGTAGCTTAGACAAAGGTGTTGAAAGCCTCAAAACCGCACGGCAGCAACTTAAAGTCTATCGCCAGGCTGTATTGAAATGGGCTTTTGAGGGAAGGTTGACGAATGAAAATGTGGTGGATGGGGAGTTGCCGGAGGGGTGGAGGCCTCGAAGAATGGGAGATTTAATTGGTAAGCCCAAATATGGAACTGCAAAGAAATGCTCTTACGAGTCGGGGGAAGTAGGTGTTTTACGGATACCAAATATTGGAAATGGATTAATTAACTCGGATGACTTAAAGTTTGCGTCATTTACCGACGAAGAAATTCAAGCTTTCCGATTGGAAGAAGGTGATATTTTAACGATACGGTCGAATGGAAGTGTGGATTTGGTTGGTAAATGCGCTTTGATCACTGAAAGGGATAAAAATTTTCTTTTTGCCGGATATTTGATTCAGCTCCGACCTAATCAGAAATATATCTTGCCTAAATATTTGCTTAACGTCTTGTCATCTAGTGATTTGAGAAATCAGATTGAAGGTAAAGCTAAGTCATCAAGTGGAGTCAATAATATAAACACAGACGAGTTAAAGAGTTTATTACTAAATCTTCCTCCAACCTTAACCGAACAGCAAGCCATCGTCTCCGAAATCGAAAGCCGACTTTCTGTTTGTGATAAAATAGAAGAAAGCATTACGCAAAGTCTGCTGCAAGCGGAAGCGTTACGGCAGAGCATTCTTAAAAAAGCATTCGAAGGAAAACTGGTACCGCAGGATCCGGCCGATGAACCGGCGAGTGTGTTGCTTGAAAGGATAAAAGCGGAGAGGGGGGCGAGCAGTTTGTTGTTCAAGTCGAAGAAGGAGAAAAACAAAGTCGCCTAATTTAAAAGCAATTAATAATTCCATGAGCAAGAAGAAGAAGAAGGTTAAAGTAATGGTCGGATCTACCGTATACGGCTTTGAAGATCAGCTTTCTCAAATTGTAGCACAACTGAATACATTGGGCTATCAAGTACTAAATTCTCACCACGGAAGTATAAAGGTTAATCCTAAGCTCTCGAATCTAGCCAATTGTCTGGCGGCTGTTCAGGAATGTGATTTATTCTTAGGAATTATTCGTCCTTATTATGGAACTGGGAATATCGGCAGTTTGAACATAACATTCGAAGAGATTAAGAAAGCCATTGAATTAAAAAAGCCTTACTGGTTTCTAGTTCACAGAGATGTCGTGTTTGCTCGAAGCCTTTTTAAGAAGATGAAATTGAAGAGTGGGGATGAAATCGTTATAGAAGATAGTAAACTCTTTGACAAAAGATGCATCGATGTATATGAGTATGTAATACAAAATCACATTCCAGTTACACTTAGAAATGGGAATTGGGCTCAGGAGTTTTACCGCTTAGACGAGATGATGACTTACATCACAGCTCAATTTTCGGATAAGGATTTTGTTGATCAAATTGTTAATCAAGCTAATAATGGATAATAGTTTCATCATCGACAATCTTCTCCAGCGAGAAGAGAGTGTTAGATTACGATTTATAGAAAATGCCGATATTGACGTACTTGCGAAGTCTATAACTGCCTTTATAAATACTGAGGGTGGAGATGTTGTCGTAGGTGTCGATGGGAATAAAAAGGTTGTGGGAGTCAATGATGCACAACGGCAATTAGTAACGATTCAGCAAGACCTTGTTCGGTTGATTCGTCCTACTGCACCTATTTCAGTTCAACTTATTAGATATAATCAGCATGACTTACTTTTAATAAGTGTCTGGGAGGGAGCTAGAAAACCATATCAATACGATGGTGTGATTTATAATAGAGTTGGTAAGGTCACAGAAATAACTAAACCTGATAGACTATCAGCACTAATTTCACAGCGTAAGGAGTCCGAATTTAATTGGGAGCGAATGTCTCTACTTGGTGTCGAGCTAACTGAGTTAGATAATACTGAGATTAAAAAAACCATTGATTCTTATAAAGAATATAAGGCTGATGCTGTTATTGAAGACACGGAGGACTTTCTAATTCAGTTGGGATTGATCCAAAATGGTAACATTACCAACTCATGTATGGTACTGTTTGGGAAAAACCCTTTGAGATACATACCACAATCTAGAATTCGGTTAACGCTTTATCCATCGAAGACATCTGGTAATAGCTTCATTGACGACAAAATTTTCGAGGGAAATATATTCAAAAACATTGAAGACATTTTCAATTATCTTGACGTAATATATGGTAAAAGCAGTTCTGTCAGCAATATTTTGAGAAAGGACAGAATTAATTACCCTATCGTGGCTTTGCGCGAGGGAATAATGAATGCCATTGTTCATAGGGATTACAATTCGATAAAAGGATTTCTGCAAATTTCGATTTTTTCTGATAGAACAGAAATTAGTAATTATGGGGATTTGCCATCAGGAATTACTATCTCTGATTTAAGATCTGAGCATCACTCTATTTTACGCAATCCGGACATTGCCCGTATCTGCTTTATTCGTCGCTTCATTGAGATGCTTGGTAGCGGAACTTTAAGAATGATTAGAGATTGTAAGCAGAATAAATTTAGAGCTCCGGTGTGGCAGGAAGGAGAAAACACTATTACTGTAACATTTCCAGGGGTCACTCATCACAGGAAAGATGAGGGAGTGAATGAGGGGGTAAGTGAGGGAGTGCGTGAGGGAGTAAGCAAAGATAACTTACAGAAGCTAGAGAAGATAGCTGAGTGGGTTACTAAGGGTGCGAAAGGTGAAGTAAGCGAGAGGATAACAAGTCTACTAGTTCACTTATATAAAGATGGAGGAGCAAGGACGGGAGATATCGAAGCCATAACTAGGATACCTAGAAAGACGCTAGAAAGGTATCTAAGGCGGTTAAAGAAAAGCGGTGTCATAAGTCATGATGGTAATGTTAGTGCAGGAATATATGTTCTAAATGATATATCAGAAGTAGTTGAGAGAACTTTGGGTCATACTGGTATTGATAGAGAGAGACGTACAGATGATAGCGCAAGGGAACTCGATGATACTATAATTGCTATACTTAATGATGGTGTAAGTGATGGTGATATTGATGGTGTAAGTGATGGTGTAAGAACAGAGATAATGCAATTAGTTAGGATAGTACAGGAACAGGAAGGTATTCGAGTAAACGAGCTGGTTGAAAAGACAGATAAGTCAAGACCAACGATTGAACGTTACTTGAAAATTACGAGAGATGCAAAGTTATTGGAGTTCAAGGGAGCACCGAAAACAGGTGGTTACTATATCACAGATTCCTTAAAGAGAAAATTAGCAAGTAACGATTAAACAACAAAGGTGAGTAACGAAGCAAACAATACATCAAGCATCATCAGTAAGGTATGGAGTTTTTGTACCATTCTTAAAGACGACGGCGTAGGATACGGAGATTACCTGGAACAGCTCACCTATCTTCTGTTCCTTAAAATGGCAGACGAGTTCAGCAAGCCGCCGTACAACCGAAGCTACAACTTCCCCAAACTGAAAAATGAAAGGAATGAGGAAATAGAAGATTCAGAAGCCTGCTCCTGGGAAAACTTAAAAGACAAGCGAGGAGCAGAACTGGAAAGCTTTTACACAGCATTGCTTAGAAGTCTGTCCTCCGAAAAAGGGATTATGGGGCAGATCTTTACCAAAAGCCAGAACAAGATACAAGATCCGGCCAAGCTCTACAAGCTGATCGATATGATCGATAAAGAGCAATGGAGCATGATGGGCGCTGATGTGAAGGGTAAGATCTATGAAGGACTTTTAGAAAAGAATGCAGAAGATACCAAAAGTGGCGCAGGTCAGTACTTTACACCAAGAGCACTAATTCGTGCGATGGTGGAATGTATGCGGCCCGAACCAATGAAGATGATTGCGGATCCGGCTTGTGGAACAGGTGGATTCTTTCTGGCTGCATACGATTTCATAGCGAACCCAAAAAATTATTCTTTGGATCGTGAGCAAAAAGAATTCCTGAAGCATAAGACATTTTACGGAAATGAAATCGTCGCCAGTACCAGAAGGATGGCATTGATGAACTTGTTTTTGCATAACATTGGTGATTTTGAGAGTGATAATTTTATTTCTCCTGCCGATGCTTTGATTTCTGATTCCGGATTGAGAGTGGATTACATACTGGCCAATCCACCATTTGGCAAGAAGAGTAGTATGACTTTTACTAATGACGACGGCGAACAGGATACCGAAGATCTGACTTACAACCGCCAGGATTTCTGGGTTACGACGAGCAACAAACAGCTGAATTTTGTACAGCACATCAGGACAATGCTCAAATCCGACGGAAAAGCAGCGGTGGTATTACCTGATAACGTTTTGTTCGAAGGAGGTGCAGGAGAAACCATCCGCAAGAAAATACTGGAAACCACTAATCTGCATACCATTCTTCGTCTGCCCACTGGAATATTTTACAAGCAGGGTGTTAAAGCGAATGTCCTGTTTTTCGATAACAAACGAGCATCAAAGGATCCGTGGACGAAAGACATCTGGTTTTTTGATTTTAGGACCAACATTCACTTCACCCTCAAGAAGAATCCTCTAAAACTTGAAGACCTTAGCGAATTCATTACTTGTTACAACGCAGACAATATCCATAAACGTAAAGAAACTTACCACGCTGAAACCAATCCTGAAGGACGATGGCGGAAATTTATCTACGACGATATTATCGCAAGGGATAAAACAAGTCTGGATATTACTTGGCTAAAAGATAAAAGCCTTACGGATCTGGATAATTTGCCAGATCCAGATGTACTTGCGAATGACATTATTGAGAATCTTGAATCCGGAATTGAAAGTTTTAGGGAGATTATGTTGTCGATTAATTTGGGAAAGTAGTTTTTGGGCACGGGAAGGGGTATGTTTTTTTTAGTCGTAAACTAATGACAGCTCCCGAAGTAACCCAGGTTTGCCTTGGCCCGTTATGGTGTAGCTACTTCAAAAACGTTTTTATTGATACATAGATGGGTAAGCATATTTTGGCCGTGGGTTGGGATCCATGTAAAGGTGATAAGATGTTTCCTGAAAAAGAAAAAACGACATTTTACGCCGAATACAATAGCTCCGGGCCGGGTGCCAATCCCCAAAATAGGGTTAGCTGGTCCAGGCAGTTGAAAAAAACGGAACGGGGAAAATATACGCTGGCGAACATATTTGGAGGATGGCTGCCTGGTGGAGCGTGAGGCAAAGTCACCGGTCTTTCGGTAACCAGTTTGTGAAAAATGATAAAGAGAATATCTCAAAATTTGAATGAGGCATTCTCTTAAAAAGAACATTTGTTAATTCTTATCCCAAAAAGACAATATGATTCGATCATGCTGCCACGCGCCGCTTAGGGGTGTAAGGGTTAGTCAGAAACCTCTACTGAAACCATGAATAAACAGGACAACGGGCCTGTGATAAAGGTGTATGACTAGTCTGCTGTACTTGGTGCAGCGTATAGTATGCAAACAATCCCTGCTGTAAGCCACCAAATCTATAAAAACTGATGAAGGCAAATTACCTCTCATGCTCATTCACACGGTTCACCTCTTCAACGCTAATTTTACTTTGCCTCATTGGCAATGCTCTGCCAATATCTGCTGCGGGTTTTAAGGCCTCCGTGGTGAAAATCGACATCACACCTGAGAAATCGCAAAATCTGATCGGCTACAATCCCCGGATGTCAAAGGGTGTGCTCGATAGGATTTATCACAAGGTGGTTGTTATAGACGACGGTAAACAACAATTCTTTCTGGTTTCGTCGGATCTGGCGGCCATCGCGCCATCGACCTACGACCATGCTGCCGAGCGCCTCAGCAAACTATTCAAGATTGAGCATAAGAATTTTTGGTGGACCAATACCCACACGCATTCAGCTCCCGAGGTAGGGCCTCCGGGAGTGATAAAACTTTTCCTTGGGGAGCGTTATCAGGAAACTTACGATAAAGAATACACAGCCCTGGTGGAAGATAAGCTTGTGGAAGCGGTAACTCAGGCCCGTAAAATTTTGATTCCTGCCCGGCTTGGGGTAGGATGGGGGTTTTCGATGGCGAATGTGAACCGCCGCGCCCGCGACATTGATAATGTAACGGGTTTGGGTATTAACCCGGACGGGCCTATCGACCGCCGGATTGGCCTCATACGGTTGGATAAGGCAGATGGAACTCCTCTGGCTCTGATTGCAAACTACCCGATCCACGGTACAGCACTCAATGAGACCAACCTGAAAATCAGTGGCGACGTGCCTGGTGTGGTGGCCAACTACGTTGAAGAGAAAATAGGCGCACCCTTACTCTTTATAAACGGGGCCGAAGGGAACGTTGCACCCATTTACAGCCAGGGTTCCAGTGTGGCGCGGCTAATGCAATTCCGAAGCCTACTGGGCGATAAAATACTGGAAGCCAATAAACGCATCACATCAACCACCACCGAGCTCACCCTGAAAACCAGTGTGATGATCGTTGAAACGCCCCGGCGTCCTGACTTGAAAACGTGGCCGGAAGATCTGGAACGTTATTCGCGGACCACCAAGGCTGGCCTCAATCTGGTGCGTATACCGGTGAGTTTTCTCAAGATCAACGACGATATCGCCATCTGGGCAGCTCCACTCGAACTGTTTTGCGAGGTGTCGAACAACGTGCGGGAGCGGTCTCAGTTTCCCTTCACATTCTACTACGGAATTGCCAACGGTACACTCGGCTACCTTCCCACCAAAGAAGAAATACCTTTGGGAGGCTACGAACCGCTGATCTCACCATTTACGGCGGAAGCCGCCCAAGACCTTACCGAGGCTGTTGACAGTTTTTTACAGGGAGAAATGAAAAGCTTGCGTTGATCGGATAGTTAGCCTGCCGACAGTGACTATTATCGTGTTAATACAAAGACAGTAAAGTAGACATAAATTGGATACCACGTTATAGTATCTTAATGGCAGAGGTTAAAAGTCAAGAAGATGCCAAAAAATTTAGTTGAGCGATCAGTCAATATTGAACGGTTTGCCATTGAAGCAGTTGGGAGCGCGAGTAGAAATTGATTATCACGTGAAGACAGTGAACAAGCGGTTGTCACATGAAATGAGGATTTTGTGAACTAAGGTTGGCAAACAAATGGAATGAAATAAAAAATCAACTAGATAATTAGTTATTCGTATAATTTTACTTTGTTATTAAAGAATATAATTATATGAAAGCTTGTTGTCTGTTTATAGTCGTTCTCGCAGTACTTGCCAGTTGTATTAGGCAACCTTCGTTACCAATGAATAGCGCATTTAATGTGACTGGTGTTTTAAATGACACTGCCTGGTTTGGCACTGGCAAGGTGCTAAGGATTAAAGAGGTTGAACAAAAGATAGAAGATGTCCGGAAGTTTAATCTTGTTGTCAGTACTGACATTGATTATCCAGGTATGGGAGGCGGTCCAAACCCAAACACCAATAATGGTTGCATCGATCCTGAATGCACCAAAACTCAGGTTCTGGTGATCTACAATATTCCTTTAAAAAAAGGCCGTTTTAATATTGCAAAATTGGACAAGCAACGTCCGCGGAAAAATGAATACGCCAGATTGTCTTATATTTCAAATTCCGGAGGATTACTTAATCAATACCTTTATACTGGGTTAAAGCCCGGATGGATCAGGGTTACTAAAATTAATAAAACTTCGGGGATAGTGGAAGGGCGTTTTGCCATTGCATTCAGTCAAGATATGAACCCTGATTTACTGCCACTGCGAAACGCAATGCCGATAACAAAACGGTTTACTGATGGGCTTTTTCGGATCAAACTTACCGATGTTATGCTAAGGTAGGTGTACCGATGGAAAACTCTCGTTGGCCATAGTCTCCAGACTAGGGCCGAGAGTTACCGGTCTCCAGACCGGTTTCTTGTCGAACAAGCCGGATCTTTCCCTCATTGCGTTCTGGACACTGTTATTTAAACACAAAAGCACTTAATAATGTCAAGGCCAGGATCAGGATCGAATATAAATGAAGTGATCTGAAACTAAATTTTTCTTTTATTAGGGAAAATACGGCGATTACAGGAAGCAGAAACAACATTCCTATCATTGGAAGCCAGAGAATTTCAAACACTGCACCAACAATTGCTGAACGATAAATGTCTGTAATTCGACCAATATACCAGAATACAGATACAACTATACTTAGAAGTAAAACAATTCTACCTGCATTGGTTTTTTGAAAAACATTTGGGTCCGTTGACATATTTGAATTAATTGAAATTCCTTGCACCGCAAAGTGTTAGCGAATGTTTTAAGGCGTGATCCTAAAGTACGGTTGAATTTAACAAAATTTTCATTCGATCATTTTTTAAACGCCTTAAATATCCTTTTCGGTTGTTAGCGTTCATTGCTTTGGCTTTGATCATTCTCTCCTTGGACATAGTCTCCAGGAGCAACGATGTACAGGTCCAGGATGTCCGTCTTTAGAATTCGGGTTTTTGGACCAGCCATTATTACCAGTGCAACAACATTAAAATTCTGAATGTAAGGATCACGGCTCCGCACGAACCGATCAAAGCACCGAGCACGGATGCTATAGACCTGGATGTGTGCAACAATGTGTTGATCAAGGGCTGTTACCTGGCCGTGAATGATGATGCTATTGCCTTGAAAGGAGGAAAGGGGCCTTATGCCGATACCGAAAAGGGCAATGGGGCGAATACCAATGTGATTATTGAAGATTGTGAATTTGGGTTTTGTCATGCAGCGCTCACCTGCGGCAGCGAGGCGATACACAATAAGAACATCTTGATGCGCAACTGTCATATAACCAATGCCATGCGTGTGCTATGGCTGAAAATGCGTCCGGATACGCCTCAGAAGTATGAATTTATAAGTGTCGAAAATGTGGATGGCTATGCATACAGCCTCATCTATGTGAAGCCGTGGAAACAGTTTTTCGATTTGAAGGGCCGGAAAGCTTTGGGGCACAGTACAAAGCTTCCACGGCTTACAACAGGGTAGGTACGTCTGTAAGCTGGGCACATGTGGCCGAGCCGCCGGCATCCTATGCCATGAAGTTCAAAGACGGTTACACCAATGTGGAAGGCACGGTGAATAAAATTTATCCGGTTAACAACCTTTACAAAAACGGTACCGTAAAGAACGATCTGCTGACGAAAATCATCACACAGAAGTTTATTGCACAGACGCCCTGGTTGCCTCTGGAAGCGTGGAGCGACCACCGCAGATTGGGTCTTCCATTTTTCGAAAACCCGGCAGTGGAAAATCCACTTGTAGCCATGCCTGCGCTGAACAGCAGCAATTACATGACAGCTAATATTAAATTCTTTCCTCAGCGCTTGAAATATCCCTCAAGCCTTCCTGCTAGTAATGCCAAGGGTTATGCCCAGGCTGTTAACTTTTTAGGCGGAGAGGATGGCACCCTTACGCCACTGTGGTGGGCTAAGCATTGAGGAGGTGGTCTCCGTTTTTTTATTGAAATATGCCGGGTATCTCTGAGATGTCCGGCATTGTTTGTTTATAAGCTGTTGATTTTCTGTTGTCGTGGAAGAATCGTTTGGGTTGGCTCGGAGCAGCCGGAGTAAACGGAAATGGCTGGGGGAGACTGGGCGAATTTTGTCAGCTACACCCATCCACTTATGCTGGACATGGACCGATGGTGCAGCAAACGTAATGGCCGCGATTGTCAGAGCTTCAGAAACAATTTTTGGTATTGCCTTATCATGGGTTACAAAACCAGGCTCACCGCCCTGGGAAACTTTGTACTTACTCTGAGCATGTTCTTTTTTGCCTAAATGTGAGCACCATTCAGTTATTCTGTCTTGATGTGTTTATGATTTGCATCACATCTAAGCCATTTCTTCAATTCCATTCGGTATTTCTATATGATATGCAGGATCGTTTCCAGGCAGGATAAAATTAAACCCAGGGAAAGTCAGTTTAGTTTCGATAAGTACGGACTTCCAAGGGTCTTTATTTAAAATCGAACTAGGTGCAATATCGACAACTACCAATTTTGTAAAGTCAGCACAATGGCGGGAAACCATGGAAGGCCCGACTTCAAGAATTTTGGTCGTCATATCCTGTAATATTTCATCTCTTTGTTTTCCACTCGCTTTTGATGCAACATAAACATCAATAACGCTATCACCTGCAGTGGCATAGAGGGCTTTTTGTGACGCGACCCCATGTTGCTCAATGTTGTTATACATGGCTTTAGCTTGTTCAAATGGTGTTCGAGCAGAACTCGTGATCGTAGCACTTGTGTTGCCCGAGCTAAGAAGAAGTCCCTTTAAAAAATCTAGAGCAAAGGCAGATATGACTGACCTGTTAACATTCGGCGTGAAGGACACAGATATATCATTTACAGTGTTTAAAGCATTAGCTATTCCTGCCAGATTTTCCCTTCCAGCTAATCTGACATTAAAACTTCTTGCAATGAGTTCTGAATTACTCTTCTGAACTTTTTCATCTAAATTTTCCAGTTTTTCAACTGTACCCGTAAGCTTGTCAATTAGTTTTTTATAATCCAGAGTAGTTGATGGATTTGCCTTTGCAATAACCGCTTGAAATATGCCTTCAAGAAAATCGGTACCTGCGTAACCAATGGTCAGCAACATCATAAAATCTTCCGGCTTCATATTGTAATTAAGAACCCAGCCCGTAATAGTGAATATTCCAATACCACCCGCTGAAAATCCGATCGCAAGACTTGAAGCAATTCGTTGAAGACTAATTTTACTTTCCTCAGCGTTTGCTTTGGCGAGACCTACAAAAGTTCTGATAGTCTGTCCGGCTATTCCAATTACACCGCCGGATACAAATTGAGTTAAAATTTCGGAGGGAGTCATGAGTTTTTTGGCAATATCGATTAAGATTGACGATTAGCTTCACAAATTGCTTTTGAGCGGAGGGTGTAACAGAAAAGAAAGCGACAAAAAACTCTCTCGGTCCAGGTTCGTCCCAGCACTTTTCAAACATGGAGAGGAGCATAGTGGGGTGGTTTGTTTTGTAGGCCAAATATTTTTTGGTGTGGTTCTTTTTGATGCCCCTTCATTTACTGAGATAGTAGCTTATTAGTATCGACTTTCAAGATCGGATAAACATTGAGAGTGAAAAAGTCCTCGGCATTTGTAGCCGCAACAATTATACCTTTGGTTCTGTCTCTAAATTGCGGGTATTTATATGCCATTGACTTTTGGAAAGATTTAATTTCCGCTAAATACTCAGGAATTTGCTTAAGTGTTGCTTCATAATCTGCAATGAAATCTTTCAAAGCATTTACGTTCGTTTTGATTTTTGTCGGTGTATCCTCACATTTATAGGTGGGCGCAAATGCATCAATACTGGATTTGAGTTTTTTATTCTGACTGATATATCCTCGGAGTTTAAAATTTATTCTGACTAACTCATCATATGCATTCATGGACATATTTAAAAAAACTCGGTTTGAGTCTGCCTGCGCCATTAAATTGTTTAATTGATCTTCCTGTTTTTTATCTTGGTTCGAGACAACTCCGATAAGCTTCATTAAACCAATTACACTTACTCCTGAGGCAAGAGTTGCATTTTTAGAATCTTGGTTTTTAAAAAATAGAGACGATACCGATACGATCGAACCAGCTATTGTTGCGAAATTATCCGCTCGCTTCCATGAATTTCTTATTGGCTTGTAATCCCAAGGAGAATAAAGTTGTTGGACGGTATCTTGCAGAGCAACCAAAATCTGCATGAAAGTTATTATGTTCAATCCATTTTGCATTTGTTTTAATATTGTGGAACCTGCTTCGCAGTTAACCTTCAACTTGGCCTCTTCGTTCTTTTCCTGCGACTTAGATAGGGAATCTATTTTGCCGGAAACATAGGTTAAGAGTTCTCTATTTTGTGGAGTGTTTTGTAATTTTGACCTAGTTTCGTCGAGTTTTTTTGTTAATGTAGTAAGTGTTTCCGTAGTTTTCTGATTCTCAACTTGTAGTGTAATAATTTTATCCGAAAACTGTTTCAGATTTTTATCAAATACAGTTGAATCGACTGGAGTGGTTGTGGCTACTTGTGCAGATGACACAAAGGATATACAAACTAAGATGGTAAATAATGGAGTTTTCATGCGCATGATGGAAATTTTGATGGATTTCTGTTTAAGGGACTTTTGGTAGTCTGATAGCGATGGATTGAAGAATACATTTTTTAGAGTCTTGTTTTCAAAATTGGGTTTCACTGAGTCAATTGAGTTTAAGTGGTTAAATGCGGCTCAACAAAGATGTTTTCTGAGTTATCAGCTACTATTATGTCCATTTCCTCAAAACTGCTAAACAATACCTAACCTCCGGGCTGGGTTGTTCGTATTCTCAATTCGAGAGACCTGAGTTTTTATCCAATTTCTTTTTCATTAGGCGATGGTAGCGAGCATCTCTACGACAATGTTGATAAGAAGACTGTGGATCAGATATACGAATATCAATCCAATAGCAATATAAATGGCGGTTGTATTGGAAAACATGTCAGAATGAAGTTTAGAGGGTAGTATATTTGCGTAATATCGGCCTTGAGTTCTCCTTGGTAGGGCGGGAATTATTCCGAAGCTAATTCATTGCAAACCAGTCTATATTCTGCTTGTAACGTTCGGTGTTTTCAAGCATCTAGTAACGAGGTTTTTACACTCCTGAAATTGTGCCCAAACCTTTCGCTCCACTCTTATTGTATCAAATCAAGTCACATCCTCTCCCTGCCCCGGCCCCAGATCCGCATACTGTATCATTTGCTCCAGATTAAATTCCTCTCCAAGTGACGGCTTCCAATTCACTTCTTTCAAAATGGAATCGGCGCTTCGGCGGATGAGACCTATGATCGTTTCGGCAACTATCGTACTTCCCAGCTGCCCTAAATGCATCCCTCCATTTTGAATCGATGCTTCGGACAGAATATAGTACCACAGCGGGGTTTTAATATGAAGTTCCGCCGATTGCAGCGCAACTTTTTCCACTTCTGTGGCATTATCTAAAATTGCAGTGCTGCTCAAAACGCCTGAGTTACCCAGGACTTGCCGGGCAAGGGCCTGCCCTGTCGGCAAGCTTAACAGGTAGCCCCGCAGTAGATTTCGCTTCGCCAGGAACTGAAAGATTCCTCCGGTACCCGGGCCAGCCAAATTTTCAAGGACAGAAGCAAGCCGCGTATTGATTCGTCTCGCTTTATTGGGCATGCCTGTTTCAAAGGGCAGGAACCGGTCCCATTCAATGATCCAATCTGCCGGAAGTGACGGATAACCGCCCATATCTCCTCCTGAGCCCGAAAATCGGAATAGATGCACCAGGCTTGTGGATGTATGGAGGCTGTTGAAATGGTATACCTCGCGCACCATGCTATGGCCAAAACGGTAGGCAGCCGCAGTAAACTCTATCGGTATAAAGAAGTTTTCGTCAGTGGGGTCATAAATCTTGTTTCCTTCCCTCAGAATCTGGTCGACAATTTCAGGATCACAGATTTTTACAAGAAAATCATGGAGAACGATCCATTGATAATGTTGACGGACAATTTTTTGGGCAGCCGAAAAGTCAACACCCCTTTTTGTCATGACCGCGTTGTGAAACTTGAGAAAAGCAACGTGCAGTTGTGCAATGACCGTGTTTTCATCGTTTCGAGGGTCTCCTATCTCAGCAGTGAGGCTTCCATTCAATTTCCTCGGAAGGTCATTGGCGTCTGTTTTGTGAGGTGGCCGCTGAGCGGGGTAGGAGACATTACCCAATTCTAAACTTCCATTTTTTAGTTTTCCGCCCTCATAAATACTGTCCAGATCCAAAGAGCCGGATCGGGTGTTTTTTAGTTTTTTCCTTAACTCTGCTGGCGCTATTGGCTCAAAAAAAAGGCTGCCAAAGGAGGCATGGGCAATGTCATTGGACGCGGCTTCCAAAGTAATGTCGTGGTCTATAAACTGGCCCAGGTAGGTATATGCGGAGGGTATCTCCGAATCACCATCCGGGGCGTCATTTTTTTCACTCATTGCTGCCCCCAAATTTTTCAACGCCTGTACTACCTCTGGGGTATTGTGTAACCGATTGTCCGGATCTTCCAGGAGCTCACGGAAAAGATAGTCATACGACTTTAGGTCGATCGTGAATATTTCTCTTACATTACCAATCTCAATTTCTTTAAGGGTTGGGTGGTTCTTTAATCCTGCCAAGCTGGGGAAAACAGCAGGTGGAAGCACTTCGGAAATATTAGAAATTTGTTGATTGAATGCTTCTAAAACTTCTAAATCGACATAGTTTCCGTGTTTTGGGTTATTTGCCATCATATCAGTCGAATTGATGTTTCGATTAAGGTTGGTTAATTATCTTCTTGCCACCAAGGTGTTCGGGCATCAATATGGTTGTGAGCAAATTTAGGCAGTTGGAAGCCGGGCGGCAATACTGAAATTTCAGTATTTCGCTTCAAATCAATCCGTTAGTAAACGCGAACTGCACCAGTCCACCGGTGTTCCTGGTGCTCGTTTTTTCGATCATCTTTTGGCGGTGTGTGTTTACAGTGTGAAAACTGATGAATAGCTTGTCGGCAATAAACTTGCTGCTATGACCTTCGGCGATGAGTTTTATGATCTCCAGCTCGCGTTTACTAAGTAGGGTTTGGGCTTTTACGGGGGTGATATTGTCCGACGTGAACAGAAAGTATTGACTGTCGAGGGTGGACGATAAAGCGGCAAGCTGGGAACCAGTCCTTTTCCACTGCGTTATGTCGTTGCAAACGCCTAGCAGGTGTGTGATATTTCCTTTTGCATCCTGCTCTAAAACAGTGTTTTGTTCCAAAATTCGTATTACTTTTCCATCCGGCTTTACAATCCGGTAGTCATAGCTAAACCTGAAATTCTTCCTGGATTCGGAAGAAATGGTAGCCAACTTTTGCCATACCTGACCGAAGAGCTTCCAGGTATTAACCCGATCTTCCGGGAGTTTTATTTCATCCTGAAATTCGGGGCCTTTTGCTGTATAGTTTTCCAATGAATAACCGAAGTGCTCGAGGGTATTGTCACTGATAAAGGTATAGGTATGTGATCTTACATCCATAATCCAGGTTACGGAAGGAGCCTGGTTGAGGATATTTGCAAACGTAAAAGACTGAATATTCGTCACGCTGTTTTCGGCAGTAGGCGATGCTTCGGTCCAAATCAGTGGCAGTTTCCGACAGGGTTTTTCTGGTAACAATGTGTGGGTATTCATATTTCATTCGTTGAGGAGATGGTATTGAATGACGCTTATTTGTATACGCTATTCCTGTTGTTGTGCAGAAGTAGCACCATAAGGAACGAAACTCGTTATTCGTCTGGCCAATTATCAATCAGAAGACATGTCAAAGGTCTGTATTTTTTTTGCGGGAGGATATCCCCCATATCAATGATTTCGTATCCTCAGATTCGGGGATGTCAAATAATGGAAATCAGGTATTTCGTCGGATTGGCAAAGTGCCGAAATTTGTAATGTTGCAGGGGCTCGGATGGTTTGATCCCCGAATGAAAAAAATGAGCAAAGGGCTTATAGTCAATATATTGAATAATTAGAAAAATTTGTTTTTAATTATTTATTTCACAGTTTAGAGCCGATTTGACGTTGGCCTCACAACATGCGCATACTAATAGCTGATGATCATAGGATTTTGTTGGATAGTCTTGCCCTGCTTTTGTCAAGTATGGACGGGATTGAGGTGGTATCCAAGCACACCAATGGCCGGCAAATACTGACTGCCCTGGAAATTGAACCAGATATTGATCTGGTGGTTTCAGATGTACAAATGCCCGTTATGGGTGGCATTGAGCTCACGCTTCAGATGCGGGCGCAGTTTCCAAAGGTGAAGATATGTTTGCTTACCGTGGCCGATCAGCCGGAGGCGATTAAAGAGGCCATTCGTGCGGGTGCCGATGGCTACGTGTTGAAGAGTGCCGAACGCGGTGAACTGGAAGCGGCTCTGCATATCATTGCGAAAGGCAATAAGTTTTACAGTGAACAGGTCATGATGCAGCTGGCCAATAATACCGGTATTGAATTTACACCTGATGTAGATAAGCCGCAAAAAATTGCCATCACACAGCGTGAACTGGAGGTGCTGAAGTTGATAGCCATGGAATTTTCCGGAACCCAGATCGCAGATAAATTATTTATCAGCCCTACAACAGTCGAAACCCATCGTAAACACCTGATGCAAAAGCTGGGTGTGCAGACAACCCTCGGACTGGTGAAATACGCAATCAAATTTCAGATTATTTAAATAAATCGTTTCACGTTTAACCCCCTTCTCACTTTATGCCAGATTCCCCAACAAAATATTTTCAAATGAATGGCCCCTGCGAGATCAGGATTCTTGAATCAGCAGTTCAAGATGATTCAGACCGCGATGCGGTAGACCTCGAACTCTACTTTTACGATGAGAAAGGGGAAAAAATCATCAATGAAAGCAATCCTTTGGTGATGTCGGTCAAGTATAAGACCGGGCGACTTAAATTGATCAGAAGTGTAATGCTAGGGGAGTTAAGTGAGGAGGGCTTTGCACTTCACGAAGAAACCCTTAAAGTTGTGGCACCCGGGATCAACTGGCAAACAGCCGAAGCACCCTCGCCAGCGACAATGCCCGATATGAATCCAATTAAACCACCTCCGCGACCAACGCCCGGTGGATCCTAATTTTGCGTTTCAGTTATAAGCAAATTCCCATTGATGCTAACCGTTTCAATGGGAATTTTTATGGTTATCCGGGTCCCTATTTCTGCATCAGACGGTGCTTCGAAACTTCCTCCCAGGGATTCAAGACGGGTTAGGATGTTCTGAAGTCCGATGCCCCGTTTTTCATTATTGCTTTTTAAGCCTATTCCGTCATCATTTACCATTAAATGAAGTTCCGAAACTGTTTTCAACAGCTTGATTGATACCGCCGAGGCTTGCGAATGTTTAATGGCATTGTTGATCAGTTCCCAAACAATACTGTAAACATTAAACTCTATTTCAACGGGTAGCCGTTCCTGTAGATTGATAATCGTTAGTGAAAACTGAAGAGGAGAATTTTGATTCAATTGCCTGATCAGCGTGGTAAGCGTTGTGACCAGACCTTCTTTCTCAAGTTCGGCCGGCAGGATGTTATGAGAGATATTGCGCACTTCGGCATAAGCGTTTTGTATAAGATGTCTTAAATTTTGATAGATGGATTGCTGAGATTCGGAAAGATATTCTGGGTTAATCGATTGGATGGTCATGTTTACTGCACTCAGCAAGCTACTCAAATTGTCGTGCAGTTCAAGAGCCACACGTTTACGTTCAATCGTCTGCCCTTTGAAAAGAGCTTGTTTAATCTCTTCATTTTTCCGAATTAGTTCCCGGTTTGCATTCAGCAGATCTTCTGTTCGCTGACCAACTCTGATCTCGAGTACTTTGTTGATATCTGCAAGCTCTTTTCTGGCTGTTTCAAGTAAAGCTCTTTGGCGGTCAATCTCGCGGTTTTTTGCCTGTAAATTCCTGTTGTTCCAAAACAGTACGGCAGTAAAAAATACAATGGCCAGGATTCCCAAAGTTAAACTGTTGGTTGTCTTATCCAGCTGTTGATTTTTGAGCTCCCCTGCCAGTCTTTTCACCCTCTCCTTTTGCAGGGCATTTGTTTTTTGTACATTATCATATTGAGCCTGTAAAGCTTCTATCTGCCGCTGGTTTTTCTCCCTTGATAAATTGTCCCTTAGAACGGTATAATTTTCGAATGCCTTCAGCGCCTTTCCTGGCTGTCCTGTGTTTTTGAAAATAGTGGAAAGCTTCTGCTCCGCTTCCATAACAATGCTCCCATTTTTGATTGAGACCGCCATTTTTTTTGCAAGCAGGCAATGGGCGTAGGCTTGTTTCCATTTCTTTTGCTTTATGTACAAATCAGTAGTATTGAGTAGAATATTGCCTTCTAGCTCAATGTTTTCTATTTTTTTCGCAAGAGAAAGGGCTTGCTGGTAAAATTCCATAGCCCTCGTTACTTCGCCCATATCGTTCAGAACGCGCCCTACAGCATGTAAACCATAGGCCTCATACCAGGGGTCATTTTCGGTTTTTGCCAATTTGTAAAGTCTTGTATTCACTTTGAATGCATCCTCCAGATGCCCCTGTTCCCGGTGTATAGACCCCAGCACATTTAAAATTGATAACTGGATATTTGTATTGGGGTGTTTAAGCAGAATTGCCAGCCCCTGTTTGCATAATGTTGTTGCCTTCGGATAAAATTTCAGGCTTGTGTATGCATGCGCCAGGGCTCCTTTGGAGAAGGCCACACTTGTGAAGTGATTCAACTTTTCGGCAAGTAACAGTGCCTTATAATGAAAACGTATACTCTCGTGATGATCACCTTTGATTTGGGATAGATAACCGCCATATTGAAAGGCATAAATAAGCTCTTTTTGTAACTTCTTGCTGGTGGAAAGGTTAATCATCATTGCATTGTAATGAAGCGCCGAGTCAACATTAACGTTGTCATAGGATTTCATAATCGCTTTTAGCGTGTGACAATGTAAGGTGTCTTTGAAATAACCATCTGGCTGTTGGATAACGAGAGCCAGTTTCCGTTTTAAGCTATCAATCAGCCTGGTTTGGGAGAATCCTGCATTTGTGAGAAAACACAAACACAGCAGCAGATATTTTTTCATGGTCGAGGATTTTAACAAACTTACATAGTCTGCCAATACTTTCAAAGAAGTAACTATTCATTATTTGTGGTGCAATTTCATAGTAATCAGTGAATTGTGGTTTTTGTAGGCCTTGATGCCGGCCACTTTTTGCAGGGGACACTAATCGCACTTTGGGGCATACCTATTGAAAGATCACACTGTATAAATGCCACAGTGCTCTCAAAGATATGGAAAAGCCTTGTTTGTAGCCATGAACTACGTTATGCAGAACGGCCTAATTATACGCAGTTGGTTGAACGGGAAATTTTGTACGTAACCATGCGTATTGTCGCGATAAAAAGTACAGTTGAACCACATGATGGTAGCAGACGGATTCCTGGTTTCAGTTCCGCTTCAGAGGTTGGTACAGGATCCTGTTCGGGAAAACAGAAACTGTAACCAGTTCACCAGCAACCATCTTGCCGGTTTTTGTATTCTTCAATACTGGATCTCAACAAAAATATAAAGATTTCAAAACTCCTTATCACCAAATTCACTGGCAGGGAGTTTGGATTTTTTGGAAGTCTGGTTCAGGTTGTAGCTCAGGTTCAACAGGAAAATGTCGGTTTCCTGAATGTAATTGGTGGTGGTAAAAAAGTCCTTGCCGAATGTGGTGATCCGTTGCTGGTTGGAGCCCAGAAGGCCCAGATCTATATTCTGCCATTGGAGCGTTGCAGCCAGTTTGCCTTTCATAAATGTCTTTCGGGCCGATAGGCTGGGGACCACAAACCTGGAGTCTTCACCTTGTGCCGTTACGCGTTTGGATAAATAGTTCAGCGACGCCTGCAATTGCAAAGTTTCGGAAAGTTTGAAGGTGGTGTTGGCATTAATCGAGTAAATCCAGCTGGCTGTATTGACAAGCACATCTCTGTCGAAAAGTGATCCTTTTATTTTATAGTGATAAAGGTTTCCACCCGCATAAAACTGCCACCATTTCGCAAAATTCAGTGTTGTCCCTGCTTCCAGCCCCCAGGATGTGGCCAGGCCGGCGTTGGTGTAGATTCTGTTTAATATCGTGTCATTGTAAACACTATTCACCCGGTTCACCACATTTTTGATGCGCTGGTTGTAAAGTGTTGCAAAGATGCTTCCTTTTTCAAATTCTTTGATCGCACCCAGCTCGGTAAGATCAATGAACTCGGGAAGAATATCCGGATCACCGGATTCAAGTGTTTCGGAATGCTCGCGCTCCGGAAATGGGTTGAGCTCATTGTTGGTCGACCGCTGCACCCTTTTGCTGTAACCTGCCTTAAACCGTAAAGACTTGCTGACCAGGTATTGTAAATTCAGCGTGGGAAACAGATTGGACAAGTTGAGCTCACGGGTAACTTCGTTTCCGGCTGTAAACGCCCGCTGCGCATATTCGTAGCGCAAGCCACCGGTGTATTCCAGCTTGCCTGCTTTGGCACCATATTGCCCATATACCGAATGGATATGGTTGGACACTTTCGTTGTACTGCTAAACGCGGGAATGATTACGAATGATCCGCCTTCAAGATCCAGGTATTGGAAGTTTCCCTTCTGAACCTGGTTTCGGTATTGGTAACCGGTCTCCAGTTTCCCATTCCAGAGCGTGGTGGTATAGTCGCCCTTTACCCGGTATGCAGTGAGCGGGTTTTCGCTCGGGTTACGGCTGCTTTGCAGAATAGCCTGTCTGCCGGGCTCCGCGAGGTTATTATTGGTGGTCAATCCATTCAGGTTTGCTTTTTCAAAAAGACCGGAAACGGTTAGAAATGACTTATTGGTAAATGTATGTGTATAGTCCAGATTGCCCAGTGTGATGCCTGCGGACTTGCGGGCTATATTGGAATTGAAATAATTGATCCTTCCTATGACGGCACCAGTGGTCAGGTCGGTTTTTGTATTGTTGTAAAGGATATCTGCCCGGCGCGACTGGGATCGGTAACCTGTGTATATGCCGGCTGAAAACGTGTTTTTTGAGTTAGGTGAGTAGGAAACAGCACTCCGTAAGGTGTAATTGTAGCGGATAAAACTCCTCTCACCGCTGGAGGGAAAGGAAGTGAACACATTATTTATGGTGGTGTTGACATCCCCAACCCGTCTGCCGGCAATATCATTGCGTAGATAATTGCCGCTCAGGTTAAAGTCCCATTTATCGCTGCGCACATTAAATGTGGCATCGGCCCCGTAGCGTAAAGGGTTATTCAGGTTGTTGTAACGATAAACAGGCGGCAACCCACCCTGGACATTGACTGAAAAAGACCGGCTACCGGCCACCGCGGTCCTGGTAGTAATGTTGATGATCCCGGCTTTCCCATCCGGATCAAAACTGGCAGATGGCGAGGTGATCACCTCGATGTTTTCAATTGTATTGGCCGGAATCTGGTTGAGGATCGTTGCCGGATCGGTCTGTACGGGTTTTCCATTGATCAATACCAAAAATCCCGAAGATCCGCGAAGACCAATGTTGCCTTCGCTGTTGACGGTGACAGAGGGGGTGTTTTTGAGCACATCGATGGCGGTTCCGCCCTGGCTACCAAGGAACCGGTCTGCCCGATAAACCTGCCGGTCGATTTTATGCTCGAGCGTTTGACGATCTCCCTTTACATTTAATTCCCTGAGTGTCCTGGGATCCGGATTCATAGCAATGTTTTCCAGGTTCATTTGCGTTTGGCCTGGGGTAAAAAGGGGGACAATCAATACGGATTTGTTATATCCGATATATTGGGTCTGAATGTAATACGATCCGGCAGTAATGTTTTCGAACGTATAAATGCCACTTTCATTGGTAAGTACGCCTCCTGTAAGGGTCGAATCGGGACTTGTAAAAAGGGCTACCGAGCAATAGGCCAAAGCCTGGCCGGTCTGCTTGTCTGTTATCCTGCCGGATATAGTGAAATTGCGCTGGGCGAGAAGTGAACCTGTGCAATGAAGTAGGATGGTTATTGTAATTGCGAAAACTTTCATCATGAGTAAATAGCTTCTTTCTGATATGGGAAGAAGTGGCAAAATTAAATCCTATTGACTCCGTAGACTTTGTACATAAGTGCCCATTTCTGGTACATTCAGGAAATGCCTTTGCGGTATACCCCGGGTGACACACCAGTTTGGCGTTTAAAGAATTTGTTGAAGTGTGAAGGATCTGTGAATCCAAATTCATACGTTAGTTCTGTCAGGTTTTTAGGAGAATACAAGAGCAGTTTTTTTGCTTCGGCGGTCAACTTATCATTGATCACCGTGCCAGACGTCTTCCCCAGAAAGGTTTTGCAGCCCTTATTCAGCTTTTTGGTTGTGGTATTGAGCTTATTGGCGTAAAATCCTGTCTCATGGTTGGCTCTGAATTCGGTTTCCAGGATAATGAAGAAATTTTTGAGCAATTCTGAATACACCGTTGTCGGCGCCGGTTGCATGTGACGCTTGAGCAGGTTGAATAGCAGAAGCAGGTACGTCTGGATCACGGCCTCGAAGTTTGGTTTGCCTTCGAGGTATTCTGTTTCCATCTTTTTGAAAATCATTTCGAAGTTTTCACCGGCATCATCCAGTTCAAAAGCGCTGGGAAAAGACAATGGGAACGTTTGGAACAAGGTGTGATAAAGCGGGTGCTCCAGTAGAAAGTCTTTCTGGATCATGGCCACATAGCCCCTTGGTATTGCTGTAAGCTCCCAGCTGTGGATCTGACCGGGCATAACCAGATAGAGACTGGGAGGTTTCACGGAAAATCGGTTGAAGTCGATCTGGTGTGTCCCTGCTCCCTGCTCTAAGTATATGATTTCAAGATAGTCCTTATGACCATGCGGTGTGGTGGTTTTAATCACCTCTTTCATTCTCTTTATTCTGAACAACTCTTTGTTGGTGAGCTTGTTTTTAACAGGAATTTCCATCAATCTTGGTTAAATATAATCCGTAAATGGTTTTCAGATGCAATCCTGTCCACTACTGGGGATATTTCATAAACTTAAATGCATTTTAGGCAGTCTGACTCGGAAAACATAAATTTCTAGTCTTTTTCCTCAATATCTACTCCGGTTTTGGAAAATTTCTGATCTCGCCGTTAAGCCTTGGAAATGAATCCAGATAGTCGCCGTGGCCGGTTTCCCGCGGATCGCTGGTGGCCGTCTGATAATTTTTCAATTGGCTTCTCAGCTTGTCGATCTGTTTTAAATAATCTGTTTCCGTGATCAGGTTTTTGAGGCAACCCGGGTCTTTGATGATGTCGTAAAATTCCTCCAATGGACGTTTGTCGGTTGCCAGGTGAAAATACGGCGCAATTTTAGGATCCTTCCATTCCCTGATGACAATGTTATCGGCCGACTCATCAATGTCATGAAAACCGGAGTTGACCGGTTCCAGATTTCCTTTTGCGTCATACTTTTGCGGATCGCCGGCTGGCCAGCGTTCGGGTTTGTAATTTGTAATAAAAAGATATTGTGAAGTACGTATGCTCCGCTGCGGATAACCCAGATTATTGTACCGCGAAGATGAATGCCGTTCCCGTGATGAGAAGGCAGCATCTCTGTTGCTTTTGCCCGATTGAAGTAAGGGGATCAAACTTTTACTTTCGATCGGATAGGTTGGTAACGAAGCTTTCCCTGCCTCCAGAAAAGTAGCGTAAAGATCGATCAGGCTTACCACCTCTTTGTATGTGACCCCTTTTCTGATCTCATTTCCCCAGCGGATAGCCAGCGGAACGTGAATACCATATTCATAAACGTTGGCCTTGGCGCGGGGGAAGGCCATCCCGTTGTCTGCTGTTACCACGATAAGGGTGTTGTCCAGCTCACCCGTCTGTTCCAGCTGAGCCAGTACTTTTCCAAGTTGGCTGTCAAACCATTGGATTTCAAAGAGATAGTCCAGTATGTCATTCCGTACCTCAGGCACATCCGGGAGGAAAGGTGGAACATGCACTTCATCGGCCTTGAATCCATTTGCAGCTCCGATACCTTTCTGATAACTCCGGTGCGGTTCATAGGTTCCCAGCCAGAAGAAGAAGGGTTTGTCTTTTTCTTTTTTAGTATAAAAATCGGCGAAATTGGCGGCATAATCCACATCCGATATACCTTTTGGACTTTCCTGTTTTTTGCTCAGATAAGCATCACCGGCAGGGTTTCGGTTGCGCCCTGAGACTTTGAAGTTGCCCGGCGCCCATCCTTTGCCCGTGTACCCTACGCTATATCCGGCCTTTTCAAGCAAATCAGGAAATACCTTAAACTCGGAAGGGAAGCTACTGGCATGTGTGCCGGCCTCCTTGATCTGCCAGCAATTAAGTCCGGTCAGTATGGCGGCCCGGGACGGACTGCATCCTGGTGAAGCAGCAAAAGCATTGGTAAATAACACACCTTCCTGAGCGACCCGGTCGAAATGGGGCGTCCGGGCAGCCTTGTCGCCATAAGCACCGGCATAAGGGTACGACTGATCGTCCGAGATGACGAAGAGAATATTGGGGCGCTTGGTTGCAGATGTGGTCGACTGCATTTTGGCAGAAACCAGGAGCAAGGCAAGAAGCATTGCCAAAGATGAAATGATCAGTTTGTTCATAGCTATTTTATTTTTCACCTTGTTGGAGGATCTTTTTTGCCGCGCGCACATCATAGTCGCCGTCTTTTGGGTTTCCTTTCAAGAGCGCTTTTACGTTATTGAAAGCGGGTTTAGCTTTGTCGCCAATCGTTTCCAGCACGTTCAATGCCTGTACTCGGGCCATCTGATTGTTGCTTTCAAGCGCTTGACTCAATGTTTGCACGGGTTTATCCGTCTCTCCAAAATTCAGCAGCGCTTCCGATGCCGCGATACGTACACTGATTTCGGGATCACGCAATAACTCGTTGAGTTTTGGTCTTGCAGAAACCGCCTCCTTTTTAAACACGATTGTGCCGATCACCGCCCAATACCGTACCACGGGGTCTGGGTCAGCCAGTCTTTGAATGATTTCAGGAAGCTTCGACGGGTCTCTGGATGAAGCGATTTCAGCAGTTTCAATTACTTTTTTGAAATTATATTTACCACTCAGAGCATAACCACGCAGGGGTGTAGTCTCTGCGATCTTGCTGAGCAGTGCTTCCGGGATAAAGCCAACGTCTTTGGATTCGATAAGCCAGTTGTGATTGGCCGCGCGAAGTTTCAATAAAATGTCTTTATATTTTGGGTCAGCGGCGAGGTTGTTCACATTGTGGGGGTCTTTTTCCGTATCGAAAAGTTCCTCCGCTGGTTTTTCCTGCCAGAATTTCTTCTGGACTTCATTTAACCGGCCTGCCTTGTATTCCGCCTCCCAGGATGGCATGGATGGTGCTTTCCACAGATATTCCAGGTGTTGTGCATAGATTTTGTGGGGCATGTAATTGCGGATGTAACGGTATTTTTTATCCCGGACCGTTCGGGACAAGTCTGTACGTTCGTCCATTCTTCCTCTAAATCCGTAGGCATAATCTCTTGCTCTTACCTGCCGTTTACCCAGAAATGCTTTCCCCTCCATGTGCTGGGGAATCGGAATGTCTGCCAGGCTGAGCACACTCGGAGCAAAATCATGAAAAGTGACGATCCGATTGGTGGTACTTCCTGCTTTTCCGGAAGCCAGGGAAGCAAATTTCTCCGGAAAGCGAATGATGAGTGGTATTTTCAATCCAGATTCGTACAAAAATCGTTTGCTTCGGCCAAGAATACCCCCGTGGTCACTGTAATAAAATACGATTGTGTTTTCTGTAAGACCTTCTTTATCAAGCTCTTTTAGAATAATTCCAGCCTGCCTGTCCATTTCCTCGATCTTATCATAATACAGCGCCCAGTCGTGTTTCATTTCCGTCGTTCGGGGATGATACGGAGGTAAGGTGACTTTGTCCGGATCGTGCTTCAACTTATCCTTTGGAACCGGGGAGTGAATATTGCTTTCATGCGATACGTTCAAATTGAATACAGCGAAAAAAGGCTGTCCTGGCTTGCGGTTTTTGTAAGTGGCTTTTCCGCTGGACTCGTCCCAAGCTTCCGGCTGATCCACCGTGTTATAATCTTTTTTGGCATTATTGGTAGTGTAATAGCCCGCTTCCCTAAAGTAGTGTGGGAAAAATTTGACAAAATCGGGAACCGGATAGGTGCTCCGCATGTGCTCGGTGCCGATGGACGGAGGATACATACCCGTGATCAGTGTGGATCGGGAAGGTGCGCAGACCGGGGCAGTTGCAAACGCATTCTTGTAAAGTACCCCCTGTTTGGCAAAGTTATCCAGATTGGGCGTGGTGGCAAACTTGTCGCCATAACATCCCAGAAACGGACTGTTGTCTTCACTTACAATCCAGAGTATATTGAGCCTGGACTGCTGTGCTAAAACCGGTGTAAATGTCAGCAGACCGGCGGTTATGAACAACAATATTTTATGCATGATGGAGATTTATCAATTTTAGAATGGGCCTTTTTGATTGATATGATCTGCTTTATTGGCACTTCCCGGCATTTCGCCACGCTTGTCTTTTGCGGGTAATGATTTACCGGTTTCACGGTCATACCAGTCGGGGGTCAGATTGTTTGGCTCAGTGTCACCCGTTTCGTGCTGCCACTGTTTCAGGACGGATCTAAGTTCAGCGATCTGCGCAGCATAAGCTTTGTTCAGTATTTCGTTTTGTGACTGGGACGGATTTTTAAAGTTGTCGAAAAATTCTTCCGCAGGTCGCGGCGTAACGAAAACATCCTTTTGGAGCGGAGTCAGCCTGCCATTTTTCCTGGCTATCTTCAAAGCTTTGGCAGAAGGGCTCTGGTTGGCGTCAATTGGGCCTCCATTGTGCAGTTCAGTTCTTTTATTGATCACATATAAAAAGTCCTTGCTGCGTACCGACCGCTCATATGCGGCATAGTCGTGCCAGTTGTGTTCGGCAAATACGTATTTTCTGAACTCCTTATCCGGTGTGTCGAATAGAGCAGTGAAGCTTTTTCCCTGAAAGGTTTCCGAGGCCTCTACACCTGCAAGTTCAAGTAGTGTTGGTGCAATATCAATGCTGCTGGACAGGCTCTGGCAGGTCTGTCCAGGTTTTATTCCCTTTGGCCATTTGACGATAAAAGGGGTCTTTACCCCCGCATCATAAAGCCTTGTTTTACTTCCCGGAAAGGGGCGGCCATTGTCCGATGTGAAAATAATGAGTGTGTTATTTGCAATGCCCTGCCTTTCCAATTCTGCCAATAGCTCACCTACGTAGTAATCCAGTCGCGAGATTTCATTGTAGTAAGCTGCCAGGTCGAGCCTTGTTTCTTTGGTGTCGACCAAGTTGGGTGGTACCACAATTTCGGTATCCGGGTTGTGTTTCGGGCCAATGGTTGTTGATGACCAGGGCCTGTGCGCATCCAGCGGGGCAAGCCAAAAGAAAAATGGTTTATCTTTTGGTCTTGACTGCAGCAAACTTACCCATTGCTCTTCGGCACCTTCTCCGTTTTTTATTTTGTCAACAAGCAAGGTGTCGTAGGCTCTTTTGGTCGCCGGACCCTCGTGCCATTTACCCACCAGGGCCGAAAAGTAGCCTTTCTGTTTAAGCAGTTCCGGGAAAAATTTCAGATGTGCCGGCAGAGGTGTGTGAAGTTCTGCTGCACCGGTGTTGTGCGGATACCGGCCGGTGAGGATACTCGCCCGGCTCGGGCTGCAGGAGCTGGCAGTCAGGAACATGTTTGTGAACTTCATGCCATCCCTGGCTAGCTTATCCACATTCGGCGTTTTGATCTTTGCATTGCCATAGGTGCCCATATCATCCCAGCTAATATCATCTGCGATAATGAAAATGATGTTGGGGGTGTTTTGGGCAGAGGCGGTAAACGTCAGGAATGTGAACAGCAATAACCCGGCCAGATACAGCCCGTACTTTTTCATTGCGTCAAAATATGTGTTGGGAAAAAGCACCATGGGGAGAATAGATGAATGGCATCCAGAAAGGTAAGCCGATCATCGTAAAATAATACTTATACAAGCACCAACAACTCGACGCTAAACCATTAAGTGGAAACTCGTTGAAAGAACAAAAGCATTCCTGGACCGACGGATCCCATTGGCAACATCAGGCACTCAAATACAAACTGGTGATGGATCCTTCCGCACCTGCCAACTGCCTCGGCGTGCCTTCAAATACCACAGTTCCGCCTTTGGTGCCACCATCGGGCCCTATGTCGATGATCCAGTCGGCGTTCCGGATCACGTCCAGATTGTGTTCTATGACGATCATCGTATTTCCTGCATCGACCAGCCGGTTCATAATGCCAAGCAAATGGCCGATATCCGACATGTGTAGTCCTGTTGTGGGTTCATCCAGAACATAAACGCTTCCTTTTTTGTGCAGTTCGCTTGCCAACTTAATTCGCTGGCACTCGCCTCCCGAAAGTGTACTCAGTGGCTGGCCAAGTGTGAGGTAGTCGAGTCCCACATCGCTCATTGCCTGCAACTTGTGTAAGATTTCCTTTTGCGTGAAATGCGCCAGTGCCTGCTGAACTGTCAACTCCAGGACATCTGAAATTGATTTTTCATCCAACTTGTAGGCCAACACTTCTTCTTTGAAACGTTTACCCTCACAAACCTCACAGGGCGATTTAATCCCGTCCAGAAACGCGAGATCCGTGTAAATCACACCAAGGCCCTGACAATTTTCGCATGCGCCTTTAGAATTAAAGCTGAATAACGATGCGCTTACATGATTGGCTTTGGCAAAAGCTTTTCGCACATCGTCCATAACGCCGGTGTAGGTGGCGGGATTTGACCGGGTGGAGGTTCCTACTGCTGACTGGTCGATAACGATTGCCCTGGCGTGTTGTTTTAAAAAGACCTGATTGATCAGTGAGCTTTTCCCCGACCCTGCAACACCGGTTACCACCGTAAGTACGCCAACTGGAATGTCCACATGCACATTGCGTAGGTTATTTACGTTTGCATTACGCACCGAAAGCTGGCCACTGGGTTTGCGTGAATTTTCTTTCAGCGACAACGATTGCTTGATATGCCGTCCGGTGAGTGTATCTGCTTTGATGAGTTCGTCATAGCTTCCTTCAAAAACAATTTGTCCGCCGTTGCTCCCTGCCTGAGGGCCTACGTCCACGATATGGTCTGCAACCTTAATCACATCCGGATCGTGTTCTACCACAATGACGGTATTGCCTTTGTCTCTCAGCTTACCCAGCAGTTCGTTCAGCCGATGCACGTCTCTGGGATGTAAGCCCACACTGGGTTCGTCGAAAATGTACATAACGTCGATCAGGCTGCTGCTCAGATGCTTTACCATCTTCACACGTTGCGATTCACCTCCTGAGAGTGTGCTTGTCTCCCGGTCCAGGCTCAGGTATTCCAGCCCGATATCAACCAGGTGCTGCAGTCTTTCGGATAATGTTGCCACCATGGACGTAGCCACAGGATCCTCGATTTCGTTTACCAGCAAGAGGAGATCCGAAACTTCCATGGACGACATTTCGGCTATATTTTTGTCATTGATTTTACAGTTCAGCGCAGCCTGGCTCAGACGTGCTCCTTTGCACGACGGACAAGGTCCAAGTGCGATGTAGGGAGCAACCGCTTTTTGGGTGCGTTCTGATAAGGTTTTAATATCTCTTTTGATATACGATCTTTCGAATTTCTCGATTACGCCCAGATACGTGGCGTTCATACTTCCGCCGCCCACCTGGAGTTTAAACTTAAGGTCTTTGCCGTACAGCAGAAGATCCATTTCCTCAGGCGTGAAATCCGAGAGCTTTTTATCGTTGTCGAAAAATCCGGAACTGGCATAACTGCTTTTTTCCCAGGTTGCAAACACCGGCACCTGTACCGCACCTTCGTTTAGCGACTTGCTCATATCCAGAAAAGAATCTGCCACGACACCCATTTTCTTACCGATCCCGTTGCATTCCGGGCACATCCCCCGCGGGTCGTTAAACGAGAATGCATTTGAGTTGCCAATATGCGGCTGTCCGATGCGGGAAAACAGCAGGCGAAGCACCGGCGAAATATCTGTAATGGTGCCCATCGTAGAATGAGAATTTCCTCCCAATCTCCGCTGATCCACCACAATGGCCATACTCAGATTTTCAATGGCATCTGCATTTGGCTGGGCATACTTAGGCAGGAAATTTCGGATAAACATGCTGAAATTCTCATTGAGCTGCCGCTGGGCTTCGGTGGCGATCGTATCAAAAACGATGGAAGATTTGCCAGAGCCCGACACCCCCGTAAAGATGGTTATTTTACGCTTGGGGATGCTGAGAGACACATTTTTAAGGTTGTTTTCACGTGCTCCGCGGATTTCTATATATTCCTGAAACATATACTGATTGTTAAGGTCTAATAACACTAGCCGATTTGACGTGATGTATAGACCTGAAAGATACACAAAACCGGACAGTAAAAGGCCAATTTTTGCGCGATGCGCACTAGGGGAATTTAGGATTAAAAGACCTTTTTTTTGCAAATACCCCGAGCCTTGGGGGTGAAAAGTGATGATGTTTTTACTGTGCTTTTTGAAACCGGGGCTTATACCAAAACGGTACTGGGGTCTATAAAGCCCGTCTGTTTTGGCTTTTGGAGAGAGGCTTTCGAAGCGGCAGTGTGATCGTAAATTGCGAGCCTTCCCCGATTTGGCTTACCGCAGTGATGCTTCCATTGTGCTTGTCAATGATTTTTTTCGAAATGGCCAATCCTATTCCCGACCCTTCGTATTTATCCTTGGTGTTGAGCCGCTCGAACAGCGAAAATATTTTATCCCGGTACACCTCGTCAAAACCGATCCCGTTGTCTTTCACAGTAATGATGCAATGCGCCGACGAATCTGAGGTTACCTGGCCGTTTTCTCCAATTTGCCCATCAATGTGAATAACCGGTGTGCTATCCGGCTTGGAGAATTTGATCGCGTTGCTGATCAGGTTTTGAAAAACCTGGCGGATTTGTCCCCGGTTTACCTCTATGGTGGGTAGCTTGCCAACAAAAATCCGTGCTTTTTTTTCCTGGATTAGGATTTCATAATCTTCGATAACTTCCTGGACGATATCGCCAAGGTTGGTCGGCTCTAAGACGGTGACGTGGGTGGACAAACGGGAGTAACTGAGAACATCAGCGATCATTGTTTTCATCCGGTGTGCGGAGGAGATGATCTTCTGTAAATGTAGCGCGGCTACGTCCGTAAATTCTTCGGAATGCTTTGTTCTGAGCATGGAAGAAAAAATCAGGATCTTTCTTAGTGGCTCCTGCAGGTCATGAGAAGCCACAGACGCGAATTGCTGAAGATCATGGTTGCTGGATTCGAGCTCCAGATTGATTTCTTTGAGCTTCTGATTGTTCGATTTTAATAAGGTCTCGGTCTCTTTCTGAAAGGTGAGGTCGGTGAGAATAACACTCAGGGAAACTCCCTCGTCCAGCTCCAGCGACGCTACCGAAAGCTGGCATGGGATCAGCAGCTCTCCTCGTTTAATGTTTAGTTCTGCCTTGTGATCACCCATCCAGCCGTTTTTGAACATTTCGTTAAAAATATCCTTCGACTCATCCGGTACAAAACTGGAGAATGGAAGGCCAATTACTTTGGATAATTGCACGTCTACCATGGACGCAAATTTTGAGTTGCTGTAGAGAATGATACCATTTTCGTTAATGGTAACTGCTCCTTCGCTCATTTTTTCAATAAACAACCTGTAAGTTTGATCCGCTGTTTTTAATGTAAAAAGCTGATGCGCTCCATTTGCATCTTTTACTACCAGTGCATCTACCTGGCCCGATCGGATCGCATTGATCGTGTCCGTTGCTTCTTCGAGCTGAAGGCGGAGAAGTTCATTTTCTTCTTCTAATTGTGTGTATTTCTTTGAAGTATCCATCTGCAATTACAGTGAAATGCCAAGGCCTCTGAGTACGCTGGCAGTGTCCGACAGATCCCCGATCATCCTTCTTACCGGAAGGGGTGAGGTTTTAATGAGAAGAGGCAGGGCAATTAATTGTTCCTGTTCTGCAATTTCTTTTTGTTGGTAAACGTCTATGATTTCCAGCGTGTGATTGTTGGGCAGGTATTGTTCACAAATCTCTTTGATGTTAATCACTGCTCTTCGTGAGTTGGTTGTAGCGCCCGTCACGAACAGGCGAAGCACAAAGACGCGATCAGAATTTTCACTTTCGAAATCGTTTAAATCAGTTTCTGAGCTCATTGTACTTTCGCCGCTGGGCGAATATTTAGTCCAACCAAAACTTTTTCTTCATTGGAAAGGTCACCGATAATTTTACGTATGGGTTCGGGTACTTTTTTTACCAAAGTGGGTATGGCCAGGATCTGGTCACCTTCGGCTAATTGTGGCTGAACGAGCAGGTCAATTACTTCAATAATGTATTTGTCCTTCAGATGTTTTTCACAATACCTTTTCAGGTTCGACAGGGCCGTGACCGATTTTGTAGTTTTTCCTGCTACATATAATCTTAGTTCCCATTTCTCATTTTCTCCGTCCATAAGGGCCTGGTTAGGTGTTTATAATTGCTGATTGTTGTCAGTTCCTTCCGTAAACTCCCGGAGATTTTGCTCAAGAACCTCTTTTCTTATTTCTTCTTCGATATAACTCTTGTTCATTTCTTCCTGCAGTGATTCAAATTCTTCCTTAAGACTCGCAATTCGGGATTCCAGGACAGTTCTCTTGCGGCTTATTTCCCTATCCTTTCGCTGAATCGCATTATCTCGGAGTACATGTACGGTCTTTTCGGCAAGCTGCTGCTTCTCACGTGCAGAGCCCGTGAGCACGCCTTCGGGGCCCAGGTATAAGTCGATAAGGTTAAGCCCTTTGTCAGAAATTACAAACTCGCGGACCTTGTTGGAGTGTTTCATCCCCCGCGATTTCATCACGTACATGCCGCGGTTCCTTTCCCCGTTCAGCTCTATATCTCTTACCAAAAGCCAGGCATCCACCAGAGACGAAATACTTTCATCGGATTGTTCGCCGATGTTGTCGTTCATGGCAAGTGCCGTAAACATGACCGTCACATTTCTGGATTGCAGGAAATCGATCAGCCTGATGAGCACACTTTTGACTTCACTCACAGATCCCACCGTTATTAAATTGGTAATCGGATCCAGAATTACAACAGATGGCTGAAAGTCATTGACCAGTTTGTTGATTGAAAACAGGTGCATTTCCAGGCCGTTCAGAGTGGGGCGGGAGGCATGAAACCGGAGAAGGTCTTTATCCAGATGATCCTGGAGTGTGATCCCAATCGATAGGGTGTTGCGGATGATCTGCTGCGGGGATTCTTCAAAAGCGAAATAGATACAGCGCTCTCCATTCAGGCAGGTTTGATTGGCAAATGACCCCGCAATGCTGGTCTTGCCGGTACCAGCAGTACCTGATACGAGAATACTGCTCCCCCTGAAAAAGCCTTTGCCACCGAGCATCACGTCAAGGGCAGGGATGCCGGACGTTATGCGTTCAAACGAGGCTACATGCGACAGCGTGAGTGATGTAACCGGAATAACAGAAATGCCATCATCTTCAATGAGGAAAGGGTATTCGTTGGTACCGTGAACGGATCCCCGGTATTTTACAATCCTCAGCAGGCGTGTGGATATTTTGTTGGCAACCCGGTGATCCAATAGGATAACACAGTCCGAAACATATTCCTCGAGCCCGTGGCGGGTTAGGGTACCTTCCCCTTTTTCGGCGGTGATGATGGTGGTAACTTTTTTCTCCTTCAGCCATTCAAACAGGCGCCTGAGCTCCGCCCGGATCACGCCCTGGTTATTCAGTCCCGAAAAGAGGCTTTCGAGTGTATCCAGCACCACTCTCCTGGCTCCAATGGTATCAATGGCATGAGCCAGCCGGATAAACAGCCCGTCCAGATCATATTCACCCGTCTCTTCAATCTCACTTCGTTCTATGTGCACATGATCCAGTCGGATCATATTATTATTTCGAAGTTCGTTCAGATCAAAACCTAAAGAAGCAACGTTCAGGGCCAGCTCTTCGGTTTTTTCTTCGAATGCCATGAAAACACCCGGTTCGTTGAAATCGCGTGCACCATGAACCAGAAATTCCATGGAGAAAAGGGTTTTTCCACAACCTGCCGGTCCGCATATAAGGGTGGGCCTGTTAAGAGGTAACCCACCACGCGTGATTTCGTCGAGCCCTTTAATACCTGTAAGCGATTTGGGCAGTGATGGTAGTACGGAATTTAGTTTTGAGGAATTGGTGCTCATTGTAAATATCGATGTTCAATAACCTGTTGAAATTTCAGAGAAGTGATCCACGAAAAATTACCAACAAAAATTGTACCAGACTTTTTGTTTCTGATTAATTATCTGTATATCAATTATTTGTTATTTTATTTTGATTTTTGAGGCATCCGTATTTGTAGCCAATGGAGAACTGGCCCTACATCCGATGTGACTTTAAAAGCTGTTACAAAGCTCTCGTGCCAGACATAAGAAGCCTTCCATGGTGGACGGTTTGGTTACAAACTTATCAATACCAGCTTGCTTTACCTGTTCGATAAGCCATCGGTCTGATGAGGTGGAGATCATCACGGCAGGTATGGGGGCATAGGCCGGATTCATTCTGATGGCCTGTATGGTTTCAAGCCCGTTGAGGCGCGGCATATTCATGTCCAGCACGATCAGAACGTCCTGCGTATGCGGATGCGTTTTTAATATTTCGAGCAAATCAGGGCCATTGACCGCTTCTATAATCTCTATATTATTTTCGATCTGATTGATCGCATCCCGGAGAAAAAACCGGTCGTCCTCATCGTCGTCTGCTAAAAAAATGGTTTTCTTTAAATTCATAAGTTGAGAAAGTGACGAAGGAGGACTGTTTTCAGCAAAACAGACGACCGTCCCGGTTTCAAGCCTGGAAAGAAGCCGGGCAGTAAAGTTAAGATACTTTGTTTAGATGTGGAAGAACTTCTTAAGGGGTTGTACGATTTTCTCCAGTGGGATGACCCATCAGTCTCAGCTTAGCTATAAGGTAGGTTATGCCAACAATTCAATGGAGCCACCGCGCTACGAACCGCAAAGTGTTATGAGCAGTGAGGCATGTTATTATGCGATTTTTCAGGGAACGAGAGGGTTTCCGTTAAAATATTGGTAGAAATTTATGCACAAAATCTAAGCGTTTTCCCTCCTTTGCGAGAAAGTCTGATTAAAAGAATGTTGGTGCGACAAAATACCATCGGTAGATTTAGTGTAGCGCGTCCTTGATGATTTAGTCGAAACAGGTTGGCAGGTTTAATCAGGTAAAGAATATGAAGCTTTATAAAAAACATTTGTGTGGTGTGCTGTGGTGGGGCATATCGGTTGCCACCATACTTCCGGGTTATGGCGGAACCGGAGATAACACCATTTCAGATACCCTCAAGCTATTTTTGATTGGAAATAGCTTTTCACAAAATGCAACCCGCTACCTTCCCCAGCTTGCCACGGAAGGAGGACATCCCCTGAAAATTGGTCGGGCAGAGCTTGGCGGATGCTCCTTGCAAAGGCATTGGGAAATTGCCGAAGCGGCTGAAAAAAATCCCGATGATCCCAAAGGCAAAGCCTACGGAGGCAAGTCGTTGCGCGAGTTGCTCTCCGTGGGTAAGTGGGATGTTGTTACCATCCAGCAAAACTCCATGAATTCCGGAGATCTAAGCACTTACAGGCCTTATGCCAAAAAGTTGTATGATCTGGTAAAATCCATCCAGCCCAAGGCCCGTATTGTGATGCAGCAGACCTGGGCTTACAGAACCGATGCGAAAAAATTCACGCAAACTGCGGAAAATCAGTTTGCATCCAATGCAGAGGAGATGTGGCAGAAATCGAGGGCTGCGTACCATACCATAGCGAGTGAGTTAGGTATCGCACTTTTTCCGGTGGGTGATGCCTTCTGGAAAGTGAATTCCGATGCCAAAACTGCTTACAGGCCCGACATGGCTTTCAAATCCACTGAAGCGCAATACCCGGCACTACCCGACCAAACCAATTCGCTTCACGTGGGCTACAAATATGACAACAGCAAGAAGCTGGCCTTCGATGCCAATCATGCCAACGAAGCCGGGTGTTTTTTGGGAGGACTGGTTTGGTATGCAGTATTATTCAACGAGTCGCCAGCTAAACTCAAATTCCGGCCAGACGCCGTAAGTGAAGTATTTGATCGTAAATTGAAAAAAGTAGCCAGGCAGGTTACAAGGTAAAGCTGGGTGTTGAGAGCGGCTCCCTCCTAATAAAAAAGGGGATCCTGCACACCGCAAGGCTCCCCTTTTTTATTAACCTGAAGGATGACAAATCATCTGTACTCAAATAACAACAATCAGGCATTCTGCCACTAGTTTGCCTTATTTTTCTTCTTCTTTGAATCATCAACAATGGCACCCGTGGCAGTACCCACACCAGCACCCACAACGGTTCCTATGAGGGCGCCTTCAACGGGCTTTTTACTATGAATGATTGCCCCGGCCACAGCACCAGTTCCTGCGCCGATGACAGCACCTTTGGCGGTGTTATTCCATTTTTTCTTTCTTTTAGCAACTGGCGCTGCTGCAGGCGTTTCATTTTTTACTGCCAGCGCTTGTCTGTCTTTTTCTTCCTGCTCCGCTTGCGCCTGTTCAGCCTTTATTTCCTTTTCACGTTCTGCCATGACTGCGTTCATCGAATCGACCACAGCCTGTTTGGCTATGACATGCTTCATTGAATCCACAGCCATTTGTTTTGCTTGCTGTACTTCTGCTTCCTTGTTGTTGCTGCTGTTACAGCCTGTCAACAGGCCAATTGCGCAAAATACTGAAACTAGTAACTTCATGATATAAGTTGGATGTTTCGGGTTTACATTCCAAAATCGTGCCAACACGGTTTGATGTTTGTTAAACCAAACAAATCGAAGAAACAAAAAGCCTGTTTTGAGCTCTGGAGGGTATGCACATAACGGTTTGGTGTGGACGTGAGCTGCATCGGTTGAATGGGAGAGATTCAAATGACCTGGTTCTGGGAGCGAAAACGCGGGGGGAGGCTGGTTGCTGGTAATTATACCCTTCAAATTGTGGCGGTGGCGTTTTTTGACTGCAAATCAGCTTAAATCAAACAAGTTGTAATTTTCGATAAAAGGCCTTCATCGTCTTGTCTGCATTGCGCATAATCGGGTTTCCGTGACCAAATACCGCTTTATCAAAGGGAAAACGGGATACCTTTCCAATACTTTCAATAGACACCTCATGATCTTCGCTAACCGTACTCATGTCCAATCCAATGAAATTAGCGCAAAGATCCGCAGCGATCAGAACGCTTTCATTTTTTACCAGCAGGGAAATTTGCCCCAGACTGTGGCCGGGAACATGAATAGCCTGTATCCCACCGGCAATGTCAATGCTGTCACGATCTTCCAGCTTTCGCTCGAACTTAATAGGATCCACAACGCCGGAGCTGTTTTTGATAAAAATATGGTATAGGAAGAAACTAAGTATCCCCGGTCCAAGGATCTTTGGCTCACGGCCTCCAATGCCTTTTTCCAGGATTTCGGCATCGATGCGGTGGGCCCAAACCGGGACTTTCAGTCTCTTGCCAATTTCCGCTGCACTTCCGGATTGGTCAGGATGGGCATGGGTCAGGATGATGCGTTTGATATCCTCTGGTTTTTTACCACCCTTTCCAATGGCCGCGAAAATTTTGTCCGCGCTGCCTGGAAATCCTGTATCGATGAGTGTGAGCCCGTTGTCCTCGATCAAAAACACATTGACAGGGTAAACCTTGTTTATTAAACTCAGATGAAGGGGCTTTCTACTATTTCGCTCTGTTCGTCTATCGCCTAATCATTAATCCCGTCCTTTCTGTTGCCCGCCAATCTGTTCCTGCGGGTACATCGATCCTTCATTGTCAATAAATCCAAAATCACCCACATCGAAGGAAACAGGGTGTTTATCAATGATATAGAAATTCCGATCGGGAATAATTATCGCGAAGGTTTTTTGAAAGGGATTGGGTTGGGGTGATGTAGGCTTATCGGGAAAGAAAACTGATATTCAAATGAGAACCCGCCGCTAGGCATGATGGTTAACATGTATAGCAGCACGCTTTTCACTACAAAAGAGCAGAACAATCAAACAATACAACAATTTAACACTAGTTGCTCTTCTGAGCCTCTTTAAAATAAAACCCCTTCATCATCCGATTTTGAAGGCGGTGTGTACGTATTGGTGCTATCACCGGTCATGGTGTTGCAATCCCGGACGTAGTTAGCTGGTTTGACAAATGGGCCTTTCCGATATTCGGTTAACGTTTGATCATTGTAAACTTTTTGCATGTAAAGTCCCCAGGCGGGCATGGCGACACGGGCACCCTGCCCAAGTGCCAGGGTACGAAAGTGAATGCTGCGATCCTCGCCGCCCACCCAGAGCCCCGTTACCAGGTGTTGAGTCATGCCCATAAACCAGCCATCCGAATGATTTTGCGATGTTCCGGTTTTGGCTGCGATCTCATTGCCCTGTGTCACTCCATAGGAACTTAATCGCCCTGCGGTTCCGCCCGGATCTTCCACGGCGCCCCGCATCAGGTAGAGCATATCATAGGCCATGTTCTCATTCAGCTCCTGATTCTGTTTTTGGTGAAAACTCTGCAATACGTTTCCATAGCGGTCTTCTATTCTCAGTATTGTCATCGGTTCGGTCCGGTAGCCGCCATTGGCAAATGCACAGTAAGCATTCACCATTTCATACACCGACACATCCCCTGTGCCTAATGCAAGTGCAGGCGTTTCGGGAAGTTTGCTCGTAATGCCCAATTTATGCGCGTACTCAATCACCGTTTTTGCCTTCACCATTTTGATAATGTAAGCGCTCACCGAATTGACCGATTTCCCGAGCGCCTGGCGTAGAGACAGGGATTGGTAGGAGTAGCTGCCATTTGAGTTTTCGGGCGTGTATCCTTCGGGGACATCGTCTTCCTTTCCAAAAGTAACCGGCTGGTCCATCACGCGGTCGCAGGGTGTCAGGAAATTTTTGTCCAGACCAGCCAGGTAAACGAACGGCTTGAAGGTAGAACCCGGCTGGCGTTTTCCCTGCTTTACATGATCATATTTGAAATATTTGAAATTAACACCACCCACCCAGGCTTTGATATGCCCGTTCCTTGGATCCATAGACATCATGCCGGCATGTAAAAAGCGCTTATAGTAACGAATGGAATCGATGGGGCTCATCGTCATTTCCTTCTCTCCATTCCACGAAAAAACCTTCATTTTGTAAGGAGTCCGCATAATTTTCATCGCTGCTTCTTCACCCAGCAGCGCTTTCAGGCTGATGTAATGAGGAAGCCTGTTCACCGCTTTACTGATAAATCCGGGCATTTCCCGGCCCTTGTCATCTATCCAGGGATTGCGGCCCTTCCAGTGCTCGTCAAATATTTTCTGCTGCTGCCGCATGTGTTCGGTCAGGGCTTCCTCCTGATACCGTTGCATACGTGAATCAATGGTGGTGTGAATGCGCAACCCGCTGGTAGACAGATCCAGGTCGGCGTCGTGCTCTTCGTTGTATGACTTTACCCAGGCGTTCAAAAATCCGCGCATCGATTCCCTGAAATACGGTGCCAGTCCCGTATTGTGACTCTCAATGGTGTATTTCAGATTCAACGGTTGCGCTTTGTAATTTTCAAATTTTTCTTCGGGCAAATAGTCATATTTCATCATTTGTCCCAAAACCGTATTCCGGCGTTTCAGCGCATTGGCCGGAAAGCGTAAAGGATTGTATAAAGTGGGATTCTGAAGCATTCCCACAATGAGGGCCGCTTCGGGCACGTTGAGCTCCCAGGGATCTTTGTCAAAATAGGTTCGGGATGCCACCTTTACCCCGTAGGTATTGTTTCCGAAGGAGACGGTATTCAGGTACATCATCATGATTTCCTGCTTGGTGTATTTTCTTTCCAGGATCACCGACAGGATCCATTCCTTGGTTTTGGCAATAACAGTCCGCACCACCGGCACTTTGCCGAGCAGTCCGCGGTATTTCTCAGATCGTGTTTCAAAAAGATTTTTAGCCACCTGCTGGGTGAGTGTACTTCCACCTCCGGCTCCGGAGTTTGCCGTGAGTAATCCCTTGGCAACACGGGCCAGGCTACGCGGGTCTATTCCCGAATGATTCAGAAAACGTGCATCTTCCGTGGCGATCAGCGCATCGACGAGGTTGTGCGAAACCTGATCATATTCGATTGGGGAGCGGTTTTTGAAAATGTATTTCCCAAGCGACTTCCCATCCTCCGAGATCAGCTCGGAAGCCAGTTCGCTTTTAGGATTTTCGAGTGTAACCAGATCGGGCATGCCGCCGAAAAGCCAGAATAGATTGATGCTTACTGCAATGAGGTAAAAGATGAAAAGACCAAGTATCAGCCCAAGTAAACGCCATAAACGGATGATGTTGCGACGGTATTTTCCGGGTTGTAATTCGATCATGGCGGTATTTTTTATTTTATGAAACGTTGAAAACGGAGCAAATGAGGCACAAAGGTGAGAAATTAAATGGATTCAGGCAGACGGTGGAGGTTCACTTCGAAAGAAACATTTCAGCTTTTTCAGAATCTTGAGTGGTTACAGGAAAAGCTTAGCGGTTAATCCGATGTTAACGAAATTTGTGCTGTTGATACTATAATGGTTTGAACCACCTGAGTGACCTAAGTTCACCAAAGGGGACAAACGCCTTCGGCGTTCTCAGGTGTCTTCGGTGGTTTAATTTTAGCCGGGCTGCATTTTTCTGGTAATCACCTGAACAATTATGGTTTGGGTGAAGGTTCACTTCGACAGAAAGATCTTAGGTTTTTCAGAATGCGGCGTGGTTACAGGAAAAGCTTAGCGGTTAATCCGATGTTAACGAAATTTGTGCTGTTGATACTATAATGGTTTGAACCACCTGAGTGACCTAAGTTCACCAAAGGGGACAAACGCCTTCGGTGTTCTCAGGTGTCTTCGGTGGTTTAATTTTGGCTGGGCTGCATTTTTTTGGTAATCACCTGAACAATTATGGTTTGGGTGGAGGTTCACTTCGACAGAAAGATCTTAGGTTTTTCAGAATGCGGCGTGGTTACAGGAAAAGCTTAGCGGTTAATCCGATGTTAACAAAATTTGTGCTGTTGATACTATAAAAGTTTGACCCACCTGAGTGACCTAAGTTCACCAAAGGGGAGAAACACCTTCGGTGTTCTCAGGTATCTTCGGTGGTTTAATTTTGGCTGGGCGGCATTGATTTTGTCCCAAAGCTGGCAGGAAGTTGTTTGAAAAAGAGCTCGTCAATGGGCTGCAACAGGAGGTTTCACGACAATGAGCGTGATGATCGCGGAAAGAAGCACGGCTCCGGACATGAGCATATAAGAGGCACCAAAGTCTCCCGTTAAGCCATTCAGATAGCCTACAAGATAGGCTCCGATAAACGATCCCAACGCCCCCATGCTGTTGATCAGACCAAGTGCGCCGCCAGCCACATTTCGGGGTAGCATTTCGGTGATGACAGCAAAAAATGGCCCGTAAGGGGCGTAGAGGGCGCCTCCCGAAATAACGAGCAATGTAAATGACAGCCAGAAATTTTCAGTACCTGCCAGGTACCCTCCAAACAGGGACAGGGAGGCGATCACTAAAAATGGCCATATGAAAATTTTACGGTTGAGTGTTTTGTCTGCAAAGTAAGATGCGCCCATCATACCGATGATCGCCAGAATATAAGGCACCGAGGAGAGCCACCCCGTAGTGACAATATCCATGTCGGGAGCGGCTTTGATGATAGACGGTAGCCACATCACAAAACCATACACGCCGAGGCTCCACAGAAAATACTGCAGGCACAGGAGAATAACTTCCTTTGATTTGAAAGCCTGCGCATAATTCTTCATCGGTTTTATGCCTTGCTGTTCTTCCTGGAGGCGTTCATCTATATCATCCTTTTCCTGCTGAGTAAGCCAATGGGCGTCTTTAGGTTTTTCATCGATCATTTTCCACCATATAAATGCCCAGATAATTCCCGGAACACCCTGAATGATAAACATCCATCGCCAGCCGAGTGCTGAGATCAGATAACCTGATAGTACCGACATCCAGAGTACGGTTACCGGATTACCCAAAATAAGGAAGGTATTGGCACGTGACCTTTCGTCTTTGGTGAACCATTGGCTGAGCAGGATCAGCATGGCGGGCATCACGGCGCTCTCTACTACCCCCAGCATAAAACGGATCACGATGAGCGCGCCTACGTCACTGACCATACCCGTGGCCGCTGCCAGACCGCCCCAGAGGATCAGGGAGAAAAAGATCAGTTTCTTGGCGCTTTTATGAGCAGCATACTGGGCTCCCGGTATCTGAAAGAAAAAGTAGCCCAGAAAAAAGAGTGACCCCAGCAGTGATGAGGTTCCTTTGGAAATATTAAGGTCTTCGGTCATGCCACCTGCCGCAGCAAAACCAAAATTGGCGCGGTCAAGGTATGCAAGGCTGTAGGTGATAAAAACGATGGGGATGATGCGAAACCACCGGGCCTTAGCAAGTTGTGTTTTCATTTTGTTCTTAGTATCGGCGTTGCTGGTTTACACTTAAAGGTCGGTGCGATTGCGCTTTACTCTTTTGGGACACTTTTGGTCTTGCCTACCGTTGTCCGGATAGCCCGATTGGACTGCAGGCAGGTAAACCATTGAAATGATAAAATCCTGTGTATATGAAAATTGCCATCAATATTATCGTCATCATTTGTCTATGTCATAACGTCGTTTACGCTCAGGAAATGGCCAGCGGAACGGTGTTTCTTGACCAGAATAAAAACGGGGTATCCGACCCGGGAGAGTTGCCCCTTGCCGGCGTGTGTGTATCCAACGGACGGGAGGTCGTGAGAAGCGATAGAAACGGGAGATGGTCGCTTCCCGCTGGTCAGGATGTGGGTTTCTTCGTGATCAAACCGGCGGGTTACATGACTCCCGTTACCAAAGACCAGATTCCCCAATATTACTACATGCACAAGCCGCATGGTTCTCCAGCGCTGGGTGTGGCGGGTGTGAAAGCCACAGGGCCGCTGCCCAAATCGATTCATTTCGGTCTCCGCGAGCAGAGGGAAGATCGAAAATTTAAAGCCCTGATCTTTGGTGACACCCAGGCCCGAGGCATTGCGGAAGTGAATTACGTAACCCATGATGTCGTGGAAGAGTGCATCGGAACCGAAGCAGTCCTGGGTATTAGTCTGGGTGATATTGTGGCCGACGACCCTAATCTGTTTAAGGAGATCAATGAAACAATAGCTCAAATCGGTATTCCCTGGTACAACGTATTTGGCAACCACGATTACAACCGGGGAGCAACTGATGACCGATTTTCCGATGAGACCTACGAACGATTTTACGGGCCCAGTACGTATGCCTTTGAATACGGGCAGGTGGTGTTTATATCGTTGAAGGACGTTTATTTTGACTCCGCTGGCAAATACAAATCGCACTTTACGGAACAGCAACTTGATTTTGTGAAAAATTACCTCGCACAGGTTCCGCAAGACAAGCTGATTGTACTGGTCATGCATGCGCCCATTGTGGCCTGCGACAACCGTAAGGAAATGTTTGATATACTAAAAGATCGTCCGTACACTTTGTCGGTTGCAGGGCATACCCACACCATGGCGCACGTGTTTGCCGATGAAAAAATGGGCTGGAATGGAAAGACTCCTCACCATCATTTCATTAACGCGACGGTTTGCGGAAGCTGGTGGTGCGGGATCAAGGATGAACGGGGCATACCGCATGCCACAATGAACGATGGAGGTCCAAACGGATATTCCGAAATTACTTTTGATGGAAATCGCTATTCGATTCAGTTCAAAGCGGCAAGAAGACCTTCCGATTATCAGATGAATATTTATCTGCCAGACGAAATCAATCAGGCTGCCCTGGACACAACAGCATTGCTGGTAAATGTTTTTGCGGGGTCACCCAGATCCAAAATTGAAATGAATGTGCATGGTATGGAAGGCTGGACTACGCTGAACTACAACCCCATGCGTGACCCCGGTGTAGCGGCGATGGGAATTTACAATCCTTTTTTGCAGTCCGTAGTGAATGGTACCAAAATGGACACTGTTTTCGGATGGGCGATGGATGACCCTACGATCTCAAGACATATCTGGAAAGGAAAACTTCCGGCAAACCTGTCCCCCGGAACCCATCGGCTCACTGTCAGAAGTACAGACATGTTTGGACAGGTCGCCATCGGTCACCGCATATTCAGAGTCAGGTAGTTTTTGTTTGGAGCTTATTTTAACCATGTCACCCACTGACCAGAATGGGGTTGACCCGCAGTTGGAGAAAAGCTAACAGCCATTAGCTGACAGCTGGCTGCTTTTAAAATTATCATTCCAACCCTTCAATTTTTATCGTAAATTGTGCCCTCTAATATCCAAAACAATTTATGAACAAGATATTCCAAACCAAAGTACACCATTTTTCAAAACGCTTCAGCTTTTTGGCGTTTGCCCTTTTACTGACCTTTTTTTCAATTGAAAAAAATGCCTTCGCAGCGGCACCTATCGAAGGCCGGTGGGACATTACCGTTGATGTAAATGGAAAGCCTTCGCCGTCCTGGCTTGAAGTAAGGCATTCAGGAACCAAGACACTCGTTGGCCAATTTACAGGATTTTCAGGAAGTGCGCGCCCGATTTCAGTCGTTCATTTCAATGAAGGACGGTTTAGCTTTGCCATTCCACCTCAGTGGGAAAGAGGTGAAAGTGATCTTAAAGTGGAAGGCACACTCTCAGGCACCAAGCTGAGCGGAACCTTGACCACACCAGAAGGGAAAACATATAACTGGACAGGCGTTCGTGCCCCTTCTTTGCGCAGGCAAACCCCGCCCGTGTGGGGCAAACCCATCAAGCTTACCGGTGGAAATACCATGAAAGGGTGGCATGCAGAAGGGACGAATCAGTGGATTGCCGAAAATGGTATCCTGCGCAGCCCCAAATCCGGCGCTAACCTTGTGACGGATGAAAAATTCAATGATTTTAAGCTACACGTGGAATTCAGAATACCCAAAGGCAGTAACAGTGGAGTATACCTTCGCGGGCGCTACGAGGTACAAGTTACCGACAGCAAAGGGATGGAACCCGCACTGGATCAGATGGGTGCTGTTTATGGCTTTATACTGCCAAGCGAAATGGTTGCCAAAAATGCGGGAGAATGGAATACTTTCGATATCACGCTGATAGGCCGTATGCTGACGCTCGTGGCCAACGGAAAAACCGTCATCACCAACCAGGAAATTCCGGGTATCACGGGCGGAGCACTGGATAGCAATGAAGGTGAGCCAGGGCCGCTTTACATCCAGGGCGATCACGGGCCGGTGGAGTACCGCAACATTGTGATCACACCAGGGAAATAAAATCTGAAGTTACTTGATCAATGATAAATAAACGGATGAGCAGGCTGTCGAGATTTTTGACAGCCTGTTTGGTTATATCGCCTCCTATATGATAGCTAAGTGGCAATTGATCAATAATTTAACCATGTATCCGCGTGGTGGCCCCCATTTTTTGCCGGGCCTTCGGTACGTGATCGTTCGAGGAGAGTTCAGTCAATAAAGATTTATAAATTACCCCGGATAGGAGGATGATTTTAACTATTATCTTCTAAGAAGAACCCATAGAGCTAATAGCCAGTTGCCAACAGCTCATTGCGGGCCGCGTGGCTCTGGAACCAATTAAATGATACGGTAATAATCAGACACTCGTTTACTGGAAAATGCTTCCGTTTGTAACTAATTTTTGAATCTTTGCTGATACTTAACCCATAGGATTTTCAGAACCGCAGCAATGAAAACATACCAACTGCATAGCCTGGCAGGCAGAAAGAAATGGCAACTTGCCGTGGGTATTGTTTTGGTGTACCTCCCCATCCGGATCTATGTCAGCAACGTTCAGATTGACTGGGCGATGGTTCAGACAAAAGCGCCTTTATGGACGATCGAGTTTCTGGTGAACGTCGCTTTTTTTAGGGTTTGGATCATCATTGTAGAGAAAATAGGGTTTTTTTTTGAATGGATCGACGGCAGAATTACTGTGCAGCTTCCAGCGCGCCTGTTTGCTTTTTTATTCGGTGTAGGGATAGCCATCATGTTCAATTTCGCGTTCATTGGTATATGGATTGGCATGACTTCATTTTTCAAAACACAGTTCGACGTGATCATCACCCGAACACAGTTTGAAAGAAATCCTTACACCCGGGCGCAAAGAACAAAAGCAAATACCGGCCTTACCGTCATGGCCATGCTCGCCACTTTCTACATTGTATCCAATCGCAAAAATTTCCTGAAAGTTCAGCAGCTTTTGCTGGATGCCGAACAGCTGGAAAAAGAAAATTTAAAGGCCCAGCTTCTGGTTCTGAAAAATCAGGTGAATCCCCATTTTCTGTTCAATAATTTCAGTATTCTGACTTCCCTCATCGAATCGGATCCGAAAAAATCGATTATATTTTTAAACCGGCTTTCACAGTCGTACAGATACATACTTTCTCAGCCCGATTCCGAAAAGATCAGCCTCAAAGCGGAGCTTGAATTCATTGAAACCTATATTTTTCTGCTTAAATCGCGATTTGAGGAAAAGCTACAGGTCGCCATCGACATTCCCCGGACCCATTGCGAACGTTTTCAGATCGCTCCTTCCACATTACAGTTACTGATTGAAAATGCGGTTAAACACAACCGGATGTCGGATGAAGATCCACTGATCATATCCATTTTCGTTGAAAATGATTATCTCATCGTAAGTAACCCGATACAGCTTCGTCCTGTAACCGAAAATTCGACCGGCCTGGGGCTTTCTAATATCGTAAATCGATATAAACTATTGACAGATAAGGAAATAAGTATTGTTTCAAATGGGTATTTCACCATTAAAATCCCGCTTCTATCGTGAATATTTTGATTATTGAAGACGAAAACCAAACTGCTCAACGCCTTGGAAATCTCGTTCACGAATACGATTCTACCATCCGGATACTCGGTGTGTTTCCATCGGTACAAAAAACATTAGCCTATTTTTCCACACCAGGATTTACTCAGCCCGATCTGATATTTTTGGATATCCATCTGGAAGATGATTTGGGATTTCGAATTCTGGAACATCTGGATCTGGCGATTCCCGTGATTTTCACAACTGCACATTCTGAATACACCTTGAGGGCCTTCAAAAATTTCACAATCGATTACCTGTTGAAACCCATTGTTTTTGAGGATTTATGCTATGCACTGGACAAGTATAAGAAAATTGTACCCGGTTTGAAACCGCAGCCGGCGTCTTTAACAATTCCCGTAGTTTCGACTGAACCTATTGTTAAAGAGCGGTTTATGGTATCAATCGGTACGAAAATTCAAAGCATTTCTTCTGGTCAGATCGCCTATTTTTCATACGAACAAAAGGCTTCCTTTCTGACCACCACGGATGGTAGGCGCTTCTCTGTTGATTATAGCCTCGACAGGATCATGCAGCAAGTGGATTCCCGGCAATATTTTCGTGTGAACAGAGCATTTATTGCGTCCTTTTCTGCTATTACTTCCATTCATTCCTATTCAGCCGGTAAGCTCAAAGTGGAGCTGGACCCGGCGCCGGGCATCGACATATTTGTGAGCAGTGATCGTATTTCTCTATTCAAAGAATGGCTGGGTAAGTAACCAGTAGGAATTTCCCCTTTTTTTCGGCAGCTCAAATCCGGGATTCGACCGGAAAAAATCGACATCCACAATGTTTTTTTTGTCCGGCCTGTCAAATTTTTATTTCTTGGAAATAGCTTATTGGGACTAAAGTGTGTTGGTATGAAAAATATCTGGCCAAAGGAGTGGGGTATTACTGAACTTAAAAATGTTGCATCAGTAGCTACAGGCTGTTACTATCAGCAGCATGATTACGCCGATGAGCATTTGTACGAGGTGACTACGATTGACAAAATAACGGATACCGTTATCGCCCTGAATGCTCCTAAATATATGAGGATCACGGAAAGGGAAATAGCCAAATTCAGGCTAAAAAAGGGAGACATTATTCTCAGTCATCGTAATAGTGCGGGGCAGATAGGTAAATCTGTTGTTTTCGAATTGAGCAAAATGATAATCCACACCGACAAATTTATCCGGATCCGGGTAACCGAGGATTACGACAGTGGCTTTCTGAACTATGTATTAAAAAGGTCAAAGGATGCCGGATTGTTTGCCGAAATGGCGCGTCAAAATTCGCATACACTCCATATAACCTGCTCTCAGCTCAGGACTCTGGCCATACCGTCCCTGCCCATTTCCATGCAGCTGGAAATTATGGAAGATATTTCGGCTTATGAAGGTGAATCCCGGACGTCGTACATTTAGCACGTGTTGGGCAGTGCGGAAACCAGCCAGGTCATTTGTTGGTAGTTAAGAAATGATTCCTTATTTTCATTGCCTTCTTCTCTCAGAGGCCAGCCTGGAAGTGGGAAAGTTGTGGCTCACCTTGCTTGAAGCTGTAACTTTTTATTGTTTCCACCACAGGATTGTTAGTCTGCTATGATAAAAAACTTTTCTTCCAATTTCATATACCTGCTTCTACTAACGCTACTGGCCGCTGGATGCAACACTTCCCGATACGCCAAAACAGACAAGGTTTATAAAAAACTGGTGAAAGATTATGCCAAAGTCATTAAAGCTTCACCACCAGAGAATCAGCCGATTGATACCCTTGGAACGCAACAAGCACTTTGGGTTGGCTCGGTAAATCTGGGAATTCGCAGGCCCAATTTTGTGATTATACATCATACCGCCCAGGACTCCACCGCTCAGACCTTAAAAACATTTACCATGGCCAAGACGCAGGTCAGTGCGCACTATGTGATCGGCAGGGACGGGAAAGTTATTCAGATGGTGAACGACTATCTTCGTGCGCAGCATGCCGGAATATCCAAATGGGGCAACAACACCGACCTGAACTCGTCGTCACTGGGCATTGAGCTGGACAACAATGGCTTCGAGCCGTACCCGGATGTACAGATCGAAAGTCTTTGTGGTTTGCTGGCAACGCTGAAAAAGCGATATAGTATTCCCACAGCGAACTTCATCGGCCATGCCGACATCGCACCCACCCGAAAACCGGATCCAAGTAATTTTCCCTGGCAACTGCTTGCTGGCAAAGGTTTTGGGTTATGGTATGACCACTATTACCCGATGGCTCCCGCCGATTTTGATCCAGCCATTGCCCTTCGCATCATCGGGTATGATATCCGGAACCTCGACGCGGCGATCGTCGCCTTCAAGCGTCACTTCATTCAGTCCGATATTACCCCGGTACTAACGGATGGAGACAAGGCTGCTTTGTTTAATTTGTATAAAAAGTATTTGTGAGTTCATTGAAAAACGGATCTTCAATCACTGGTTGCAGGTTCTGTCCGGTTGTTTGCGGATATTGTAGTTGTCGTATCTGCGTAGGACGGAGTTTTGGCAAAGCATGATACTCATGGTCTGAGTCAAGATTTTAAAATCCAATAAATGTTGTTTTTAGGTCGTGTCATAATCCTGCCATTCTGGACGATTTAGCCATATCTTTACTGCACCGGAGTGCCAAATCTTGAATTATCTGAAGCCAGAAGGTTAATTTGGCATACACATCTCCTTTATATCATAATCATAATTCCTTGGCCTGATAACCGGTTTGCGCGTATTACTGCAGAATTACTAAACCCATAATGCATGAGAAAGATAAGAGTACTGACCACTCTTGGTTACATTTTGTTATTGCTGATTACTTTATCTGCCAGCGCCTTACGAGCGCAGAGCAAATCCGATGGAAAAACAGCCACCTTCAGCCCCAAAAATGGAGATCGTGTCGTTTTTCTGGGAAATTCACTTTTTGAGAATGATTTTCAATATGGCTATCTCGAATTAGCACTGACAACCCGCTTTGCCCACCGCGACCTCACATTCAGAAATCTCGGATGGACCGGTGACGATGTATGGGGGGACGCAAGAAGCACCTTTACCAATCCGCCTACGGCCTATCAGCATCTGATGCGGAATATTGCCGATGCCAAACCGAGCATTGTGTTGCTTGGCTACGGGGGTGTTGAAGCGCAGGAGGGTGAAGCAGGGCTGCCACGGTTCAGGGATGGATTAATTAAGCTTCTGGACAAAATTGATTCGCTTGGGGCAAAAACCATTCTGCTGTCGCCGATTCCAGTACTATCAGCTGATACAAGTATTGACGTAAGAAAGCGCAATGCAGACCTGGAACTTTATGCATCGGCAATAGCCAAAATAGCGGCGGACAGAGGAAAGCAGTTTATCGATATTTACAAACCCATTCAGGAGATCAGCACAAAAACGGCAATCATAGAAAATGGCGTGCATCTGAATGAGACAGGCTATTATTACCTGGCAACGATCCTCGAAAAAGGTATGGGTCTTACGTCACAACCACAAAATACGTCGGTTCATATTTCCAGGCAAGGCACAAGTGTTTCAGGGCAGGGCAAGGTGCTGGCGTCGGAGAAGGGTGATGTGAAATTTACCGTTACTGAAAATTATCTTCCGCTTCCCATACCCAGAGAAGTCTCCTCAGCCAATGATCAGGCTCATATCCTGAAATTTACAGGATTGAAAAAAGGTTTTTATACGCTTACGGCGAATGACAGTCAGATCATTACTGCTTCCGTTGCCGATTGGGAAAAGGGAATTGAGATCAGGAAGGGCCCTTCTTTTGACAGAGCGGCACAGATACGTGAAATGATTCAGAAAAAAAATGACCTGCATTTTTTTCAGTACCGCCCTATGAATGAAACCTATATTATCGGATTCAGGTCGTACGAACAAGGACGTCATGTGAAGGGACTGGAAGAGCAAAACATCCTGATCACCTGGCTAGAAGGACAAATCGCCCTGAAAAAAAAGCCAAAGGAAATAATCTACACCCTTTCAGCTGTTGGTAAATAGCTCGACAACCTTAAATAGAACACCTAAGATTTTACAAGCAACACAAAGCTAACAGCGGTCCGCCGCGCGCCAACAGCTGGTAGCTCTCAGCTAAAAAAACATGAAAGCATTAAAATTATTCTACGGAATCCTCATTCTACCCATGATTCTGATCATGACCTCTTCTGTAAAACAGGATAACAGGAAGGAAGATCCGGATCCGGATGTGCAGAAAGAACTGGCCTCTTTCAAAGTAGCCGATGGTTTTGAGGTTACACTCTGGGCCCAGGAGCCTCTGGTAGCCAAGCCTATACAAATGAACTGGGATGCCGACGGGCGTCTTTGGGTGGTGAGCAGCAAGGCCTATCCACACCTCAAAACGGGTGAAGAAGCCAACGATAAGATTTTTGTACTCGAAGATACCGATGGTGACGGGAAGGCCGACAAAACCACCATTTTTGCGGAGGGTTTATTTACACCGACCGGTATCCTGCCTGGTGATGGTGGCGTGTATGTAGCCAACTCAACGGAAATTCTGCATTTTGCAGATACAGATGGAGATGGAAAGGCCGACAAAAAAAGAAGAATTCTGAACGGTTTTGGAACCGGCGATGCGCATCACCTCATTCATACTTTCCGCTGGGGACCAGAAGGACATTTGTACTTCAACCAGTCTATTTACATTTATAGCCATGTCGAAACGCCCCAAGGAATCAAGCGGCTCGAGGGCGGTGGTGTATGGCGTTTGAATCCCAAAACACTTGATATGGATGTGTATGCCAAAGGCGGCATCAATCCATGGGGCCTACAGTTTGACCGCTGGGGACAATCATTCCTCACCGATGGTGCTGGTGGTGAGGGGATCAATTACGTCTTTCCTGGCGCCACACTTGTGACTGCTCCGGGTGCCGAACGGATTATCCGTGGACTCAATCCCGGGCAACCTAAGCACAGCGGGCTGGATGTGACGTCGGGCCGCCATTTGCCCGAATCATGGAAAGGAAGTGTGATCACCAATGATTTTCGTGCCAACCGAATCAACAGGTTCAAGCTGGAAGAACAGGGAAGCGGATATGCATCCAAGCAGGTTGAAGACTTAATGTGGACAGATAATGTGGCATTTCGTCCGGTTGATATCACCATAGGTCCTGATGGCGCCATTTACGTGGCCGACTGGTATAATCCGATCATTCAGCATGGGGAAGTGGATTTTTATGATCCCCGGCGTGACCAGCAGCATGGCCGCATCTGGCGGATTACAGCCAAAGGCCGCCCGTTGGTGAAGGTACCGAAGCTGAGCAAGGCGCCTGTAAACGAGCTATTGGAAACGCTTAAGCTTCCGGAAGACTGGACACGTCAGCAGGCCAGACAGGTGCTGAAAGAACGTGGTGCCAAGGAAGTGATTCCGGCACTGACTGCCTGGATAAAAGGTTTGGATAAAAAAGATAAGGATTACGAGCACCATTTACTGGAAGCACTATGGGTATATCAGGCGCTTGATACGGTGAATGAACCGTTGCTGCTTAGTCTTATCAACGCAGAAAGCCACAATGCGCGTGCGGCGGGTTTACGTGCGCTCGGTTTTTGGCATCATAAAATTTCTAATGTACCGGCATTGCTCGCGAAAGCAGCAACAGATAAGCATGCCCAGGTTCGCCTCGAGGCGGTAATTGCGCTACGGAAAACCAAAACGGCGGAATCGGCCAGGGCTGCATTGGCGGTACTCGATTTCCAGATGGATGAATTTCTGGATTTTGCCCTTTGGCAAACCACGCGTGAACTGGAACCGGTATGGATGGCCCGTCTGAAATCAACTCCGGATTTCTTTGGTAGTATGGAAAAGACGGCCTATGCATTGAAATCTTCTGCGAATCCGGATGCCATCTCGCAGTTGGCAAAAATGTATCAGAAAGGACAAGTGCCGGACAGCTATCAAAAGGATGCCCTCAATGCAATTGCCAAATTGGGCAAGCCCCAGGAACTGAACATGATTCTGGATATGGCCGTGGCTGGCAGAGACAAAAACGTAGGGGCTCAGTTGGAAGCGCTTGAGACGGCGGCGCGTCAGAGAAACGTGAGGCCGGATTCTGACCTTGGTCGTATATCGGCCTTTATTTCCAGCGACGATGAGGCCGTTGCTGCAAGTGCCATCAGGCTGATCGGCTATTGGAAGCTGGAGGCTTCGAATAGCACACTGGTTAATCTTGCCCAGAAAGGAAACAAGAGTACCAAAAAAGCAGCGTTAACAGCCATTGCATTGATGGATAAAGCACGTGCGCAACAACAGTTAACAGAGATGACGGGTGCGAAAAATTCCCCAGAACTTCGTGCACTGGCTACGGCGCAACTCATTTCTATTAATTTGCCGGAAGCAGCGCGTATTGCAACCGGGCTTTTCGCGAGCCTGCCCGAGCCCGATGCAAACGAACTATTTAGCGAATTTTTGAAGGTGCGCCCGGGTGCAAAGGCGATTGGTATCGAACTGATGACCAAACGAATACCTGAAAATGTAGCAAAAGCGGCACGTCAGGCTGTACAGCGCCAATATTCGCAAAACAGGCAAAAGGATGAAGATGTAAAATTGCTCAAAAAAGCGCTGGAAGCCTCCGGTGGAACCTTGCCTGCTGAGCGTATGCCTCAGGAACTAAACAATACCGAAATAGCAAGTCTGGCAAAAACGGTGATCTCCTCTGCTGATGCAGAACGCGGTGAAACTATTTTCCGGAAAAGTGCCCTCACCTGTATGACTTGTCACGCCATCGGTGGGGCAGGTGGCCGTATCGGGCCCGATTTAAGCAGTCTTGGTACCAGCTCTCCGGTCGAAACCATTATTCGGTCCATTGTAAACCCCACTTTTTCAATCAAGGAGGGTTTTGAATTACAACGTGTAGCGAAGAAAGACGGTAGTGAGATGATGGGATACCTGGTAAGCAATGGCAACTCGGAAATAGTGATGCGTGATGTTACAGGGCACGAGGTGGCAGTCCCGAAAAGCCAGATCAGTGTACTCGAAAAAGTACCAGGCTCATTAATGCCTCCGGGACTGACGGCCAGTCTGGACAAAGAAGACTTCGTTAACCTGATCGGTTTCCTTTCCAAGCTGGGTGAATCAGGGAAGTTTCGGGTGCCTAACACGCGATTCATACGTCGCTGGAACGCGGTAGAAGAAAGTAAGGATTTGACCAAAAAAGTAACTGCCGAAGGTGTGGCTTACGTGGTGAAGGATAAAGCTAAAATCGCCTTACAGCCTGCATACAGCAAGGTTGCCGGTGATCTGCCGATGGAGGAGCTTCCTGTAATTCAGGCAGGAGCAAGTAAAAAATACAGTTTTGTGAAATTTGAAATCGAGGTGCTGAGCAAAGGTTTGGTCAATCTCTCCTTCAACGACACCGCAGGATTAACAGCCTGGGTGGGAGGAAAGCCCTTGAAGTTGATGGATGGTGGAGCCTCTGCCGACCTGCCTGTGGGTATACAAGTGATTACCCTCGCTGTGGACCGCGAAGCATTCAAGCCCCAGGCGCTTCAGGTGCAATTGGTGGATGGGGCAAGCGGAGCGGCCCAGACGAGGCTGGTGATGGGGAAGTAGGGCAATTGAGAATTGAGAATTAAGAACGGGAGGTTTGCTGGAGCGGCGGACTTCCCGTTTTGGTTTTGGACAGTTAAATAACCAGACAATATCCTATAATTCCTTTTTTAGACATTGTCTGGTCATTTTCTGCGAACCTCAACGCTGCTGATAAGCCGTTGCGAAATCTTTTGCGAAATCTTCCAGCTTGTAATTTCCCAAAACCGCTGGCCGGTTTTTCCAGTAGTCGGCCTGCAACCTGCCACTGCGGATTGCCTGGCCCATTTGCACATACAATTCTGCAAAACCAGGATTCAGTCCTGCATCCAGCATGCCCTTTCTGGACTCGTCATCGGTAAAGGTGACCCAGGGCGTATGCTCTTTGCCCACAGCATTACCCAAAATGGCGGCGATTTCCTTCGGATGGCGTTCGTCCCCGCCGATATAGGAAACGCTGGTTCCCGTAAAGCTCAGATCCAGGAGTTGCTTGGATGCTTCTATGGCAATGTCGCGGGTGTCGACCAGCACCAATTTTTCATCCGAATCGCCAAAGTTGCTTCCTGTGATTCCTGCATGCTTAAGTAAACCCGCCTGGCTATACAGGTTCGCAAAAAAGTAGGACGGCCGTAGAAATTTTGTATGCACATTCTGAAGCGCGAGCAATTTTTCCTCCAGATAACCCAGCCCATCGATAGGGCCGGTACCGGTTCTCAGATCTGCACCAATGCTGCTTAACAATACCACATGAGTGATGGAGCTTGTTTTAATCGCCTGTACATAATTGTCCGCAACATCGCGCTGCATTTTGGGATAATCAGTTACCGAAAAGTCACTGGGCACCATGAGGTAAGCGACATCTGCATTCTTGAATACTTCGGAGATAAAAGCAGCATCGGTAGCAGATCCGATAGCGGCTGTCGCACCCAGAGTTTCTATTTCCGATTTCCTGTCCTGTTTGCTACTGATTACGGTGACGTCATGCCCGGCTGCGACCAGATTTTTGGTAACCGGTAAGCTGATATGTCCCAACGATCCTGTGATGATATATTTCATAGTTAATTATTGATTAATGAAAATGCAAAGCTATATTTGTACTTACTTTTATACAAGTACTTACCCCAAAGTGCGTATATATGACAAAAGTTAAGGAAAGCTCAACCTACCACGCCAACCGGGATATCGTGTTGAAGACCTGCCCGGTTACCTATGTGATGAATAAAATAGGCGGGCATTGGAAGCCGATTATTTTGTATCATCTCCTATCCGGCAGTAAACGGTATAGCGAGATCAAACGGGAAATGCCGCATATCACCGAAAAAATGCTGATACAGCATCTCAAACAACTCGAAGCGGACCGTTTACTGATTCGGGAAGCAAAGCCGGTTGTGCCACCTTATGTGACTTATACGCTGACAGAATCCGGCAGAGAGCTGGATGCCGTTATCAAAGAAATGGCTAAGTGGGCTATCAAAGACATGGAACGGAATCCAGAAGCAAATGTGGGTGCCTTGTAGGAGGAAGAGGTTAATGGTAAACCCACCTGGCGTGAATGCGTGCGTATTTTGTTCCCAGAGGGTGCCTGAAAGTATTATTATGCAGTACTAGGGTAGTCGTTAAAACATATTGACTCATCCCGTCCAATGGTAAACAGATCCTGCTTTTTAATTTTTATAGTATATGCTATTACAGTATTTTGTTGTAATTATTCCTTGTCTCAGGGGTTAGCAAACGATGTACGGCATGTCAAGGTTTATCATGAAAAAGGACGTTATGCCGGATGGCCCGCTAATCATGGGATCTGGATCTGGGGCAATGAAATCCTGACGGGATTCTCACAGGGCTACCACAAGGACATGGGAAACCGGCACAACATTGATAGGGAAAAAACGGTTCTTCAGGTATTGGCCAGAAGCAGGGACGGCGGGGAAAACTGGGTAGTGGAGGATCCCGGAAAGAAGGGCCTGGCTTCCTACACATCCTTTGGCTTGCAGAGGACAGATGTGAAGACTGCTCCGGCAACTCCGCTTCCTGCCAAAATTAATTTCAGACATCCTGATTTTGCGCTGACTGTCCGTATGGGAAAGGATGATCATTCTGCTTTCTGGTATTCCTACAACAAGGGTTTAGACTGGAAGGGGCCCTACTCCTTGACCGATTTTGGTACATCCGGCACCATGGCACGCACTGATTACATTGTGGACGGCGAAAATGAAGTGATGCTGTTCCTGACAGCACAGAAAAAGAATGGCAAAGAAGGCCGTGTGATGTGTGTGAAAACCGTTGATGGAGGTAAGAATTGGCGTTTTGTTTCCTGGATCGGTGAGGAGCCTGCGGGCTACGCAATCATGCCGGCGTCTGTTCGCCTTTCAAAAAATGAATTACTTGTTACCATGAGGATCAAAGAAGGGGAGGTCAGCTACATTGGGTCGTATTATTCGGCAGACAATGGCCTCAGCTGGACATATCGCGGGAAAGCCGTGGATGACACAGGTGTAGGAAATCCCCCTGCCATGGTAAAGATGAAAGACGGCCGCATCTGCCTGATTTATGGTTTTCGCTCGGATCCGGGCAGCGGTACCACCAGCGACATTCGAGCCCGGATCAGCCCGGATGAGGGCAAAACCTGGGGAAATGATTACGTGCTTCGAAACGATGGCTCGGGAAGGGATGTAGGCTACCCGCGTGTGGTGGAACGCCCGGATGGGAAAATTGTGGCTGTATATTATTTCATGGATAAGCAAACAGGGCCTGAACGCTATATCGGCGCCTCTATCTGGACTCCCCCTGCGGCAAAGTAATTACCCTGTGCCACCATTGAAGATTCCTGAAATCTGGCTTCTCAGGGATTGTGATCCTTCATGCCGTGAACGGGCAAGCCCCTGCCGGATAGTAAGTAAATCCGCCGGTTGGTCGGCCTTTATAGTAAACTGTGAAGCGGTCGGATTGCTGGCAATCTTTGTGCCCGCAGTTGATCTGCTATTTCACCATTTCAATTTGACAAAAATATGTTAAGGAAAACTTTAACCCTGCTGTTCGCAGTAGCCACTGTAGTCTGTGCGAATGCGCAGCAATTCAAAGCATTGCTGTTTACCAAAACGGCTGGTTTTCACCATACCTCCATTCACGAAGGCGTGGCCGGCGTTAGAAATCTGGCTGCGAGGCACAATTTTACAGTGGACTGGCAGGAAGATCCGTCGGTATTTAGCGAACAACGGCTTAAAAACTTCGATGTGGTAATTTTTCTGAACACCACCGGCGATATCCTAAATGCAGAACAGCAGACGGCTTTTGAAAAATACATCCAATCCGGCAAAGGATGGGTAGGTATCCATGCCGCTGCGGATACGGAATATGACTGGCCCTGGTATACCAAAATGGTCGGTATGATGTTCCATACGCACCCTGCCCAACAAACGGCCTACCTGGATGTGGTCGACAGTAATTTTCCCGGCCTGGAACGATTCCCGAAACGTATGCTCTGGACCGACGAGTGGTACGAATACCAGAAGCCCTACAAATCCAACGATTTGAAATTCCTGATCACGCTTGACGAAAAAACCTATAGCGCCAAGACGAGTAAAGGCAACGGCATGGGTGACATACACCCGATTGCATGGTATCATCCCTACGATGGTGGTCGTGCATTTTACACCGGTCTCGGGCACATTGGGTTGGTGTATTCCGACCAGTTCTTTCTGGATCACCTTTACGGCGGTATTTACTGGGCGGCTACGGGGAAGGGAGTGAAGTAGGCTTGGAAACGTACTTCCTGATCAGGAGCAACTTCCTAATTTATTTAAGAAAAGGTGCTAACTAATAAACCTTAACACAATGGAAATCCTGGCAAAAATCCTTGTTGGCTTAGTGGCCATCGAACACCTTTACATCTTATACATCGAAATGTTTGCCTGGGAGACCAAAGGTAAAGAAACTTTCAAAGGATCGCTGGCGCCGGAGCTTTTTAAGCCTACCAAAACGTTAGCCGCCAACCAGGGTCTTTACAACGGCTTCCTCGCTGCAGGGTTAATCTGGACCTTTTTCATTCAGGATCATCACTGGTCTTTCTACATCGCCATTTTCTTCCTGACCTGTATCATTGTGGCAGGTGTTTATGGCGCAGTTACTGCGAGCAAAAAGATATTTTTTATACAAGCTTTGCCGGCAATTGTGGCGCTGGTGGTGTTGCATCTGAGGTAAAATCAACGGTTGGATTGGTGTTAATGTGCTGATGTCAGGCTATGTATCTCGGGGTGCTTGTATGGAAAGGAATGGTGCTTTAAATTGATGCGATGCGCAATTCAGATTAACGATCGTTTGAATTGAATATATCTTTTAGATTTAGGGCTGTTTTTGAATCTTCGAAACCGGCAATTAAAAACTCTCAAAGCCATGGTGTTCTTTCTCGGAAAAGCAAGCCTGCTTACTGGCTTTCTTCTTTTTGCTCTTACCACCTTTGCTCAGGACCGGAAAAATGATCTGATCATCAAACGGGACAGTGTTAGAATAGATTGCAAGATTATACGGGTCAATGAGCTGACCATAGAATACAAAAAGTTATCAGATCCCGATGGACCGGTTTTTCTCACCCTTAAATCAGAGATAGCACGCATATTGTTTGGGAATGGTGAAGAAGAAAGCTTTTCTGCTACGGTAGGTCTGATGAATATGGGATCGTCGGGGGTATATTCTGATACACCCTGGAAAGTCCCTGGATTTATGGATAATTTACCAGGCAGAAACTCCCTGGAGTTGAAGCATTCCCTGGATTTTTATAAATCAAAAGCCAGAGAAAGAAAGGTAATGGCGGCTGCATTTGGCGTTGTGGGAGGAGTTGCTGCTATTGCTGGGATTATTTTGATGAATAGTGTCGATGCAAAATCAGGTTATAGCTATTACGGTAGTGACTATGAAAAGCGAAAGGGTGGAGAATTATTGCTTGTGGCCGGGTTGGGAACGGGGATTCTTGTAGGCGTGATCGGTGGACTTACTTCCCGTAAGTATAAAAGTAAAGCATTGCTGGTAGAGAAGGAGTTAGCCAAAAGAAAGGTTTCCCAAAACCAATTGAAAATCCGGCCATCATTCGACCCGTATCAGCGAAATGTGTCTGTTTCACTTTCCTTACAGTTTTAGAAATGAAAATGAACATCGATGTGAACCATGCAAGGATAACTCGACAACCAGGTTTTTGTTTTTTTATAGCTCTATTTTTTATTGCCATCCGTTTGCAGGGGCAAGACCGTGCCGCAGACCTTATTGTAACATTCAAAAAGGATACTTTGTCGGTTAAAATTACGGAGGTTGGATTGATGTCGTTAACCTACAGGAATTTTAAGGGAGATACGGCTGTTTCGCGAACGATTCCCAAAAACGAAGTGAGAAAAGTGTTTTTTGGCAATGGTGACGTGGAGGAATTCAACCAGTCCCAAGCTAACTATTCCCAGGTAAATGACCCCAGGTATTATAAAATGGCTTACAAAACCTCATTCCAAAAGGAAATATCTGCATGGCAAACGGATAGGCTTTTGGAAAAAAAGGAGTTGTACGGGCAAAGATACGCTCCCCAAAAGGCAGTTGGTATTACGACATTCGTAGTGGGTGGGGGTTTTGTAGTAGTTGGCTTCATCCAGGCATTTGCTTCGATTTTTACGCTCAGTGATGAACTTCGCGGGGGCGTTCCAATTGCAATCGGCCTTGGTGTTTCAACGGGGATTGGTATGCCGTTTACAATTTTAGGTATCAAGAACAAACGGAAATACAAAGCCATTACCATGGAACTTAATCGGCGGGGCATTTGAAATTCCTACTATGAGAACCGTGTATTTGATCAGAATCAACCTTTTTTACAGACATTACGCTGTCATTTTTCAATCGTGTATTTCTAACGAAGATTTTAAGTTTAGTAACCTCAGAGCAATTCCCTTATGGCTGGATTTTTGACTGGCCGGAAAATGGCTGTTATCAACGCAAGTTGCAGCCATTTCAATCTTCCCATCAAATTGAGTATGTTTGACTGAAACATAAACCGAACATTTCAATTTCCTATACCCAATGAGTAAGGTTCTTCTGGCTGCCTGCGTATTGCTTCTCAGTATCCCAGGGTGGTCCCAACAGAAACAACGAAAGAAAACACCGGTCAAAATCGTAGGCCCGCTTGTAAAAAAGCCCCTGAGCCACAGCGTGTACGATTTCTGGCAGGATAATACCGAAAGAGTCGTGACCAATGACGGGAAGTATTTTGTTTACGGGCAAAATCCGCAGGAAGGCGATGGCAGAATGATCATCCGGGAGCTGGCAACTTCACGGATCGACTCTGTTCCCAGAGGATCCGGAGCACGGCTTACTGCCGATTCAGAATTTGCCGTGTTCAAGATCAAGCCGCAACTCAATCTGGTGAAAGAGGCCAAAAGGGCTAAAAAGAAAAAAGAAGAACTGCCCAAGGATTCTCTGGCGATTTGTAATTTGAGAACCCGTTCGGTGTTGAAAATCGCAGATGTGTTGGGTTTCAAAGTTCCTGAGAAGGCAGGGAGCTGGCTGGCCTATCAGCTGGAAGCTACGGTGGCTCCAAAAGAAAAGAAGGATACCACTGCCAAAGCCGTAAAATCTCCGAAATCGCCCAAAAAGGAAAATGAGGAGAACGGCTACAAAATGATCCTGCGCAATCTGAAAACTGGACAGGAACAAATGTTTGGCTATGTGCGGGAGTATGCCGTATCGGAAAATGGGAAATGGCTCGCATTTGCTACCGCCGGAAACGACTCCACCCTCAAAGCAGGGGTGTATGTGTGGGATGCCTCGACTGACAACGCTAAATTGATCCATGAGGGCTTAAGCAAACACCGTTTCAGTAAACTGTCTTTTGCCAAAACAACAGACCAGCTGGCATTCATAGCCGACGCCGATACAAACTCTAAAACGCAGATAAGACTACCCAAGCTTTACCATTGGAAAAGCGGTACAGACAAAGCGGAACTGATCGCCGAGGAATCTAATCAGCCTGGAAGCACGGGTTGGCTGGTCAGTGCGCATTATGCACCGGAGTTTTCGAAGGATGGAACGAAGCTATACTTTGGAACCAACCCCCGGCCGATCGTTGCGGATACTACGCTGTTGCCCGATGAGATCGTGAACGTGGAAGTATGGCATTGGCAGGACAAAAACCTTCAGACGCGCCAGAAGGTCACGCTTGAACAGGACAAAAAACGATCCTATCTGGCCGTTTACCATGTAGACAGCAAAAAACGGGTACAATTAGGTAATGAGAAATTGACCGATACGGAACTGGTCAATGAGGGAAATGGGGGTTTTGTGCTGGCTACTTCCACGGACAAGTACTCCCACGAGCATTGGGACTGGAACCCAAAGGGGGATGTATACCTCATCAACACCTCTGACGGAACGGCTAAGCGCATCAAGGAAAAGCTGGAAGGCAGCGCCCGCATGTCGCCGGAAGGAAAATATGCCTATTGGTTTTCCAATCCGGACACAGCCTGGTTTGCCTATGATGTGATCAAAGGGCAAACGCTACGTTTGACGACAAACAAACAGGTGAACTTCGCCGATGAAGAAGATGATCACCCCGATTTCCCGAATCCTTACGGGCTGGCTGGCTGGACAAAAGGAGATGAGCAGGTAATCGTCTATGATCGGTATGATTTGTGGGAAGTAGCGCCAACCGCTCCGGAAAATATGCGAAGGCTCACCAAAGGCCGGGAAGAAAAACGAAAATACCGGTATGTAAAGCTGGATCCGGAGGAACATAATATAGATCTCTCCAAATCCATCATGCTTTCGGCATTCCATGAGCCTTCAAAGCAAACCGGTTACTACAGACTCAATTCCGCCGGTGGTACGATCGCCAGGTTGTATGAGGGGGATTTCAAGGCGGGCAATGCGGTGTTGAAAGCAAAAAATGCCGAGAAGTTATTTTTTACCAAAGAAACGTTCCGCGACTATCCCGATTGGCACGTGGCTGATCCTGATTTTAAAACTGTAACCAAAATTACAAATACCAACCCGCAGCAGGACGAATACAACTGGGGGACGGTAGAAATGGTTAACTGGCTGGCTGGTGACGGTACACCACTGCAAGGATTGCTTTACAAGCCGGAGAATTTCGATCCATCCAGGAAATATCCGATGATGGTCTATTATTATGAAAAAAACACCGACAACCTGCACATGCATTTTGTGCCCAAGCCGATTCGCTCGTACATCAATTTCAGTTATTTTGCGAGTAATGGCTATGTCGTCTTCGTGCCTGATATTGTTTACAAAATTGGTTATCCGGGTCAGAGTGCATACAACTGCCTCATTCCAGGAGTTTTAAGCCAGATCGATAAAGGATTTGTAGATCAAGATCGGATCGGTATTTCAGGACATAGCTGGGGAGGATATCAGACAGCCTATCTGGTTGGGCAAACGAACCTTTTCCGTGCAGCAGAAGCGGGTGCCCCTGTGGCCAATATGACGAGTGCCTATGGTGGCATACGCTGGGATACAGGGCTTACCCGTCAGGCACAATATGAAAAAACGCAAAGTCGTATCGGGGCAACCTTATGGGAGAAACCATTGCTCTATATTGAAAATTCCCCCTTATTTTATGCGCCGAAAATACAAACGCCCTTGCTCATGATGCACAATGACGACGATGGTGCGGTACCGTGGTATCAGGGAATTGAATTTTATATGGCGTTGAAAAGGCTTGGAAAACCCGTGTGGATGCTCAATTACAACGGTGAAAAACACGGACTGGGCAAACGACAGAACATGAAGGATTTTGCCGTGAGACTTTACCAATATTTTGATTATTACCTGAAAGACGGCCCCTTACCATCCTGGCTGGCTGAAGGCTTGCCTTACGTGGAGAAGGGTATTAATCAACACCTTGACCCCGTGAAAAAATAAAAGCGGCACAAATATATATACCTGATGCCTGACTTGAAAGTACATAAGTCAGGCATATTCCCATCTCGTTCCCACCAAGGCCACTTAGCAATCCCGCAATTGCTCCTCAGCATCCGCGTTTGACAAATCCTGCCGGTAATCATGCATGCCGGATAGAAAATGACAACGAAATACACGGGGGGGCTCCTTCCACTTTGCAAACTACCAGTGACCTTTCTTGTGCAGACCTGTCGAGATAGGTGAGGGGGGGGCGGCCTCCATATTCAATTCTTCCTCTGCATCTTTCAATGCTACGTCGGATCGATAAAAAACATCTCGGCCCAATCATTACAAGCCAGGAATCTTCCATTTTTCAGAAAATTTTTTGTCGAGGCCACAAAGTTTTTTTAGTATTTATTTAACGGATTACTCGCTTACCTGTCTGGCTCATTTTGCCTCTTTGCTGGCTCCCTTGCGGGATTTCATGTCATATTGACATTTCTTCTCGCGGGCCACCTGTCCATCATTCTTACATGTCACCATATGTAACAATACCAATATTAGATTTTACTATTAGTAGATTGTTGACTTTTTGGTTTTTCCAATTGAACCTAATTTTTTATGAATATGAGAAACATCTGCCGATTTAAATTACTGTTAATCTTGGTGTTAGCAGTATCTGCATTAAGTGCTTCCTACGCTCAGACCGAGAAGGTGATCGGTACTGTGGTAAATAGCAGGGATGGGTCGCCAATCCCAGGGGTGTCTGTGGTCTTGAAAGGCCCGCCTGGGACCACCATAGGGACAATCACAACGGCTGACGGGACATTTGAAATAAATGTCACACCAAATGCGACACTTGTTTTTAGCTTTATTGGATATCGTTCCCAAGAGGTCCCCTTGAACGGTCAAAGTAAACTGGAAGTTAGTCTTGAAGAGTCTGCTACCAGCCTCGACGAGATCGTGGTAACCGCTCTTGGCATTAAGAAGGAGTCGAAGAAGCTTGGTTACGCCACAACGACTGTGGGTGCGGATCAGATTAATGTAAACCGTACGCCCAATTTTGTGAATACACTTCAGGGAAAGATAGCCGGCGTAAATATTACCAGCCTCGGCACGGGCCCGGGAGGTAGTTCCAAGATCCGGATCCGTGGACAGTCGTCCTTTTCAGGACAAAACTCGCCGTTAATAGTTGTAAATGGTGTGCCGATAGACAATACCAACTTTAGTACAAATCCAGGGAATCAATCTTCTGATAACTCGATTGGCGTAAGGGCTGGAGGCGGAAATACATCTGACGGCGGAGACGGCCTTTCGAGTATAAACCCAGATGATATTGAAAGTATGACTGTATTGAAAGGCGCTACGGCAGCCGCTTTATACGGATCCCGGGCAAAGGACGGAGTGATCATGGTGACCACAAAAACAAAAGGAGATCGCAAAGGGCTTGGTGTGAGTTACAACACTAATTTCACGGTCGATACGCCGTTGGATTTTACGGATTATCAATACGAATATGGACAAGGAGAAAATGGTGTACGTCCTACAACAGCGAATCCCACCTCCGGGCAATGGTCTTTTGGAGAGAAATTTCAGCCAGGTATGACACAGGTACTTTTTGACGGGGTTACCGTGCCTTATGCACCAGTCAGAAACCGTATCCGTGATTTTTTCAGGAATGGTACCAATTTTACCAACACAATCTCCCTGTCTTCGGCTTCTGAAAAGGGCGGATTTAACCTTTCTCTATCCAATATGGATAATAAGGGGATTGTTCCAAACAACTCCTTTAACCGTAAAACGGTTAATTTGGGTTTTAGCTACGACCTTTCCAAAAAGCTTTCAGTGACGGGAAATATCAACTATTCGTTTGAGAACAACAAAAATCCTCCTGTCATTGCTGAGCAAGATAATTCGATTCCAACGAGCATCTATAATATGGCTAATTCCATGCCGCTGTATTTACTTGACGAAAAAAAGTATGATGCCAATGGCGACGAATTTGTTTACTCTCGCTTCCGGAATCGTACTAATCCTTATTTCATATTGGCCGAACAATTCCAGAACATTCGTCGCGACCGAATATTTGGAAACGTCGCAATCCGCTATAACTTTCTGCCCTGGCTTTACGCCCAGGCTCGTGTGGGACAAGACTACTGGTCAAGAGACCAGGATTATAACAACTTTCCTACCGGACAAGCATCTCGTCCCCCTGCACCAGCCGGGTTCGTAAATGGTCTATACACGCAGGAGTCCCGTCGATTTCGTGAACTTAATAAAGATTTCCTGATTGGAGCAAACAAGAAGTTCGGGGATATTGGATTTGATCTCACCTTGGGAGGAAACCAAATGTACCGGCGGTCTGACCTTAACAGTGAGCAGGTGACAGACTTCATCGTTCGGGGCCTGTATACGGTCATGAATGCCCGTGTCAAGGATCCGTTGTATGCGCTGTCAGAAAGAGGGGTTAATTCTGTATACGGTGCCGGTGAAATATCTTACAAAGATTTTTTATACCTGAATATTACCGCAAGAAATGACTGGTTCTCAACCCTGGCACCAGCCAACAGGAGTATCTTATATCCTTCCTTATCTGGTAGTTTTGTTTTCTCACAAGCATTTGAAAACTTGCCGAATTGGCTTGGTTTTGGGAAACTCCGCGCTGCTTATGCAGAAGTAGGTAGCGATACCGATGTTTCACCCTATTCCAATAACCTGTTTTATGGGGTCAACGCCAACCTGTTCCCAAATCAGTCCGGTGGTCTCCAGCCTATTGGTTCCATCAGTGGTAATGTAGTCCCCAATTCAAACCTTCGACCCATGCGGACAATGGAGTCAGAGGTGGGTCTTGAGTTGAAGATGCTGGACAATCGGCTAGGAATCGACTTCGCACTTTATCGTAAAATAACAGAGGATCAAATCGTGTCCGCTCAGATTTCCGATGGGTCAGGTTTTACAAATAGGCTGATCAACAGCGGACGCGGCAGAAATCAGGGCGTTGAATTGCTGCTGAATCTGGGCTTGCTAAGCACTGATCACTTCCAATGGGATCTTTCTTTGAATGGCTCTTACAACGAAACCAAGGTATTGAGCTTACTTACCGACAGAGATGGCGAGAGGATCACGGTAGGGACCCACGTTTTCAATGGTGAACTACGCCAGGTAGTAGGCCAGCCCATGGCGCAGTTGTATGGATTTGGATACCTGCTCGACGCTCAGGGGAGGCGGGTTTTTGGCGGCAACGGCATTCCACTCCGCACACCCGATCTCATCTCGTTTGGCTCTGCCATTCCAAAATGGGTGGGAGGCATTACCAATACCCTCAATTACAAAGGGATTAATCTTTCTTTTTTGTTCGATTTCAAGCTTGGACATAAGATGATGTCTGGTACCAACTTTAATGCTACGAGGCATGGTCTGCACAAAATGACGCTGGAGGGGCGTGAAGGTGGCGTAGTTGGTGTGGGCGTGAATCAAATGGGTGAAGTCAACAAAGTAGTGGCTGGTGTGCAACCCTATTGGGAAGTTGTTCGCTCGCAGGCATTGGTTGAGCCAATTGTTTACAATGCCGGATTCTGGAAGTTTCGTCAACTCACAGCAGGCTACGACCTGACCCGAATATTGCCAGCCAGCTATCCCATCAAAGGTCTTCGGGTCAGTTTTGTAGCCAATAACATTCTGGTACTGAAAAAGTGGGTGCCCAATATTGACCCCGAATCATTTGGTTATGGCTCCGATAATGTCGTGGGACTGGAAGCCACAGGCTTGCCAACCACACGTAGCATGGGCTTTAATCTTAATGTCAAATTTTAAACCGATATCAATCATGAAGCATATATCAATTTTGGGTTTATCCCTCATCATGGCCGTGGTGACGACGTCCTGTGACAAAGGTTACGACGAGATGAATACCAACAAAACGGCGATCACAACGTTAAATCCTGCATTTCTATTAAATAATGCAGTGCTGAATGCCTCTTTTCCGGGAGGTACTTTGGTGTATGATCTGGGTATCGTACAACAGATCGTAACCCCCAATTCGGGCGTGTTGGCAGGTGCCAACTTCAATCAGGACAACCGTAGTGTTACCCAGGAGATCTGGCAGCGTTATTACCGAACGGTGACGAGACATACCGTTGATGCAATCCGGTTAGCTTCTACTGATCCGGCGCGCTCCAACCTCGTAAACATGGCCAGGATATGGCAGGCATTCTCATACATGGTCCTCACGGACACCTATGGCGATATACCTTATTTTGAAGCAGGGAAGGGCTTTACGGATCAAATTGTTTCCCCAAAGTACGATGCACAGGAATTAATTTACAAGGATATTATTAAGGAACTGAAGGAAGCTTCTGCAGCGCTTGATGCATCTAAGCCAATAGAGCTGGCGGATATTTTATACACAGGGGAGGTTAGCAAATGGAAAAAACTGGGTTATTCTTTGTTACTGAGAGCAGGTATGAGATTATCCAAAGTTGATCCCGCCTTGGCTCAGCAAACTGCCCTGGCAGCTTTTCAGGGTGGGGTGTTGGCGTCTAATACAGACAATAGTGTGGTGAGGCATAATGCCAATTACACCAACGCCCTTGGAGGTACACTGAATGCTACGGAAGCGAACAACTATTACCTGGCAGCCCCTTTCGTGAATTATCTGAAGACTACAAATGATCCCAGGCTCAAATCTATCGCGCTGCGGTACGTCGGAGCAACTTCCGGGCCGCAGCAAGTGCCAGCCCGGGGGGTGTCGGACCCTGCCGTGCAGATTGGCATGCCTCTGGGTTTCGATAACAGTACCATCACCGCTCGAGCGACTGCCGATGGCCTGGCCAGCTTTTATGACTATAGCCAGCTCGATAGGAGTCGTCTGGCTAAACAAACAAGTCCTATGTATCTGGTAACGCATTCACAAACGCAGCTGCTATTGGCAGAAGCAGCCCAGCGCGGATGGATACAAGGATCGGCCACCACTTTTTTCACGGCCGGTGTTCGGGCGCACATGGCACAAATGGCTGACTACGATGCAGGTTCAGCGATTGAGACCGCAGCAATTGACAAGTATATAACGGATCATCCGTTAGTTGCCGCAACAGCCCTCGAGCAGATCAATACGCAGTACTGGATTTCCTCTTTGATGAACGGTCCCGAGGCCTTCGCTAACTTCCGTCGAAGTGGGTTTCCCTCGTTGACCCCAAACCCTTTTCCGGGCAAGGGGATTACGGGAAGCTTTATCCGTCGCCTCACATATCCCAACTCAGAGATTTCGGTGAACGGTGAAAATGTAACTGTGGCAATTGCCAGAATGGGAAAAGACGATCTGGACACCAAGGTCTGGTGGGATAAATGATTTCCAAATCAACGATAATCAAAGCAACCACATGAATTTTTGAATCTGATCCCCCCCCGCTGGTGATCTGCAACTACATCCTAGACCTTCAAAAAGAAGGTTGGAATGATCCCCCCTCTGGCATTGAGGGGGGATAGGGATGGTTCCAGCACGGCTACTTTTCACCCCTCAGAAAAAAGTAGTATTCTCGTCCGGATTTTTGATAAATAATTGTCTTTCAAACAGAAGAATATCTTCCCCGCGATTATTCACAAAACCGGTTAGTTCGGGCATTCCTAAAAACAAATAAAGATTCAACTATGAACAATCCTATTTACCCTTGCCTGTGGTTCGATGGCAACGCCAAAGCCGCGGCGGAGTTTTATTGCTCCATATTCAAGAATTCCAAGATTGTGGACGATACACCCATGGTCGTAACCTTTGAGTTGAACGGTTATAAAGTGATTGGACTGAATGGCGGACCGCATTTTAAATTCAACGAAGCCGTTTCGCTCGTTGTGAATTGCAAGGACCAGGAAGAGATCGATTACTACTGGGAAAAGCTTACGGCCGACGGAGGACAGGAAAGCATGTGTGGCTGGCTGAAAGACAAATTTGGCTTTTCATGGCAGATCGTCCCGGGAAGTATTGCACGGATCATGACCAATCCTGAAAATGGGCAACGGGCCATGGCCGCACTTCTGAAAATGAGAAAACTGGATATAGCGACGCTTGAAAATGCGTGAGGCTGTAATTTTTCCGGTTTCTATCGTAGGTAAAAATATCGGGGACCCTGGTGTGAGCCAGGATCCCCGATTGTGTAAGCAGTAACAATCAGTATTGCCAGATACCTACGCAAAAAAACTTGGCGTTTGCAGGTAACCGGGTTGCCAGCTGGAATCGCGGCGGCGTAATACACGCGCGATGGTCAATATCTCGTCCAGGCGGCTTTGCTGCTCGTTCATTGGATCCTGGCTATGGAAGTATTGTCCGATCATTTCCCATTCAAATGAGTCGTTTTTGGCATCGTAGATTCCTACGGGAATACGGTATTCGTCGGTCATCATCATGCCCAGGACGTATTGGGCTTCTGCCTGCGAAGAGCAGCCGGCATGGTGATAATGCCCGTTGCGGGTGTACAATACCGAATATCGGTTCTCTGAATAATCCGGATTTTCATTTGTTGCGTTACTGTGATTTTTACTCCCACTTTCGTTTGTCAAATGTCCGCCCTCAAGCAAATGCCCGCCTAGCGGTGCAACTTGTCTCGATAATGCTTCAAACACCTCAGCATATTTGTGGCTATAATTAGAAATGAGGCCCTGAACTGAATTTTTAAGGTTCGAAAAAGGGGAGTTGTGTGAATATTTTTGTGTCTGTGTCATGATCTTTACCGATTTGGTGAATGAAAACTTTCAGAACATGAATCGGGTAGAATTACTGAGTCCGGAGTGATGGACAATTTGCAGAAAAATGGTTTTAGTACAATTTATTCTTCCTATGTGTTAGGTGTGTAATCCTTTTTGATTCAAAATTTCTTACTTGTTCGATAAAATTTGCTTTCTTAAAATAATCGTTTGTCTTATACCGGATTGAAATTGCTATTCCGATGAATGACTTGTTAACGGTAATTGTGAATCAATAGTTTACGTTTTTATCTTTAATGCGAAAGTTCTTTGAAACTTTGATGTGGATAGTGGAATAGTACAATATGTTTGGGGCTGTTTTTAACGATGTCAATGAAAGAAGGCACAGTGTAAATGAACTGCGTTTTCGTAGTTTGATAGTGGAATAGTTATTTATTTTGATAATTTGTAAAAGAAATAACATTGTCGCTTAGGGCAATGGGGGAATAAGCTAATGGTAACTCCTGTTCCTAAACGATTTCAAAGATGGGCAGCCTGAAAAAGGATTGGTCTACTAGTAAATACCATACTGGAAGCAAAAACAAACGACCCGCATTCGGATACCTCAATTTTAGAAACCCAAATCGACCACCTCGTTTATGAACTTCACGGTTTGACGGAGGAAGAGATTGGGATTGTGGAGGGCTGAAGTGCATTTTTTGGGTGAACGTGTGACGAAAATGAGGTATAACCACCGCTGATACGATGGCTTTCTCCTTGTAAATCGAACACAATGTGTTATAATTGCAAGGATGATAAAGCGCGAATCACAATTAGAAATAGCACAATTGCTGGAAGAATTTCCAGCTGTTGCCGTCTTAGGGCCACGTCAGATTGGCAAAACTACCTAACGCCCTCCTCCAAAAGCAATCCTGAGTTCATATTGCAAAATGCTAAAATGAGTTGCAGTTCACATGGTTTTGTGAATTGACAAGCCTGGCGACAGCGTAATTTAGTTCCAATTTCTGCCAGGGGATTTCCTTCTGAAAAATACATCATATACCTAACCCATTGAGATTCCTCAAAATCAGTTACTTCGAGGCCATTGTTCAGTCAGAAAGCAAGTTTGAGTGGATGGGGTGACCTAGAAACTAAATTTTTAGAATTTCTAAAAATATTTTATTTTTACTAAATAATAATTGTGGTTGTAATTGCCTATAAAATTGTTCGTGACTTTGCCAGCAAGTATCCCGGATCGAGATCAGCTTTGGAGAAATGGTTTTTAGAAACAGAAAAGGCAAATTGGAAGTCATTTGCAGATGTCAAGGCCACTTTTTCAGCAACAGACTATGTTGGAAACGAGCGATTCATTTTTGACATTGGCGGGAATAATTACCGATTAATAGCGTCGATACACTTTAATATAAGGACGGTGTATATAAAGTTTATAGGTACACACAAGGAATACGACCGGATTGACCCATTGAACGTAAAATACAAAAAGTAAAAAACATGAGAGATGTAGCTGATTTTATTATAAAAAGTGAGATTGAATATGACGATGTTATGGGGGAAATTGAGGAGCTCATGGAAAAAGGCGAATCGAATCTCACTGTCCTGGAAGCAGACAGGGTAAGGAATATGGCACTTGCGGCCCAAAATTTTGAGCGCAAACATTACAGAACAGCAATGCCGGAAACATTGCCTGAAATGATTTCTCTTAAAATGTATGAGATGCGTCTAAATCAAACCGAACTTGCGAAAGAACTCGGTGTAAGCGACACAAAACTGTCAATGATTATGCACGGACGGCAACAGCCGGATGTTAAATTTATAAAGGCAGTTCACACCAAGCTCAATGTTTCGGCAGATTTTTTACTAAAGCATATTTAGTCGGTGGCCGACCCCCTCGCTTTAGTCCCTACTAATGGAGCAACCACCTCCAAAAGCGATCCTGAGTCCATATTGCAAATGCTAAAATGAGTTGCAGTTCACATGGTTTTGTGAAGTGACAAAACTCGGCGTAACTTGTAATCGTGTTTAACCCCTTCGTGGTCGCAGGCCTGTAAATTGGATTAGCCTCCTCACTGTTGAGAGAGGGTAAAATCCAAGGTTAAGACAACTACTATTTTCGAAAACCTCATGTTATGTTAAAAAATAGAACCAATCAAGGAGTCCTGCTAAGTGTGGCCCTGTTTATGCTGGTTTTGGCCACTGGCTGGCAATTCTCATCGAGGGAGGAAAAGGCATCCAAGCCCAATATTGTCCTGATCAATCTCGATGACCTGGGTTATGGCGATGTGGGCGCTTATGGTGCCACAGCACTGAAAACACCGAACATGGATCGGATTGCACGGGGCGGCATTCGTTTTACCAATGGTTATGCTACCTCATCAACCTGTACACCAAGCCGGTTTGCGCTGGTCACGGGGGTGTATCCGTGGCGTAACAAGGATGCTAAAATATTGCCGGGAACTGCACCTTTGCTGATTGATACAGCGCAGCAGACGATCGCAAAAATGTTGAAAAAAGCGGGTTACGCAACAGGCATTGTTGGGAAATGGCATCTGGGCCTGGGGGCTGGGAATACGGATTGGAACAAAAGGATCACACCCGGCACCAACGAACTTGGTTTTGATTATTCCTACATTCTGGCAGCCACGCAGGACCGCGTACCGACGGTATACATCGAAAATAATCATGTCGTGGGGCTCGATCCCAACGATCCCATTCAGGTGAGTTATGATCAGAATTTTCCGGGAGAACCCACCGGAAAGGATAACTCAGAACTGTTGAAGATGAAATGGCACCACGGGCACGACCAGAGTATTGTGAATGGAATTTCACGTATTGGCTACATGAAAGGCGGACAAAAAGCCAGATGGGTCGATGAAGACATGGCGGATGTGTTCCTGGCCAAAGCGCAGCGATTTATTTCAGATCATAAAGCAAAACCTTTCTTTCTGTACTATGCGATGCAACAACCCCATGTGCCACGTACACCAAACCCGCGTTTCAAAGGCAGCACCGGTATGGGGCCACGGGGTGACGCCATAGCCGAAGCCGACTGGTGTCTGGGTGAGTTGCTGCAGACGCTGGAAACGGAAGGACTTTTGGAAAAGACACTGATCATTTTCACCAGCGACAACGGCCCCGTGGTGAATGATGGCTACTATGATGATGCCGTTGAAAAGCTGGGAAAACACACGCCTGCGGGCTCGCTACGGGGGGGAAAGTACAGCCTTTTTGAAGCTGGCGTGCGTGTACCATTCATCACCTATTGGAAAGGCACGATCAAACCTGCGGTTTCGGAGGCAGTCGTGTGCCAGTTGGACCTGCTGAGTTCTCTGGCTCATTTGGTGGGCGAAAAGGTAACCGGGCTCGATAGTGAGAATCACCTCGACGTATTTTTAGGCAAAAGTAAAAAGGGCAGGCAGGAACTGATCCTCGAAGCGAGCTCACGCACGGCGCTTCGCCAGGGCGACTGGGTACTCATTCCGCCTTACAATGGCCCCGCAGTGAACAAAACGGTGAATATTGAACTGGGTAATTCAAAGGAATATCAATTGTACAATTTGAAAACAGACCTAGCACAGCGTAACAACCTGGCAGCTTCCCAACCTGAAAAACTCAAACAACTGATCACCCGCTACGGACAGCTCCTGAAGCAAAAACCGGAGGCAGAAATGAGAACCATTAAACTTGAGTAAATGGTGTGGCAGAGCACATCAAAACAATCACCTGAGTATTATACTTTCAGGTGATTGTTAATGCCTGATATTTCAGAGCGAAATGAAGATAGGAGCTACATTTTCTTCAGATTTGCAAATTGCCCTATCACTGTGAGGTTGTATTTGCCCCCCGGACTGTTCAATGCTGAACCTCCGGCAGGCTTGATTAAAAGTCGGTATTTACCTTTTGGCAATTCTTTGCTTACATGAAATACGGAATTATTAGAAAAAGCGACCTGACTGATATACGTTCCTACTGCATTCTGCAACTCAATATGGACCTTGGTGTCGGCGGAAGACAGTTCTATATCTAATGGTGAATTGTTTTCAGAGGTAATTTCCAGGCTGTAGGTATGTCCGATATCCCCGATCTTTCCGGCACTCCAGGTATCCGTCTTGGTTTCCGAATTAGAAGGTACGCGTTTTATGTTTTGAACTTTGCCGAAAATATTTAAGCTGTAGTTACCAACACTTGCCCTTTTGTAGCTTCCTACCATAACGGTGTAAATACCCTTTTTGGCCAATTTGAGTATATACTCATACCGGTTGGCACTTTGTGAAGTAACTAAAGCTCCCAAAGCATCATAAAGAAACAGCAAAACTTCTGTATCTGCCGATTGAAGCTCAATATCCACACTAGTGTTGTCATCGTTAATTTCAAACGTGTAAAAATGATTTTTAAAGGTTTTATCGAGACCGCCTCCGCCCGAGGGGCCCCAGTTTTGCGTTTCTGAGCGCAGGGTTTGAAATGGTATCGGCACCAGCCCCGCTTTGGTTCCGGCAACCTTTAACGAAAATTTGCCAATAGCCCGGCGTTCTGCCGTTACTACCACACGGTAGACGCCCGGTCTTTTAGCCGTATAGGGGCCACCTACCTGCCTGCCCGTTGCGCTTGTTTCAATGCGATCGCCAAGGTCGTCGAACAAGGCATAGCGAACATCGATGTCCGCTGAGGTAAGTTCTACAACGAGTATTTGGTTGGCATCGGTTACCTCAAAGTTATACTGGAAGTTTTTGAATGAACTAAAATTATCAAAACCTCCTCCGGTGGATGCGGCCGTCCATTCACCAGTTGCCATACCCTCTTTGAGTGCCGTTTTGATCGCAGCGTCCTGATCCTGAACGCAGCCTGCCAAAAGAGTTATGAGCAGAAAAAATGTAATATGCTTTTTCATCGATATTAAGTTTAAATGTAGCTTACCAATTCATTTGATTATCCGTTAATTGTTCAAAAAACCCGGTAGATTACCCCTCTCACAATCTCCTTTTCGAGCCAGTTGGGGGCTCGTCCATAAGATCGCCGGGAACTTACTTCCCAGGATCCTTCTTTGGCACCCGATACAAGTCGGGTATTGTCCGGGTTCACCAATCCTGGTGTCCATACAACTTCAAATGTCTTGCCGGGACTCACAAACTGATAGCCAGGGAATGGAATGAAGCTATCCTGCTCAGGCAAAGAGATAATTTTGAGTTCTTCGTATCTTTTGTTTGGGTCCCATACGGTGGCTACAAACTCGTCACCTTCATAAACGAACTTGTAGCCGGTGGCAGGAATCCACAATCCCTCGCCGGTATCCGACCATGCCTGAAAATCGGGATGAAGTAACCCGGGTGTCCATACGGTACTCAGATCTTTTGATTGGTCGATGAATTTATAACCGGGCAAAGGCTCCCATATACCTTGGCTGGCAGTGGTTTGTGCGTTGAATTCGGAGTGTGGTGTCCCGGCTTCCCAGGCCGTTTCGAGATTCTCGGCGAAAAACCGACGCTCTGTGGTCTTTGAGTCGTTCCACAGATAGCCAGGTTCCGGTTTAGCCATGAAGAGTCCGGCAAGGGTGATTCTGGATTTAAGCCCGATAAAAAGATGCCAGGTGATGGTGAGCATCAGAAGTATTCCCAAACCCTTTTTAATATCAGGGCGGATCCGAAGCTGAAATGATTTCATTGTCAGAAGGAGATTTGAGTGACTTGGTACCATTAAAATTTGAAAGCAATTCCTACCCGGGAAGAAGAAAGTCCTGTATAACCTAGCTCTGCAAAGGCAGCCACTTTGGGCACAAAATAAAATTTTCCTCCAACGAAATAATTTGCAAACAGCCCGCTTCGGTAATCATAACCGTATCCGTAGCTGCGGTCATTCCAGCGGAAACTTTTGTAACCAAGGCCCACACCTGCGTAGAGATCGACCTTACTGGTCCGGATACGCAATAGTCGGTTGAAATGGTAGGATCCCCTCACCCCTAGGTAGTAGGCTTTATATCCCCAACGGGAGCTGTTGTAATAATAATCGTTATACCGCCCCGAATTGTAGTCAAGCTGCGCGCCAACCGAAATATCCCGATGCACGCCACCCTCAAATGATACGCCAATAGGCGTTCCGTAATAATAGGAAGATAATCCGAGCCCGACATTTAAGAGCTTGTCGTTTCGGCTAAAGCCAGGCCCATAGACTGGCTGAGGCTTGGATATTGGTTTCGAGGCAGCTGTGTTATTTTTCGCGTTGTATTGTCCGGTTGGCGAAGTAGCTGTCTTGGTTGGGGTGCTGGTGGTTGGTGTGGTGCCGGGTGGGCGTGTCGTTGGTGCGGGCTTGGAGGTGGAGGTTTGTCCACTCGTTGGTGATACTGCCGGTTTCGATACGGGTTTTGAAACTCCCTTTTGCGTGGATCCCGAACTTGTCTTCGCTGCCGACGGAGTCGATTTTTTTACACCGGCGGCGGGCTTAGTGGCGGGCTTTGCGGCCGCCTGCTTTGCGGAGCCTGGCTTGGAGGGTACCGGCTTTGTCTGAGCCGTAGCGGGTTCGGCCATAAAGCTGTAGATTAGAAATAAGAGTGTGTACAGTGAAGAGGTTGATTTAAGAAAATGTGTTTTCATCGTTGAATTGGGATAATTCCTGTTTTAGAAAAGGGTTATGTTTCGAACTCTGGAACTCATTGTTTTACAAATTCCAGCGTCGTTGAACGAGAGTCGTCCGGGCATTTTGTCCAGAAGAAGGCTTTTAGTTTTTCGCCAGAGCGCTCGCCATGTCCAGAAATCTTGCAGGGCGGATTGCCGCTTGCAGGTACCGTGTAGTCGATCTCAAACTTATTTTTGCTGGTTACCTGGTTGTAATCCAGTTCACCTGCTACCTGGTATGCTCCGTTGTCACTGTCAAGTTGCGGCCATACGGTTCGATCAATCTTGATTTTGAGCAGGTTGTCATCAATTTTGCTAATTTCCCAGGTCGCCTGTGTACGGTAATCGGCGACTCTTGTAACACCACTTTTCCAGGTGCCAATGAAGTTCCCAGTCAGATCTGCCCCAGGGCCATCGCCCGAGCACGAACAAATGATTACGGCCAAAAGAAACGCAAATGCGTGGTTTCTGTAAGTTTTAGAGGAGGGACGTTGAAGTTGATTTTCCATGATTGAGTTTCTTGTGAGTACGGTGTGTAAAATCCTTAGTTGACTATTGACGTGTAATCTCTTGCGTTACAGGATGAGGGTGTTCCACTCCAAGTGGTAGTGATTTCCACCAATCATTCATAATTTCGACGGTTATATCATGGTTAATGGCTAATTCACAGATGGTCTGAGCACTGCTAGCATTTATGCCGGTGCAGTCGTTTTCCATGTCCGGGCAATGCGATTCCACAAACCAGGATGTGGCTTATATTCCGAATACTAAAACATGATTACCCAAAAAAATAAGAGACGCTTTTTCATAAAATGAGGAATATAATGTTTCAATTTTTAGTCCTTAGGATAGGTAATCTCACGAATAGGTCATCTTTGTACAGCCGTCCAATCAGTATTTCATCGTCACCTACAAAAACCATATTTCCCTGCACGGCAATTACATGGTGGATGTTAATAATGTGTTTTCTGGAAACACGCAAAAAAACTGTCGGATTTAGCTGAGGCTCCACATTGCCCAGGTTCGTGGATATCCGGTATTTCTTTCCAGCCGGATTGGTGACCAAATCTACCCAACCTCCTTCGGCCTGGAAATAAAGGATGTCCTGATAAAGTACCTTTTCGTAACGTTGCTCTTTCCCAGAAATAAAAATACTTTCGGAGAGTAATTGGGAATCTTTCATTCTTAATTGCCAGATAATTTTGTTTCGTTAAACCGTTTTCTTCAATGTTCTTTGGAAAGCGTTTTTGAAAACCACGGGAAATAAGAAAATAAAAACCCTTGTAATGGAATAAAACAAACCAATGAGTTCTTTGTCTTGACGAAACCAAGACTATTTCCAACGAAGTTCTGAGTTGGCTTTAATACCGCTCTATCCATTTGAAGTTTTGTTTTTTGATTGCTATCTTGTCAAACAACTGTTGACTTATATCCTTGTTCTGCTTCCTTTCCTCTGTATCGTAACCGCTCATCCATATGTTACCTTCATTAAAATCTTTTTTGAATTTTTTTTTATTTTTCCGATGGAGGCTAGCCTTTTTGAGGATTATCGCCCTGATCGGAGCGCTTTTCTGCTACTTGGAGGTTCATGCTCAATCGCCTGAATTCGTTAACTTCTTGGACAGCAGTAGCTACTACATGGTTAACAAATACGATATGCCTAAGGCAATTGGTTTTGCGGAAAAGGCTCAGGAGGTTGCTCTAAGAATTTATGGAGAAAATAACTTGTGGTATGCAGCCTCCTATATGTTGTTGGCTAAGTGTTACTTTTTTTCCAAGGACTTCAAAAAGGCGGTGAGTCTTGGAGAACAGAGTGCCGAGCGGTTGAAAAAAATGGTAGAGAAAGAAAGTACCGATACACTTTTATATCATTATTCTAGTATTCTTTGGGATTTAGCACAAATTTACAGCGATTCAAAAATGCTGACCAAGGCTGAAAATTCCTGCCTCGAGTGCATGCGGATTAATCCCGCTCCTGAGTCGGGCAAGACAACACCTTTTACACTGTACAGCTATCTGACCTGTCAAACAAAACTTGCAGATTTATATTTTGTAAATGGGAAAAAAAGGGCAAGCATTCCTGTGTATGAGGCAAATATAAAGTTGTTGAAGCAGGAATATAAAAATAATCCGAAGGAGCAGCAACAAACGGGGGAAGCTATATGTGCGGCATTGAACAACCTGGGTTTTGTGCATAACGATATGGGTAATGAATATCTGGCAGAACTTACCCTGAGAGAAGCTGTTTATTTTGGAGAAAAGGCATTGCCGTTGAGCATGGAAGCATATAACAGTGCTCTCGTGAACCTTGCCACGACACTGACCACTTTAAACCAGTTTAAAGAAGCGCAAGTTTACTTTAACAAAGCTGTGACCATCAACAGCCAACTGAATCAGGAGGTTAAGTTGGCGATGCTAAAATCAAATATGGCGGCTCTTTTAAAGAACTTGACGTCTACCGAGCGAAAGGAATTGAGATTACAGTCTCTGGATTTGTTCAGAAAAACAAGATCGACAGCTAATCTGAGGGCCGTGCTAGAGGGACTGGTGGAGGATTGTATCAACCTTGGAGAATTGGAGGACGCTGGCAGGTACCTCAGCGAGGCAGACACCCTTGATTATCCGGCTCATAGCCAACTTTCCGATGGAAATATTGTGGAGCTACGTAGCATGTTAGCACTGGCTCAAAACAAACCGCTGGCAGCGCTTAGGCTCAACGAATTAGCAATATCCAAGTATCCGGAGCACGCCAAAGACCTCCCAAAGGTATGGTTTCACAAAGCTGTAATCCTGACCCGGTTGAAGAAAATAGAAGAGGCGCAATCAGCCTGGCGAAAAATTCAATCAGAGCTCAATAGAGAAATAGAAACAACCCTTCCTTATCTGAGTGAATACCAACGCGAGCAATACACTGATAACTATGACAACTACAGGGAGCAGTACTTGTCGTTCATATGCTCCAACAAACAACCAGAATCAGAGAATGGCGTTGTCTATAATTTACTGTTGAACGCAAAGGGAGCACTACTCGAGAGGGAACGTCGAATCCGCCGTGAGATTGGGAACACGGCGGATACTACCCTGTTAAAAAAACAGACGCAGTACCTGAATAACAGAAAGGCCCTTGCGAAGTATCATCAATCAGGGCGACTCATCTCCAGGACAAGCATGGATAGTCTTGAAACAGAGACCGAAATACTTGAAAAAGAGATTTCGAGAAGTTTACCGGCGAGCCAGTATCGGGTGTATCAATGGCCTCAGGTTCAGGCTGCCTTAAAACCCGGAGAAGCTGCGATTGAAATGGTGAGGTTCAGGCTTTGGGACGAAAAACAAAAGAAAGAAAAGCTTTATGGAGAATGGCGCGATTCGGTTTACTACGGGGCTTTGATATTGCTTCCCAACTCCAAAGCCCCCCAACTTGTGTTACTGCCTAATGGCCGGGCGCTTGAAGGAAAACATTTGCAAGCCTACCGCATCGACATGGAGCGCCGCACTTACGAAACTGATAGTTACCAGGCCTTTTGGGGGCCTATTGGTAAAGTCTTGGGAAATATCAAAACGATTCATTTTTCCCCAGATGGCGTATATCATCAGATTAGTTTGAACACGTTGCGCAACCAAGCAACCGGACTGTTTCTCAGTGAAGAGATGAACATACGCCTGGTGGGAAGTACAAGGGCCCTTGCTGATACGGCCAAAAGCATAGTTGGTCCTCTTACTGTGGCTCTATTTGGCTATCCGGATTATCAATTGGCGAGCAACCTCGTAAACACTGATTCCATAGCAAACCTTGATTTTCTTAACGGACCGGCCCTGATGCGGGGTGGCATGAACTTTACTCCCCTGCTTGGGACAAAGAAGGAGGTTGAATCGATTCACAAAACGGCTCTTGCCAACGGGTGGAGTTCACAAGTATTCATCGAGCAGGAAGCATCAGAAGGAAGGATTAAACGCCTACGAAACACGACGGTGTTGCATATTGCTACACATGGTTACTTTTTAAAAGACACGTCGCAAACGCTTCTTACCAAACGGGCATTGTTCAATTCCGGCTTGGTACTGGCCGGTGCGCTCGATAGTACCCGATACCATAATTTACAAGCTGAGGATGGCTTACTTACGGCCTATGAAGCAGCGGATTTGCATTTGGACGGAACCCAACTTGTAACTCTGAGCGCCTGTGAAACGGGACTAGGGCTTATACGAAACGGGAACGGAGTATTTGGATTGCAGAGGGCATTTCTTGCCGCTGGCGCAAAATCGGTATTGATGAGCCTATGGCGGGTGAATGATCTGGTGTCCAAAGAATTGATGGAGAAATTTTATGGATATTGGCTGGGCGGAATGAGTAAACAATCCGCATTGATGAAAGCACAAGCTGAGATTAGAAATACTTCCGAAACCCTTAGTCATCCTTACTACTGGGGTGGATTTGTACTCACAGAGCAATGACGAGGATCCATAAGCTTTTCTTTTTTTTACAGTTTTTGATTATCCACGCGGTATGTGGACAAAACTTGCCTGTTACTTCTTACAAGTACCGAATAACGTCATCCGTTGTTAACCAGGTTTCTCTGGCATTCAGCGATCTGCGCCAGGCGCCTAAACTAATAATGCCTGGCGGTAAATCCAACCAGATTGCTAGACTTACGCTTGAACCCGAAATTCAGCTGATCGTCGACGAGAAGCTTTATGATCTATGCCGTGAGATCGGCAAGGATTCTCTTTCTGCACTGGCATTCATTATTAGTCATGAACTTACCCATTTTTTCTACCGTCACCAGCACCCATTTGGATTTGCTATGCCACAAAATTCGCTAATGTTACGAAATAGAGAGCTGGAAAAGGAGGCCGATCTGTATGGACTGATAAATGCTTTTGCAGCGGGTTATCAATCATTTGCCGTAGCCAGTCGAATCTTAGACAAAATATACCAAACTTATCAGTTGCCGGATTCCCTGCAGGGTTACCCAACCAGAAAGGAGCGGCTTCATTCCATTGTGTCATATACCAAACAAGCGCGTCAACTCGCATTTACTCATGAAGTGGGTAAATTTCTCTATTTTAAACGTGACTTTGCCTCGGCTGAACACTGTTTTTCGAATTTAGCCAGCCAGATTCCTTCTGCGGAATTTTTGAATAATCTTGGCTTGGCTAAGTTACAACAAGCGCTAGCCCAAGGTTGGTCCATCATCCCGGCAATGCCCTTTAAGTTGCCGGTTGAACTGGATGCCGAGAGTCGGCTTATGGGAATTGACCGACGAGATCCAAAGGATGAAAACAAAACCGAGTCACAGGCGCAAATGGAATCTGCCGTCAAAAATTTCGAAAAAGCCATTTCCATCAACAAGTCTTACCAACCAGCCTACCTCAACCTGGCGACCACGTTGCTTTTGTTGGGTAAGAATGGGACTGCTGGTGAAATGCTCGATCAGCTAAGGAAAAACGTCACACCATTCTCCACTGACGCACATTTGTTAGCGGGAATTGCATTTGCCCGAAAGAAGGAGTACGTGCTGGCAAAGGCTGAATTGGGCCTTGCCGGCGGTGCGTATGAAATAGAATTCAACAGAAAAGTCCTGTCGTTAATCAGTAGCGGGGGGGAAGACGCTGAAATGAACCAACAGATTCAAAAATTAGTAATGACGTCTCAGGTGCCTCTGGCACCAGTACAATTGGTAGATGAAAAGAGCCTTGGTGCAGTGACATTACCCTTGACAGGGTCATTTCTCGTCGATCATCAGGTCTTTTTGCCAAAACCTGATCTGGTACACTTCCAGCACAGTCAAATAAACGGATTACACACTTATAAAATCTTACTAAAGGAAGGTACCTACCAAATGATTCAGGGTAATAGTCAACACAAAGGCCTTTTAACCAGCAGAGGGATTAAAGCCGGAGATGGCGTACATAAACTAACATCCCAATATGGCGCTCCTAACAGAATCGTGCAGCTTGCGGAGGGACAGGAAGTATATTGTTACGATAAAGGAAAAATTTACTTCAAAGTACAGGAGGGTGAAGTTCAAAATTGGCTGATCTATCAGAAAATTGCTGGTGCTGACTAAAGTTTTTTGAGCGCGTGCCTACCCTCCAAACCGTTAATGATCTTGTACCTTTTACTGCGGCCATTCAGTATATAATGGTCTCTTGTTCGGTCGTATATCAGCTGCCAACTCTGTTGCCACTCTGATTTTGGTAAGTAAATTTTTAGTGTATCCTTAAATTCATATTGCCGTGATGTGCCCGGCAAGAATACAACAGTGAGGTCATTTGTTGGTTTTTCGTTTTTTCCAAATCCGAGGCTGGAATCGTCTGTTTCAAACAACGGCAATTCCCGAATTTGCTGATCGAGAGCTATTTTGGGAGTTGTTTTTACCGCAATGCTGTCTATTTCTTGTTGGGAGGCAATCCGGTGCAAGCTATCCGTTTCCACATTTTTTCCTTTAAGCGACACCGTTTTGTTAACCTTAGATAAAATCAGGCTTCTTGATAACTGGAAGCCAAGAATCAAAATCACCAACGATGCAGCGGCTATAAACCAGCCTCGTTTCCAAATGGAGTTAAACTTCACCGGATCAGGCTGTTTTTCCGATTCGGAGCGGAGTTGTTTAAATTTATGCTTTAATTCACTCTGACTTTTTAGTCGGAGCTGGGCTGCCAGCGTTCTTCGAAACTCAAATGTCTCTTCGAATACAGAATCAGTCGCCATCCACTGATCAAAAAGAGCCTGCTCCTCTTTGGTTGCAGTGCCTATTAAGACCTTTTCGATTACATTATTTTGGTCCTCGCTAGTCATTTTTCTTCTTTCCTCAACTGCTCAATGATCTTTTTCAATTCCCTTTCACACTCCTTCACCTTCCTTCGGATATAGCTTTCGTTCATGTTGAGATTGTGTGCTACTTCTTTCAGGATCATCCCTTCCCAATATTGAAGGTGGAAAATTCGGCCGCAAACGGTTTCTCTGATCATTTGTAAAGCTTGCGCCAAAATTGGGTCTTCCTCATCGGTATCGTGATAGAAGGTCTGAAAATTAAAGGCTGATTTGCTCCATCCCAAACCATTAATTTCCGTTTCATCAAGGTTTTCGGTTGATCTCTGCCAATCTTCCAGATTAACCCAGCCCCTTGACATTTTGTTTTGAGATTTTCTTAGAGCGTCAATACTCTTATTTTTAGCTATTACATACAGGAAAGTGGAGAGTAATCCCTCTGCGATAAAGGTTTGTTTTTTTTGGTGTAAAACGATCATGGCATCCCCAAACATTTCCTCTGCCAGCTCTGATGAAATTCCCAAATTTTTCACTAGCCTTGCCTCTACCTTTGAGAAGTTTTGTAAATAAATTTCATCAAATGCCTGGTCATCTCCGTTCTGCCATCGTTCTATAAGTAGTCGGTCTTTTTGCCAGGAGTCCTCAGGCATCATCATTGTCAAGTATTTTTCTTTCGATGATAATACAAAAAAACAAGTCTTTCTCTTTTATCATCGTATTAATTCTGAAAATGTTACTTCTCACAGCATTTACTCATGCCTGAAGTATCCATCAAAAGGCACGATGTTTGATCAGCCAGAAAATATGTTGCAGACCAGGACGGTTCACGAATGAAATACTTCAGTAAAGCCGGGAATTAACTCTTTCTTGTAAATCTCCGTGCATCCCATCATAACAATCCTGCTGCGATACGCTAAGTTCGAAGTTGCAAAACATTCGTAACCAGTTAAATGTCTAAAACGGGGCGATCAATATTTGGTCAGACTACCTTTTCGGTGTGTGTCATCTCATCGGGCTGAACCAACAACCCTTCCTCCATCCTAATCACCCTTTGAATAAGCCCTTCGGCAATTTTCTCGTGATAGGTATCAAAAGGCAGGATGGGTTCCCGGACCTTCGACGTGCTGTAAATCCCCTGCCGACACAACAGACGCTTGTAAAAGTGTATGGAAATATCCAGATGCTGATTGGAAAATGCGAGAACAGGTAGTAGCTCGTGGAAGAGCAATTCGGCACGTGCATAATCCCCTGCTTTAAAAGTATTGTAAATAGCGGTGTATATGAAATGCATGCCCGTGGGCATGAAAGCGTGAACACCTCTTTGCAAAGCCTCGATCATTTGAGTAACAGCCCATCCGCCGCTCAGATGCAGTCTGCCATCTGTCAGTTCAAGCAGCCTGCTGTATTTGATACCGGCAGGAACGGTTTCTATTTTGAGGCAGCGGAAAGCTTCCACTTCGTTAAAAAGATCCAGGATCAGGGCGTCGGGTAACCCATATCCAGATGCATCCCAGTCCTGAAGCATCATTACTTCAGGTCCAAGAGCTGCGACTTCCGAAAATTGTTTTCTGAAAATGTCCTCATTTTCAAATGGAATCTGTAACAGCACATGCCGGCATCCAAGTTCCAGATAACGCGATACGATTTTCATGCGTTTGGCGTGGTCGGTCTCACCAGCACCAGCAAATACAGGCACCTTACCCTCAGCTTCTTCCAGTGCAATCTGCACCATTTTTAGTCGTTCGTCCAGGCTCAGTTTATATACCTCCGAGGCCATGGCAGGTACAAGGAAGCCAGCCACTTTTGCGCGCATGGCCATGCGCACGTGAAGCCGAAGTGCATGCTCCTCCAATTTCCCGTCTGAATCAAATGGGGTGTTTAAAACCGTAATAATTCCCCTCACCGGAAGCAGTTCTTTCATAAGCTGGGTAAAGTCTTTATGGTTCAATACGCGCTGTTTAGAATGAAAGACTATCCGGGTCGCTTTTATTGATTGTAAGCCATTACGGTTTTTCGAAAGCCTTCTCAGCAAAGTTCAGATATTGTGCCCAGTCGAACCGGGTCATGGTGTGTCCTCCTTTACGCATGTGATAGCCGATTTTATCTGCGCCTATGGGTTGATCAGGACCGGGAGGTTCGGGGCTTGTTAATCCTTGGTAGTCGTAAAGCGCATAGACCGGCGAGGCATGATAAGCCGAAAGATATTCTCCTTTCGGATCGGCCCACCAGTCTTCGGATGCACTGGCGACATATACAGGCCGGGGTGCGATGAGTGCAATCAGGCCATGGAAATCTATCGGAAGATCGTTTTCCCGGTTGGCGAAATTTTTGTAATTGCCACAAAACCAATGGGGGAAGGCATTGGTAATGATGGCGATGGTCTCCCCGAATTTCCTGCGCGTAAGGGCAGCTCCACCCTCACCGGAATTGTTGGAAACGACCATGGCGAAACGTGCATCCTGCGCACCTGCCCACAGTGCCGCTTTGCCCAGCCGGGAGTGGCCAATGACGGCGACCTGCCGGGCATTTACGTTTGTGTCGGTTTCCAGATAGTCCATTGCCCGGCTAAGACCCCACGCCCAGGCGCCAATGGCACCCCACTCATCCGGTTCGGGTTTCGTTTGTCCTTTTTTATAATAGAGGGTATGTACACTTTCGTCAAAGCTGTCGGCTCTGTCGGGCTGCAGGTCACCGCAGAAAATGGTTGCGAGGCCAAATCCCCGGGCCAGAATATCCTCCACCGCCCAGTCGCCAGCCTGGCTCCCGCGACTGGCCTCCGTAGCATGGTGGTCTACAACAGCCGGGGCTTTTCCGTCACGTACCCATCTTTTGGTGATCGATATGCCGGGATCCGCGTGAACGACCTGATTACCGGCAAAATTTAACCCTAAAAATAAAGGCACGGGGCCTTTAACAGACCTTGGAAAGTACAGGAGCATTTCCATGCTACGACCGCTATTTTTGCCAAAAAAGACCGTTATTTCTTTTCTTATGGCTTTGCCGCCAAGTGCGCTGCTGTCCACGCGGGTCACAACAAATCGAAGCGGGATTTTCTTGTCAGGGGTTTTGCCATACACGTTTTCTGAAAACAATTTCAGCAACTCCGCACGTCTTGTTTTTTCCCAATCCCTCCCAGCGTTTATCGTTTTGCCCGAATTTGTCGTAAGTAACTCGGGGAGTTTGTAAGGCGGCACCAGGCTTTCGTCGCGAATCGTTTTCTGCGTAAAACCATTCGTAGCGATGGAGAAAAAAAGCCATATGCCTATCCAATAATTCATTTGTCGGTAATTATTCTGATACTTTCAAAATCATATACGGTTGCACTTATACTCTTCTTACATACGCATTCCCCGGATCCTTCCTCTTGCGGACGTCCTTTTTTTGCATGGAACCGTACTATAGTCAGCAGAATAGCTTTGGTTTAAGGTAAAACAACCAGTTTAAAACCTTTTCTTTGCTATTCAAGCAAAACGAATCTCAAGCCCACAAATAATGAAGACGCTCACAGGAATATGGATGGCCGTTGTGCTGCTAGGATCCGTGGCATTTTACCAGCCATACATTGTTTCAAAGGATACGAGGTCAAACCTGAAAGAAGGTAAGTGGGAGGTTCTTTTTGATGGTAAAAACCTGGACAAATGGCGGAAAACGGCCGTCGATAGTGCACCTTCCAAGGGTTGGATCATTGAAAACGGAACCTTGTCTGCCACCAAAGGGCGCAAAGGCGGGGATATCATTACTCGAGAAAAATACAGCAGTTTTGAGCTCGAGTGCGAGTTTAACTTGACGAACGCTTCGAATAGCGGCATCAAATATCTTGTGAATGCGATCGAGAATGCTGCCACAAAAAAAATCTCAACCATGGGCATTGAGTATCAGATCATTGATGACAACAATTACCCGGAAGTAATGAAAGACCCCAATGGCCTGTCATCGACCGGGGCTGTTTACCTCATCTATGCGCCAAAAGGGAAGAAGCTCAATCCCCCGGGCCAGTGGAATAAAGTTAGTATCGTTGTGAAAGGCAAGCATACCGAGCACTGGCTCAATGGTGTAAAAGTGGCTGAATACGAAAGGGGAAGTGACGACTTTAACAAAAGGGTAGCCCTCACCAAATTTAAGGACTACCCGCAATATGCGAAATCCGACACGGGACACATTATGCTGACCGACCATGGCGATCAGGTTTTTTACAGGCAAATGAGGATACGGAAATTGTGAAAACGGCTTAACAGGATACTGGGGCAAACGTCAATTAAGTCATTACTTCTTCGTTTTAGCCTGTTTCTTGTAATATTTCTGTACAAATCCCACCCAGTCCTTTTCCGTATCCGGGATGCGTACGTCAGGCTTAAAACCAACATTGTCGATCCTGAAATCCCGTACCCAGCCGTTGCGGCCCCAGGGAAGTGCCAGACGGATAGATCCGTCGCATAGTTTAAAGGTCTGATCCGAGCCGTAATCCATCACCCCATGGGAGTTGGTGCCGAAAATGGTCACTTTTTTACTTTGTTTTCCTTCAAAAATGTAGAATTCGGTGGCACTTCCACAACCTTTATCAATCAGGAAAGCGACTTGCTGGGGATAGCCCTGAGGTAATGTTTCATATTCTCTTTTATGGTCTTCGCCACTTGACATCAATTTTCCCGGGTTATTTTTGAGCAATTCCAACAACTTTTTTGACCTCAGATACCACTCGGCGGTTGTGTCCTTCTGACCTTTAAGGTACTTTTCGTTGGTGGAAATGTATTCCGGGCTGGAGCGGTAGTCCCACGATGGGTAAATGATAGGGTTGGTATAAATTAGCTTAGCCATTTCGTCGGAGGTGCTGGCATTGCCCCCTCCGTTGCCGCGCAAGTCAAAAATGAGATAGGGGGTTTTGGCTAAAAGTGCGCGGTTGGCGGCAAACAGGCTATCGATCTTATCGACCTCCGTTTGATTAAATACTTCCAATTTGGCATAAAGAAAATCTTTATTAAGTTGTTTAAATTCAACAGGGTTGGTCGCTTTGGTACCTATACGTTCCAGTGAATCAATGTATTGCTGCCGCTCACTCTCCAGCCATATAAAGACGTGGCTGTCCTTGAAAAACGACACGTAAGACCGTAAAAGGATCTTGCAGGTACTTTCGTCTGAGGCAGCCAACGCTTTGTTCCGAAGGGTTTTCACCAGTGCTTCATATTCCGGTTTTGTTTTGTCGGACACTTTGTCGTCGAATCCGGCATAGATGCGGGTGGTCTTGTCAATGGCTTCCTCGAGCACTTTGGAGCATTCGCACGCGGTTGACGACAGGGCAGGTTGTCCGGCTGCGAAATGAGCAGAGGCACAACCAATCCCTAAAACGATTAACATAAAAATTCTTTTCATGGACTGACTAGTTGAAATGATCATTTTGATTTACAGATATAGGTTTATTACTTTAGGGCATTCTGCCAGACAGCCCGGCGACAAATCACCCAACTATGAACAGGAAGCTCCGTTGTGCCATCATTGAAGACGAACCGCTGGCGCAGGAACTTCTTGAAAAATACGTAAGCCGCGTATCTTCCCTGGAACTGATAGGTACATTTGATGATGCCATCATTGCTTTTGATGTGTTACCCGCTTTAAGCCCGGATGTTATTTTTCTGGATATTAATATGCCCGAAATGACGGGAATCGAATTTTTAAAAGCTTATCAGGTGCCACATCCTGCGGTGGTGATGACCACCGCTAACCCGCATCACGCACTGGATGGCTTTGACCTCGGGGTTACAGATTACCTGCTTAAGCCCATTACTTACGACCGGTTTCTGAAAGCAGTAGCCCGTGTTCGCGAAAAAGTGAACGTTACTGAGACCGGACCCTACCTGTCTGCCATTGAAAGCCGCAGTAAGGTTCACGAAGCAGCAACGGTCCCATCGGATTTTGTTTATTTCAAAACAGACAAAAAACTGGAGCAGGTGCGTTTTGATGACATTGTATATGCCGAAGCGCTCAGCGATTACATTAAAATACATCTTCCCGACCGCTTTTTCATCACCCTGCTGACCATGAAAAAACTGGAAGAAACCCTCCCGACAGATCGTTTTATCAGGATTCACCGCTCCCACATTATTCAGTTGCGTCATATCAAAATGATTGAAGGCAATACTGTTTTTACTTCGGATGGTCAGGAACTTATTATCGGTCCCAATTATCGTGAAGTGGTGAAAGAGGTTTTGAAAAAATGGCTTGTCAATTAGTTTTCGCTTCATCACAAGAGTTGGTAAGAATGATGTGACGAAGGTATTGCGGCAGGATCAGGTGCTGAAATGATTTCGATGAAAGTCCTTCGTTTTTCGATGAAACGGGCCGTTCAGGTTTGTCGGATAAAAGTTGACCTTCGTCGAAAAGATGATCATGCGTGTACGTAAAAAGGGTTACTTTGCGATCGGGGATAGGGCCTTGGGGTTAGGGCATGGGTTCATGTATTCGTCCTCCCTTTCCTCCATCTTCCTTTCTCCTAATTCAAAAAACCATGATAAAACTTGCTCTTCTTGCGGACGAATCGAAATATCATGGATGGGTGCGCGTGGGTTATCATGCCCTACTGATCCTGGGAATTCTATTGCTGATGGTCTCGGCCTATATTCCGTGGTTTCTTTATCCGGCTGTGCCGCTTGACTATTCTTTTGCCACGTATGCCGGCCCCATCCTGCGGGATTGGCTTTGTGTGGTACTTCAATACTATATTCTGGTCTTCCTGTTTTCCCGGTACGCGCGTCGGCCATCGTATCTGATACCCGGTCTTGCCGTTTACTATTTTGTTCTTTTTACCTGCTATTACTACTCCTCCTACGTGGTCAGGCACTATTTCGGTCTACCTGATGATTACACAGGATCCATCAATCATTTTGAAAATATGCCTTACTGGAAGGCGCTTTTCCACCCGGCCACCTTCTATCACCTGATGTTTATCATTGAACGGGCATTCTATCCTCTGGCGGTAAAACTTTTGATCGAAGTTTACAGAAGACAGCTAAGAAATGCTAAACTCGAGCAACAGTTCACACGGCTGGAACTTGATTTTCTCAAAAGTCAGATCAATCCGCATTTTCTGTTTAACGTGCTCAACAGTATCTATGCATTGACAGAAGAAGAAAGCCCGCGTGCGGCGCGGATCGTGCAACAATTGTCGGGCATGATGCGGTATTCCCTGTACGACACCACGGAGGCAGTGGTTCCATTAGCAAAAGAGCTTGCCTTTATTCGCAACTATGTGGAGCTGGAGCAGCTTAGGACAGCTAAACGGTTGACCCTTGTAACCCGTTTTCCTGATTCGGCAGATGAATCCCTTTTGATTGCGCCCTTTGTATTGATTACGTTCGTTGAGAATGCTTTTAAGCACGGGGTGCAGAGCACCACGAAGAAATCCTGGGTGGAATTGGTGATTCTAGTGGAAGGGAATGCACTGACACTATCTGTAAAAAATACGAAACCTGTTAAACCAGAACTGCTCACCGGAGGCATTGGGCTCGATAATGTAAAAAGGAGATTGGCCGTGCTGTATCCAGGGCATCAGTTGAACATCATCAATACGGAGATGCAATTTAGTGTTGAACTGAAATTGATACTGTCCGGGAGCGATCTTGTAAAAATGGATAATGTTGGGTTGTTAAGCAATGATTTCTAATTCAGATTGAATCGTTGCTGGGTTTAAAATATAATTTGTTTGAGAAAAGAGTAATGCTGATTGTTGAGCCTCAGGATCATAAAATCAAATATCTCCCAACGGATCCTTTTATATGCAGGCCATGCATGATCCCGCATTTCGCCGTAAAGATCATCACTTCGCCGCTTCCCTCAGCTCGAGATACCTTTTCCTCATTTCTGCCAATTTTTTATCAAATGCCGCCTCCTTGGCCAGGTTGGCCGTTTCGTGCCGATCGCGGGAAGTATCATAAAGCTCCTCATAGCCGTGTTCGATGTATTTCATGTATTTGAAATCCTGTGATACCACACCTTCAACCTTTGGTAGGCGGGGGCTTCCCATGAAGGTATGTTCATAGAAAAAGTCATTTCGTCCCCTTTTATTTTTGGCGAGCATTTTGATCAGGTCCTGGCCCTGCATGGACTCCGGAATCTTTACACCCGCCAGTGATAGAATGGTAGGAGCGATGTCGATATTCAAGGCGATCTTGTCGGATTTGATGCCCTTTACTTTTTTGGCCAGGGGCTTCCCGGAAATGATCATGGGCACTCGGATCGATTCTTCAAATCCGAACCACTTGCCTTCCAGCCCATGTTCGCCAAGCGAAAATCCGTTATCTCCCATAAAGATGATGATGGTATTGTCGTCGATATTCAGCTCGCGCAATTGTGCCTGGATGTTGCCCACGACTTCGTCTACGCCGGTGATAAGGCGGTAGTAATCTTTAGTGGTTTCCCGCCGAAGCTCAGGTGTTGACAGTAAAGGAACCCACCTTTCACGACCAATGTTTTTCTCGGTTCTGAAAAAATCGGGGAAGCTTTCCCAATATTTGGGGTCAGCGGTTACGGGATCGGGGATGTTAGCATTTTTGTAAAGATCCTTAAATCTTTCCTGAACCGGATATTTGGGTGGATTACCATCCAGTTCATGTGGAGCCTTAAAGCTAACAGAAAGACAAAACGGCTCTTTGTGCGCAAACTGATTGAGGAATGTCCTGATGTCGGTATTTACGCTATCCGTATGATGCACGATTTTTCCGCTTTTGTTGACCAGCTCGTATTGAGGTTGCCCTTCTTTGGGGCTTGACCAGTAATCGAACAATGAGTCCGGCTGGTTTTTAACATCAATCCCCAGTTTTCCTATGAATCCGATCCTGTAGCCTGCATTCTTCAATAAAATGGGATACGTTTTTGACAATGCATCAGCTGAAAAATCTGTGGAAAAGTCGTTAATCTTGTGCCTGGATTCATATTGGCCACTCATGATACTGGCACGGCTCACACAGCAGATGGAGGTGGTGACATACGCCTTTCGGAAAAGTACACCAGAGTTCGCAAGTGCATCCAGGTTAGGCGTTTGAATTACCTTATTGCCCATCACACCCAAGGCATCCCAGCGATGATCATCCGTAAGCAGGAAGATGATATTTGGCTTGTCGGCTTTGGGCTTATCTTTTTCCTTTACGGGTCGGGATGAAACCCAAGCCGAGAGAATCGGTAGTATCAGAAGAATTCCGATTGCCCAGTAACTTTTGAAAAAACTGAAAACGGGCTTTTGCATCATTTGAAATGTTAAGTCTGAAGAATTGATCGTCGGAATCTACTTCCCTAATCCTGTATAATAGGATTGTGGTCTGAGGCTATCCCTGTTGTCGTAATTGTAATTCCACAACTTCATGTAGGCATCAGCGGGCAGGAACTGGTCGTTGGTTTCTTTCAGTTTTTTCAGAAGTGTGGCTTCCAATTGTTGCTGAATGTCTTTGCATTCTGGCTTGTTGATCAGATTTTTCTCCTGATAAGGATCCGTTTTGTTGTCGTACAAAAGCCAGGGGCCATTTAGCTTTCGGGCATATGTATATCGTTCTGTTCGGACGCCCCGGTACTCCCTACCGCCGTTGGAAAAATTGTATTCATGAAAAGGGACGGGCAGCATGATCAGTGCTGCGTCAATTGGGTATTTTTCTGGACTCAATATGCCCTTTGAAACGTCTTCCCCGTCGACCGAACCCGGGATTTTGATGCCGGATAAACCAAGCAACGTTGGGAGGATATCCGGGGTGCCGAAAGGTTTGTTCACAGCGATTTGTTTTTTACCCAGTTTTCCCGGGTATCTGATCAGCATCGGTACCAGGATGGACTCGTCCCATGGCCGTTGTTTGCGAAACACGCCACGGGTGAGCAGCATATCTCCATGATCGGAAGTGAAGACGACGATGGTATTTTCAGCGATTCCCTGCTCGTCCAGTGTCTTCATTAATTTACCCATCGCGTCGTCCAATGCCGTACAATGCGCATAATATTGTGCAAGGATCTTCCTGGCACTGTCCTGCATTTCTTTCGGAACATTCGGGCGAACCTTCAATTTTGCCCGGTCGTACATTTTTTGATATTTCTCAGGAGCAGTTTCATAAGGATTATGCGGTGGGCCCCAGGATAGAACCAGTAAAAAAGGATCTTTCGATTTTTTGATAAAACCAATAGCACTATCAGTCTGAGGAAATGCATCATAGCCTTCCCAGGTTAGTTTTCGGTCATTTTCATCAAAGTAAAAGGAGTTGTTGTAGTCGTGTGTCACCTCACGCACCTTCCAGTAGTCAAATCCCTGGCGTCGGTTGCGGGGCACAGGTTTGTCCCGGGCACTGAATGCTCCCTCTCCATTTTTATGTCCATTCACATGCCACTTGCCGATATAGCCGGTACGATAGCCATTTTCCTTGAATATTTCGCCCATGGTCAGCGCTTCGTTCGCCAGCGGTTTGTCGTTGTAGAACAGCCCATGCTTTAGCGGGTACTGACCCGTAAGCAAAGATCCGCGGTAGGGCGTGCAGACCGGCATGGTGGATACTGCCGTTTTAAAAACGGCGCTCTGACTGGCCAGGCGGTCAATATTTGGTGTCTTTACATCCGTATTTCCGGCATATCCCACCGCCTCGGCACGCCATTGGTCGGCAAGAATAAAAATCACATTTGGCTTGATGGCCTTGTCGGTCTTTGATGGCTGAATACAGTAAACCAGAGCAAAAGCTACTAATAATAATCCAGAGATCTGAAGGGCTTTTTTCATCTTATAAATATAAGTTTTTGATTCTCTGATGGTCAGCCAAAAATTAAGGTGTGAGCCTTACGATACCACACTAATAGGTTCACCTCTTTCAAAGGCTTTCAGATTATCCGCTACCATTTGTAGCAGCCGTTTCCTTGCCTCGAACGATGCCCACGCAATATGGGGCGTAATAATGCAGTTGGGGGCAGATAAAAGCGGGTTAGTCGCAGCCGGGGGTTCAGATGAAAGCACATCCAGACCAGCTCCGGCGATAACATTTTTTTTCAATGCTTCGGCCAGATCTTCCTCATTGATCAGTGGGCCGCGTCCCGTATTTAAGAGTAAGGCATTGGATTTCATCCACGAAAGTCGGTCCCGGTTGATGAGTTCCCTGGTTTCGTCCGTTAACGGGCAATGCAGACTGATCACATCACTTTTCCTGAAAACATCTTCAAGGGAAACCATTTCGATGCTCGAATCTTTGGTCTGCACAGGGTTCTTTCTGTAAGCAATTACATTCATATCGAATGCCTGGGCTATTCGTGCTACATGCGAACCAATATCTCCCAGGCCGATCAGCCCCATCGTTTTTCCTGCAAGCTCGGTCAAGGGGGTTTTCCAGTAGCAAAAGTCAGGTGATGCTACCCACTCTCCGTTGAATACACTTTGGCTATGAAGTTCAAGATGGTTGGTAATGGCAAGAAGTAATCCAAAGGTGTGCTGCGCCACAGATGCGGGGCCATATGCTTTTACATTGGTTACCGTGATACCTCTGGCTTTTGCCGTTGCCACATCGACATTGTTGTAGCCGGTAGCCATTACGCCCACATAGCGAAGTTTGGGGAGGTGGGTTATTGTATTTTCGTTCAGGATCACTTTATTGACAAGAACGATATCGGCATCCTTTGCCCGCTCTACGATTTCATCCGAAGCCGAGCGGTCGTAAATGATCAATTCGCCCAGTGCTCGAAGGGGAGCCCAGTTCAGGTCGCCAGGATTCAATGTATATCCGTCGAGTATAACGATTTTCATGTTGTTGTTTAGTCAAATATTCGAATAAAGCCCAGCACCAGTTTTGTTATGTTGAAACTGAGTCTGCACTTATTATACCGGTATGTTACTATTAAGACCAGTGTCGCAAAACCATGTTGGCTTACCTGAGTGACTGAGGTTTGCTATGGGTATGAATTAAGTGCTTGATATGTAATGTATTGTATGCTCAATTTTGAAATTGCATAGATTCAATTTTCAATTTACATAAGTTCAATTTTGAAATTACATAAAAGTGCCTCCTGCTGGTGAGATGTAAGATGTGAGATGTAAAATGTGAGATGTATGTCACAGTTACCTCACGTGCATTTCACCTCTCACGTCTCACTTCTAGTTCTTCGGAGCACTTCCTATTTTTCCTGCACCGTCCAGTTGCATCGGGTTTGGTGCTTTTCTAAGCTGTTCCTGCTTGAAAAGCTGAAAACGGGTGGGTTTCGGAATTCGTGGGAATGAATTGTTCTCCGTGTCGATATCAGCGATCTGCGAATAGGGGTCGAGTGTCCACTGCACCACTTTTTTCTTGGTTGATACCATCCGGTTGATCTGCTGGTCGTTGAAGCGCCAGATTTCGGCCGGGAAAGTTGCCACCGAATCGGTGCCATCCTCAAAAACCATTTTCACGATCACGGGCATCACAAGGCCTCCTTTATTTTTTAGCGATAGCGTGTAAAAATTTGTATTGTTCTGCACCAGCTCGCGGTCGCTTTCCGACAGGCCGGCCAGGTAATCTTCATATCTTTTACGATCTGCCGGGGTTACTTTATAAGGGTCGTAGCGATTATAAAAGTCGGCCATGGTGGAATCCTGCCCCACAACGGTCTCCGCTTTTGTTGCCAGATCACGTTGCTTGCTGATCGTGGATTTTCGCGAAGCGTCCTCTTTTCGTGCCAGTTCCTTTTCTATTTCCGGATTCTGTGTATCGATACTGAACCAATCCACACTCACAATATCCTGGTCCACCGGCTGAACGCCATAAAACCACCCTTTCCAAAACCAGTCAAGGTCTACTCCGGAGGCATCCTCCATCGTTCTGAAAAAATCGGAAGGAGTAGGGCTTTTGAATTTCCAGCGATTGGCATACTCTTTAAAAGCATGGTCGAACAGTTCGCGTCCCATGATGGTTTCCCGTAAAATGTTCAGCGCAGTTGCCGGTTTGGCGTAGGCATTGGGGCCCAGGCCAATGATGTTTTCGGCCGAACTCATGATGGGCGAAAGCATGGAAGGGTCGGACGACATGTAGTCGGTGATCTGGTTGGGCTCCCCACGGCGGGTGGGATAGTTGTAATCCCATTCTTTTTCGGCCAGATACTGGCAAAAAGTGTTCAGTCCCTCATCCATCCAGGCCCACTGGCGTTCATCGGAATTCACGATCATCGGGAAAAAGTTGTGGCCCACTTCGTGAATGATCACACCAATCATGCCATATTTGGTTGCCTCTGAATACGTGCCGTCTTCCTCAGGTCGCCCGCCATTGAAGCTGATCATCGGGTATTCCATACCGCCACCTGCAACCGAATGGCAGGAGATGGCCACCGGATATGGATACTCGAAAGTGCGGTTTCCGTACGATTTCAACGTGTGTTCCACAGCGCGGGTAGAATACTGCTCCCACAGTGGATTACCCTCTTTGGGGTAGATGGACATGCACCAGATCTTTTTGCCATTTTTGTAAGGATCGGAGAGCATGGCATCCCAGATAAACTTGCGGCTGCTGGCGAAGGCAAAGTCGCGGACATTATCGGCCTTGTATATCCAGGTCTTCTTTCCCGGGTTTTTGTTCTCCCGTTTTTCGGCTTTTTCTGCTTCGGCCTGTGTAACGATGATTACCGGCGTTTTGGATGTTTCGGCCTGCTTCAAGCGCTGTTTTTGAGTGGCTGAAAGTACCTGTGCGTAGTTCTGACATTCGCCGCTCGCCGCCACTACGTGATCGGCCGGCACAGTGATGGCCACTTTATAGTTCCCAAATATCAACGCAAACTCTCCCTGTCCCAAAAACTGTTTGTGGTTCCATCCGTTAACGTCGTCGTACGGTGCCAGGCGTGGAAACCAGTGTGCGATAAAGTAATTGATATTTCCATCTTTTGGGAAAAACTCATAGCCGCTGCGCCCATAATATTCGGTGATGTTGAACGCCCAGTCGATACTGAAAACGAGATTAGTACCTGTTTTCATGGGTACGGGAAGGTCTATGCGCATCATCGTGTTGACGATTTTATAGGGCAATGCCTTTCCCGCCTTGTCTTTTACCGACCCTATCTCGTAGCCATAATTGATTTTAGGATCCAGCGTGGCTCCGCGGGCGTTATTCATTTCCTGTAAATCATCCACCTTCATTCCCTTCGGGTTGATGGTTCCGGTACGGGATGCGGCAGCCATTCCTCCCTTCTTGAAAAGATTCTGATCCAGCTGGAGCCAGATGTAACGAAGTTCGTCGGGTGAGTTATTGTAAAAAGTGATGGTCTCCGAGCCGGTTATTCGGCGTTTGTCATCGTCGAGCTCAGCCTTGATGTCATAGTCGGCGCGCTGCTGCCAGTAATCACGCCCTGGGGCGCCCGAGGCGGATCGGTAGGAGTTGGGCGTGGGTAACATGGAGCCTAATTGCTCAAAGGTGTCATTGGCCTTGTAGTTAGGTGACGGGGCCAGTTTTTGCGCGAAGCTGCTTGTGGCGGATATCAGGCAAAAAACAAAAAAAAGCTTATGTATTTTCATGATGTCAGTTTGTGAAGTACGTTTCAGTTTAGCGTAAAGTTTGGTTTAATTCTGTAATACCCGCCGTCGGAACGGTGGTGTTCATGCTCAGGGGTTGATCCATAATGGATTTGAAAAGATCGTTGTTAAGAATCAGGGAAAAGGCCATGCCGATGATGATGCCGGATAAAATCAGGTTCCAGTTCAGCTTGGAAACCTTTAGAAGCTCCGTAAGGATGAATGCGATCGTTAGAAAGATGAAAACGATGATGAGCTGCCCTATTTCAAGTCCCACGTTAAAACCGAAAAGTGGATTCAGGATGCTTGCTTCTTTGCCCAGCAAAGCCCTGAGGTAGTTGGAAAAGCCCAGGCCATGGACCAGGCCAAAGAATAAAGCCAGCGGAAACCTGGAACTGTAACTATTTTCCTGAGGGCGGTATGTGGATTTAGGTACTTTATGAAACAGGTTGATAAAGGCGGTGATCAGTATGGTGACCGGGATCAGAAGCTCGATCACATCCGGACGGATGGTGACCATTCCGAGCGTGGCGAGTGCCAGTGTTACCGAGTGACCGATTGTAAATGCTGTAACAAGGATCAGCACCTTTTTCCATTCCACCAGCGTGTAAATGGTACAGAGTGCCATAATGAACAGGATGTGATCGTATCCGTTGGAATCGGTGATATGGTCAAAACCAAGTTGTAGGTAGGCAAGGAATTCGGACATTGAAGGCATTGAAGAGCTGAGCGTACACGAAAATAAATAAATTCGAAGTTATTCCATTATGCCCGTTATTGCAATTTTTTGAATCAAATAGCTCTTTTGCTCTGTTTTATTCGAGATATTGATCGTTTTGCCGAATAATATTAGCAGAACATACGCGCTGTCGCAGGGGAAAAACCATAAAAAGACCGGAAGCATCTGCTCCCGGCCTTTCGAAATTCTGACACCAATTATAAGAAGATTTAGTAATCTGTATTTTGAGGATCGAAGTTGGTCCAGCCGGTAGTCCAGTCTGTGGTTCCAAAAGCGCCAATGTATGTATTTGCTTCAAAGCCCGCTGGAAGCGTCACGCCACCTGTTAGCAATGGAGATCCTGTTTGTGGAAGTACTTTCACTCCTGTTCCAAGTGTGTTGTAAGCGGGGTCTAGTTTGAGTGTTGCAACATTTGTTCCAAAAATATTTTTGCGCGCAGCATCTTTGAGCATCGTAGTGTCGCCGGTAACAATTCCCTTTGACATACCAGCTAATATCAAACCTCTGTAATCTGAACGGCCAACCTTGAAGTTGTTCATGGTAGAGTCACCTTCCAGTTCCAGGCCACCCTTTGGATAGGCACCAGAAACGACGGAGTTGTAAATACTTACAGCTGAATTACGGCGGATACGGAATGCCGAGCGATATTTGGCATTTACGGCACCGGGAGCGATGAAAATACTGATGTTACTAAATTTTGCATTTGTCTTCGGGGTTGCTCCAGAACCTGAGGCATCATTATCTGATTCAAATCCATTGGAATCTGAGCAAGCGCATTGATCGGCAACAGCAGGGTCTCTAAGGGCTAAACCATACTGAACATTACCTCTGTAACCCCAGTCTGTATCGAAATCGTCGTCCAAATTCCTGTAGGAAACAAGGTGTTTAGCATTCACAGTTCCACCGAACCATTCATATGCATCATCACCGCTGTATGAGACCTGAATGTAATCAATTGTGGTTCCTGACCCAACACCACCGAACGTCAATCCGTTGATTTCTTTATCTGTTTCAAATCCAATACCTGCAAACTCAATCCTTACATACTTTAGGGTTCCTGAGTTGTCCGCAGCATCCGTTCCACCAAAAGTAGATACATTTTCTCCTTCAATAGTTGCCGGAGTTTTATTCACCGGAGCTTTACCAAGTAAAATAATTCCACCCCAGTCGCCATAATTACGAGCCCCTTTTGCTGCAGAAGAGGTAAAAACGATTGGTTTAGCAGCTGTACCTTCTGCCATAATCTTCGCTCCTGGTTGAATAATTAACGATCCTTTTGTAAGCTTATCACCTTTAATAATTGTTCCTGGCTCAATTGTCAAAATGGCGTTGTTCTCAACATATACGAATCCCTCCAGGATATATTTGTTTATCGCCTTCCAGGTCGTTGCTGTGGATATTTTACCCTTAACAATAATTGTTTCGCCTACGGGATTTACTGGTGCCGGTTCTTCACCATCGTCGTCTGTCTTACAGGATACTATTGCTGTTGAAAAGGAGATTACAAGCAATGCAAGTAACCATGTTGTCAGTTTTTTCATTATTTTACTTTGGTTTAAAAGAAATTGTTTGTGTTGCTTAGTTGTGTTCAAAGTGTGTAACGGAGCCCAATCATAGAATAAGAACCTCTTCTATACTGTTGATAAGTGCCGTCCGCGTTTGTGATCTTGTTATCCCGGTTGGTATCCTGGATTAGGCGGAATGGTTGGTTTAACAAATCCTGAATACTCGCGCGGATTTCAAGACGCTTTCCTATGGCTTTAATGATGTTAAGATCAATAACGTGGCGAGGCATTTCGAAAATGTTCGCACTCACAACATCATCACCAATCATGTATATACGCTTTCCAATAACATTGTAGAGTGCATTTACCTGCAATCCTCTTGTATCGTCATTGTAGAATAACCCGGTATTGATCAGGAAAGGCGACTGACCTTGCAGATATCGGTCCTGGCTACCGGTTGTGATGTTTGTTTTTACGTCACTGGTGATGAGGGATGCATTAAGTGTCACCAGCATTTTGCTCAGGAAGTTAGCATTTTCGGTATTTGAAAGTGCCTTTCTTACTTCAAGCTCCACGCCCCGGGCATACGCCGTTTTAGCATTTTGAACAGTGAAAGCAACAGTACTTCCATTGTAGAATATGGCAGCCTCAATGGGGTTCTTAAATGTTTTATTAAAAAATGACACGGTGATCAGCTCACTTTTACTAGGGTAAAATTCATACCGAAGGTCGTAGTTCTGAATGGTTGCATTTACCAGATTCGGGTTCCCTTTTCTTGAAACATCGAAGTTGAAGTCATAATAGGTGCTCGGAGACAACTCTCTGAATTCAGGACGGTTAACCGTAGTGCTGTATGCAGCCCGAACACCATGCCTTTCATTAAGTTTGTAGGTTAAATTCACAGAAGGTAGAGGGGTAAATACCGGTCGGTCCACATTTACCTCAATTCCTCCTCCTCTTTCAAAACCCTGAAGTTGTTGACGGTTGTATTCTCCACGGAAGCCCACAGTTGCATTGAGGTGCTCCGTAACCGGCCAGAAAAAAGAAGCGTAGCCTGCTGCCATTAAATTTTGAGCAGTATACTTGTCGTCAAAGTTGGTTCCTTCGGAATAATACACCTTGGTGCTTCCTAGATTGGAGGGAGTAAAAAACTGCTCGGGGGTCAACGTTAAAAACTCATCAGTCAACCGATTAGGATTTACAATTCCAAACCAGCGTGCAGAATATTTCCGGTCTTTATACTCTACATAAGTACCTGTGGTAAGCTTGGCTTGCATTTCAGGGTTTTCCTTTTTGCTTCCTATTGCATGTTCAACAAAAACGGTTCCCGTACCCACTATTTCACCCAATCGAGAGTAAAAACGCGCCGCCTGTTGTAAAGTCGGGCTCTCGAATTGCTGAAGGTTCATGATGAAAGGTTGCTGGGTGCCGCTTTCACGAGTTGAAGTATACCTGCGAAAATCAGGCTCGTTGCGGTAAGTGTATCCAGCTCCACCAATCCATTTAAGTTTGGTTTTTTTACTAAGCTCATGCGTACCACTTAGCTGTCCGGAGTAGATGCTTCTGGTTTCATACCGAAAAGCACCATTGTTATAGTCCAGATTGTTTTCAAGGCTTTCCCCCCCGCGCAAAACGGTCTCTTTGTTTCCCATCTGGTTGAAGAGATTCCGGAATTCGATCTTGTTTTTTGGATTGAGGATAAATGCCCAGTTGGACATCACGCCCAAACGGGCATTTTCTTGAAACAATTGATCGTTGAATGTTTGTATCCGCAGAGCCGATGCGTCGAAACGGTTTTGTGTTACTGCATTATTGACCCTTGTGAGGGAGTAATTTACATAGGAGGTATTTGTTACTTCCACGTCTTTTATAAAAAACCTACGGCTAAAATTGATCCCTCCACGCCAGTCTGGTACCACAGAGACTGATTTAGGTGCGTAATAATCGGGTAGCTGCTGGAAACGGTTAATAATGTTGTCGGTGCTGGCGTTCAGGACTACAGCCCTTCTGTTCGGGAAGTTATCTGGCAATGTACGGGTGCCATTCTCAATGCCAAGAAATTCGAGCGCGCCACCGGGGTGGCTCACAGCAGATTTAAACGTTGTTCCACCCCTGTAACCAGCTGAAAAATTAACCGAAAAACTGTTCCCATCCGGAACGGTCTTCGTGTAAATTTTGATGGCTCCGCCACTCACATCCCCTGGCAAGTCGGCCGATGCTGACTTGAATACCAGCATCCGGTCAATTGCTGATGAAGGTATAAGGTCAAAGGAAAAAGATTTGGTATCGACCTCGGTCGATGGTGTGATAATGTCATTGAGTAAAACGGTGTTGTATCGCTCATTTAACCCGCGAACCACAATAAAACGATCATCGGAAATAGAAATCCCCGGTACCCTGCGGATAACGGCTGATGCATCCCTGTCCTGCGTTCTCTGTATTTGCTGGGCCGAGATGCCCACAGCGATTTGCTGAACCTGTTTGATTTCTGTAATGACAGAAACCTCACTATCCGTGCGGCGCTGGGTTTTTATTACAACCTCCTGTAAAGTTTGATTGTCTTCGGCCAGAGAGGTAGTGATAATAGTGGATTTGTCTGCCTCAACTCTGACATTATCCAGCGCTTTTGTGGCATACGAAACGTAGCTTATCTGAATTTTGTAGGACCCTGCTGCAATATTTGTGATTTCAAAGTTTCCGTCGACATCGGTAACGGATCCGATGGGAGCGCTAGCGCCTAGAACCTGAACCGTAGCGCCAATAATGGCTTCGTTGCTTTTCTCGTCTTTGACTGAACCCTTAATGGAGCCTACCTGCCCAAGGCATAAGGTAGCTGTGAAAAAAAGAAGGGAGAATGTAGTAATTAGATGTTTCATACTTAGGTGTCATGTTTTCGACAGCAAAAGTAGATCGGTTATGTTACCTCAGCGTTAAGGCAGTATTATGACTTGGTTATTACGAATTTGTCATTGAATTGGGATGAAGTTGATTGGTCGGGATTGTGACGATTTACTCAATGAGACCATTGCCTATTCTTACAAAAGGTTTTTCCAGGTCGTGAACGAACCCATTGACCACAGCATACTTTATCCTTCCATCTTTTTTTAGAACAAAAGTTGCGGCATCGTCAAGAGCCGGTGTGCCGGAGGGGGGGGATTTTTTATTGAGGATGTGCAGTGGCACCTGGATGGGTTCTGTGCCGGGTACCTTTGCATCGAGCAGAATATATGTATAGCCTTCTTTTAGAAGCGACCAGGCTTTCTCCTGATTAAAAAATGTCAGGTCCTTGTATTTTACCGGATGCACCTTGCCGGCTTCAATTTCCATACCTGCGGCATCCAATTCCTCCGTTCCCGAAAAAATGGACAGATCTCCATATTCTTCAATGATACTTTTGTAGAAAAATGAATGGGCATCATGCTGGTTCACTTCATAGCGATTGATTCCGACATCGGTTTTGTATTTTTTTCCATCCCTTTCTGCGGTCACATTTTTAATGAGCAGGTCGTAAATGTACCGGCTGTTTTCTTTTAGTGCGCGGTACTCCTCGCGGCCTTCGTTTACAAAAGTGTTATTTGCAATCGAGCCCAGGCCAGTAAGGATGGCGATGAAGTTAAGTTTACGGATAAATTGTTTCTCCGGATCGCCTGCGTACCCTCCCGATTCGATCAGGATCAGCGTCGTTCCCCATTTTTGAATATTATCTCCGAATGCCCTGGGTTCAAAATCCTCATTCCATTTTCCAACCTGTCCCGGAATGAAATTCTGCAGCGCCCGGTTCATCACGGCGATCACCTGCATGGACTTTTCCCTTACGCTGTTTACATTCTTTTCCTGATCATAAGCGGTTGCTAAAAAGGACACGGTGGCAAGCTTGGCTGTGTTTCCTACCGAATAACGCGGGTTCTTGTCATGCAGGTTAAATCCGAATTCGGGCTGTAAGGTTTGTTGCAAATTTTTCAGGATGACGGATTCCGGGGCCTGCAAAGCAAGTGCGTCCCGGTTGATATCTATTTCCTGTGCATTGCGTCGCTGGTACCGCTCTGCCCCATCAGGGTTGAGCATGGGTACAAAGTAAAGCGTTGTGTTTTTCATTATATCATTTCTGAAGTCATCCAAGCCATCCTGTGTGCCCTCCAGAAAATTCAGGATGTCGAAGGTGGCCATGGTGGCGGTGGGTTCATCGCCATGCATTTGCGTCCAGAGTAGAATTTTTTTTGGCCCTGTACCCACTTTCAGCATTTGAATGTCCCGTCCCTCAAATGAACTGCCCACAGACGTAATCGTGTACAGTTTATTCTCTTTACGCCTGGCAATGAGTGGAAGAATGTCTTTTTGCTTGAAACGCCGCTGTGTGAGCAGTGTTTCTCTATATTGCTGATGAATATCGAAAAGACGGTTGGCCAGTTCGTTGGTTTGGGCTACGGATTGTATGGTAGACAAGGTGATCGCAAGAAAAATGAGTGGTAAAAAAACAGTATTCATAAGCCCGGATTTGAATTGGTTCTTCTTCAACAACCACTGCACGGGGTACGGTAGGTGCCAGAATACTTTGCAAGGTACAAAAGAATGGTTTTGGAGAAAAAGTATCCAACCGTAAAGCAGAAAAATGAGAGACCTTGCCTGCCATGCCGTTCAGCTGGAAATAGACCTTACCCTATGGCAATTGGAATGCCGATTTTTTCAATCAAAAAAAATTGAGAAAATTTTAACATTTATTTGTCGAACAGGTTGTCATCGTTCCCAAAGTTTTGTTAAATTTGCATCATGTTAATAGTTGAAACATATCATCGTTTACATCAAAGCCAACGGGCTTTCGGACGTCTTGGGTGATGTGTTTTTGCAAGTAGTGTTGTAATAAGGTTGAATACATAGTATCCCAGAGGCCCGATTCCGAAAAGAATCGGGCTTTTTTGTTCGTGGGTTCAACGTTCGCCACCATTCATTCCGGCTATTTATTGTCATAGACAAAATGAAAACTGTAATCATTAAATACAATGCAGGCAATGTCCAGTCGGTCATGTACGCCCTGGACCGGATTGGGGTCGGCTATACCTACACCGATGACGAAGAGGAAATCAGGTCAGCGGACAAGGTGATTTTTCCAGGGGTGGGGGAAGCCAGTACCACCATGGCCTATTTGCGTGAAAAGGGATTAGATAAGCTCATTCCTTCCCTAAAACAGCCGGTATTCGGCACATGCATAGGCATGCAGTTGATGTGCAGGTTTTCTGAGGAAGGCAATACCAACTGCATGGGGATTTTTGATGTAGATGTGAGGCGATTTCCGGCTACGCCCGGTTTTAAAGTTCCGCACATGGGCTGGAATGATATTTCGGAATACAGGACTCCGCTGACCAAAAACGTTGAAGACAATGCCTATGTGTATTTTGTCCATAGTTATGCAGCACCTGTTTGCGAGTTTACGGTGGCGCAATGCAACTATATTCAACCTTTCAGTGCCATGTTGCAGAAGGACAATTTTTATGCCGCCCAGTTTCACTGCGAGATCAGTGGTAATGTAGGACAGCGTATTATTGAGAATTTTTTAGCAATTGGTTTCTGAAGACCAGGTTGGTCCGAAGGAACGGGCTGACCATCTACCCTTTTACAAATTTACCTTAATCATTATCAATTGTCCTCTGTCAGTTGTCAACTAAAAGTAACATGATCCAAATTATTCCCGCCATAGACATGATCGATGGAAAGTGTGTCCGGCTTACGCAGGGCGACTATGGCAAAAAAACCATATACAATGAAAATCCGCTCGAGGTTGCTTTGGAGTTTGAGGACGCCGGATTGAAGCGTCTGCACCTGGTGGACCTGGATGGGGCGAAAGCAAAAAAGGTAATCAATTGGAAGGTTTTGGAAAAAATAGCATCCAAAACTTCCCTGCATATCGATTTTGGCGGAGGGGTGCAGTCGGAGGACGACATCAATATTGTGTTTGAAAGCGGAGCAAAACAAGTGACGGGTGGAAGTGTTGCCGTGAAGCAGCCAGCACTTTTTGAACATTGGCTCGAAGTTTTCGGTGGTGACAGGATCATACTGGGAGCGGATGCCAAAAATGAAAAAGTGGCCGTGAGCGGATGGGAGGAAGGTACTGAGCTTTGGGTGTATGATTTTGTAGAAAAGTACGTGGAGAAAGGGATCAAATATGCAATTAGTACAGATGTAGCCAAGGATGGCTTGTTACAGGGCCCTTCTTTTGATCTCTATAAAAATATTCAGGATAAGTGTCCCGATCTTCAGATTATCGCCAGCGGTGGTGTCAGCGGCATTGAGGATGTGGAAAAGCTCGCTGAAATGAACATTTATGGGGTAATCATTGGGAAGGCAATCTACGAGGGCAGAATTAAGCTGGCTGAATTAACGCGCTTTTTTGATGGAAATCTATGATGTGATCCGGGGAGAATATCTGATCAGCACCAATAAGGCTTTGCTGGATTTTGGTGTGATCCACGGATTTTTGTCCAGAAGTTACTGGTCACCCGGTATCTCTCCCGACATTGTGAAACGTGCCGCGGAAAATTCTGTCACCTTCGGTGTTTATCATGGAAATACGCAAGTGGGTTACGCACGGGTAATTTCAGATCGTACGACCTTTGCCTACCTGGCCGATGTATTCATTGTCGAAGAGGAGCGAGGGAGGGGTTTGTCCAAATGGCTGGTGCAAACAATCTTGCAAACGCCATTTCTTCAGGGCTTGAGGCGATGGATGCTTGCCACAAAGGATGCACACGGGTTGTATGTGCAACAAGGATTTATCCCACTGGAGGATCCGACTATATTTATGCAAATTAGCAAGCCCGATATTTACCTCGAAACAGAAAGGAAATAGAATTTTATGTTAACGAAGAGAATTATCCCTTGCCTGGATGTAAAAGATGGCCGAACGGTAAAAGGTGTCAATTTTGTAAATCTCAGGGATGCTGGTGATGCCGTTGAGCTGGGTGCCATGTATGCTGCGCATGGGGCCGACGAGCTCGTGTATCTGGATATCACAGCTACCGTCGACGGGCGGTCCACTTTTATCGAACTGGTGCGGAGAGTTGCGCACAGCATCAACATTCCGTTTACGGTGGGAGGGGGGATTTCTTCGATTGCCGACGTCTCGGCTCTACTTCATGCCGGGGCCGACAAAGTGTCGATCAATTCAGCGGCGGTTCGCAATCCCGACCTGATCAATGAGTTGTCCCTCGAGTTTGGAAGTCAGTGTATTGTGGTGGCCATTGATACGCGATACATTACAGTGGATTCCGGCACGGAGCATATCGTGCATACCCATGGGGGGCGAAAACCCACCGAGCTGCGCACTATTCCCTGGGCCAGGGAAGTGGAAGACAGAGGGGCTGGTGAAATTCTGCTCACTTCCATGGATACCGACGGCACCAAAAATGGCTTTGCTCTGGAACTTACCGCAACTGTCTCAGGCCAAGCCAATATTCCGGTAATAGCCTCGGGCGGTGCCGGTACCATGGAGCACTTCTACGATGTATTCACAACCGGAAAGGCGGATGCCGGCCTGGCTGCCAGCATTTTTCACTTTCGGGAAATTGATATTCCGGATTTGAAGCAATATCTCAGGTCGCGGGAACTTCCCATGCGAATGACCATCTGATATTGATCAAAACCGGATACCTTTGATAAAATAAGACAAGCCAGGCAAAATAAGATTGTTAATCTGCTGGCTCATAAGAATTAATTTAGGTGGAGAAGACAAATCCGCTGTTTATCTCAATGCATATTCTACCGATGAACCGAAGTATTTCAACCATTGACTTTACAAAATCTGCCGACGGGTTGATACCCGCCATATTGCAGGATGACACGACGGGTGTCGTTTTGATGCTCGGCTATATGAACGCCGACGCGTTGCAAAAGACGCAACAGGAAGGCAAAGTCACTTTTTTCAGCAGAAGCAAACAGCGCCTGTGGACCAAGGGCGAAACTTCGGATAATTATCTTTATGTGAAGGATATACTCGTGGACTGTGATGGTGATACGATTCTGATTAAGGCGTCTCCGGCCGGCCCCACATGTCATACGGGCGACGATACTTGTTTTGGGGAAAAAAATGACCAGGATACCCGTATCGGGGAGGCCGCCTTTCTCAATTATTTACAAAAGCAGATCATTCGGGAAAGAAAACTTAACCCTGTATCGGACTCCTACACAAGTAGTTTATTCAACAGAGGGATCAATAAAATCGCTCAGAAAGTCGGTGAAGAAGCTGTGGAAGTTGTTATCGAAGCTAAAGACAATGACGATAATCTTTTCAAAAATGAGGTGTCGGATTTGTTATTTCACCTGCTCGTACTTTTGGAGCAGAAAAATATTGACTTAGACGACGTAATTGGCGTACTTCGTAGCCGTCACCATTAAAACCCATTCGCAATGAATTTACTTATCCGTCTTGTAATCAGTACCTTGGCTATCCTTGTGGCGGGCCACCTTATTCCTGGGATCCATGTGGCCAGCTTAACTACAGCCATTGTTGTCGCCATTGTACTGGGTATTTTGAATACATTTTTAAAACCAATACTGCAAATCCTTGCCTTACCAATCACGATATTAACCTTAGGCCTTTTTTACTTTATTGTCAATGCACTGATCATTTATCTGGCGTCTAAAATGGTGGATGGGTTTGTGGTCAGTGACCTGATAGCTGCTTTGCTTTTTAGCCTGGTAGTTTCGGTTGTTTCCGGTATCCTTGGTATGTTTTTGGATTGAGGGTTTTAACACTTCGTGTGGAGTGTTAAGCAGATCAATATGAATCGAAAATGACAAATTATGCTCAGTCAACTTGAAGACATAAAAGACACCCTTTTTAAATATTTCGAAACGCGTATCGATCTGTTTAAAATTGAGACCAGGGACCGTATTGAGCGAGCCGTTATTATGGCCATATATGCGTCACTGGCACTCAGTATCGCTCTGGTTGTTTTCATTCTGATAGTCATCTTGCTTGGTACATTCCTTAATAAATGGCTGAATAGTGATTATCTTGGGTATGTAATCCTGTTGGGTGTCTTCGTCCTGAAATTGGTTTTGTGGATTGTCTTCCGGGAAAAGTGGATCAGTGTGATCCGTGCTGTGATTGTTCGACTGATGAAGAGCAAAGAGGATTGATACACGAATGGCCCGGGTTGGCCTGATGACATTTGTTTTTAAGAAATTTATGAAGATTCTTCTCAAACGGATTTAAAAAAGGTATTGTATGAGTTCTCACATCGATTCTTCTGTTAAATTGTCCAAACCCTTTTCCTCAGATACTGTTGAAGAAAAGGAGGATCTACTCAGAGAGGCCGGCCTTTATCGCGATAAACTGGAATCACAATGGGATGGTTTAAAAACCAATGCGTCGGAATATGGAAAGCAGGCTCTGATCATCTCCGGGGTGATTGCTGCCAGCTACTTGGTTACAAACGCGCTGTTTTTAAATAAAAAAGGACCAAAGGAAATACCTGACGAGCCCGAAAAACCCGTTGTAAAACAAAAAGTTTATAAAAAGAAAAGTAGTTTTGCAGTTGGAGACGCAGTGAAGAGCCTGGCCTGGACTATGGCAATAGGCTGGGCACGTAAAAAGCTACAGAATTATATTGCAGATGATCGAAAACCGGATGAAAATATCAAATCACAAAATAGCTGATGTTCTTTTGAGTCGGAAAGCGGCAAAAAGGAAATCATTTGCTATTCTCCTGGATCCCGATAAAGTTGACCTTGGTACTTTTCCCGAGTTTTTAAAACAAGCTGAAAGTCAGCATGTTGATTTCTTCTTTGTAGGTGGGAGTTTGATTACCCATTACGCCATTGATGCACTCGTAGCTGCCATCCATGAACATACCCGGATTCCGGCGATTTTGTTTCCCGGTAGCAGCCTTCATATTGATCCTTCTGCGGATGGTATTCTATTGCTGTCCCTGATTTCGGGCCGGAATCCTGACCTGCTGATCGGACAGCATGTGATCGCTGCACCACTACTTCGGAAAAGTGGTATTGAAGTGCTGCCAACAGGGTATATGTTGATAGAAAGCGGGAGGCAAACAACCGTTTCCTACATCAGCAATACCATGCCCATCCCCAGGGATAAGCCCTCTATTGCAGCTTGCACCGCTATGGCAGGTGAGCTCTTAGGCCTTCGGAACATATTTCTGGACGCCGGCAGTGGCGCACTGTACCCAGTTCCCGCCGACACCATCAGAGCAGTACGTTCTTCCGTAGATACACCGATCATCGTTGGCGGTGGGATCAATTCCTTTGAAAAAGCACATAATGCCATGGAAGCGGGGGCAGATGTCATCGTGGTAGGTAATGGGATTGAGCAAAATCCAGGACTTTTACCTGAAATCGCAGCTTGTGTGAAAGCATACAATGCAACATTGGAAAATGCGTATTAGAAAATTTCCGCATAGAATTGAACAAAACAAAGAACTTTCGATATTTTCTAAGGAAATTTTAAGTTCTTGGAAAAATACAATCCAAAACGTTGGGATAATTGATATTTATCATATTACCTTTGCATCGAACCTTAATTACACCCAAAGAATGAAAAAAATATTTGCACTTGCGTTTGTTGCCGGGATGGTAGCTTTCGCTTCTTGTACTAGCAAGCCTGCTGAAGAAGGTGCTGCTGATTCATCTGTTGTTGTTGAAACCCCTGCGGTTGATACACTTGCTGTTGATTCATTGGCAACTGACACTACTGCTGCTGATACAACTACAAAATAATTCAACTCAGGTTGACGATTTTGGAAAAGCCTTATTTATAGGGCTTTTCTTTTTTTTGTGCAGGGTGTAGATAATCAATGGGTCATTTTGGATAGCCGCAAATAGCTGCCTGGAATCGATGCAGATTTCTGACTAGAAAATAAGGAGGTGAGGTCAACAGATTAGCGTAACGTACAGGTCTGATAGCAATTTAAAGTGGTGCCAGAAAGCGTATGGAAAATAAAATGTCCTTTGAACCTCATGTTCCCCATCTGGCTTATGCGTATTGCCGGGAGCTTCACCGGCAGTATAAATTCGATTTTTACCTTTCCCGCCCTCGACGCAGCCGTCTGGGAGATTTTACTACGAAACCGGGATTTACGCCACGAATCACCGTCAATGTGAATCTTAATCCCTATAATTTCCTGATCACTTACATTCATGAAGTGGCGCATTGCTCGGTTTACAGGCAGTTTGGGGGTCTTCGCAGGAAGAAGGTTGCCCCTCATGGTTTGGAATGGAAGCGGGAGTTTACCAGATTGTTGCATCCGGTCATGAACGAGGAGATATTCCCGGCAGATATTCTACAGCCTCTCTTGCGGTACGCAATAAACCCAAAAGCGTCCACCGGTGCGGATCATGTGCTCTACAATGCTTTAAAAAAATATGATGATCAGTCGTTTCAATTGAATAAAGTTGCATTATTACACCTTATAGAAGGCACAAGCTTCGTTTTTCAAAACAGGCTCTTTACAAGAGGCACTTTGCGACGTACCAGGGTACTCTGTACCGATAAAGTTTCGCAGCGCCGATATACAATTCCTGCCCATGCACTGGTTGAGGTATGTTAAAGAATGGAGGTTTTTGAGAACAATACTTTGCTATTGGGCCATGCTTCTTGTTTCCGGATCGGTCTTTGCGCAGGAGTCCTCCGTACTGGCCACCGGTAACTGGTACAAGCTTGCGGTGACCAAGAGCGGGATTTACCAAATCGATAGCAAGCTGCTTGGGGAAATGGGCATCGATATTTCCGGTCTGAACCCCGATCGGATTCAGATATACGGTAATGGTGGCCGGCTACTTCCTCAGAGAAATAATTTGCCAAGACCTCAGGATCTGATTCAGAATGCTATCCAGGTCAAAGGCGAAGCGGACGGTCGTTTTGACGCCAGTGATGTCATCTTTTTTTATGCAGAAGGTCCTGCAACAGTGCGCTATGACTCGCTGAAAAAAAGTCTTACCCACCAGATTCACACTTATTCAGACACCAGTTATTACTTTCTTTCTATTGGAGACAACAAGGGACTGCGGGTGACGAATCAGGAAAGCCTGCCACAAACGAGTGGAAACCTTACCACGCAATTTGACGATTACTGGTTTCATGAAAGTGAAACGGTTAACCTTCTCCGTTCCGGCCGGGAATGGTGGGGAGAATATTTGGGGAATTCGTCGGGCTTTGAAATTCAGGCCAATTTTCCCGGATTGGTCCCTTCCTCAGAAATGACGCTTTTTACTTCGGCAATCGCCGCCGCTCAGGTTCCCACCCGTATGCTGTGGCAGGTGAATGGACAAAACGCGGGAGAGTCGAAAATGGGAACCGTGGTGAAAAACCAATACGATCTTTATGGCGTGTACGACAGCAAAGGTGTGCGTACCGACGACGTGTTCAAATTAAGCGCGCAGGGGACCGGGGCGGTAACTATGCGGGTCAATTATGATAAAAGCGGACAGTCATCCGCCCAGGCCTACCTGAACTTCATCGCTTTACAGGTTAAGCGGGAACTTCGTCCGGTGGCAGGCATGCAACAGATATACCGCTTTCTTCCCGGGGCCGCGGACGCTGTTACTTATCAGTTAAAAGATATTTCGGCTGGCTGGCGGTGGTGGAACATCACAGAACCGCACCGGGCCAAACTTGCCGTTGTTGGAAACGATGGCATTTTTTCTGAAAATTCCGGGAAGCTTTTTCGGCAGTTTGTTGGTTTTGACGATGCCCATGCATTCAAGCCGGCTTCCTGGCAAAAACTCCAAAACCAGAACATCCGGCAGGCAGAACCCTCCGACCTTCTGATTATCTCCTCCCGCGAAATGCTTGGGGAAGCTGAGCGACTGGCAGCTTACAGAAGAAGCCATGATAAACTGGACGTGTCAGTGGTGACTACCGATCAGGTTTACAACGAGTTTGCTTCAGGTATGACCGATGTTACGGCCTTGCGTGACTACATCCGGCACATGTATCTTACATACCCTGAGAAATTGAAATATGTGTTGCTACTTGGAGATGCTACCTACGATTATCGCAATAAGCTTCAAAATCAATCCCAATTACAAAAGAACGTATGGGTTCCGGTATATGAAAGCCGGGAATCGTTAATTCCCGTGTATACCTACTCCTCAGACGATTACTTTGGAATGATGGGAGAAGCCGATGGCGACTGGGTTGAAAGCAATAGCGGAGATCATCTCCTTCAGATAGGCATTGGGAGGCTACCTGTTAAATCCGCCTCCGAGGCTCGGGTTGTAGTGGATAAGCTGATCAACTATGATTCTTCAACATCCCTGGGCAAATGGAGAAACACCATTCATTTTGTGGCGGATGATGGCGATGGAGGGATACATCAGAAACATGCAGATCTGCTCGCGACCCAGGTTCAGGAGGAATTTCTTTCGTCACGTATATTCCTGGATGCTTTTCCACAAACCACCACCGAGTACGGACAAAAGGTTCCGTCTGTTAACAAAGCCATTCAATCCTGCATTTCGGACGGTACGCTCGTACTTAATTATACAGGCCATGGCGGAACATCGGGTTGGGCAGAAGAGCAGGTGTTGACGATGGGGGAGATGCAGTCGGCACGAGGGTATAATAATCTGCCCTTGTTGCTGACAGCCACTTGTGATTTTGGGAGGTTTGACGACCCCGGTTTGGTATCAGGCGGTGAGCTGATGGTACTGAGTCCCAGGGGAGGCGCTGTAGGTGCTCTGGGTACTACCCGTCCGGTGTTTTCCAGCACGAACTTTGTCATTAACCAGGCCTTTTATCAGGCTATGGTCGCTTTGGGTTCTTCGGCGAGGCTTGGAGATATTCTCAAGATGACCAAGAATAAAAGCCTGACGGGAAGCCTCAACCGTAACTTCACCTTATTGGGAGACCCTTCCATGCGCCTGGGTCGCGGGCAACAGCGTATAGGCTGGCTTGAAACTCCCGATACCCTGCGGGCACTTCAGAAGGTTTTGCTTAAAGGTGCCATTTTTGGTACCGAAGGGCAACCCGACATAGATTTCAACGGTACGGCCACTGTAACCATCTACGATAAACAGAGCAGCTTTAAAACACTGGGAGACAATCAGGGTACGCCTACAACATACAGCGAGTTTAGGAGTAAATTGTTTGAGGGGTTGGTAACGGTTAGAAATGGCGTTTTTAATTGTCAGTTTGTGATGCCAAAAGATATTAACTATCGTATGGGCATTGGTAGGGTGTCCGTATATGCCGTGAGACAGGACAGCCTTTCCGGTGCCTCGGGGCAGCTGAATGTGGTAATTGGTGGAGGTGTTGACGTGCAGGAGGATCGAAAACCGCCTGAAATCAGTGGATATATCCATACCCCGTCATTTCGTAATGGAGATGTGGTTCCGGCTTCGTCGTTGTTGTTTCTTCGGTTAGCTGACGAAAATGGCATCAATATTTCCCGTACCGGCATTGGACACGATATCCGAATGACCATCAATGACACGCTGACTGTCGCTCTGAACGATTATTACGTTGCCGATACAGATCAGTACAATGGCGGTACGATCCGCTACCCGTTTGAAAACTTGCCATCGGGGAATTATACTATTCGTATAAAAGTGTGGGACACACATAATAACTCATCAGAAATAGCGTTCGGATTTCAAGTAGACTTTGGAACCGGGATACAAATGACCAGTTATAAAGTGTATCCTAATCCGTTTGATAAGGAATTTTCATTTGAAGTAAACCATAACAGAGGTAATGAGGACATAGAGGTTGAATTGCAGGTGTTTCTTAAAACGGGGCAGCAACTTTTATCCTTACAATGGCAATATTATAATAGTGAGCCGATTATCAGGGAAACAATCCCATCTTTGCACTTGGATTCATTGAATTTTTCGGCTTACAGCTATCTGTATTCCTTGCAAATCCGGTCCATGAAGGACAATTCAGTCGCCAGGCGAACCGGGAAATTGTTGCGCATGCCCTAAGAATGGAGAAATGTTTTGTTTTTTTTTATTAATAAATATCTTTCGTCGTATTTTTGACCCTTTAAAAGAAGCAGAGTAACATCTCTTCCTATCGCAAATCCAATTTATATGAGACTATTTTTTGTTGGTTTATCTTCTTTACTTATCCTTTCCAATACCAGCCTATTTGCTCAAGGCGTCAGTGCAGACTCATTGAGAATACCAAGCTCTCCCCTGCAATTTTTGACTTTTGCACCCGACGCGCGTAGTGCCGCCATGGGAGAAGCAGGTGTAGCCCTAAGCGCAGATGCCAACTCTACCTATTGGAATGCTTCCAAGCTACCTTACACTGAAAAAGATTTTGGAGCCTCCATTTCATACACACCCTGGCTGCGAAATCTGGTAGACGACATGTGGCTGGGCTATGCGAGTGCTTACAAGAAGGTAGGAAAAAGACAGGTGATTGCTGCTTCAGTTAACTATTTCAGCAATGGCGAACTGGATTTGAGGACGGCAACCGGTGACCAGAACGGTTATTTCCAATCCACCGAGTTTGCGTTTAACGGTACCTATGCCACACAGTTAGGCAAGAATTTTTCTCTGGGATTAACCCTGAAATACATTTCCTCTAATCTGGCTGGTGCTGCTATTGTCAATAATGTTTCGTTAAAGCCAGCCAGAACCATGGCAGGTGATATCAGTGTTTATTACAAAAAACAACTGAAGAATGAAGATACCGGAGGTGACCTTACCTGGTCGCTGGGGGCGGTGCTTTCCAATCTGGGTGGTAAGATCAATTACGGTCTTTCGACAAAGGAGAGTTTTATTCCTACGAATATCAAAGTCGGTGGCGGGTTGTCTTTCACAGCTGATGGCCGTAACCGGTTTAACTTTATAGTGGATGCCAGCAAATTGATGGTGCCTACCCCAAGAGCCGGTGTAAATGTTTATGATGACAAAAACATGCTTTCTGGCGTATTTGGTTCATTCTCGGACGCTCCGGATGGCTTTAAGGAAGAGATCCAGGAAGTGGCCCTTTCTGTTGGTGGTGAATATTGGTATAATAATGTTTTTGCTGTTCGGGGCGGATACTTTGGAGAGCATAAAAACAAGGGCGGCCGTAAATTCTTTACCGCCGGAGCCGGAGCCAAATTCATGAAAAATTACGCAGTTGATTTTGCATATATGTTCCCTGTTGCTCAAAACAGTCCTCTTGCTCAAACATTGCGTATATCTCTCTCAATGTATTTGAACAATAAGGAAAAACTGGATGTGGGTGACGATAACTAGACATTCGAATTCAGATTAATTCATACGACGAATGGCATTTAACAGATGTCATTCGTTTTTTTATAGCGCATATTTATGTTTCCGGATCGTACAATTGCCCCTGATTTTAAGGTTATCAACACCATACACCTTGCCGAACCAAAGTCTCACGTTCTGGACAATGGAATTCCATTGCATGTAATCAACATTGGAGAGCAGCCGGTGATCCGGCTGGAGGTGATCTTTGATGCAGGTAACTGGTACGAGCCGGTGCAGGGAGCATCCTTCTTTGCGATCAAAATGATAGCAGAAGGGACGTCCAGAATCACTTCGTCAGAAATAAGTGAGGCTTTCGACAAGCTGGGCGCTTTCATCGACCTGACGCATTCTTCTGATCGCTCCGGTATTGTGGTTTATTGCTTATCACGGTTTTTGCCGGAGGTGCTGAGCCTGGTGAGTGAACTTATTCATGACTCAACCATTCCTGAAAAGGAACTGAGCGACCTGCGCAACATTACATTGCAGAATTTACGTGTAAATAAAGAGAAAACTGCCTACCTGGCGTCTACTGCATTGCGGGCTGTGCTTTTTGGCGCACAGCACCCTTATGGCCGCAGCCAGGATGAGGAGGTGATCCAAACCTTACCGTTAGAAACGATTAAAACCTATTTTGATCGTTTCATAAAGAACGGTAAAGCCGTAGTGGTGCTGGCCGGGCAGGTCCGGGATCATGATGTGAAATATGTCAATGAGTACTTAGGACAGCTCCCCGCAAATTCCGATATCTCCTCTGTTTCGCATGCGCCTGAAACGGATTATGCAGGCAAACAGATTTTGATAGAAAAGGAAGATAGTGTTCAATCTTCTATCCGGATGGGCCGGAGACTTTTTAACCGCCATCACCCCGATTATTTCAAAATGCTGGTTACCAATGAAATACTTGGTGGCTACTTTGGTTCTCGTCTGATGAAAAATATCAGAGAGGAGAAGGGCCTGACCTATGGCATATCTTCGAGTGTGGTCACGCTTTCGAATGAGGGATATTTTATGATCGGAACGGACGTTAAGAAGGAGTTTACGCAGCAGACCATTGATGAGATAAAGAAGGAAATTGGTATCCTTCAGACCGAATCAGTAGGGGACGATGAACTGAGGACGGTGAAAAATTTCATGGCCGGAGAGTTTACCGGCTCGTTGAACACCGCGTTTGAAGTGGCTGATCGCCGTAAGATTCTTTTGCTTGACGGACTGCCTGCTGATTTCTTCAATCGTTATATTGAGCAGATACATGCCACCACGGCTGCCGATATCCGGTATATAGCGTCTACTTATCTTCGGCCGGAAGATATGGCCGAGGTGGTAGTGGGAGGTAAATAGAGGTACTCAGGAAGGCTAAGCATTGTTCAATATCCATCAACTTTTAGCCAGGGCCTCTTTGTATGCTTTAAGGCAACGCTCCCGTGCCATTTTATGATCCACAATGGGGTCGGGATAATTGAGGCTGTTTAGCTCCGGGACCCATTTTCGGATGTATTCACCTTTGGGGTCAAATTTCTCAGCCTGTGCCGTAGGGTTGAAAATGCGGAAATAGGGTGCCGCATCAGTGCCTGAACCAGCCGCCCATTGCCAGCCGCCGTTGTTCGCGGCAAGGTCATAGTCGAGCAGTTTTTCGGCAAAATAGGCTTCGCCCCACCGCCAGTCTATGAGCAGGTGCTTGGTAAGGAAGCTTGCCACTACCATACGAACCCTGTTGTGCATGAAGCCGGTGGCGTTAATCTCATGCATTCCGGCATCTACAAGCGGATAGCCAGTTTGCCCCTTACACCACAATTTGAACTCGGCTTCATTATTTCTCCATTTGATGCGGTCATATTCCGGCCGGAAAGCTCGTCCCTCGCCAACCTGTGGGAAATTCCAAAGGATTTGTTGGTAGAAGTCGCGCCAGATGAGTTCATTAAGCCAGGTGTCGCTGGTTTCAAATGCCTTACGCGCTAGATCCCGGATGCTTACGGTGCCAAAGCGCAGGTGAATCCCAATATGTGTGGTGCCTGGCTGAGCAGGATAGTTGCGGCGATCCTCATATTTTTCAAGCACATCATTGCTTATCTTTTGCGAAGGGAAAGCACCCTGGGCACGTTCGAATCCAATCTCCCCGATACTCGGAATGGGCCGTGGTTGCGTCTGAAAGAAGCGGTTGAAGTATTTTTCTGTAGGGTAAGACGAAAGAAAAAAGTCGTTGCATTTGGCTTTCCAGGCCCGGCTGTAAGGAGTAAATACCGTGTAAATTGTATTTTGGCCTGTCTTGATTTCGTCTTTTTCAAATAAGACCTGATCTTTGTAGGTCTTGAAGCCGATGCCCTTATTTTTTAAAAGAGCTTCGATCTGGGTATCTCTGGTTTTCGAATAAGACTCGTAATCATGATTGGTATAGACTGCTCCGAGTTGAAATTCTTCTGTTAATTCTTCCCATATTTTTTCCGGTGTTCCATAGCGGATCAGCAGATCGGAACCCTGTTCTGCCAGGCTGGATTGTAGATCCATCACGGTTTCATGGATAAATGTTACCCGTTTGTCATGGCGATCATTTAGTTTTTCAAGAATATTTTTATCAAAAATAAATAAGCAGAGTACCGGAAGACCGGATCTTAGTGCATGATACAAACCGGCATTGTCGTGAAGCCTCAGGTCTCTGCGATGCCAAAAAATGGCTATTTTTTGTTTGTTCTGAGAAGTCATTTTGGTTATAGTGCTTTGGTGCCGGAAATCACATACATCATTGCGCCACCGGCAGAATGGTATTTGTTGGCGTCAATATTACGAAGCATTCGCTCGCCCAGATGTGCATATTTCCTCTTGTAGTTTTCGTAAAATTCAAGGCTTTCGTGCCCCATGACACGGAAATAGTCGTAATCCGTAAAAAGTCCGTTGCTCCATGTATTTCCGGTTTGCCATTGCTTCATCGTAGCCACTTGCTCGTCTGTGTTGTAAGGCGGGTACATGGCAATGGCCTTGTCCGATAGTCTTACTTCGACATGCTCAAAACCTGCTTGTGACAAAAAACCGGGTACCAGATCACCCAGCGAGTTATCACCCAGTCCAAGTTTTTTCTTTCCTCTTTCAAAGATGAGCGCATATCTCACATGATCCAGGACTTCTTCGATAGGATCGTTCATTGAAACAGAGCTTTGGGTGAGACTTTGAACCAGGTTATTCGGTTCGACACAAAGGATTGTTCCTCCGGGTTTTAGGACTCGTTTCATTTCTCTGATTACCTGGTTAGGGTCCTGTACGTGTATCAAAAGCGTCTGGCAGGTTACCAGGTCGAACTGGCAGTCATCATAGGGCAATTCATGCGCGTCTCCTTTTTTAAGTTCAAATTCTATGCCCGCATCGCCGAAGAAATCTCTGATCTCGTCCTCTCCCTTGGACCACTTTTTATCATTATCTACCCCACATATCCTGGCAGGAGTACCCAGGTAACGGGATAAAAGCTTACTCCAGTGACACTGGCCGCAACCGACATCCAGCATTTGAAAATGATTGTTGAGCTGCAGCCGTTTAGCCAGTAGATTCAAAAAGCTTTCATTCCACCAAAAATCCCGATATGTACCAAAAAAATCCTCAGAATGCCCTTTACGCTTTGTATTTTTAGTTCTCATAGTATATTTACATCACCATGGCATTATTAAGTATGCGCACCGGTCGTTTTAAAGCAACAAGATTATGGTTAGTATAATTCGTTGCGGCAAAAGTACCGGTTGTCGGAGCGCGATCATCGCCATTACACAACTTTTTATTCCAATTAACCATGAAGATTCAATTAACGATCCTGTTCAGTCTATTCTGCCTCGTTGCACTGGGACAGAAAAAAGAGGATAAAAAAGAATGGAAGCAGCTTTTTAATGGCAAAAATCTGGACGGCTGGGATCTGAAAATCAGGGGGTACGATCTGAATGATAACTATAAAAACACGTTTAGGGTTGAAGATGGTAAAATGGTGGTTCGGTACGATGGTTACGATGACTTCAAGCAGAAGTATGGACACATTTTTTACAAAGGCGACTTCTCCTATTACCGGGTGGCCGTTGAATACAGGTTCGTTGGTGAGCAGGCTCCCAAGGGGGAAGGCTGGGCCTGGCGAAATAGTGGGATAATGGTGCATGGGCAGCCGGCGGCTAGCATGGGCAAGGATCAGGACTTTCCTGCTTCCATTGAGGTGCAGCTGCTGGGTGGAAACGGAAAAAGGAGAACTACCTGTAACCTGTGCACGCCCGGAACCAATGTGGTGATGGATGGGAAACTCATTACGCAGCACTGTATCAATTCTACTTCCAAGACTTACGATGGTGATCAGTGGGTGCGTGCAGAGGTGTTGGTTTTGGGCGACTCTTTGATTCAGCATTTCGCCAACGGTGAAATGGTGCTTCAATACAACAAACCGCAGCTTGGCGGGGGCAATGTAAGTGGCCATGACGCATCACTTTTGATTGCGGGCAAACTGCTGGATCATGGCTCCATTTCGTTGCAAAGTGAAAGCCACCCGGTGGAATTCCGTAAAGTGGAAATTCTCGATTTGAAAGGATGCACGGACCCAAAGGCGACAAATTTCAAGTCTTATTATGTAAAGTCGGACAATTCGGCCTGTACGTACAAGAAGAAGCGGTGAGCTTGGGAGAATTAAGAATTAAGAATGAAGAATGATAACAGCAAACGGCGTTTTTGGGGCGCCGTTTGCTGTTTGGTCTTTATCTCAATTTCATCAACTACAATCTCACAATCTCTGCGCCAATGGCGTTGAGACGCGTGTCTATATTTTGATACCCCCTATCGATCTGTTCAATATTGTCGATGATACTTACTCCCTTTGCGGAGAGGGCAGCGATAAGCAGCGCTACACCTGCACGGATATCTGGTGACGTCATTCGTATACCACGCAATTGCATTTCACGATTATGGCCGATTACTGTAGCACGATGCGGATCACAAAGAATAATCTGTGCACCCATTTCGATTAGCTTGTCCACAAAGAAAAGGCGGCTTTCGAACATTTTTTGATGAACCAATACGGTTCCCTGAGCCTGCGTAGCCGTTACCAGAATAATGCTCAACAAATCAGGGGTAAATCCTGGCCAGGGAGCATCCGAAACCGATAAGGTAGATCCATCCAGGTAGTTCTCGATGCGGTAGTGGTCCTGTGAAGGGATGTAGATATCATCTCCCCGAAATTCCATTTGGATACCCAGTCGCTGGAATACGTCGGGTATGATGCCCAATTCGGGAATCTGACAATTTTTAATGGTGATCTCGGATCTGGTCATGGCCGCAAGTCCGATGAAACTGCCTATTTCGATCATGTCTGGTAGCATGGTGTGTTCGGTGCCATGCAGCTCGCTGACTCCCTCTACCACCAGCAGATTGGAAGAGATGCCGGAGATTCTGGCACCCATCCTGTTCAGCATTTTACACAGTTGCTGAAGATAGGGTTCGCATGCTGCATTGTAAATGGTGGTGGTTCCTTCCGCCATAACCGCCGCCATCAGCACATTGGCTGTTCCGGTGACAGATGCTTCGTCCAGGAGCATGTATGTGCCTTTGAGGTTGGCAGCATCTACTTTGTAAAAACCGCCGTCTTCGCCATCATAACTAAAAGTAGCTCCCAGCTTTTCAAAACCAAGAAAGTGTGTGTCCAGCCGTCTGCGACCGATTTTGTCGCCGCCTGGACGAGGAATCCTTCCTTTTCGGAAACGACCAAGCATGGGCCCTAACAGCATGACAGACCCACGCAGGGCTGCCGCTTTCTGGCGGAATGAATCCGACTCCAGGTAATCCAGATTAATATCATCTGCTTCAAAACGAATGGATGATTCGCTTAACCGGGTGCGCCGTACACCCAGATCGCCCAGCAGATTGATGAGCTGATTTACATCACGGATATTAGGAATATTTTTTATGGTTACCGGTTCCTTTGTCAACAAAACCGCGCAGATAATTTGCAGTGCTTCATTTTTAGCGCCCTGCGGCTCTATTTCTCCTTTTAATTGTCTGTCTCCGGTTATTTTAAATGAGGCCATATTCAGTTTGGTGCAGCGGTAAGCCACATGTTTGTACAACGATTTTTAAACAAAAAGCCGACAGCGATTCGATCTGAAAGACCAAATTTACGCTACCGGTTCTTTACGAAACTTTTGATTTTCGAATTTTCTAAATACCCGGTTTTTTACGGTTCCGGTTATTATTATTGTTGTTGTTCCTTCCGCCAAACTTGTTGTTATTATTGGGTCTGTTCCGGTTAGGATTATTGCCTTGATTATTGGGGCCCTGGCGTTCCTGATTGTGGCTTGGCTGAGCTTTGAATCCACCCTGATGATTCGCACGCCGCTCCTGATTGCTGTTCCGGTCTTTGGGCGCGGCGTCTACGGGGCCATTTTTACGAATCGAGTCAATCTCGTCTTTTAATTTGCCCTTGGAAAGTTGCTCCAATTGCCCGAGCAATACGTGATCTTCGGGATTATCCTTGTTCCATGTATTGAAGAACGAGCGCATCAATCGAAAAATGTAGGAAACAAATGCCAGCCGGTCTTCGTCATTTTCGGTCTGGATTGCTTTTTCAAGCAACAGATCAATATTTCTTCCGTAGTGTCGATACGTGAGATTCCGTTGATTGTAGCCAACTGTCAATGGTTTTTTACCAAGGGATTCCTTCGATGGCGGTGGATAAGGACTGTCCACATCAAGTTCAAACCCCGACATGATGTAGAGATCATCCCACAGCTTATTGGTGTAATCCTGGTTGTCCCTCATGTTTGGATGAATCTGACGCATCAGCTCAACCAATATATTTGCGTACAGATTGCGTTTAGCCTTGTCTTCGATCTTAACAATGTGATCGGCAAGTTTTTGTACGTTACTTCCGTATTCTTTCAAGTGTTTGAATTTTTTTATATAATCACAAAAATAGAAAGTTTTTACCGAAAGAAAAGGGCTCCGGGAGAGAAAAGGAAGCGCGGCCTGTCCGGAACGAAGGTTTCTCAACAGGCATTCTTTTGTTTGATTTGTTCATCACCAACGATAAGATGGCGTACCCATCCATATTGGGTTTAAGGATGCCACACTACTTTACCCCTCATGCCGTTTTGGGCGCCGGGCGACAACGGCCAGTTACCAAGTTTCATATGGTATAAAAGCATTTGACCAGGTAGATCCGTGGGTTCCCAAAAGATTTCATTCCTTCCCAGGTGAGGTATTATTTTCAGTTTTTTAATTTCTCTGCCTAGCATATCGGTAATTGTAATCAGCCATGGGTCCGTCACATTTGCTCCTTCAATATCCAGATAAAACCGAAGGGATTGTGCTGCGGGGTTGGGAGAAACGCCAGCATCAGCGATGATAGGGGAATCGGTGACGCGGAAGCGAATCTGATAGATAGGGGCCATATTATTGCTCACATCCCTCGCTTTTACCAATAGAGAGTAGGATCCTGGTTTAAGAGGAGCCGGTGTCCTGACCTGTACAAGAAAATCATTGGGTTTTCGTGCTATCGTCTCGGCATCCCGCAGCGAAAGCTTTTGTAAAGGGCACGGCGAACAATCTTCCTGGATGAAGACCTCAATACCGGTGGTATCCTGACGGATCCGGAAGAGATTTTCATCTCGGACCTGAACGCCAATCAGCGGTGAAGCCGAAACTACATCGTTGTCGGGAATTCTACGGTTGTCAATACTGACGTTCAGGACAGGAGGGATGTGATCCGATCGGACAAAGTAGGAAAATGCCAGCGTATTGTTGGTGTAAATCTCTTCCGGCAATCTGGTGCTGTTAAAAGTAATCTTCACGTCGTTTTTGCCAACCTTACCTAATGTGGGGAGGCTAAGATCGTACATGCGTGTTTCTCCTGGATTTAATGCATTGATTTTCTGGGTTTTGACAATGGTTTTCCCGGCTGAGGAGTGGGTGGTCGTCACAGTTACGGAATCCCGGAACGAAATATTTGCCAGGTCTCGAAACCGAACCTGCCTCTTAAAAATGTCGCCTTCCTGAATTTCAGAATTGTTGGTCTGGTCGGCATAAACAATGACTTCGGGTAATCTCTGGCGGGCGGGAGCCTCTGAGGAATAGGTCACGAAGCGTGTGTGAGAAGGGCGGGCTTTGTCTTCTGGCAGATATACGCGCCAGTATAATTTTTGAGGGGGACTGCCGGCCACCATGATACTTTTCTTGGCAATATAATCGGTAGCTGATACCAGATCGGATGTTGCAGAAGAGAAATTTTCATGCACATCCCACTCAAATATTACAGATGCATCCTTTTGCGGAACCTGCGCGATGAGTTCCAGCTCCCGTTTATCCGTATGAAAATCCTGAATGGGTAAGAGCGGTATTGCGCCATCTTCGGGAAGTTCGATATACGGAGAGAATACATTATTGTACTCATTTTCTTCGGCGATGTGGTTTTCGGAATCAATTGAAAATGTCCACTGTTCGGTTCCGTAATTTTTATTGTTGTTTGGGATTTTAAGGATAATGGTATCGGCATGCACAAGTGCCGGGAATGTAAAGCGCGACTCAAATACCACCTGTTCATTCCTTTTTCTTTTGAATGTTAAATTAAAATCCGTCTTTCGGAAACGACCGGCATTTACAATTCCCAGCCGGATAAAAATTGAATCGCTTCTTGATGTAAGTTGTTTTCCTGGGCGCTCTGAAACGGCAAACAGCGTGGAGTCAAAGGTGTAGTCGGGCAACCGGGCCGGGAAAATACGAATGGCCGGATCGCCGTGCAGGTTCATTTGCTGTGCGGTGATGCGATCAGCTATGGACGGATTTTGGGCCATGTTTCTTCGAATGGCTTCTTTTTGAATACGTCCAAAGGGCTCGTTGGTGAAAGAGGAATCAGCCAGGACTTCATAAAAGGATTTGGTATAGCGATTCAGGGAGGTTGAAATTCCGTTAAAGGTATGAGCAAGAAACAGGACAGATCCTGCCTTGGGGGCAAAGGTCCAGTCACTGCTGATGGTTGAGGGAGAATAGAAAATACTCCCCGTTGCGCAACCATTTACGATCACTGCTGGATAAAACGGGCCGTTTTTGTAATTTCTTTGCGAATCGGTGGCATATCCCAGGTCAATATCTGTAACATTTACACCTGAATGTCCAAATAGTGTCAGAAGTGAAACCCCTTGGTTTAGCGGAGCGTCAAGGGGAAATTGTTCAACCGGGTCGTCGGTTTTTTTTGAAATCGTAGTAATGGACGGAGCCAGATAGGATCTTGTAATTTTCTCCTCGTATGAATGGACATAGTTGCGAAACAAAGAAAGTTCGGATGGCGAACGTCCGCCACTCAGGTGAAGAATACGTTTTCTCCATAGCGCCGATGGGGGTTGAGACTCTATTTGCCTCACCTTTTGAAGGTAATTCCATACTTGTTCCGGTGAAGTGGCATTGATTCGGCCAACTGGAACTGAGGGTATATATGAAGATGCACTGTCGCCGACCTCCATAGCCAATGCCAGATCGGAACCGGGCCAGCTTCCATTGGGGATCATATCCAATTCGCCACGCTGCTTTGATTTACGGGCGGTTTGCGGGTCAATGGATTTGCCGATAATAAATACGTATTGTAAATTTTCATTCCGGTTCAGCCACTTAATCAGTTTTTTGATTCCCCAAGGGCCTGGGTCGCCGTAGTTGAACCGGTCACAAACTTCCTGGAAATTTATGGTCAGCACCTTGTAATGCCCACCTTCGGATGATGACCGATAGGCCGCATAGGCTGTTACCGGGTCCTCGCGTGCACCCACTGGCACCCGAACCAGAGGGTGGCTGATCAGCAGATAGTTTGTCCTTGCCGAATCGATATCCTGAAAATATACTTTTTTAATGGTAGCGACTTTTAGTAACTCTTTCACCGCTAAAACATTTTGCATATCGCCGACCTTAAACTGCCCGTCGTGTAATGTTATTTTCCTGAGATTTAGTGGGTCTGAAATATCATAAAATGAAAATGCGCCTGCACTTTTGGGCGCCAGCGTTTTCAGGGACATTAATGAATCCAACCTGATTATCTTTTGAGAGATGTTTGGTGGAAATAGCAACTGCTGCGGATAATGCCAGTATAGGGCCGATGCGGAGATGGAAGCTCCATTGCCTTTCAGGGTAATCGAGAGCGTCACTTCTCCGTCTGCCCGTAGATCTGAGGCTTGCAAATTGACTCTGATTCGTGTTGAATTGTAATTCAATAACGAAAAATCGATCAGTTTTCGGCCAGGATTAAGTTTCGTGCCCGTCCATACTTCTATCTTGTGATTTCCTGCCGACCGTCCAACGATGACCAGTTCTGCATAAGCCTGTCCGAATCTCTCGCGATCGGCATTTTGGGCTTGAAATGAAAAGGATTCCCATTGATTGTCCTTGATCTCCGGGCCTGTCCAGCCTTCTCCCACGTCGTAAGTGGAACTTACGAGGCCGTTCTCGAAATTGCTTCCGGGTGGATAGAAGTTGCCTGGTGCATAATGTGATGTAAAGAGCCGCAGAGATTCTTCCATGTGATGGGTTAGGGTATCTGTATTCGTGGCGCCGGTATCCAATATCCTGATTCTCTTGCCATATCCACCGTCTTGTCTCCAGGTGAGGAAATAGGATGATGTGTCAGAATATAGGCTGTAAAATGTATGCGGCTGTGAAGCGGGATTGATGTAGAGTGAGGAATCTGCTGCGCCATCATTGGCCTTAGCAAAAAAGCGGATCTGACCCGTGCGGGTCACCGTCCCAAGGGAGTCGTTCCCGATTTCAATAGCGAGCTCTTTCCCATTTCTGAAAACCTGAAATGCACGCGGGGGAATGGAATCCACCGGCACACCGGCACGGGCAAGTTCATAGCCTGTGATACCATAAAGTCCGGTATGACTGATTGGTATCCGATAATAAGTTTGACTGGTATGGATCCACTCATGCCCATAGAGTTGCTGCGCATTGGATGAAGGCGCAGTGTAAAATAAAAATGAAAGTATAAGTTGTCCGATCCGAATTCCTTTCATTGTGTTAGCCAGAGAAATAGCTGTTATGCTGAATCTGATTGCTTCCTTTCATACAGATTCATCGAAAATGCAAATGCGTGATTGGCATCAATGCCATGGTATTCGGAAGAGATTAGTTCCCAGTCGTGCAGGCTGATTGCCGGAAAAAAGGCATCGCCCTCCAGATGGGTGTGTACCACAGTGAGATACAATTTATCAACAAGTGGTAAAGTTTGTTCAAAAACGGATGCTCCTCCGAGAATGAATACTTCATTTTCGTCATGAAGTAACGCAAGACCTTCATTTAAATCGATGGCATATTCCAAACGGGCCCCGGAGCTGTTTGCCGTTTTGGTAAGTACCACATTACGATACGAGGAGTGCAGGGCGTCAGGGGCCTCATAACTTTTTCTTCCCATCAGGAAGGGCTTTCCATTTGTTATCTTTTTAAAGTTTTCCCATTCATCGGGAAGATGCCAGGGCAAATGACTGTCGTTGCCAATGACCCTGTTTTCGCTCATTGCTGCAATGATATACAAATCGGGTTTGGTGGTTTTTTTATTCATGATCTGGTAGTGAGATTTTTACAAAGTTAATTGAATGAAGTTTGGTTGCACAGTATAGGTATCTGGTGAATGGATTGGAATAGGATCCAGGTAAGAGGGGAATACTGTATTTCAGTCACTCAGAGCTAATTTCTTCCTATCCACGTGACCTTGCACACACCACTTAGTCTTAAACCCGACAATTAATCTAAAATCCTTGGGAATTTATGGAATTCGAATTGATTAAAGCACAAATTTTCGCTGCTGTTACGGAATATGGTGGCAAGATACTTTTGGCCGTGGTGGCACTCATCATTGGTCGCATGCTGATTGGAAAAGTAAGTACAGCGGTGGGGCGTATGATGGATAAAAAGCAGGTAGACAGAGATGTTCAGCCTTTTTTGAACTCCTTGATGGTCGTGTTGCTCAATGTCATGCTGCTTTTGAGTATTGCCGGGATTCTGGGGATCCAAACTTCATCTTTCGTTGCGGTGCTCGGTGCCGCAGGCCTCGCCATCGGCCTGGCTTTGCAGGGAAGTCTGGCTAATTTTGCAGGCGGAGTTTTGATATTGATATTCAAACCATACCGGGTCGGTGACCTCATTACTGCCCAGGGTTTTACCGGCGTGGTGGAAGGGGTCCAGATATTTAATACAATTATGGTGACACCGGACAACAAAACCATTATTTTACCCAATGGGTCTCTATCAACATCTCCGATCGTTAACATTTCTGGCAAGGGTAAAATTCGTGTTGACATGACCTTTGCTGCAGGAAATCAGAATGGCGTGGATGCTATCAGAGCTTCAATAAAAACCGTTACCGACAGTTGCCCAACCGCGCTTAAAAATATTGAGCACGACCTTCTCGTGAATAAGATCAATGAAAACGCAATATTCTTCGATGTACGGGTATGGACGCCAAGTGCCAATTATTGGGACACTTACTACTATGTGCAGGAAGGCGTCAGCCGTCAGTTTGCCGTTGATGGTATTCAGGCGCCACTTGCAGCACCTTTGACAGTTGCTTTGAAGCAATAGTTGCAATTACGCAGATAAAAAAAGCACGGGACTGAATAGTTCTCGTGCTTTTTTGGGCGAACCGTATCAAAGATCGACTCAAAACTCCAAATTATGATCGCTTTTGATAGAGAATGATACCGGAGTAGGAATACTCCACAGAATCCTGAATCGAAAATCCGTTCCGTATTTATACCTTTGTGAATTATTTCAGTTCAGGTTCCGGATAACACATTACAATTCCATGTTTGAAAACTTACAGGATAAACTTAATAACGCCTTTCGCACTTTAAAGGGGAAAGACCGTATTTCAGATATAAATGTTGCTGCAACAACCAAGGAAGTACGTAAAGCACTCGTAGATGCCGACGTGAACTTTAAGGTTGCAAAAGAAATTACCGACAGAATCAGAGAGAAGGCCCTGGATCGGAAAATACTGATTTCGGTGGAACCTGGGCAGATGTTTGTCAAGATCGTTCAGGAAGAGCTTACCGAACTGATGGGCGGCAAGGCTGAGGGAATTAATATTAAAGGAGATCCTGCCGTTATTTTGATTGCGGGTCTTCAGGGATCTGGTAAGACGACTTTCACCGGGAAGCTTGCCTACCTATTAAAAAAGCAAGGCCGACAGGTTTTATTAACCGCCTGTGATGTGTACCGCCCTGCGGCGATTGATCAGCTTAAAGTGCTTGGGGAGCAGGTTGGTGTAGAAGTATATTCAGAAATTGAGAATAAAAACCCTGTCAGCATTGCCCAAAATGCCATTGCACATGCGAGGAAGACGGGTAAAAAGATTGTAATTGTCGATACTGCGGGTCGTTTGGCGGTAGATGAGGTGATGATGCAGGAGGTTGCGGATATAAAATCTGCAATCAATCCATCCGAGATTCTTTTTGTGGTAGACTCCATGACAGGGCAGGATGCAGTAAATACGGCCAAAACATTTAACGAACGCCTGAATTTTGACGGAGTTGTCTTAACCAAGCTGGATGGTGACGCCCGAGGTGGAGCTGCGCTTTCCATTCGCCAGATCGTAGACAAGCCGATCAAGTACATCAGTACAGGCGAAAAAATGGAGGCGCTTGATTCTTTCTATCCGGATCGTATGGCGAGCCGGATTTTGGGAATGGGTGACGTGATATCTCTGGTCGAACGTGCCCAGCAGGCGTTTGATGAAGATGAAGCCAAGCGGATCAATGCCAAAATGCGTCAGAATAAATTTGATTTTGACGACTTTCTGGGCCAGTTGCAGCAAATCAAAAAAATGGGAAATGTGAAAGATTTGATTGGCATGATTCCTGGTATGGGCAGTGCGATGAAAGATGTGGACATTTCCAACGAGTCTTTCAAGCCGATCGAGGCGATCATCCAGTCGATGACTAAAAAAGAGAGAGAAAATCCTGATATGATTGATGGAAGCAGAAAGAAAAGAATTGCCAACGGGAGTGGTACATCTATTTTGCAGGTAAACAACCTCATCAAACAGTTTGATGATATGCGTAAAATGATGAAAAAAATGAATACCATGCAGGCAGCTGGAAAGCTGGGCAAGGCGCTAAAAAGATAATTACGCCGATCGGGTAAACCCAATTGGATCCGGTATCCAAAAGTATAACTTCATGAAGCGTATTTTTCTGCTGACCTTTGTTTTTTTTATAGCTGCCAAAGGTTTGATTTTTGCTCAGGCCTCTGTGGGTTACTACCCATGGAGCAGTTTGTTATCCATCAGTACCAACTCTAAGAAGGCGGTATGGCTGGATACCCGGTTTCAGACCAACTCGCTGTTCAGCAGCCTGAGCGTGGATATTCTTCCGATGGTCAATCTGAAACGTGGTGAGGTGGTCCAGTGGTATATCGGAGGCGGTCTGCGTCTCAATCCCTTGTACCGGATAGCCGATGCCAACGCAGATATTATCACAATTGACGGATATTCGTTGAATGTGGGTGTTCGGATAGCCCCGATTCCGCAGAACAGGAATATTCAATTGGCGCTGGAATTGAATCCATATGTTAAAAATGAGTTTGCCAGCGGGGTTTTAAAAAGTCATTTTGGGCTGGTGTATCTTTTTTCAAAGAAAAAGAAGGAGTAAAAACTCCGGAGAGTAGTTGGATTCCTTTTCTTATTTCTCCACCTATGGATAGCAAACTGGTGATTGAAGTGATTGGCTGGCTGGGCGTAATTTTTTATGTTTTGGCCTATTTGTTGTTGACCATTGGCTTCCTCAAGGCAAATAGCTACCTTTTTCATATCCTGAATATACTTGGCGCGAGCGGGCTTATTATGGACTCGGCCTATTTTGGGGATAAACCCAATCTGGTCGTAAACGTCCTGTGGTTAGCGATAGGAATTATTGCAATAATTAGCCGGTGCTATGCCGCAAAGTCTGGTGCCATCAAAGCCGAGGCTTCGGATAATTGAAGCATCTCCATGGCTTGCGCTCTGTATTTGCTGAGCTTTTTCTCGTATTCGGCTTTTTCCTTGACAAGGCTCAGATAAAAATATGCCCCGTCTACCAGAACAAAAATATTGTCCGAAATCTCATCGGAATCTTCAATAGCCAAATGTCCTTCAATCCTGCACTGTTCGATATGCCCTCTCAGGCTCAGCCGCAGCGAATCCAGTAACTTTTTGTACATATCTGCTATTTTGGGTTCCCTGAAAGCCAATGAATAGCAACTGTAAAATAGCCCGTCGTCGAAAAGGGAGTTCCACTTTTTTGAAAAGATATTGTTAATGATTGCGATAAGCGCCGTTCTGGAGTCAACAGGCTTTTTGGGGCTTACCTTGTAAATCAACTGATATTTGTCCAGTATATAGTCAATCAAGCCATATGTAAGATCTTCCCGGGTCTGGAAATAGTGAATAATCAGACTTGGATTGATGTCCATCTCCTTGGCGATTTTGGCAATTGAAGTGTTTTCGAGGCCTTCCTTCTTGGCCAGTTTGTAAAACACTTTGATGATCTCCTTTTGTCGGGTTTCCTTGAGGCTCTTCCGTCCCATCTTCTCCAGCGTTGGTTTAGTTACGTCATGACAAGTTATGAGATTTTTATTAAAAAATGCTGTTTAAATTTTACTTTTATTTTGAATGAACGTTCAATTAATATATGTTTACAATTTCTTAACAATGGCTTAATCCTTAGCTATTTAAAAAGCAGAATATTTGGATTCTTGTTAGGTAATAATTTCACAACCTAAAACTCTTAACATTATGTTTCAAAAATTACGAGCCTATTCTGTCTCAAAAAGGGCTGTTTTGCTCTTTCTGTCAGGGATTATTTTAATGGCTGTACGTTCGGGAAGTGCGTACGGGCAGAGCAGTTCTGTTTCAGGAACTGTCATCGATGCTGCAAACCAAGCCGGTTTGCCAGGAGTAAGTATTTTGTTAAAAGGCACCCAGCGAGGTGCGAACACCGACAGTCAGGGTAATTTTCAAATGACCGAGTTGCCTTCCAATGCAGTGCTGATCTTTTCATACATCGGCTATAAAAGAACCGAGGTAACGGTGAATGGGCAAAAGCAGCTCACAGTAAGCCTGGAAGAGGATCCCAACAATCTGGAAGAAACCATTGTGGTTGGGTTTGGAACCCAAAAGAAGATCAACATTGCCGGTGCCGTGGATCAGATATCCGGCAAGCAGCTGGAAGCACGCCCCATTGCGAATGTGATGCAGGGGCTCCAGGGAATCAGTCCCGGGCTGAACATTACCTATGGTAGCGGCGCACCCGGCACGGTGCCTGCTATTAACGTCAGAGGGTATACATCTATTAATGGAGGCTCACCGCTTATTGTCATCGATGGTATCCCGGCATCCGATAGCTATGACATGCTTCGGCTTAACCCTGCAGATATTGCTTCTTTCACGGTATTGCGTGATGCGGCATCGGCAGCCATTTATGGAGCCAGGGCTGCTTTTGGAGTCATCCTGATTACCACCAAGCAAGGAAGTGCCGGGCGTCAGTCGGTTAGTTATAACAGTTACGTATCCTGGGGACGACCCACGGTATTGCCCAGGCCAGTAACCGATCCATATATATTTTCAAGAGTGTTGGAAACATCAACGGATAATACGCCCTGGGATTATGTGAACTATTCAGATGAATATTATAAGTGGGCAAAAGAGCGTTCTGATAATCCTGCTCTATCCAACACACGCCTTGACCCGTCGGATCCCACAAAGTGGGCTTATATGGGAAACAGCGATTGGTATGATTACTTCTTCAATAAGTCAGGCTTCTCCCAGAAACACAGTCTTACCTTTAGCGGAGGTGCAAAAGTGAATGAGGCGCCTCTTGGATATTATTTGTCTGCAGACTATACCAAGGAGAACGGTTTGAATAAGTTGGCCCCCGATTATTGGGATCGTTATGGATTGAAAGCCCGCGTTGATTTTTCTCCGGTTAAATGGCTGAAAATAGATAATAACCTGTCTGTTTACCAAACCAAAAAGGCAACACCTCGGGCCAATATTACGGATCTATATTATCTTAAACCTACCGATGTAGCGCAGAATCCGGATGGCACATGGGCTAACACAGCGGCCGGAAAACTTGCAGCCCAACTTGTCGACGGAGGGAATAATCAGGAAAATATGTTCGGATTACAAAATATCATGAGTGGAGTGGCCACTTTCTTCAAAGGTGATCTTCAGATCAATGGAGACGCAAGTTTCAAAAAAGAAATGTGGAACTACAGTGGCAATTCAAGAAAATACAAGATTGGCTACGGCCCTGCCGATATCCGTGAAGAAGGTGGAAACGGGTACGTGATGGAGAATAAGGGGGATATTAAAAACAACGTATTCAACCTTTACGCCAATTACCGGAAAGACTTCGGGATGCATGCGATTAGTGTCCTGGGCGGCTATAACGAGGAAAGTTATTCATACAGTACGGTTACAGCGCAACGTGATTTACTCATTTCCTCTTCATTGCCGTATATTGGGTTAACTACAGGCGAGATGAAGATATCATCGTCATACAGCGCCTATGCTACGAGAAGCTTTTTTGGTCGTCTTAACTACACGCTTAATGACCGGTATATATTAGAGTTCAACGGCAGAGAAGATGGCTCTTCCCGTTTTCCAGGTTTGCGCCGCTGGGGCTTTTTCCCGTCTGTTTCAGCAGCCTGGATTGCCAGTGCGGAAGATTTTCTGGCTTTCCTCAATCCAACGGTTTCAACGCTTAAATTAAGAGCCTCCTATGGAGACCTGGGAAATCAAAATGTGAGCAACTTTGGATATCTGCAAACACTGCCGACAGGACTTTCAAATTATCTGATCGACGGTACGCAGCGGAGAATTATTACCGGTGCTCCCTCTTTGCGGATTGACCCAAATACCTATACCTGGGAGCGGGTTTCAACACTGAATTTTGGCGGAGATGTGGGGGTCTTCAAAAATAAGATTCTGCTGGCCTACGATTACTACATTAGAAATACAACCGGAATGTTAACTGCCGGAGAAGAATTGCCTGGCGTATTGGGAACCTCTCCGCCTTCTCAAAATGCTGCTGATCTGAGAACAAAGGGGTGGGAAATGTCGCTGGCATACCACGATTCCTATTCAGTTGGTGCAAAACCGTTGTCATTCGAAGCAAAACTGGTTCTTTCCGATTCCAAGTCAAAGATCACCAGATTTAAAAACGACCAGGGTTTATTTACAAAATATCGGGAAGGGCAGGACTTGGGTGAAATCTGGGGATTGGAAAGTGATGGATTCTTTAAAGACGAAAAGGAAATCGCAGAACTGGATCAAACCGCAATTATTCCCTGGGGTGCACTCGCTATCAAGCCAGGCTGGCCGAAATACAAGGATTTGAATGGGGATGGAAAAATTGAAAAGGGCCTCTCGTCGAAAAACCCCAAAGACCTGAAAATAATTGGTAACAGTACCCAGCGTTATCGAATCGGCTTGAATCTAAGCGCAGATTGGAATGGATTTGATGCCTCTGTATTCCTTCAGGGAGTTCTCAAAGGAGATTATTATCCGCATCATTATTTGTTCTGGGGGCCTTATCAGCAGCCTTACGCGAACGTTTACCCATGGCATCTTGACTTCTATAGGGCAACTGCTGATTCGGAACAGGACAGAGCGAAACATTCCGCATCCTACATTGCCGCCGGCCTGGCAGACGCCAATTTAAATCCCCAGTATCCGATCATGCAATCATGGCTTGCAGATGCCAATGAGGGAAAAGGTCTGGATCTTCCGCAAACAAAATATCTTCTTACCGGAGCTTATCTGCGGGTGAAAAATATCACGTTGGGTTATTCATTGCCGTCATCACTCACGAGAAAAGCCAAGATTCAGCGGTTCAGGATTTTTGTAACAGGAGAAAATATATTCGAATTATCGAAGATCAAAAAATTCATTGATCCGGAAGCAGTTAATGCCGGGCCATCAGCCTGGACCTATCCTTTCCAGAGAAAGATGGCTGTTGGGCTTAACGTTGAATTTTGATCCTAAAATCTAAATATTTACATCATGAGAAAATATTCAATCATTCTTATTCTGGGACTTCTGGTCGGTTTATCGGCATGTGAGGATCTCAATCGCTTTCCGCAGACTGAAATTTCACCGGAATTGTTTTTTAATACCGAAGAGGATCTGTCATTATACATAAACGGTCTGCTTTCACTTCCCGATCGTGGCTCCTATCTTAATGATCAAAGTACGGATAATGCCGCAACGACGGGTGCTGTGGAGATGAAGACCATCATGATAGGATCCGCTTCTGCTGAGAATATAACTACGGGTTGGGATTGGAGCCGGCTAAGAAACATTAATTACTTTTTGAACAATTTTCAGAAAGCCGCGGTGTCTGCTGATGTAAAAAATCATTATGCCGGTCTGGCCAAATATTACAGGGCCGAATTTTACATGGGAAAGGTTAAAAGGTTTTCTGATGTTCCCTGGTTTTCGAAACCGTTGAATCCGGGGGATGAAGAGTTGTATAAAACACAAGACTCCCGTGCAATGGTAGTGGATAGTATCATGGCTGATCTTGAGTTCGCTTCCAATCATATTCGCGAAAAAGTACCAGCCGGCACGCCGGGAAAATGGGCGGCAAAAATGCTTTATGCCAAAATAGCATTATACGAAGGAACTTATCGCAAATACCATACGGAATTGAACTTGCAAAGTTCAGCGAACAAATTTCTCGAAAAAGCGGCGGCCGTCGCCGGGGAAATAAGATCGTCAGGGAAGTTTTCGATTTACAACACCGGAAAGCCAGCGCAGGACTATTCCACCCTTTTCAATAGTCAGGATTTGCTGGGAAATACTGAAGTGATATTAACCAACGTTTTTGATCAGGCTAAAAACAGGAGTCAGAATGTGAATACAGTCACATTTGGTGAATACGAGCAGTCGCCGGCCCGGGATCTTATTCAAACTTACCTGATGAAAGATGGAAGCCGCTTCACGGATATAACCGGCTATCAGCAATTAGGATTTGTGAAAGAATTTGAGAACCGCGATCCGCGCCTTTCCCAAACGATGGTTTATCCAGGTTGGATCCGGCAGCCTGAGACGCTACCATACATTCAAAAACTGAACAAAAACTTTACGGGATATCATCAGTTAAAGGGATATGTCAACAGTAACGTTGAAACAGTTATCAACGGAGTAGACTTCCCCGTTTACCGCTATGCAGAGGCGCTGCTTATTTACGCTGAAGCACTGGCCGAACTGGGGACAATAACTCAGGCACACCTGGATCAGACAGTAAATTTGTTAAGAAAGCGGGCTGGTTTGCCCGACCTTAATCTGGTCGCTGCCAATGCCGATCCGGATGCGATCCAAGCACAAAAGTTCTCTAATGTATCTGGAACCAACACGGGGGTGATATTGGAAATACGTCGGGAGCGCAGAGTTGAGCTGGCCTTCGAAAATTCCCGATATGACGATCTTATGCGGTGGAAGTCGGGTAAATTGCTGACCAATATTCCGGAGGGCATGTATTTTTCCGGTCTTGGTAAATATGATCTGACCGGGGATGGTGTTGAAGATATAATTCTGATAGATAAAAGCGCATCTATTCCCACAGAAGCGCAAAAGTTGAAAAATTCATTGGGGGTAACGCTTATTTATTATAAAGCAGGTGCTTTTGGTGAGGAGGTGACCGTATACATGAAAAATGGACATGCAGGCGGTACACTGGTAACCGAAACCGCAGTAAGGAAATTTGAAGATCCAAAATATTATTACCGCCCTGTTCCGCAACAACAGATTCTTTTGAATCCCAATCTGAAACAGGTTTTTGGCTGGTAACACAAATCGCAAATGAAATTAATGAACAGAAGAAACTGGATTAAAAATGCAGGGAAAATAACCGGAGCCGTTACGGCGGCTCCGGTTATTTCCGCAACAGTAACACAGGGTAGGCAGAAGCCCGTCTTAACCATAGCCCATATCACCGATGTCCATATCCGAAACGGCGACAATGCACCCGAAAGGTTCAAAAAATGCCTGAACGAAATCAGAAATCACAAAGTGGATTTTTTCCTCAATGGGGGAGATTCCATTCATGCAGCAGACTATAAGGACGTTACGCGTGAGAAAATGCTTGAACAATGGTCCGTTTGGGATGATTGTATGAAAAGTATCTCCGGCTATCAGGTTCACAGCTGCATTGGTAATCATGATCCCTGGTGGGCTGCTCCCGACAAAACGGACGAAATGTATGGGAAGCCTTATGTGGTGAAACGGCTTTCCATACCGAACCGGTATTACAGCTTTTCACGGGCAGGCTGGAAATTCATAATCCTTGATGGCAATAACAAGAATGTATCTCTGGATGAAGAACAGTTCGCATGGTTGTCGGCGGAGCTCAATAATCTTCCGAAAAATAGTCCCGTTTTACTTATGTCGCATTTCCCTATATTCGGAGCCACCCCCATACTTGTGGGGGGAGGGCATTCGGACTTCAAAGCACTCAAATCGCTCTTTTATAAACACAAAGATAAAGTCCGGATTTGCCTTAGCGGGCATCAGCACCTTCTGGATGCCACGGAATACAATGGTGTAAAGTATTGCTGTAATGGTGCTATGAGTGGTTTTTGGTGGGAGAAAGGTGACGCGGAATCTGCCGGGCCGTATTTCTATCAGGAGACACCTCCGGGTTATGCCATTTTAAAGCTTTTCGCAGATGGTACCGTAACAAATACTTATTTTCCACATCAATACTGAACTGGCGAGAAGTGAATTGCTTGTTGACTTATAATCTTAAATCGAATGAAAAATATTTTTTTACTACTGGTCCTGTTAAGTACAGGCTGTTACACGGCCCAGGCGCAGAGCAAACAAAAAAAAGTACTGTTTGTGATCGTGGACGGTATATCGGCAGACACAAAGGAAAAGGTTAAAACGCCCAACCTTGATGCCATTGCCAAAGCAGGCGGATACTCCAGGGCTTATGTCGGCGGTGAAAAAGGAGGCTATTCACAGACACCTACCATATCGGCGGTGGGTTATAACAGCCTCCTTACCGGAACTTGGGTAAATAAGCATAACGTATGGGATAATGACATCAAAGATCCTAATTACAGCTACTGGACCATATTCAGGTTTTTAAAAGATCAATATCCGCATAAACAGACGGCCGTGTTTTCCTCCTGGTTGGATAACCGGACCAAACTGGTGGGCGATGGTTTGCCGCAGACGAATAAGTTCAGGACCGACTATTTTTTTGATGGCCTCGAGCGGGATACCGTCAATTATCCACATGATAAGGAAAAGCTCTACATGCATCACATCGACGAGAAGGTAGTTGCCGAAGCATCTGCCTACATTGCCGATTACGGTCCCGACTTATCCTGGGTGTATCTGGAATATACCGATGACATGGGGCATCGGTATGGAGACAGTGAAAAGTTTCATCATGCTGTTGAGCTGATGGATGCGCAAATGGGCCGCCTTTGGAAATCGATACAATTGAGAGAGAAGAATTTCAATGAAGACTGGCAGCTGTTTATCACAACGGATCATGGCCGCGATGCAAAAACAGGCAAAGGGCATGGCGGACAATCGGACAGAGAAAGAAGCACATGGATCGTAACAAATGCAAAAAATCTGAATGGCGTTTTCAAATCCCGGGTAAACGAGCAGGCAACCTTACCAGCTGTTGTGGATATCATGCCCACGATGGCACGTCATCTGGATATAACCATTCCAAAAGCACAGGCCTTTGAGGTGGATGGTGTGCCTCTTACAGGAAAACTTTCCGTGACGAATCTGATGGCAAAAAAAGATGGGGGCAAGCTGAATCTTACATGGATATCACCGGAAAAGGAAGGAAAAGTGAAGATATGGCTGGCGAAGACAAACCACTTCGAAAAAGGTGGACAGGATTTGTATTATCTGGCAGGTGAGGTTGCTGTGGGGGATCAAAAGACTCAGATCGATATCACAAAATACCCCTCAAAATTTTTCAAGATTGTACTGGAAGGGAAATATAACACGACCAACCGATGGGTTGTTGAATAAGTTTTACGCAGGCATCCCGGGTTTTAAATCCGGGATGCCTTTGACTAGTTACCTCCCCGCCCTGCCTTAAACGAATCATACTCTTCAAGAAGACTGATCAGATCATCTTCAGCGCCAAATTCCAGTTGCTGTTCCTTAATGGTGTACAGCATTTTATTCCGTTCCTCACTCAATAATTTCAGAAAGCTGTTTTTATCACTAAGCTTCACTGGGGATAGTTTGCCATTTTTAAAAATATACAGTTTTGAATCCGGATCCATGGCTCGGGTAGGGCTCGCCTTTTCTACACGTATTGGGCCAGTATATTTTTTCAGAAGTTTGGTGTTGCCATCATACAGGACGCGGTAAAAGCTATTGCCGGTATACCCATCAATTGCCGGAAATCCACTTTTGAAAATATAAAGGTCTGTTCCTGTCGGTAAAGTGAATTCTTTAACGCCTTGTGACAGCCGATACAGACCTTCATTTTGCTTATACTCTAATTCGTCTTTTTTTAGGTCATAGCGCAGGTTTACGCCATCATGGACCTTATCGTCCTGGGTGCGGATGGTGCCCGAATACCATTCATTGAACAGATAGGGTCCGGGTTCGCCGCTGGCCACGTAGGATGTTCCGGACAGTCCGGTGGAGTCTTGTCCATTGACTTTGGAAATGAAGAAGAAACCGGTTAGCAGACAAAGGAGGAATGGATATTTCATGGTTAAATTCATTTATTTTGTTGGCAGATAACGAAAAGGATCTAAAAGTTACCTCGAAATGAGTCAATTTTAGCTTTATTGATTCCCTATCTTAGATTCCCTATCATCTTTATGTACTTTTGCCAAAAAAATTGTACCTGCATAATTGGACATTAACGAACAGCTCCTGCACATCCGCCAAAGTCTTAGTGGAATCGTTCCTGAAATCTTTTTAGGAGTCTTTTTTTGCGTATTTCTCATTGCGGAGTTAATCATTGTAAAGAGGATCGGCTATCAAAGGGCGTCGGGCTGGCTTCAGAATCTGGCTTTATTGGGAAGTATTGTGACTTTATGCCTGGTAATGGGGCAATGGAACTGTGAACCCTCGTTTCGCTTTCATCCCTTGCTGTTTCTGGACAAGCAAGCGGTGTTCTTCAAAATCCTGATCGTGGTTGCATGGATGTTTACGCTCATTCATGTACGCGTTCTGAAATACGATTTTCCGCCCGAATTCAATGCCTTGCTCATCGCCTCCGTGGCTGGACTCAATTTACTGACCATGTCCACGCATTTGTTGTCGATCTATTTGTCGCTCGAGCTGGTGAGTATCAGTTCTTATTTGCTGGTAGCGATATCACCCTATAAAAAGGCTGCGGAGGGAGGGATTAAGTATCTTCTCTTTGGTGCAGCCAGCTCGGCGGTGATGTTATATGGTATTTCCCTGATTTACGGACTCACCGGGACTATGAATATAACAAGCGAGGCAATGACAACCGGGCTGCTGAACAATCCGGAGCCGGTGATTGCAGTCGCTATTGTGCTTACTTTGGCTGGTTTGCTTTTCAAACTATCTCTTGTTCCCTTTCACGTATGGACACCAGATGTGTATGAAGCCGCGCCGACTCCCCTTGTTTCATTCCTTTCGGTTGCCCCCAAGGCTGCCGTAATTCTGATCCTGATGCGCCTCGCGAATGTCATGCCCGCTCAATACCTTCCTATACTCGGGGGAATTGCGTTGATCAGTATCACATTTGGGAATGTTGCCGCACTATGGCAGACCAACGCGCGAAGGCTTCTAGCCTATTCTTCCATTGCCCAGGCGGGGTATTTATTGGTAGGGGTTGTTTCTTACAGTCGTTTTGGTTTCGAAACCGCTGTTTTCTATACCGCTGTTTATTTGGTCATCAATATGGCCGCGTTTTTCCTTGTCGACCTGTTACAACCCAGAGTCGCCACCGTGCTATCTTCGTTTGAGGGTTTGGGGAAGCGGCAAGTTTGGATTTCAGCGGTATTGACTGTAATTATGGTTGCACTGGCCGGCTTGCCGCCGACCGCTGGCTTTACTTCCAAGCTGCTTATATTTTCAGCGCTGTGGGAAAGCTATCATCAGCAGGGTGCCTCCTGGATGCTGTGGCTTCTGATAGGGGGTATTTTGAATGCCGCTGTTTCCCTGGCATATTATCTGAGATTGCCTTATTTGTTGTTTTTTAAAGATACCAACAGCATGTCGGTGGCGGCTAATGGCAGCACCACCGGCAAATTTTTAGCAGGTCTGCTCTTACTGGTCGTGCTCTTGCTCTTCTTTAATCCTGATTTGCTGATGCATTGGATTGCCACCTTTTGATATTGATTCCAATACGTCGATCACGCTCATCGAATGGGTCTTAGCTGATAACCCTGTTGCCTGAGCAAGGCTATCACACCTCTTTCGCCACCCAGGTGCGCTGCGCCAACGGCAATAAACGTCGGTTTCTGCCTGATGATTTTAGATATCCTGCCGATCCAGGCATTATTTCTTTTGAACAACAGCACCTCATCCTGTCCATCCATGCCAAATTCACTTTTCATGGTCAGTGTGTACAAAGCGGGGAGGTCCTGCTTTTTGTAAAGGTCCACCAATTCCCTGAACTCGGTTTTGGCATTAGGCAGACTATCAATCATCGCCAACAGCATTTTGGCTTGTTGCACATACGGAATGGAATCGAAAATGGCCATTTGTTCTTCGATGGTTTCCAGACCTATTACTTCCGACTTTTGTTTGCTGGCAAGGCCCATCAGTTCCATTTCGTAGGATTGTGGCTGGCAACTTAGCACGGTATTGAAAAGTGGCCCCATCATCACAAACGGTTTTGCCCGGTCGAAAGTGATGATGTCCATACCGAGAGAGTCTTTGTAAAATTTGTGAAGTCTGGCATAATCATTTGCCGGCAAAATTCCTTTGAGTGTTTTGCCATCCGCCATAAACATGGTTTTGGTCATGGCGCCCATCAGTCCCGGATCATCCATATCCACTTCCAGGGCCACTTGCTGCGTTCTGGACAATGCGATCTTCAATGAGTCACTTAATGAAAAGTCGGCAGGGCATATCAGGTGTATGGTACCAAAAAGATAGGACGGTTTTGGTAATCCTTGTCCTGAAATTTCCCAGAGTAGTGACTTCTCAAGAGGCGCCTGCGCTTTCAAAGCTACACTTGAAGCAGTCAATAGTAAAAAAAGAATGATTTTTTTCATGTAGCGATTCCTATTCAAACCCACTTGCAGCACCAAACTTAGGTCCACAACCCTATTTCTTCATTATATCCTTCCTCCGTTCCTGGTTATTCTTTATGACTATCCACCGCAATGCGCTGCGCTCTGTTTACCAATTCCCATGCCGTATGAAATACAAGTTTCACGATGGGGGCTTGTTTGTCGAACAAAATCTTTTCTACATCATCGCCAGGTCGGTGGTAATCCTCGTGAACCCCTGTGAAATAGAAAATGACCGGAATTCCCATTTTTGCAAAATTGTAGTGATCCGAGCGGTAGTAGAACCGGTTGGGATCTTTGGGGTCGTTAAAAGTGTAATTCAATTCGTAATTGATGAATTTTTTGTTGGCTTCTTCGCTGATGGCGTGAAGTTCTGAAGACAATTTGTCAGCGCCAATCAGATACACATATTTGTGGTTTTTTTCATGTGCAACATCCACTCGTCCGATCATGTCGATATTGAGATTGGCTATAGTGTTTTTCAATGGAAGCAGCGGGTTCTCGGAGTAGTATTCCGAGCCGAATAGTCCCTTTTCTTCACCCGTGACATTGAGGAAAAGGATACTTCTTCTGGGGCCATTTCCATCAGCTTTCGCCAGGCTGAAAGCCTGAGCAAGTTCCAGCAAAGAAACGGTTCCGGAACCGTCGTCATCGGCTCCATTATTGATCTCCCCATTCTCTGATATGCCAATGTGGTCCAGATGTGCACTGATGACCAAAACCTCTTCTTTTTTGTCCGTACCTTCCATAAACGCTGCCACATTTTCCGTTTCGATCGTTTCCGTTTTTCTTTCCGCTTTTAAAGCTACTTCTCCCTTTACTTCGATGGAAGATTTTTTGGATTTTTTACCAAAATCTCTTCTCATTTTTTCAATCTTGCTTACAGGGATGCCGAGCATCTGGGAGGCCATTTCCCAGGAGATCACAAAAGAGGAGATTTTGTTGGGATTTTCCTGTACGGCCTTCAAGGTGGGTGAGCTGAACCGTTTCGACATGGCCGACCGCGTTCTTATTTCTTTGTCGAACTCACTGCCCGCTTTGTCAGAAATAATAAATACATAGTTTGCTCCTTTTTCCAGGGCAAGTTTTGATTTCTCCCGCCATGAAACGGGACCGCTCCATTTCGATTTTTCGCTTGTTCCGCTTAAAACATATTCATCAGCACCGGTTTTGGGCTCACCATCGAATATGAGTATGGCCTTCTTCCTGACGTCGATGTTTTCATAATCGTTGTAAGTTTTGTCTTCAATGCCGTAGCCGGCAAATACTACGGATGTTTCTATTTCTGCCGGCTCATCCAGCAATCCATTCAGATAAAAATCTTTGTTGAACGCATATTTCTGACCTTTGATCTTCACATATACATCACCCCAGGTGCGTTTGTACAGATTATACTTTTGTAGAAATGATCTGGAGCCGTCGGCTGCAGTGGCGATGGGCTTTAGTCCGTATTGTTCAAAGTATTTTGAGACATAGGCTGCTGCCATCTTTTGTCCCTTGGATCCGGTATCCCTTCCTTCGAGGCTATCTGCGGCAATAATGGTGAGGTGTTTTTTTAGATCTTCGGGCGTTATGCTATCCGCATACTTGCTGGAAATGTCTTGCGCGTAGGTTAATGTATTGAAAGCCAGAAGTATGCCGGCGAGTAGGTTTTTGTTCATGATGTAAATGAAATAATAACTGCAATTTTTACAAAGTAAGGAAATGATCATATCGAAACCAAAATGATGACTACGCTCAAACGGTTGCTCCTTTTTTTGTACTAAATAGAATGTGTATTTTTGAATAGAATTTATACACGCTATGCCAGAGATTAGCCGTTTCCTTGGAATAGTCATCAGAATGTTTTTTGATGATCACAATCCTCCACACTTTCATGCAGAGTTTCAGGAATTTAAAGCAATTATTGAAATTGATACGGCAGAATTGTTGGAAGGTTATTTGCCGCCTAAGCAATTGAAGCTTGTGCAAGCTTGGGCGATCATACACGAAGACGAATTATTAATTAATTTCGAGAAACTCCAAGGTGAATTGAAGTCATGGAGTAAAATTGAACCGCTTAGATAGTATGCTCTACTACATAAAAAAAATAGTTGCAGTCGACAATTACAATGTTACTTGTCTTTTCAACACCGGAGAGGTGCGGACAATTGATTTGTATCCTATTATCGATAAGTATCAAAAAATTAACGACGGATTGATTAGCGCCCTTGCGGACAAAGCTTTTTTTTGTACTGTTAAACTCGACTCCTATGGAACCCTCTGTTGGGAGAATGGAGTGGATTTCGATCCGGACAATCTTTACAGATTGTCTAAAAGCGAAATTGCAACCATTTAATATTTTTCTTCACTATTTGTACTTCTCTCAGTGCAATCCCCGTTTTTGGATTGATAACATTAAAATAATTGTAAAATACTGTTATTCAGCGAAAAAACTCTGTACCTTTGCACCCTATTTGACAAAGTTCAACAGAAAAATAGCCTGACGGCGGTTCAGGGCACAAAAGCAAACTAAAATCTGGCCGTCGTAAACATCTGATCTATAAAACAATGCAATCCATTCGTAACATCGCAATCATTGCGCACGTTGACCACGGTAAAACAACATTGGTTGACAAAATTATTCATGCTTCAAAGTTATTTCGCGATAACCAGGAGTTTGATGACCTTATCCTTGACAATAATGACCTTGAGCGGGAACGTGGTATTACCATCACTTCCAAAAACGTATCCGTTCGTTATAAAGATGTAAAAATCAACGTAATCGACACACCAGGTCACGCCGACTTTGGTGGAGAAGTAGAGCGTGTACTTAAAATGGCCGATGGGGTATTGCTTCTTGTCGATGCATTTGAAGGTCCTATGCCGCAGACCCGTTTCGTATTGGGTAAAGCCATAGACCTTGGTTTGAAGCCGATTGTTGTTGTAAATAAAGTAGATAAAGAAAACTGTAGGCCAGAAGAAGTTCAGGAAAACGTTTTTGACCTGATGTTTAACCTTGGTGCAACCGAGGATCAGCTTGACTTCACGACTGTTTACGGTTCGTCCAAACAAGGCTGGATGGGTCCGGACTGGCAACATCCTACGGATAACATTACCTTCCTGCTTGATACCATCATTGCTTCCATACCTGAACCGGTCATTGATGAAGGTACTTTACAAATGCAGATTACTTCTCTTGATTACAATGCATTCGTTGGCCGTATTGCCATCGGACGTGTGAAACGTGGCGTGATCAAGGAAGGGCAAACATTATCTCTTTGCAAAGCGGATGGTATTATCAAAAAAGTGAAAGTAAAAGAACTTCAGACCTTTGAAGGACTTGGCCGGGTGAAGGTAGCTGAGGTTACTGCCGGAGATATTTGTGCGGTTACCGGTATCGATGATTTTGAAATCGGTGATACCATCGCGGATCTTGAAAATCCGGAGCCTATCGCTCGTATTGCTGTGGATGAGCCTACCATGAATATGTTGTTCACCATCAACAACTCGCCATTTTTCGGTAAAGAAGGTAAGTTTGTGACATCGCGCCATTTACGTGATCGTTTGATGAAAGAAACAGAGAAAAACCTTGCTCTGCGTGTTGAGGCAACCGATACTGAGGATAAATTCCTGGTATTTGGACGTGGTATTCTTCACTTGTCTGTACTGATCGAAACGATGCGTCGTGAAGGTTATGAACTGCAATTGGGCCAGCCACAGGTTTTGTTTAAAGAGGATGAAAAAGGAGAGCGTCTGGAACCAATCGAAACTTTGGTTGTAGATGTACCTGAGGCAACTGCCGGAAAAGTGATTGAACTGGCAACGCAGCGTAAAGGTGAATTGCTGGTTATGGAGCCAAAAGGTGATTTGCAGCATCTTGAATTCCTCATTCCTTCGAGAGGGTTGATCGGGCTTCGTTCCAACGTCTTGACTTCTACACAAGGAGAAGCCGTGATGACGCACCGCTTTAAGGAATTTGGTTCGTACCGTGGGCCAATTCCAGGACGTATCAGTGGTTCGATCATATCTAAAAATACCGGCCCTGCAACAGGGTATACAATTGACAAATTACAGGATCGCGGACGTTTCTTTGTGGAGCCAGGTGATGAAATATACGGAGGCCAGGTAATCGGAGAACATAACCGTCCCAACGATATCGTGGTAAACCTTCAGGAAGCAAAGAAACTAACCAACATGCGTGCTTCTGGTACCGATGATGGTCTGAGAATTGCTCCGAAAATCAATTTCTCTCTGGAAGAATCCATGGAATACATTCAAAAGGATGAGTATCTGGAAGTGACTCCGCTAAGCATGCGCATGCGGAAGATCTATCTGGAAGAAAATGATCGTAAAAGATATGGTGCCAAAATGGAAATGGCATAACCATAAAATACTTTAAGGTTTAGAATTTAAAGAAGGAGGCGCATTTGTGCGTTTCCTTCTTTTAGTATAGAGCGCCTTCGGTTAAGTTTAAAGCGTGCCTAGTCTCAGACTAGTGACACAATGCTGAAGGTCTCCCGCAAAGCAAAAGATGTAACGGAACAAAGACCCAAAATTAATGTAACCTCTGCGATCTTTGCCATTCTTCGCACCTTTGCGTTGAACGTTCCCAAAATGGCACAATGCTGAAGGTCTCATGGAAGGCAAAAGAAGTAACAGAGCAAAGGCCTCAAAATAACCTCTGCGATCTTTGCTATTCTTTACACCTTTGCGTGAACGTTCCCAAAATGGCACAATGCTGAAGGTCTCATGGAAGGCAAAAGAAGTAACAGAGCAAAGGCCTCAAAATAACCTCTGCGATCTTTGCTATTCTTTACACCTTTGCGTGAACGTTCCCAAAATGACACAATGCTGAAGGTCTCCCGCAAAGCAATTTGGCCTCTGCGTCCTTTGCCCTGCTTAGCATCTTTGCGTGAAATTTATTTTTTGCCCACCCCGCGCACTTTTTCCCATTTCAAAAAAGCACCAAACTCTTCCAATAAATTTGGGCAATTGGCATAATTCTATTAAATCCTTTTAATGTTGATCCAGAGTATAAAACAATCTACTTTTCCTGATTTATTGTATCATTTCAAGAAAATCTAGTTTTTTGTTTTTATCATTCCAAATACAGTATGTTTGTGTGGATAAATCTGTTAAATTCATTAACGTACTTAATATCAATATTTTAATATAAACAAAGATGTCATATATAGAACCTGCTCCCATTAAGGATAAAGAGAATCCGTTGGAGTCCATGATGCAGCGATTTGATAAAGCGGTTGAGCTTTTGGGAATTTCCGAAGAGATGTATCATATTCTGAAAGTTCCGCGTAAACAAGTGATTGTTGGTCTGCCGGTGACCATGGATTCCGGTGAAATCAGGACTTTTGAAGGTTATCGCGTTATACATTCTACCATTTTAGGGCCTAGCAAAGGCGGCATTCGTTTCGACCCGGGTGTGAATCTGGATGAGGTAAGAGCGCTTGCCGCCTGGATGACCTGGAAATGTGCCGTTGTGGACATTCCATATGGCGGTGCCAAGGGAGGAGTGGCTTGTAATCCAAGAGAAATGTCGGCGGGTGAAATGGAGCGGCTGATGCGTGCCTACACCACGGCAATGTTGGACGTATTTGGTCCAGACCAGGATATACCAGCACCGGATATGGGCACAGGCCCGCGTGAAATGGCGTGGCTTATGGATGAGTATTCCAAGGCGAAAGGCATGACCGTACCGGCGGTTGTAACCGGGAAGCCTCTGGTATTGGGCGGGTCTTTGGGCAGAACCGAGGCTACAGGACGCGGCGTGATGGTGTCTGCGCTTGCCGGAATGGAAAAGCTGCGCATCAATCCCTATCGCGCCACAGCGGCCGTTCAGGGTTTTGGAAACGTGGGTTCGCATGCAGCGTTGCTGTTGCGCGATCGTGGCGTTGCCATTCATGCGGTCAGTGATATATCAGGTGCTTATTACAACGATAAAGGGATGGACGTTGCGGCGGCGGTGGCATATCGGGACAAAAATAGGGGCTCCCTGGAAGGCTTTACCGGCGCTGAGTTGATTCCGGGTGATGACCTGCTTACCCTGCCGGTGGATGTATTGGTACCAGCGGCTAAGGAAGATGTCATTACAAGGAGAAATGTGGACGGCATCCAGGCCAAAATGATTGTGGAAGGTGCCAATGGGCCCACCTCTTTTCGTGCCGACGACATCATCAACGAGAAGGGTATCATGGTTGTGCCGGATATTTTGGCCAATGCAGGCGGGGTTACTGTGTCCTACTTTGAATGGGTCCAAAACCGGATCGGATACAAGTGGACGCTGGAAAGGGTCAACAGACGTACGGATCGGATTATGCTGGATTCATTTAACCATGTTTACGAAACGTCATTGAAATATAAAGTCTCGCTTCGCATCGCAGCGTACATCGTTGCCATCGATAAAGTTTCGAGTACTTATAAATACAGGGGAGGATTTTAGGAAGGGGGGAAGGAGGATGAAGAAGGGAGGAATGGAGAAAGGATACTATTAAAGTCAACTGATGTACGTTTTAAGTGAAAAGGCTAGGGTTGATTGGTCGAAAATTAAAAACAAAAGGGAGGAGACCACAAAAGGTTTTCTCCCTTTTGTCAAAAAGCGGATCTTAGTAGGGCTGGTGCACCAATCAGACCTTCGAACTGCCAACATGATCCCAATGTTAAGAAATTAAATGGTCAGATAATAAAAATAGGCATATCGAAGCCAGACTGTTAACTTTATGATGTTTTAGAATTAAAAAAATGGCAGGAGCCTGGTTGCCGGTTGCATTTTCAGCGCTGACAGCCAATAGCTTACTGCCGACAGCTTATGCCCCCATGTCACTAAGTCCCCGTTTTATTGCATTCATACTGGCGTTGCTCATATCATTTCTTACAACAACCTTTCTGGCTTTTGTGGATGGGGTTACAGCGGGAATGCTTTTCGTTACATCTATTTCTGCTTTCATAACCTCATTTTTTCTGGTTCTGTATACGGTTGATATCCTGGTTTTCAGAGAGGTTAATAAAATGTACAGGACTATTCATAAGCTGAAAATGAGGGACTTTAACATGACCCCGCGCAAAAAGCTGATCCATGAATCCAATCCATTAAAAACGATCAACGATGAAATTTTTGTTTATGTATCTAAAAAACAAAAGGAAATCGATGAGCTGAAAAAGCTGGAATTGTTCCGGCGGGAGTTCCTGGCCGATGTTTCTCACGAATTCAAAACGCCGATTTTTGCCGCTCAGGGATTTATTCACACCCTGCTGGACGGGGCCATGGACGACGAAAATGTACGAGAGCGTTTCCTCATTAAGGCGGCCAACAATCTGGACAGCCTCGATGTGCTTGTTAAAGACCTTCTTGTTCTCTCGCAAATGGAAACCGGGGACATCAAGATGAATATCGCAGAGGTGGATATCCGCCTGTTGACGCTGAATATTTTCAGCAGGCTGGAAAACATTGCGGCCGACCGAAAAGTCTCATTGAAAGTAAAACCGGATGAGTTGAGTGAGATATGGGTGAGTGCCGATAAAGACCGGATGGAACAGGTTATGCTGAATCTGGTTGAAAATGCGATCAAATATGGGAATGAAGGAGGTAAGGTGATCGTGCATTTCAATGAAGGGAAAAGGTTTATCGAAATTTCGATCAGGGACAATGGGCCGGGAATTCCTCAGGAACATTTGAACCGTATATTTGAGCGGTTTTATCGGGTGGATAAAAGCAGGTCAAAGGAAAGAGGCGGGACAGGATTGGGCCTTGCCATTGTGAAGCACATCATCAATGCGCACGGCACCAAAATTGCCGTCATGTCAAAGCTGGACAAGGGCACCACGTTTTCATTTAAACTGGAAAAAGCACCAGGGAGAGCTGAAACGCTCGTCAAAGAAATTCCGGAGCAGACCAGTTCCGAAGTAAATTGATGAGGATACAGCCTTTTGAAAAATATTGGGATCCGGTGCATTGCTTTTATTCCATCATTCTTCATTCATAATTCTTAATTTGTATAAAACATGTTTGTTCACAACGTATTTTTTTGGCTTAAAGAAAAGGACAACAAAGAGGCGCAAGAGGCACTTTTGGCAGGGATCAAAACCCTTGAAGGAATTGAATCTATCAGGTCAGTTTATATTGGTACGCCGGCATCGACGCGCCGCCCGGTGATTGATGCAACATACAGCTTTGCCGAGATACTGGTTTTTGATGATGAGGCGGGTCATGATGTCTATCAGGTTCACCCACTGCATACCAAGTTTGTGGAAGACTGTGCACACCTGTGGGAAAAGGTGGTGATCTATGACGTAGAAGCCTAGGGGTTTAAAATTCGTGCTTCGTTGACCTATGACGGTGCCTGTTGTATCCACAAGTTATCCACAAATGTAGTGTGGATAACTTGTGGATAATTTTTTAAATACCGTCACGTCTGTTGTTTGAGGCTGTTTTTTCTGTGGAATTGGATGTGGATAACTTTTCGGGGCATCGATATTAACAATTGTTAAAGGCTGGTTTTTGGTACTAATCCTGTTTTTGGTTCGTTCTAAAAAGGTATCAACGAATAGCAAACCATGAATAAAACAAGAGTAGTAACAACAATTATCGGTATGCTGATTATTGCGGTCAGCTTTTCGTCCTGCGTGTATCATACGCGCGGTCCGGCGTATGACTACGGTTATGGGGGTTATGGTTACCGGCACAGAATGCCGCCTCCGAGGACAGTTGTGGTAGTTCCGGCGCCACCACCAAGGGTAGTTCATCGGAATCGTGACAGCCGCAGACATTACGGACGGAGCAACCGGGACGTCAATCGCCGGAATTACAGTCATAATCAGAGGTCTGGGAGAAGCAGGTATTGATCACTCCAGGTTACAAATAGAGGCCGGGGAAAATGTTGATTTTTCCCGGCCTGTTTATTTACACGATGGGTGAGACCGACTTATGAAATCGCAGAAATGATTAATTTCAATCAAAGCGGAAGGTGCTTGTATGCGACGTTCGTTGGATATTTGTTTTAACAAGGTTTACGGATACCACCACTTTAAACAATAAATTTAGCCACACCACCATCTACTTTCAACGCCGAACCGTTGGTGCCCGAGGATAGTGGGCTTGCCACGTAAGCCACAAGGTTCGCAATTTCCTCTACCGAGGCAAATCGTTGTAGCAGCGAGGAGGGACGGGCTGTTTTGAAAAAGTCTTTTTCGGCTTCTTCGGGAGTTACGTTGTTGGCCGTGGCCAGCTGCTTTACAAATTCTTCGACACCTTCCGATTTGGTAGGTCCTGGTAGCACCGAGTTCACGGTGACATTGGTCCCCTTGGTGAGCTCTGCCAAGCCCCGGCTTATGGCTAATTGGGCCGTTTTGGTGGTTCCGTAATGGATCATTTCTTCCGGAATGTTCACTGCCGACTCGCTTGAAATAAAGATGATCCGTCCCCAGTTTCTTTGGATCATGCCGGGAAAGATATGCCTGGATAAGCGAACGCCACTCATGACATTCACCTCAAAATACCGAAACCAGTCTGCATCCGTAATTTCCGTAAATGGTTTGGGCTCAAAAATGCCGGCATTGTTGACCAAAATGTCTATGTCGGGTAGTTTATCGAGCAATCGTTGAATTTCGTCCGACCTGGAAAAATCCGCTGCGATACCGGAAACCTGTGCATTGGAGACCGCACGCTTTAGCTTTTCTACTACCTCATTTATCCTGTCCATACTTCTTCCGTTGATGATCACCGTTGCCCCCTCTTCCAGCAGCTTTTGCGCTATTGCCAGCCCAATTCCCTGTGTAGAGCCGCTGATGAAAGCAGTTTTTCCTTTTAATTGAAGATCCATTTTCAAAAATATTTACGTTTACATGTGGCTAACAATGCCTACGGGTAAAACAATCCAGCGTGCCTTTTGGTTTTTTCTTATCCCGGATACTTTGAGTGATTAGTGAATATCAACCCTCAAACCAGTGTGCTTACTGAGGCCCAACTGAGGGTCTATTCTTAGTGCCTCGTGACATATATAAAAATTGATAGCATGCCTCAGCCGTGCGGGTGGCCGGTGCGCCGGGTCGGGCGGTAGAACCGAAAAATTAATTTTCAGCAACTATCAAATAAATCAATATAACTTTGATTCAGGCAAAATGGCAGGCGATTTTGCCTAAACTTGCTGGTAAATAGTTGATTTTAAAAAATAATCCCCCAAACGCTAAAAATTGACGATCATGGTAAAAATTGGATTGTTTGTTTGCCTTGCGCTATTTGCGCAATGGACGTATGCACAGAAGCCTGGTTCTCTGGAAGAAACCACCGAAATCGAAGAGGGTTTTGTAGCCGGATCGCGGATGATTTTCCAGGATAATTTTAGCAAAGACGCTGTGGGGGATTTTCCTGCTAAATGGACCAGTACAAAGTCTGGTGAAGTAAAAAAACTGAAGGGATTTGATGATAAATTTTTGAAAATAAGTGATGGATCGGTGGTTGGGCCTCAGCTTACCAAAGACCTCCCCGAGCATTTTACCATTGAATACGATCTGATCGTTCCCGAAGATGTTCCCATGCGGATGGCCAGCGTCGCTTTGGGCGTGAAGCCTTTTCCGATAAGTAATTTATTGAGTCCGAAGGATGGCGTGGTGTTTTCTTTTCATTCCTTTTCCAATGGGGTTAATGGGGGGCTTAAATTTGGAACGAGAAATAGTCAGACAAGTCAGCCTGGATTGCAAAAAGTAGCTTACCTAACCCCGCTTAACCAAGTCATAAAAGTAGCCATTGCTGTTAACGACAGGCGGGTTCGTTTTTATGTGGATGGGAAAAAAATGGTGGACATGCCCACGGCCTTCAATCCATTGTTTCGTAAATCATTTTTCTTTTGCCCATCCACACACGGTGCCAAAGAGAGTAAGCTCAATTATTTTTACATCAGTAATCTGGTCATCGCAGAAGCTACAACGGACAGGCGCAGCCAGGTGATTAAAGACTTGATGGAAAAGGGGGTTGTGAGTACCAATGCCATAACGTTTGCAAGCAACAGTGATCAATTAACTCCGGGGAGTACAGAAATCATTCAGCAATTCGTAGGTGCCATGAATGAATCACCGGGGCTCAAACTAAAAATAATCGGCCATACCGATGGGGACGGAGAAGATGCCACCAACCTGTTATTGAGCAAAAGGAGAGCCAATGCGGTTAAAATGAAGATGGTGGAATTGGGCATCGGAGCGGGCCGGTTGCAGACGGATGGTAGAGGTGAAAAGGAACCTATGGCCGACAACAAAAGTGAAGAGGGTAAATTACAGAACAGAAGAGTTGTTTTTATGAAACTGTAATCTTAATGTCACGGCATCGTGCAACGGGTTGTTGCGTGAAGCATTATTTGGGAATGATTAAACTTTTGACCTTGCATACGGAAATAAGACCCATTTGGAAAATTAACATCGATACCGGAGGCACTTTTACGGATTGTCTGGCAACGGATCCGGAAGGTAGTCGTTTCCGGATCAAAGTTTTAAGTTCGGCACGACTCAGGGGCTGCATTGTCGGGAAAGTATCACCGTTTGTATTTGAATTCAGCTCGTCCTGGCAGTTTCAGGACGGCCTTTTGGATGGCTATGTGTTTCAGGTTGGGGATAAAACAGCCACACTGGTTTCTCTCGACTATTCCACCCGATTGCTCACGATAAATGCAGACTTAGACTCTAGTGCAGACTTCGAATTATATACCGGAGAAGAAGCGCCTATTCTGGCTGCAAGGTTGCTGACCAAAACCAGATTGGGGGAGGCACTTCCGGCCATTGATATGCGCCTGGGTACTACAAAGGGCACCAATGCGCTTTTGGAACGTAAAGGGGCAAAAACGTTACTGGTCGTCACCAAGGGCTTCAAGGATCTGCTGTATATAGGCAATCAGCAACGTCCATCCCTTTTTCAATTGGATATACCCGAGCCCCGGCTTTTATATGCAGATGTTTTTGAGGTTGATGAGCGCTTGTCTGCAGATGGCCAGGTCGTTCGGGAGCTGGATCTGCAACATTTACAGGAGTCATTGAAGTCAGACTTTGAGTCTGTGGCTATTTCCCTGCTGCATGCTTATAGCAACCAAGAAAACGAAACGGCCATTGCCGGTTTTTTTGACCAAAATGGGGTAAAATATATTTCTGCTTCCGCCGACCTTTTTCCATTTTCCCACTATTTGCGCCGAACGCAGACAGCAGTCGTCAACGCCTACCTGGATCCGGTCCTGGATGTTTATTTAAGCAACATCAAAAAATCACTTGGTGACGGGAAGCTGAGCATCATGACCAGCACAGGGAGTCTTTCGGAGCCGCTGGGTTTCAGGGCCAAGGATAGTTTGCTGAGCGGGCCTGCCGGAGGCATTGTTGCAGCAGCGAATGCAGCCAAAAGGTTTGGACTTTCAAGGGTGCTCACTTTTGACATGGGTGGTACAAGCACGGATGTGGCAAAAATAGATGGCGAGCCTGAATTGAAATATGTAACCGAAATTGATGGAATTGAATTTCACAATCCTGCTCTGGCGATAGAAACGGTTGCTGCAGGCGGCGGCTCTGTTTGCTGGTTCGATGGATATTCTCTACAGGTGGGGCCAGCAAGTGCCGGATCCTCTCCGGGGCCTGCCTGTTACGGAGCAGGGGGGGCACTGACGATTACGGATGTAAATTTATTACTCGGCAAGCTTGACCCGGCAAAATTTGGTATACCCGTGCATCCGGATGCGGCTGCAAAAGTTCTGGAAGGTTTGCGCAGCCAGATCTTTGAACAAACGGGTAATCTGCTTTCTTGCGTGGAAATTCTAGAGGGACTGGAACGCATCACCAATGAGAAAATGGCCGATGCGATCCGGACGATTTCCGTTAAAAGAGGAATCAACCCGGCGGAATTCGCTTTGATTACTTTTGGCGGAGCTGGCGGTTTGCACAGTTGCCAGCTGGCCGATCTGTTGGAAATAGAGCAGGTGATCATACCCTACGATGCAGGACTTTTCAGTGCCGTGGGGATTGGAGAGGCGCTGATCAGTACCATTGTTACCAAACAGGTAATGATGCCCTGGACCGAAGCAGCGTTAGTGCTTGATCACATGATGAATAATCTTTGGCAGCAAGCCCAAGGGGAATTACGTGAGCAGGGAATTTTTGAAAATGAAATTTCCTTTTTTTCTGCATTTCTTCGGTTTGAAGGCCAGGAAAACACCATAGAGGTGAATTGCGACAGGGCAACTGCGCTTGATGATTTTAAAGCACAATATCTTTCTCAATTCGGTTACTACCCGGAAGGCGTGACCATAGAGCTGGAAAGTATCAAATTGAAAGTACAGGAGAAGAGAGCGGATTCTGTTTCTGAAAATATTTTGATGGAGGGAAAGCCGGCGGTCGCGCTTCGTGAACTGCGTTCCGTGTTTCAGACTGATGACCACCATTCCGGTTCGGAGATCTACGATTGGGATTTGTTATCAGCGGGTGACGAGATTCCGGGGCCATCCATTTTACTGAATAACACCTCCACCGCGTACATTCCGGCAGGATGGAAAATTGTAATTCAGCGGAATAGGGATGCCTTTGCTTTTAAAACGTCCTGCCACCATCCCGTGTCACAGGCATATAGCGAGGAGGTTGCCCTGCAGCTTTTTACAAATCGATTTAAGGCCATTGCGGATGATATGGGGCTGCAGTTACAGCGAACGGCTTTTTCGGTCAATGTAAAAGAGAGGCTGGATTTTTCCTGTGCGCTGCTCGATCCCGACGGCGCGTTGCTTGTAAATGCACAGCACATCCCTGTTCATTTGGGAAGCATGGGTATTTGTGGGAGGATGGTACGGGATTCGATTGAGATAGGGCCGGGAGATGTCATCATTACCAATCATCCCAAATACGGCGGTTCACATTTGCCGGATATAACACTTTTGTCGGGTGTTTATTCCGAGGAAGGTATTCTTTTGGGATATGTGATCAACAGAGCGCATCATGCAGAAATAGGTGGAAAGACACCCGGATCAATGCCGCCGGACGCAACTTGCCTGATCGAGGAAGGGGTGGTAATATTGCCACAATATCTGGTCAGGAAAGGAGCGTTTCAATGGGAAACTTTACATGAACTGTTTACATCGGGTCTATATCCTACACGCCATTTCCGTTCCAATGAAGCGGATATTCTGGCAGCATTGTCGTCCCTTCGGAAAGGCAGTGCACGACTCCTTGGCCTGGTTGATAGCCATGGTAGAGATGAGGTACGAAAGTATATGAACTTGTTAAAAGCAAGTGCTGCTTCTCAACTTGAAAACGCACTAATGCCCTGGCATGGTAAAACAGTGACCGCAACGGAGCTCCTGGACGACGGTCACCGGATTGAGGTTGCCATTTCGATTGCAGAAAATAGGCAGATATTTGATTTTACAGGGACATCACAGGCTCATCCCCATAACCTGAACGCCAATATCTCCATTCTTTACAGCGCTATATTGTATGTGCTACGGCTGCTGGTGGGCAGGGATATTCCGCTCAATGACGGCCTGATGGCTCATGTTGAGATTGTGCTCCCGGATAACAGTTTTCTTCATCCCGATTTTTCAGATAATCCGTTGAAATGCCCGGCAGTGGTTGGGGGCAATACTGAAGTGAGCCAGCGGCTGGTGGATACTTTGTTAAAGGCTTTCGGACTGTCGGCCTGTAGCCAGGGCACAATGAATAACTTTCTTTTTGGAAATAAACACTTTGGTTATTACGAAACCATTGGTGGTGGTGCAGGAGCCGGTCCGGGATTTCATGGAAGGTCGGCCGTACATCAGCACATGACCAATACGCGCATCACCGATCCTGAGCAACTGGAGTGTAAGTATCCGGTACGTCTGCTGGAATTCGGGATCCGTAAGCATTCCGGTGGAAGCGGGAAGTTCCATGGCGGTGATGGCATCATCAGAAAAATTCAGTTTCTTCAGCCGTTGCAGGTGACCCTGCTAGGCCAGCACCGAAAACACTTTCCATATGGACTGGATGGTGGAGAGCATGGAAAATGTGGAGAACACATCCTGATTTCGGGAGATTTGACTACCAGGCTACCAGGGATAATCAGCCTTGAAGTGAGTGCCGGAGATGTACTGACTATAAAGACGCCGGGTGGAGGCGGATATGGTAAAGATCAGGTTTAAAATAAATTTGAATACAACTGGCATAGCGGTCCAAGGGATAAGGGAACCTGGATAGCAATTTATGGTTTAGGGGGGCGGTCATTCAGCAAAACAACGTGAAATCGTGACTAAAAAGAATATCTCCAAAGTGGTTTTAGGCGCGGCATTTCTGATGGCCACATCGGCTGTCGGGCCTGGGTTTCTCACACAAACAACCGTTTTTACGCAACAGCTCACGACCAGTTTCGGGTTTATTATACTCATTTCTGTTATCATAGACCTCTGTGTGCAGTTCAATATCTGGCGTATTATCACGGTATCGGGTAAGCGTGCCCAGGATCTCGCCAATGCGCTTCTTCCGGGCCTGGGATACCTTTTGGCGTTTTTGATTGTGGCAGGTGGTCTGGCGTTTAACATTGGCAATGTAGCAGGAGCGGGACTTGGGGTCGAGGCCATGACCGGTATTCCGGTGCAAGTGGGGGCTCTTTCCAGCGCGGCTATGGCTATTGGAATTTTTCTATGCAAAGAGGCAGGTAAAGCCATGGACAGTTTGTCCAAAGTGCTTGGTATGCTGATGATCGGGCTGATTCTCTATGTTGCATTCACTTCGCACCCACCTCTGGAGAGCGCTATTTACCATACTTTTCTTCCAGAGCGATTTGATGCCATTGCTACCTTAACCCTGGTAGGTGGAACGGTGGGAGGTTACATATCTTTTGCCGGGGCGCACCGGTTGCTGGATTCAGGTATACAGGGAGAGTCATCTCTGGGTGAGGTGAATCGCAGCGCTTCTACGGGCATTCTGGTTACGGCTTTAATTCGCTATCTGCTCTTTCTTTCTACATTGGGAATTATCATGACAGGCGCGACTATTAATCCTGAAAATCCGACCGCCTCCGTTTTTGAAAATGCGGCCGGTTCCCTTGGACGGCAAATATTCGGCCTCATGATTTGGTGTGCTGCCATTACCTCCGTGGTTGGCGCGGCATACACCTCTGTTTCCTTCCTGCGTTCTTTTCATCCACTTTTGGAAAAATATCACAACTTCATCACCATCGTATTCATCCTTGTTTCTGCTTTCGTTTTTCTTCTGGTAGGTAAACCAGTTAAGGTTTTAATTTTCGTGGGAACATTGAATGGCTTTGTGTTGCCCCTGGCACTGGCCATTTTGCTGGTCGCCGGCCGCAAATCCAGATTGGTCGGAACCTATAAGCATCCATTGTATCTGCAAATGGCCGGATGGGCCGTGGTCTTGATATTAATTTCGATGGTAGCGGGACTATTTCTATAAAGCTTTGTCAGCGTTTTACGTCCATAGATACCATTAGGCCGTATGGTCTTGGGAGGATATTGAATTGCGTTTTTGGAATGCCTATATAGTAGAGCGTCAGCGACTTGTAAGTATAGTTAAGTAGTTGTGCTATTGAAATTGGGCTTAATTTGTAATCAGTTTTTTTGAAATTAAGGCTACGAAAATTTAGTTCATGTAGCCTTAATTCTAAACGGTTTCATTTGTATCTGCAGCCAAATACCGCCACTGCCGGGTTGGGTAAGGAATATTGGGGATGTAGAATTATTTTTTTTCAGTTGGCCCATACGTCTTCCTCAGAGTTCCATATGTCCCAGGCTTTTTCAGCCTGCAGTTCAAGCATTTTAAGGCCGTTTTGAATGTGTGCTCCACTTGCTTTGCCATGTTGCAGGAATACAGTTTCGGCCGGATTGTAGACCAGATCGTATAAATAATGTCGTTTTGTTACCCATTGATAGGGTACAGACGGGCAGCCTTCTATGTTGGGAAAAGTCCCGAGCGGGGTGGTATTGACGATCAGTAAATGCTCTTGCATAATTTGCTCCGTCAGTTCCTCATACCGCAGGAAGTCGCTTCCTGCCTGTCGCGAGACCAGTTTATATTCGATTCCGACGTCCTGTAGTGCCACCTGAACTGCTTTGGCGGCCCCGCCATTTCCGAGTATCAATGCTTTAAAAGTGGCTGGCTGCTCCCCGTGGCGGTCGAACCACTCCGTTAGTGACTGTTTGAAGCCGTAATAATCTGTGTTGAATCCTTTGGTACTTCCATCTGCATAAACTTTGATTGTGTTTACGGCACCTATGCGCTGGGCAGAGGCGTCGTCAAGTTCATCCAGGAATGGCAAGACCGTTTTTTTGAACGGTATGGTTACGTTCAGACCGATCAGTCCCGGTTTCTTCAAAAGCTCGGGGAGCGGATCAAGTGTTGCCATTTCATAAAGATCATAGCTGCTTTCCTTAATTCTCTCTCGTTCAAACTTGTCGGAAAAGTAGCGTCTTGAAAAGGAATGCGTAAGTGGGTAGCCGATTAAACCGAAAAAATTCATATGCGTTAAAATGTGTTTCTATAACTGGTAAATGTTACTAAGACAGGAGAGTATTTTTAAGAAAATATTTCTACAAAATTTTTAAATTAATCGAAATGAGATATGATATTTTTTAAACAAGTCTACTTCGTAAAAAATATATTCGCCCATTTGTTATAAATAATATTGTAATATTTGTAAATTTAATTCGTCGTGTTAATTTTTGTTAGCGTGGCGAAAATTAATTGCCCATCTCCATCAGCCGGACTTAACTATGAAAGCTATTTTTCTAAGGCTTTATATATTTGTATGCATTTGTTTAAGCCTTCACTGTCCGGCGATTGGCCAAAAAGCAACCGAATATCAGCTTTTTTTAAGAAATGGCCCTTTAAACCTTAAAAAGAATATTTCAACAGATGTTATCAAACAGTTCAATGAGAAAAAAACAAATTCTGGAAAAAGATATCTGGTAATTATTCAGTTTGAGGAAATTCCGGACGAAAGTGCAAGAGAGCAGTTAAAACAGGCGGGTATAGACCTTCTGGACTACATTCCGAACAAAGCGTTCATTGCTTCTGTAAAGGGCTCATTGGCTGATGTGGCTCTAAAACGCGCAGGTGCAAGATCCTTTATGGCGCTGGATCCCCAACAAAAAATAAACCCCCGTCTGAAGAACAAAGAATATCTTTCCAAGGGAGCCCGGATGTCCGGGGTCTTGGACGTCTGGATCAGTTTTCCAAAATCCATTCCGTATGATGACGTAAGGAGAGAGCTGGAAGTGGCAGGATTTCAGGTGACTTCAGATGTTTTCAGAAACTACCAAATTTTGGCATTACAGATCAGGGAGGACAGGCTGGCCGAGCTTGCAGCGCTTTCGGTGGTAAAGTATGTGGAAGCAGCACCCGGCGAGGATCAACCTATTAATGACAAAAGTGAAACCAATTCCAGAGCAAATATCCTTCGTTCAAATTCGCTTTCCGGATATAATCTTTTAGGGAAAGGGGTTGTGGTGGGCGTTGGAGATGAGTCCAATCCGTTGAGGCACATCGATTTTAATGGCCGGATGATCAACAGAGCTCCTAATATTGCTGGCGGTCATGGACTTCACGTGATGGGGATTGTTGGAGGTGCCGGAATCGTCAATGAGAAGTACAAAGGATATGCGCCTAAAGCCACACTGGTAGCACAATATTATTCAAAGATACATACCAATGCGTCCACTTATGTAAAGGATTTTGGTATGGTGATTACCAATAATTCCTATGGAGTTACGCCATCAGTATGTAGTGATTTTGGCGAATATACCCTCAGCTCCTATATGCTGGATCAGCAAGCTTTTGACATGCCCTACTTGCAGCATGTTTTTGCTGCTGGTAACAGTGGGAATACGGCAATTAGTTGCGCTGTCGGGTTTGGTAATGTGTTAAGCGGGTATCAGACTGCAAAAAATGTGCTTACTGTGGGAAATACAACCGTTAACGGACAGATCGCCTCCGGTTCCAGCAAAGGTGCAGTAAAGGATGGCCGGACCAAACCGGAGATATCCGCACAGGGAACTTTGGTTTATTCAACCACGCCAACAGATAACTACGGTGGAAGCAGCGGCACCAGTTTTGCCTCCCCTGCGGTTGCCGGAGGACTTGCGTTGCTCTATGAACGTTACCGGAATCTGCATGGACAAGCCAATCCCAAAAATGCACTGATGAAAGCCCTGGTGTGTAATGGTGCCGAAGATCAGGGGCTGGCCGGTCCTGATTACAGTTATGGGTTCGGGTGGCTCAATCTGCTCAGATCAATCAAAATGCTTGACAATAATAATTATTTGAACGCATCCGTAACCAATGGAGTAACCAACGAGCACACGATATCTGTTCCCCAGAATACGGCAAGACTGAAGGTCATGCTTTATTGGAACGATCCTGCGTCTTCGGTTTACTCTGGTAAGATGTTGGTCAACGATCTGGACCTGAAGGTGAAGCGTCAGGGGGGAGCGGATGTGCTGCCTCTTCTGCATAATAAGGAGACTCTGCAAACCGGTGTGGATGATAAAAATAATATGGAGCAAGTGGTGATCGATGGGCCGGATGCAGGTACTTATACGATTTCTGTAAGGGGGAAAACAGTGGTTCAGGGAAGCCAGGAATATTTCATTGTCTATGACACCATTGGAGTTTCCACCGATCTGACCTACCCCATCGGGAAGGAAAGATTCGTAAAAGGTGATTCCATTTATGTAAGCTGGGACTCCTATGGGTATGATGATCAGACGGTTAAGGTAGAATATTCGGTTAACAATGGCGCTGAGTGGAGAAGCATACATACTGGGGTTGCTCCCAAACTCCGGCAGGTGAAGTGGGGTATCCCGGACGAGATTACCGACATGGCTAAGGTAAGAATTACCTGTGGCAGCGTGGTGCGGGAAAGTGAGCCCTTTACCATACTGGCTTTACCCATTGTGACCCTGTCCGAAACGCAGTGTGAAGGATATATCTCGATGAACTGGACAGCCGTGCCGGGTGCAACGGACTATGAGGTTTTGATTCTGGAAGGACAAGAGATGAAGACGGTCGCAGTAAGTACCTCGCTAAGTCACACAATAGGCGGATTATCGAAGGACTCCACTTACTACGTTTCCGTAAGGCCAAGACTTAACGGAAATCCAGGTCGCCAGGCCGTTGCGAAGAAGCGTATGCCCGATAGTGGCAATTGTGCAGGAAATACCTGGAGTAAAGATTTGAAAATAGAACGTATTGTGGCCCCGTCAGGATCGGGCAGGCGGTTTACGGGCACAGAACTTGTAGCCCATACCCAAATAACCATTCGTATCAAAAATCTTGATAATGTTGTATCCAATGGGGAGATTAGGGTTGGTTATGCATTGGGCAGTGAGGGAAGCCCTGTTTACTCCGAGTTGATCAGCCCCGGTATTGCACCCAACGCATCTTACGATCATACATTTTCAACAACAGTCGACCTTTCGGCTATAGGGGCATACCGGTTGAAGGTTTTTGTTAAAAAACCGGGGGATCCTTTTCCTGAGAATGATTCGCTGGCTGCGTTGTACAAACAGTTGGATAATCCGCCGATGACTCTGCCGTTTGTGGATCAGATCGAAACGCTTGCCAAACAGGAAGTCGGCACCGGGCAGATAGGGATGGATGGGGGCGATCGCTATGATTTCATAAGTTCAACCTCCATTGGAAGGTTAAGGTCTTTTGTGAATACCGGAATAGCCTTTTCGGGAAGCAGGGCTTTCACCCTGGATGCCAACCGCTACGACGCAGCAGGCAATACAAGCTATCTGATATCGACCTTTAATTTCGCAGCCTTCAATCCGGTAAGTGACGATGTACGACTCACCTTTCGCTATAAAAATCATGGGCAGGCAAACAACGAGAACAACAAGGTGTGGATACGGGGAAGCGATCAACATGAATGGATACAGGTGTATGATCTTTTTGCAAATCAAAATTCACAGTCGGCAGGTTATAAGCTTACCGCCAATATAGAGATAAGTAACTTCCTGAAAACCGCCGGACAGCCCTTTTCGGCAAGTTTTCAGGTGAGATGGGGCCAGTGGGGCGATATGATCACCGCAGACTTAGCCAGTTCGGCTGGTTACAGCATCGACGATATCAGCTTCACCGGTGCACCCAACGACGTGCAGGTAGTGAGTATAGATAGCCCAGTGGCTGTTAGTTGCGGGCTGGGAAGCAGTGAGCTCATTAAAGTAACGGTAAGGAACAACACCTCAGGTACGCTTTCCAATATCCCGATAAAAATGCAGATCAACAATGGAAGTGTGATCAGCCGTACGATCAGTTCCATTGCTGCCGCAACGAGTATTCAATATACCTTCAACCAAAGCACAAACCTTTCCGCTATCGGTAGCCATGTCGTAAAAGTATGGGTTGAACTCAATGGCGATGGAAATGCGGCCAACAACACCAAAGAGCTGGAACTCTACAATTCTCCATCCATTTCCGTTTTCCCTTATCTGCAAAATTTTGAAGCCGGTAATGGCTCCTGGCGTGCAGAGGGTGTGAATAAATCCTGGGAATATGGCACCCCGGGTTCGCCTAAAATAAATGGAGCTGCGAGTGGAACAAAGGCATGGAAAACCTCTTTGACCGGTAGCTATAATGATCTGGAAAACTCCTATTTGTATTCGCCCTGTTTCAGCATCGCCGGGCTTACTAATCCCACATTGAGCTTCAGTGTGGCAATGGATATCGACGACTGCGAAAGCGAAACCTGTGACGTTGTATTTGTAGAGTATTCGACAGACGGAAATGGTTGGCTAAGGCTTGGCTCTAAGGGGCAGGGCACCAATTGGTACGATGAAACTGCTAATGGGAAGGATGTATGGAGCATAAAGGACTACACCAGATGGCATGTCAGTACGATTTCTATTCCTACTGGAGCCCCCAACATCCGCTTCCGTTTTGTGATGCAAAGTAACTCGGGCAATACGCGTGAAGGAATTGCCATTGACGATATCCATATTTATGATCTTCAGAAAAGAATCTATGCCGGTGGTGTGTCGTCGCAGGTTGTAACGCAGCAGTCGGTCAACGGTAATGGATGGGTCAATTTTACAGACAACGACCAGATAATCGCTTCCATAATGCCTAACAACAATAATCTGGGAAACACCAGTGTGCAGGCGTACATCCATTCTTCCCCTGTAAGATACCATAAGGGACAATATTACCTGGATAGAAATTTTACGATAAAGCCCACTGGAAGCAGCTTTGCACAGGAGTCAACAGTTCGTCTATATTTTCAGGATTCAGAGTTTGAAACCATGATCGGATCATCGGAATGCATTGGCTGCGTAGTGCCTTCCAGTGTCTATAATTTATCATTGTCGAAATATAGCACCAGCGACCTGTCTAAGGAAGATGGTAGCCTTGCTAACGACACAGACGAAAGTGGCTGGTCGTTTTTTTCGGCTGAGAATGTGTTGAAGGTTCCTTATGACAATGGCTATTATGCGGAATTTAAAACGCGCTCTTTTTCTGAGTTTTGGCTGGCAAAGGACGCGATTATTACCCAAAGTGCTCCATTGCCCGTCGAGTTGGTTGGTTTTACGGCTAAAAAGGGGACATCGGCCGAAACCTCCAGGCAGGTTTTTCTGGAATGGACTACTTCATCAGAAGATAATTTCGGGTATTTTGAAGTTGAGCTTGCCCTGGGATCCGAGGCTGTTCGTATGAACAGATTTCAGAAACTAGGAGAGCTAGATGGAAAGGGGAATGTACAATCTGGTTTGAAATATTTGTTTACCGATACTGATGTGGAGGGATATGATACCAGGTATTATCGTTTGAAAATGGTAGATCGGGATGGTAGCTTTGCGTATTCGGGGCTGCGTGCTGTGGTGTTTGATGAAACAGCCGCGTGGCGGGTGTATCCGAATCCTTCCAACGCCCTGTTTCATGTTGAGTTCCCGGGCGCGGGAAGAGGAGAATCAGTTGTAAATGTATATGATAAGAGTGGAAAGCTATTTCGGAAGGCAGTGGTTTCGGCTCGTGAACACGCCCAAAGTTTCAAGATTGATATGTCCTCCAATGAGTATAGTAAGGGTATTTACTTACTGGAAGTCGTAAGCAGAGGGGAAAAACAAATTTTTAAAGTGATCCTGGAATAAGTATGATTGGCCGGTGAGTAACATGGTGTTGCTCCCTGCGGCATGTGAAAAGTGTAGAAAAGTGGGTTTTCTTTCGGTTTGTGGCTGTAACTTGCAGCAAATTCTCGTCGTTTGACGTAGATATATGTAATTTCAACAGGAATGAGATTACTTATGTTTAGAAAAGTTCGCTTTTGCAGTTGATTTTCCATGACTTACAGGTTCATTATCCTTGCTCTCTTTATATCTATTTCGTCGGTCTATGCGCAGATTGGTGGTAAACAGGCCGTTTCAATTATTCTGGATACCGATATAGGCCCTGATTACGACGATGTTGGTGCGATGGCGGTTTTGCATGCGCTAACCTCACGGGGAGAGGCCAAGCCCCTGGCGGTAATTTCCTGTAATAAAAATGAATTGACTGTCCCCAGTATTGATGTTTTGAATACTTATTTCGGGCGTCCCGAATTGCTTACAGGTGTCCCAAAGGGAAATGCCCCGGATTTTGGAGCGTCGCAAAAGTGGCCGGAAATGCTGGTGGCTAAATATCCCCATAAGATTAAAAAATCATCTGAAGCGCCGGACGCAGTAGAGACGTATCGTAAAATTTTGGTCAAACAACCGGATCAGAGTGTAACGATTGTCACGATTGGTTTTCTTACAAATCTTGCGGATTTGCTGGATTCTGCACCGGATGCAATATCACCGCTCTCGGGCGAATTACTGGTGAGGCGTAAGGTGAAGCAACTGGTATCTATGGCGGGCTCATTTCCTGCGGGGCGCGAGTATAACGTTCACGTGGACTCGTTAGCATCGGAAAAGGTATTTACCAAGTGGCCGACAAATATCGTATTCAGTGGGTTTGAGATTGGTAAAAAGATCAAAACAGGTCTCCGGGTTATTGGCAACGAAGAGCTGTCGAGTCCGGTGAAGGATGTATATGCGCTATCTATGCCACTAAGCAAAGGTGACGCGGACGGGAGAATGAGCTGGGATCAAACAGCCGTACTGGTGGGAATCAGAGGCAATCAGCCTTACTTCGGCGTGAAGCGGGGTAAAATTATTATAGAGGGAGGTAATAACAAATGGCAGGACGATCCGATGGGCCCTCACGCTTATCTTACCGAGGCGATGCCACTTCCCCAGATCACGATGCTCATAGAAGCTTTGATGCAGGAAGGGAACAAATAATTATGTCACTTCCTGCCCCGGGTGGTTTGACTGGTGTTTGAAGGCTAAATGGTTATTGTTTTATTGTTGAGATTTAATGACTAACAATCTTTTCGTCAATAATTTAACTATACAGCCATTTAACCATGCCGAGTATCGGGCCTTCAACTTCTCAAATAACCCAATACGCGTACCATTAGTCACTAGATGACGAGCGCCTCCTCTTTCTGATTCGACCTGAGGTCCCCGGCAGCCGCTCTGATGGTATCAAGATCTTGTCTTAAACGCTGGGTGAAAAGTGCAACGTCGAAGCTGTGCACTACGATATTGGCTCCTTCCTTCATCCACCGGATCTGGCGTTGCGGTTCCAGTGAAAAATGTATTCCGATAGACAAGCCGTGTGACCTGGTTTTGTGAATAATGGTTTTCACGGCTTCTTCGAATAGGGGATGGTCGTATTGTTCAGGAATACCCAGGCTTATGGACAGGTCATGTGGGCCAATAAACACGGCATCCAGGCCTTTCACGGACAACATGACATCCAGTTGTTCCATCGCAGGTACGCTTTCGATGTTGGCGATGCAAATGTTGGAGGCATTAACGCTATTCACATAGTCTTTTACGGCCACAGGTATTTCCAATTCTCCCGTCAGATATTTTTTCAAAAGCTCCCCTTTCAGCGGGCGATACTTGGTTGCACCTACAAGCTCCAGAACCTGTTGGGTAGATTCGAGATAAGGAGCTACTACGCCCAATGCGCCCGCATCAATGGCCTGACAGGCCAGGAAAGCATCCGGTGCAGGGATCCGGACGATGGGGGTGATGTCCAGTGATCGGAATTGCTGGCACAGTGCGGCCATTTCGTTTCGGCTTAGCGGCACATGCTCAGTATCGATAAATACGAAATCCACGCCTGTTTTTTTTACTGCTGCCGGCCACATGGGTGCCGTGGAGGTTATGCAGGTGCCATAGACGTTCTGGCCGCTTTTCATTTTTTCCAATAATCCCATCGTATGAGATGCTTCCATCAATTTATTATTTGTTTATTTCCTTATCAGCCATATTTCCGTCACCTGGGAGCCACGTTCTCCCTCACCGCATGACCACACGAAAGTGACTTTTCCTTTTTTTATGGCCACCTTCGGCAGTTCAAATTCATAAATTGGCTTCTCTCCCGTTTTTATAAAATCGTGGATCAATACGCCATCATCTGTGGTCATTTTCATTCTCGACCGGAATCTGCCTGTATAAGCAATACGAATCGTGTAGGATGCTTCTGGATCCAGGTCGTCGTAATGAATTTTGAGTGGCTGGTCATAGAGCGTTTTAGCCTGCTTCATCCATACGCGCGGCGTTACCTGTCCTTTGAAGCCGGTTGCTTTTATTTCATCCACCCACTCTTCTCCAACCAGCCCTACCCCAAAGCCTATCCGTGGAGACAGCAGGCTCCCCGGGTCTTTTTCCCAGGGTTGGCCAGGTACCACGCGGTACCAGCTTTCAGGGTCTCCAAAATGATCGTAAAAACCTCCCGGGCCTGGATCAGTTCGGTGGAGGATGGTCTGTAAGTAAGTTAGCCGATCCTGTTCTGAGCTCATCTTCTCCATTTTTTCAAACTGGTCAAGTAGCCAGGGCGAGTCATTGAGTGGCATGTTGATCAGGTCTATAAAGTTACCCCTCCCCGACATAGCCCCGTGTTTTTTCATGGTGAGCTGCGCACCAATGCTTTTATAGAGGGAGTCGGCCAATGCGTGGCACTTTGCCTGGTAATCGGGCAGGATAGTTTTTGTCCAGGCTTTTTCCAAAATCAATTTCGCTTTGCTGATCGATTCAAGCGTCGTCCCGCTTTTAGCGTTTTCTAAAATCTCTTTCGCTTCTTGTTCCAACGCGGTTTCATAAATGAGCCTTCGGTGGGTGTAGGAATCAAAATAGGCCCTGATCAGACCCATCTGGAACCGTGCATTCTGCAAGACCTTCAAGGGTGCCTGTTTTTCCATCTGTTGCCACTGCACCAGCGTCCGGTCTATACTTTCGTTGGTGAGTAACTCCCCTTTCCAGTTTCTCTCCAGAGCCAGCAGTCCCTGCGCAAATGACTCTGTAAAATCCGGCCCGATAAACAGGCGTGCATATTCACGGAGCGTTTCGATCACCGGCCTTTCAGGATCCCAGTCCTGATCGCTCCACACAAATTTGTTCACATCGTCGTTGGTCCCTTCGGAATAACTGATGCTCCCTATGCCATATTGATCCAGTGCATTATGGATCGCCTTTTCATCATTCGGCCGCGGATTGATACTTTCACGTCCCGACGTCATGGCAAAGGCCAGATCCCAGTGGGGAACCGGATACTGCGAGCTGTAATTGTGGGTAATGTCCGGGTAATGCCGTATGGGTATGGAAGGCTTTACCAGTTCACGGATTTTGGCAACAGGTAATTTGATCCACGGACCGAAAACCACACCGCCAAACCATGGATACTCCTTATTGACATGCCCGAAAAACGTATCAAACCATTTCTGGGTAGGTCTGAATACCTGTGGCGAGACCCATATCTTTGCATTGGGGTGGTATTTTTTCAGCAATTCTGCCTCCTTTTCGAGCCAGGCAAAAAGGACGTCCGGTTCCAGGTCGCCGGGATCACCTGCCGGAACAAAAACTGCATCCAGCTTTGGTAATATTGAAAATATTTCTTCGCGTTCCTTAAGTTCATTTCTGATCGAATCGGGATGTACATAATCCTTGCCCAGATTGGGATACCACATGGATACATCAAGCCCATATTCCTTACATATTCTGGATTGTTCTACGATCATTTTGATCGCCGGAAGTTTCATGTGTGGACTTGTGAAATCGTCGTCGGTTCGGGGCGGCATAATCTCGATGTGGTTGGCGCCAAACAAAGCCAGGTCCCTGATGTACTGGTCAAACTGCGCGACCGTAAACGCGTCGTAAGCATTCGTTTTAGGACGATATCCAAGCTGATGTCCGCGGATCGGATACCGTGGACTTGTTGCCAGCGCCAGCGCCGATTTTAATCTGATCGACCCTTTTGCAATTTCCAGATTACGAAGCAGGCGCCCCGTTCCGTACAGCAGCCCACGAGCGTCCTTCCCTACCACAAGCACGGTATTCGACTCGGGCAAAGCCAGAAGCTTAAATCCTTCCTTCTGAATTTGGGGTAGCCTGTTCACTGCCGACCGGTAATTTTGCGGCAATTTTGAGAAATCGTTTTCCATGGCCAGGATTATCAACGAGGCCGGTTTTTTTGGCAATGTTTTCAGGGATGACATTTTTATACCGCTGCGCTTTTCTACTTCCTGCTGAAGGATTTCAACTGTTCGAAGCTGTACGTTTTTGTCGGAAACTGTATTGAAGATCTGAGCCTTTGAAAGGTCAATAGCTTGTGCGTGACACTTCTGATTATTCAGTAAAATACAGCTTAAGATAATGATTACAAATTGGGGGAAAGGACGCATGGAGCTAATCAACTATTACAGTTTAATGAATATTTTTCGGCGGTAGAGTAGGTAGGCCGGGATGAAATTGAGGCAGACAAAAAGTAAAGCGTAAGTTAAACTGGCAAGTTCCGGCTTGACGCCACTGCTGATCAACCCGTCTACAAAATGCTGGTTCAGTGTTTTCTTGCCAAAAACATCGATGTAAAATACCAATGCAAGAATATCGGCCAGTACATAAGCGGTGATGGCATTGGCGCCGAAAATAATTCCGGGTTCTGTGCCACGTTTCCTTCCAAGAATGTCAATAATGAAGTAGAGCGCTCCCAGAAGCATAAAATCAAACCCGGCCGTCACCAGCACAAATGAGCTCGTCCAGATGTTTTCATTCACCGGGAACGTGAGTCCCCAGAAATAACCGGCGGCCGCCGTAAAAAGGCCGATGCTCATGAGGTAATTTACTTTTTCTCCAGGCGTGTAGGTGCTGAGCATAAGCCTTCCTGCCAGCATGCCGGCTATGCCGGAAACTAGTGATGGAAACGTGCTGAGAATACCTTCCGGGTCCCAGGTTCCCTGCCACATTTTTCCGGGCATGTACTGCTGATCTACCCAGGCGGCCAGGTTTACCCCCCGTTCCAACATCACTACACCGATGCCCGGTGTGGGAATGAGGGTCATGGCGAGCCAATAAAGGATCAAAATAATGGCTCCCGTAATGGCCTGCTGTTTCCAGGTGGTGTTCAAAAATAAGATAGCACAGAGAAAAAATACGATCGAAATGCGATGTAAAGTGCCTGTGTAACGGAGATTGTCAAATTCAAAGTCGGGCAGCATGTTCAGAAACATTCCGACGGCAAATATTTTCACTGACCTGATGGCAATTTTTTTATAGAGATCGCCTTTTGGGCTATTGACTTTGAGTCTTTTGGAATAAGCAAACGCAATGGATACACCCACGATAAACAGGAAAGTGGGGGCGATAAGGTCGGTGAAGGTCAGACCGTTCCATTGGGTGTGGCGAAGTGTAGGAAACACATATTGCTCGTTTCCCGGGAAATTGACCATGATCATAGCCGCGATGGTAAATCCCCGCATGGCATCCAGGGCAATTAATCGCGAAACACCTGTAGTCTGATTTTTCATTGCGGTCGTTTATGGTTAATACGAACCGGGTTCATTTACGGGCTATCAGTGGTAGCCATCAGTAGGTGTGAAATGTGTAAATTATGAGGAAATGAGGTAGATACGAAAACGCCCGTTGCTCGGGAATGGATGCGCCTCGGAATTGGTTTGGCGCTACTTTTAATTTTGTTTAGTCCAGGGTCTTCAAAAATTTTTGTGCGGTATTCAATAACGATTTCTGTTTTTGAGGATCCATCTTATCAAAGTTTCCCAAGAGCATACCTAGCCGTGGATTCTGCCGAAAGAAGTCCCTATGTACATGCATGAAACGCCAAAATAGAGCATCCCAGATTTCCTGCCAGGGCCCTTTTTCATAATTGCTCATTTTCAGGATGTAATTACTGCCGGCAATATAAGGTTTGGTGGCCAGCAGTCCACCATCTGCAAACTGGCTCATGGCATAGACGTTCGGTACCATCACCCAGTCATAAGCGTCAATAAACAATTCCATAAACCATTGATACACATCATCCGGGTCAAATTCGCACAACAGCATGAAATTCCCAAGAATCATCAAACGCTCGATATGATGACAGTACCCGCTTGCCAGAACCTTCTTAATGGTACTGTCCACAGGCTCGATTCCGGTAGTGCCGTCGTAGAAGGAGCGGGGTATTTTCCGGCGGAAGTTCCAGTAATTTGCTGTCCGGGAAAAAGAACCCTTATACGCATAGAAACCCCGCATGAATTCGCGCCAGCCGATCATCTGACGGATAAAACCTTCCGTCGTGTTCAACGGAATTTTGGCATGCACGGAATATTTCAGCACCTCGTCTACAATAGTCTGAGGGGTGATTAAGCCAACGTTGAGCATCGGGGTCAGGACGCTGTGGTGTAGAATGCTTTCTTCCTTCACGATGGCATCTTCGTAAGGCCCGAATTCCAGAAAACGGTTGGTTAGAAAATCGCTTAACCATTTTTTTGCTGTAATATGGTCTCCCGGATAAAGAGAATATTGGGTGAGATGCCCCGGATTATCGCGGAAGTGCTCCTGAACGTATGTTTTCGCTTCTTCATAAAATTCATTGGTTGCAGGATAGTCAATGTGCGGTGGTCGTTTTTTTCGAGGGTACTTTTTCCGGTTGTCCACATCATAGCTCCATGCGCCACCCACCGGCTCGTTTTGGTCATTTACCAGGATCTGTCGTTTTTTTCGCTCCTGGATGTAAAACGCTGTCTGGAAAAATTTCTTCTTTTTCTCCTGAAAAAATACGCTCAGATCCTCCTTGCTGTTCAGAAACAAAGGATTGGAGTACTCTATAATTTCTATGTTTGCTTTGGCAGCAGCTGAGGCCAGGCGCTTGCCGAGCCAGTCATCGGTGGGGTCGATATAATGTATGCGCGCAATACTTTTTGACTCAAAGTCTGCAACCAACCTCCTTATGTCCGAAAGCGGGTTAGCAGACTCAATATATATTACTTCAACTTTTTTGGATTCCAGGAAAGCAGCATACCATTTCATCGTGGCCCGGTGAAAAGCAATTTTTTGCTTGTGGAAGGCAAACTGGTTGAAATATAAAGTTTCTTCCAGCAGGTAAACGGGGGAGCCGTTTTCTGCAATCGGACTATTTTCGAATAATTGATGCGGAAAAATGATATTCGCTGCTTTCAAATCTTATTCCGGTTACCCCTGCACTTGTCACTGCAATATTTAACCTCATCCCAAACCTTCTCCCATTTTTTTCGCCATGCAAAGGGTCTGCCACACACAATGCATATTTTTTCAGGTAAATGCGCTTTTTTCATCCGTGCATTTGTAAAGAAATCGGTAGGTAGACTTGGCGAATGAATTCGTTTTATGCAAAAAAAGCCACCTCTTTCAAGGCAGCTTTCCAGGAATACTTCTTATGTCACACCTTCGCTACATCCCGCAACGCTTTGATCCGGTCATGAGCAGTATTGATATCCTGTGCCTGTTTACTGATGATTTCAGCGCCAATGGAGAGTTCTCCGCTGCTTAAAGCATCTTTGTAGGCATTTTTGATGGCATCTTCGCCTCGTTCTGCTTCGGACAAGATACTGGCCCGGTCGCTGCCGCCAAATAATGCCTTTACATCAATCCAGGCCCGGTGTAGGGTGCCGCTGACACTCATTTCGGTTTCAAGATGTGGTGCCGACCCTCTGATTGCGGACAGTTCCTGTACATTTTTACGGCTTTGCTGAGCATAATCCTCAAATAGGGTTTTTAAATCTATATTTTCGTCATTGATATCCTCAATTGCTTTTTCAAAACCCGCCACGCGGTCATTGTTGATCTCGATCAGATCGTTAATTATGCCTTGAGCATTTGATGTAGTTGCCATAATGTGTTTATAAATTTTTGTTTGTACGCAGCAAATACGAATACCGTGCCAGGATGTAATGTTACCTCCTGCGGTAGGTTGGCCAATTCAGTTTTCTGGTTTGTTACGTCCACCAGCTTTACATCTTATTTGAAGTAATGTTGTTGCCATATAACTACCTTTGCATTATGGATCAAAATGAAAAGGACAGCACTCAATTTAAGCCCAATGACCACCTGGCCAATGAAAGAACTTATCTGGCGTGGATAAGAACCGGAATCGGCATCATGGCATTTGGCTTTGTGGTTGTCAAATTTTCTTTGTTTGTGAAACAGATAGGTGTGGTTTTTCAGACAAAAATAAACGCGCCTTCCCAGGGTTATTCGGCCATTATCGGTATCGTATTGGTTGCTATGGGTACACTCTCCATCTTGTTTTCTTTCTTTCAGTATAGAAGAGTAGACAAGCAATTAAGAACAGGGACTTATCAGCCTTCTACGGTCCTGACCACGATACTGACGGCTGTTATTTTACTGATTAGTATCATTTTAATTGCTTATCTGCTGCAAAGCATTTGAATTTGGCCTGAGCCGGATTCGGTGTATAAGAGGCATATCTGCGGGCCGCCGATACAAAGTGGGGAGTAAATTTCAGAGATATTGCTTTACCATCTCACGCCAATACCGGGGCTTGTGTGCTTCCTGATCCCAGACATGCATCTTATGAGGCACTGCAATTTGATTCAGAGAGTGACTCAATTGTTCATTGTCCGGCAAAAAGGCATCCTCACGACCTATTACTACTGTGATATCAAGTTTGCGGAGCTGCTGTAGCAACTGAGGATCAGAGATGGCAGGAATAAAGCGATTTGGCATGTTGTAGTAAATATTCTCATCGAAATAGCCATCAAACAGATCCGCAAAAAAAGTCAAAGACTTCGTCAGATCATAACGGGCGCTCATACCCAACACCTTCGTAAAAAAAGTGGGGTGCTTTAATGCTATGGTTACGGCATGATAACCACCCAGGCTGCAACCTGCAGACACCAACCCGGGGTTTTTATTTCTGTTTCTTATAAAAGGGATCACCTCCAGCAATATATATTTTTCATACTGCATGTGCCGGACAATTTTTTTGTCGGGAGGCAAAGGTGAGTAAAAGCTCTCGCAGTCAACGCTGTCTACGCAATAAACCTGAATGTGCCCGGAATTGATCTGCTGGCTCATAGCTTCCACCACCCGCCAGTTTTCCATGTCATAAAAGTGAGCGGATCGGGTGGGGAAAAATATAACCGGTAAACCCCTGTCCCCAAAAACCAGCATCTCCATGTCCCTGCCCAAGGCATGACTGAACCATTTTTGATACGCCCGTTCCATACGGCAAGTATTTAAGGTTGTTTGGATGTTTCGTTCATTTCAATGTGCAGATGGATTGCCTCTTTCCATACCTGATAGCCAGCATGGCTCAAATGCAGGCCGTCGGGCTCAAACAATACTCTGGAAGGTATACCCTGCTTATCTAACATCAGGGGGAATATATCAATGTAGGTCTGTCGCGTATCGGTTAGGGTTTCCTCCCGGATTAACCGGTTGGCTGTTTTGATTTTACCAATCATGTCCCATCTCTGAATACTCGGCTTTATGCTGATAAAATAACATGGAATGCCGCCAAACTTCTTCCAGATCTGCTCTATCAATAGCTTGTAAAAAAGATAAACTTCCTCCGGGTTACGTCCATCTCCCAGGTCGTTGTCGCCAGCATAAATGACTATTCTTTTGGCTGATAGAATGGGCCCGGCAATCCGGTCGAAAAACCAGGAACAGGCAGCAATCGTGGAGCCCCCAAAACCAAGATTTATCGGGTGGTACGCTCTAAAATCGGAATACAATGTGTTCCAGAGTGTGATACTTGAGCTCCCATAAAACAGCGTTTCAGGCTCGTAGGCCAAGCGGCTCAGCTCTTGTTCCACTCGTATCACTTCATCTTCATACCAAATCATATCATTCTATCTATATCAATTCAAGCTCATCCGTGCGGGTTGGCTGTTGTATGCCTGCTTCCTTCCTGGGCCTGCGATTACAGCAGCCTGTAAATGTATCGGGATAGTATTAACTCACCATTAATCAACCTTAAACAATTGGTTATGGAAAGTTTGAACGTTCACTAGCGCCTTACTTACATCGGATGAGTCAAAACTGTACACAGCTAACAATAACATAACATCCAGGAATTATCCGCATAACCGACCCGACCTATCTTTGACACGTCATGCTATCCGTTTTATGTCCGATAAAAAACAACTTCGTTTTAGGCAGACCGTTCTGGTGTTGATCGCATTCTTTTCAGTAAGGATTGCTTCTGATTTTACCGATGGGTTTGGAGCAACAATTGCCGCTGTCCACGCACCTGTTCTATCCCGTGAGGATTATGGGACGTTCTCTGCGATTACCTACAATATTGCGGGTCTGCCACAGTTCATTTCCAGCGCGATCACACCAAGAGCGGAAAGCATTTCGGAAATTGGCAAAAAACTCAACATTTATGACGTTGTCCATGTCCAGGAAGATTTCAGCTACAACGACGCTCTTTATGGGACAGCCAACCAACATCCATTCCGTACAAGAAGTCTGGGAAATGTTCCTTTTGGAGACGGCTTGAATACACTTTCACGATTCCCTCTCCGGGACCTGGAAAGAATCCAATGGGAAGACTGCACGGGGGCAGATTGCCTGACACCGAAGGGGTTTTCGTTCTCTCGCATTGAAGTAGCAGAAAAGCTTTTCATAGATTTTTACAATGTACATATGAATGCCTACAACGATCTGCCAGCTGCCGCTGCAAGAAGGTTAAATATGATGCAACTCTCTTCCTTTATCAAAGGTAAATCCGGTTCCAATGCGGTAGTTATTATGGGAGACCTCAACGGGCACTATGGATATCATTATGACAATATCCGGCTTTTGCTCAATACGCTCGGTCTCAAAGATGCATGGGTTGAACTCAGGTGCCAGGGCAAAGTCCCTCCATCCTCCAGGAAACTTCCGGGAGGCAACATTCTGGCTTTAACGGATACATGCGAGTCAATCGACAAAATTCTTTTTCGGGGTAGCAACGAACTTCAATTGGTGGCTGAGCAATATGCTTTTGAAAAAACACTTTTTACCACCAGCAACGGCACACCGTTATCGGATCACCATCCCGTAAGTGTAAACTTCTCCTGGACACGGTTAAGGAAGTCTAACAAGCGGGTTTTTTGATTTGTGGCCATTGAGTCTGCAAGCCCATTTCAATATTCAGGTTATCTAAACCCAATCCAGCCACTGCAAATTCGTAGCAAGGTTATAATCAATGAATCGTGTCAAAGCCTGTATGTAGCATGATGAAAAAACTGCGTTTCGTACTCCTCTTTCTCTTTACCTGGGTCCTGTGGCTGTTGGTATCGCAATACCTGCTCTGTGCACGATTTCAGTTTGAAGAACCGATGCCCTTCGAAGGAAGTGTGATTTACAATCCTTACGATTCCATTGATGCCCAGAAATGGCTGAAGTGCAATTTTCATGCACATGCGCAAGCCTGGAATGGAATTACCAATGGCCACGGCACTGCCGGTGAGATACATAAGGCCTACAAAGACCTGGATTACCAGATTCATTGTGTGTCAAATTACCATCACATTGACACCACACACGCACACAGGCAAAACTACATCCCGGCTTACGAACATGGCTACAACCTTAGAAAAACACATCAGCTCGTATTGGGAAGCCAAGATGTCCAATGGCTTGATTATCTCTTTCCGCAGACATTGCATAACAAACAACATGTGATCCAACAGTTGGGCGACACAAATTCTGTAATTATACTCAATCACCCGGGGCTAAGAAACGGATACAAGGCAAGTGACTTTTCTTCCCTTGCCGGATATGATTGTATGGAGGTTTTGAACCCCTCTGTTATTTCTACCAGGGAATGGGATGCGGCACTGTCGGCGGGAAAAAAAACCTTTATTGTTGGTAATGACGACATCCACAACGTGATTAAAAGGGAGCGCCTTGGCACTATGTGTACCTATGTAAATGTAAAGGATGAGAACAAACAGCGGGTTTTAGGTGCACTGAGGACAGGAAAAAGTTATGGAGTGGTTTTGGGACAAAAACAGGCAATCGATTCGATTCCGACACTGGTGGCGCTACGTGTCAATACCGACACCATTACCATAAAAATGAGTGCCCGCGCTTGGAAAATATCAATGACAGGCCAGAATGGAAAGGAACTTGCCGCTTTTAACGATACAAATCTGATAAAGTACAAGCTTACCCCAAAAGATCATTATGCACGGGCAACTTTCCAATACAGAAACGGAACTACTGTTTATCTAAACCCGGTGTTCTACACTCCTCATTCCGGGTACAAAGAAACTCTGGTGTATGAAAATATAGGAGAGACCACCTTTTTTCGGACGCTGGGGGTAATCATTCTATTTCTTTGGCTACTGGTGCTCTGGAGCTTTTTTGTAAGACGGCCCCGGATTTACGATAGGAGAAGATTATCGTTAAGGTGAAAACACAGCATTAATTCCAGCGAAATGTTCAATAAAACGTCTACCCGATCTGCACTGGTTCAAATTATCGTTTGTTGTAGTTTGATGCGTTGTGTTCTGGCACTTTTGCTTAACCTGGGAAACGATGAAGTTTACTATTTCACCTATGCCGTACAGCCCGACTGGAATCATTTCGATCACCCTCCACTCGTAGGACTTTTCATCCGTATTTTCACATTTAACCTGCACTGGCTAAATGATCTTTCCATGCGACTTCCAGCCATTGCCGGAGCGGCTATCAATACTTGGTTAATAGCTCAATGCGGGCAAAAGTTAGGAAGCGAAAAGGGCGGTCTTGTGGCGGCCATTCTTTACAACACCTCTGTCTATTGCAGTATTTTGTCGGGTTTGTTCATATTGCCTGATTCTGTCCAGCTGGTGTTCTGGCTGGCATCCTTACACACCATGCTTTCTATGCTGGATACAGATGCGAGCACAGTCAGTCGTAATCGAAACTTACTATGGCTGGGGTGCTGGATCGGGCTGGCCATCATGTCGAAAGTTCACGGTGTTTTTCTTTGGGTAGGGTTTGCCGGTTTCGTATTCACTTCCCGCCTATCTTTGCTGAGAGACCCATTTCTATATGTGTCGCTGGCTATTACTGCGCTTATTGTGTCGCCCATCTTTTTATGGAACATTCAGAATGATTTCATCACCTGGCAGTTCCACAGCAACCGGGTAGCGATCACCGATGGTATTAATCTGATGTCATTGATGGCTACAATGCTTGGGCAGATCGCATACAACAACCCATTCAACATCGCATTGGCAATCCTAGCATTGCTTTCTCTGAGGCGCCGGGAAACAGAAATGTCGCCGAGGATAGCCCTCTTGCTTTGGTGCAGTCTTCCCATCATTGCCGCAACGATTGTTGTTTCCTTATTTCGGCCGACCCTCCCACATTGGAGCGGTCCGGGATTTGCGGGATTGATTTTGTTGTCTTCACATGATGTCTCTAACAATTCCGGGAAAAGTAGGCGTGGCCTCATATCCAAACTTGTGAGTGCTTCTATTGGCCTGATGATCTTTATTGTCGTCGCAGGACTGGCTACGGTTCGCTACTACCCGGGCACGCTTGGTAACAATCTTGCCCCCAACACCGGAGCAGGTGATGCGACCCTGGATATTTATGGATGGGAGCAATTGTTGCCCGAATTCCGGAAAATAAGGCTTGAAGACATGCTGACGCAAACAATGACAGAAGACGCTCCCCTCGTCGTACATAAATGGTTTCCGGGGGCGCATCTTTATTATTATGTAGCCTTCCCGCTTGGGATGAATGTAAGAGGGATGGGTACACTCCATGACCTACATAAATTTATATGGCTAAACGACATGAATCCGCCATTATCCGCCGGTTCATGTGCCTATTTTATCAGTCCGTCAAACAACTTCACAGATCCGTCAGTAATTTACAAAAACCAGTTTGACTCAATTGAACTGGCAGCAAAAATACCCTGTCGGCGTAACGGGAAGTTGGCCCGGTACTGGTATGTATTTCGATTAAAAGGGCTGCTGAAGTAGTTCGACTTCCCTGAGTTTTGATGCCTGTTTCGAAATTCTTCCCTCCAAGTCAGCGCTGTTGGAGACTGGTATGGGCCGGGTAACAAAAGAAGTTCCGGATGGAATGCTTAAAGATTTATTTCACTGGAGACCGGTACGTTTAATAAGCATTGTACTCATTTTTATCAAATGAATTATCCGCTAAATATCTCGCTTAGTGTTTCTTTTCTCAACGGTTTTGAGTAATAGCCCTGCACGTGCGGGTGATTTTCGGCCTTCTCTTTATCTTCGGGATCAATGGATGAGGAAAGGATAAATATTTTGTATTGTGCATGTAGCCCGGGTGGGAATGAACTGAATTTGTCCAGAAACTCCCAGCCATCCATCACGGGCATATTGATATCAAGAAACAGGGCTGTGTCCAAATGCCCGGTTCTCTGGTTATAGTCTTCCTGGATCGACACCAGTGCTTTTTCGGCTTCAGTGAAAAGTTGGATGGTGGCAGCGGGTGCAAAATAAGTAATAACATATTTGCAGATGAGGTTATTACCGGCATCGTCATCGACGACTATGAATCTAGCGGGAAATTTCATAAAGTAGGTGTTCGGAAAGCATTGGAACTAAATTCAATCTTAAACTCGGTGCCTTTATTGACAGCACTTTTTACGGTTATTTTTCCCCCCAGCATTTCCACTTGAGTCTTGACCATAAACAATCCCATTCCTTTTCCTTCCACATGATAGTGGAAGCGTTTGTAGAGGCCAAATACCTCCGATCCTTTGCTGTCCAGATCAATTCCGATACCATTATCCATAAAGGAAAGCGTCACCTGATCCTGATCCAGGCTGCTTTTTATCCTGATCACTGGATCTGTGTCCTTCTGGCGGTATTTGATACTATTCATAATCAGGTTAAAAAAAATGCTGTGTAAATAACTTTTAAGCGTAAACAGCTCGTTGACAGCGCTAAAATCGGTTTCTATCTGTACATTCTCTTTTTCGATGATGTTTTGTATGCTCGAACCAATTTTATCTATAAGCTGCTGCAAGGAAACCGGTTCTCTTTTTTCGCTCACTTCTCTTTTGACCTGTAAAATCGTGTTAAGGTCGGAAACGACATCATCGAGCCGTTTGGCATTCACCAATAGCTCCTTCAAAAACTGTTCCTTTACTTCAGGAGGGTAGTCGTCCTGGTTTACCAGTTCGGTGAGGCCTATGATATTGGCCACCGGGGCACGCAGGTTGTGTGATACAATGTACGAGAATTGTTCCAAGCCCTTGTTGGAGGCGATGAGCTCATCGGTGTATTTGTGAAGATTTTTGTTAAGCTCGTTGAGTTGTGACTCAGAATGCTTACGTTGGGTAATATCCCTGAAGTATATTGACAGACCACTGGCCGACGGATAGGCGGTAACTTCCAGCCAGGTGTTGTCCCTTTCGTAAAGGGATTCAAAATGCTGGATGGTATTTTGCTCAAAGGCCTTTTGGTAAAAAGTATAGAATAAAGAGCCCGTAGCATCGGGAAATATATCCCAGAGGTTTTTGCCCAGTACGCTTTCTTTCGGACAGCTCAGCACAGCCTCAGCCTCTTTGTTCCAGTAGGTAACAATCCAGTTGCGGTCCACTGCGAAAAAGGCATCCCCAATACTTTCAAGTATGATGTTTTTCTCTTCAAGCGCTTTCAGCACCTCGCCTTCGGCCTGTTTCTCTTTGGTAATATCATTAGCAAAACAGGAGAGGCCTACAAGCGTGTTGTTTTCTTTGATAGGATGAATGGAGAATTTGAAATGATTGCGCGTCCCGTTATAAGGAATATCCTTTTCGAATTTCAGGATTTCCCCGGCAAAGGCCCTGGTATTGATTTGCATCCAGTCCGATTCGGACCCCGGATCAAACCTGGTCATGGAATGGCGTACGTCCTGGCCGGGCTGTAAGTCAAGGTCGTACCTTTCTTTCATCATACTTTTAAGTGCGTCGTTATAAGTGATGAAGTTCAGATCTGTGTCCAATGAATAGATCAGTGCATCCGTATTGTTGATGATCGCGTTCATGTTCGACTCTGAGCGCCGGAGCAGGTCTTCAGCCAGTTTTCGATCGGTAATATCCCTCATGGTCAGGCTAAGCCCCGTGATCTCGTTGCTCTCATACACCGGCACGAACATAATGCTTAGCCATTTCCTCTCCCCGTCAATTTGTTCATATGCATAGTCATAGTGCCTGGTCTCGCCTGATAATACACTGCTGATTGTCTTTTCGTAATCAGTGCTTTTGTCTTTGCTCACCGTATCATATAAACAGGCCCCTACCTTAATTTTTTCGCCGGTACTAAGCTTGTAAAAGTCGCTGGCTTTACTATTAAAGTACTTAACCACTGCCTGGGTATCGGCAAGGATAAAACCTTCCGTAGAATTTTCAAAGATTGCCCGCAGGTTGGCTTCCGAACTCCGCAAGGCCTGCTCGGATCTTTCCATCTCCGTTACATCATGCAAAACGCCGTATAAGCTGACAGGTTCTCCCAAGCTATTCAGTTCAACATGGGTTTGCGCATGCAGGTACCTGATTTGCCCATCCTTTCTGATGAGGCGGTAGTAGTAATCCGCGGCCTTCAGGGTATCTAATGCATCCTGGTTCTGTTTAAGTACGTATTCAACATCATCGGGATGTATAAATGACATCCAGGAAGCTACACTTTGGATATTGTCTGTTTGGGACAAACCACAAATACGGCACGCTTCATCTGAGAGTACATGGGTCTGTGTCGCTAAATCGAGCTCCCAACTGCCCAGGTGCGCAATAGCCTGTGCCTGGCTAAGGCGCCTTTCCTTGTGTTTGAGCTGTTGATCAGCCACAATGTTTTCGGTCACGTCACGAAAATTGTCGACAATCCCATTGATAGCGGGTTCGTGCAATAAGTTGGTTACCGTAGCGTCAATCCATCGCCAGGTGCCATCCTTGTGCAGCATCCGACCCGTGTGACCTTGTATGGGTACACCCGGATTAGCAAGTACTTTCGTCATGATTTTAGGTAATTCTTCCAGGTCGTCGGGATGTACGAAAGTAAAAAGGTCCATGCTGAGGATCTCCTGCGGCGTGTATCCCAATACATTTTTAACGGCGGAAGAGACGTAAGTCGGTCGGGTCTCTGCGTTTAGTACGACAACAGCATCGGTACTGTTTTCCACCAGTGTGCGGAAGCGCTTTTCGCTGTTGGTTAACTTTTCAAGCAAGTCCTGTTGCTCCTTCTTGAACTGGTATTTTTCCAGGCTCCGCAGTACAGCGAACGGCAGGCGGCCGGCTTGGTCCTTAATGATGTAATCATCCGCTCCGATCAACAGAAGCTCCCCCGTCATTTCGTCTGATACGGCATTAGAGACAATAATAAAAGGGATTTTCATCCCGCTCTGCCTGGTAATTGCCACTATCTCTGAGCAGTGAATTCCGTTTAAGGTATATTCAGAAAGGATCACATCGGGCTCGAAACCGGTTAATGTCTCTGTATATTGCTTCCTGCTTCCGGCAATTCGTATATCGGCGTTTAACTTGGCTTTGTGTAGTACTTGTCTCGCTGTAACAACCCCGGCCTCTGAGTCTTCAAAGTACAATATTTTCAGACTGCTCATCACTTTTAATGCATTTTAGATATCAAACCTGGGTGAGTTATACGATCTCCCAAATTTTAACAACTGATTATTCTGTTAAAGTAAAATAAATTCGTCAAAAAAAGTGTAAAAATTGATGCATCGGCATGGTGTGTATGCTGGAAGCCGTAACCGTTAAAGGGGAAGGTCTTAAACAAAATGAAGTTTTAACCGATCGTATTAACCATGGTCAGGCTCGTTTACCATGCAAAAAGCCTTTGGAACGAAAAATCAAAGTGATGAGCCGCATGGAACTGTTAATCCATTATCCAACATAGATTTTTTCGTAGTGTAAATTTCAAAATTTAGGTACAGGTTTGCGGCAATGGCACGTTAACAGGATCCGCATTAATTTCGCTTGGTCAGAAGATACCGGATTTCGACGCAAGTAGGTTGACAATCCAACTTGTCGGTTCAGAATATAGGAGAACCACTTTTCAATACGCTTTTCGGGATGGTAGTTCTTTACGTTCATCCCATGGATGTATTGTCGGTTTTTATGAAGTGATTAGTATTCAATGGTTTATGATATGGGGCGTGGTTTCTGAACCCAAAAGGAGGACTTTCAGAGGGAAGTAAGGGGAGCTAGGTTGTGATGGCTTACAAAAGCATTACGGACGATGTATTTGTAAATAGAAAGAAAACAAATCCGTAAATACTTATGCTTCGTTATTTTTCAATGAACTAAATGTTCCTAATTTTGAATGATCACAATATACTTACAAAATAGGTTCAATTTAGTTTACACAATTATGAAAGAAGATTCTCTGGCAAATAAGGTATACAGTGAATTAAGAAAAAAAATTCTTTCAAATCAGCTTGTCTCTGGGTCCAGATTGAAAGAGGATACGTGGGCTCAGAAAATGGAAGTTAGCCGTATAGCCGTTAGGGAGGCGCTCACCAGGCTTATGGGAGAAGGTCTCATTGAATTTGGAGAAAAAGGGGGGTTTTTTGTGAAAACATTGAATGCCGACGACATTAAGGAGATCAGGGAATTGAGAGAGATTTTAGAATTAGGGGCGTTAAGATTGGCTTTTCAGAAAATAGATCAGGTTCAAATTCAAAGGCTGGAGGAAATCTGCGACGATTTCTCCTCAATGGTTCATGGTGGGTATTTTGGAGGTGCGTGCGAGGCGGATGTGAAATTTCATGAAACATTAATTGATGTGTCCAGTAACGAAAAGTTGAAAATCCTGTACCGTACAAGTAATATTCCACTATTTCATCAAAAACTCGGTAAGACTCAGACGCATATGGATGATTATGAGCTCACTGATACAGAGCATAGGCAAATAGTTCAAGCTTTAAAGAGCAAGGATTTGAGGCTCGCAGAAGACGCATTAGCCCGACATTTGTTAAGGGGAGAGATTGAATCATTGGAGCTTTGATTTAATGATACGTTGAGGTCAATGCAGTGCTTTGTAAAAGGCTGATTAGATCTATGCTTAGATGTTGATGGCCATGGTAATGAATGTAGCTCCCTTTTCTGAACTACAAGAGAGCTAACGTTCGTCTTACATGTTGGCCTGGATTTTTCAGCAATTCGATTAATTATAAAACTTATCTATTAACCTATTTCCGTAGCCTTTTGCTGTGGAAATAGGTACGTAATTTCCTTGGATAGCAATAAAATTGGCAGTAAAATCAAAATCTCCAATGGATGATTTGGCTTTAATTCGGAGCTCGTTCTCTGTCTTGTGGTATTGTGAACGAAACCATTTGCGAAACTGGGGCATGGTTAAGATCCTGTCTGTGTGAAAAGGCTATAAAATTCAATTCCACTATTATCGCTCTTTTCGATAAGATACAATCGTGGAATTGAATTCTATATGAACAGAGAACTTACTTCCAGCCTGGATTCTGAACTAACTTTGGATTAAGAGCTAGCTCATTGATCGGAATTGGCCACAGGTAATCTTTGGCCGGATCAAATCTGCGTGTCGAAGCGGTTTGCACCAGAATGAAATTGTTGTCGTCAACAATAGGCTTCTGGGTTCCAAATCCATCCGGGAAATAGTAACATCCAAGCACCGGTTTTGGTAACTCTATTTCGGCTGTTTTCCAACGTATAATGTCCCAGTAGCGGAGTCCTTCCATCGTAAACTCAACCCTACGTTCTCTTCTGATCTCCTCCCGCATGTTAAGGCCGTTGGCGGCAACAAATGAGTTGGTTAAGCTTGGGATTCCAGCTCTTGCTCTTATGAGATTGAGACTTAGGTCCAGATCTGCATCCGAAATATTTTCGTTCAGTTCGTATACAGCCTCCGCATAAGTTGCCAGGACTTCTGCGTAGCGTATAATCGGCAAATCAATAAAGGACTGGTTGTTGTTCGGAGCGAGTTGATCAGCGGCATTTATAAACTTTCGGAAACAAAACCCTGTAGTATGATACACGAGTTGAGGGAATGTATAGCCTGTATTCTGGAAATATTGATCGCCCTGTTTCATTACAGTTGCACTAAGACGAGGATCCCTGTTGGCAAATATTTCGGTATGACCTTTAGGGGTTGTATATAGCGGAGACTTGCTGATCGGAAGACCGTCTTTCATCAGATATGAATCAATTAGCACCTTAGTAGGATTGCTGGAGCCGTTAATGATCGAACCAATATTATGGCTAAGGATCTGATCGGTCATCGAGTTTCCATATTGCCGTACAAGTATATTTTCAGGGTTCTGTCTTCCTTCACCTGCATATTGGAACAAATTGAAATAATCTGATAATAAACTGTGTTCCTTGCTGTCTATAACATCTTTTGCTGCTTTCGCGGCCAGGTTAAGGTGTTTGGCAGGCTCTCCATATTTGTGAAATTTTGCTCGTGTGCCTTCAAACAATGCTGCTCGGGCTTTAAGTGCAAGTGCGGCAGTTTTGGTAATACGCCCATAATTAGTCGTGGATCCTCTTTGTGTTGCAGTAGGCAGTTTACTGCTTGATGCATCCAGATCATTGTAGATAGCATCAATTACCTGCGCTCGCGGAGTTGCCGGGCTGGTCAGTTCTTCGGAGTCTTCACTGAGGGTGGTAAGTACCAATGGGACGTCTCCGTATTTCTGTAACAGCTGGAGATACGCCCAGGCTCTAAAGAAGCGAGCTTCTGCGACGTAAATGTCAACTGTAGCAGGTACCACACCTGCGCTCAGGGCAAGTGCTGATTTTTCGATGATATTATTGGCTGCCCTGATTACCAAATACGGGGAACTGTAGTCAGTTGCGGTTGCCGGAGGCAGCCGGGTGCCAGAGCTGATATCATTTGCTACCATAGCAAATCCGTCGTCTGACCAGTTGTCGGATGTTGTAGGCATGGTAGGTAGAAATGTATATAGGTAATTTGCTGCAGCCCTCAGGTCGTTTTCACTTTTCCAAAACGATTCATCGCTAACTGTATTTTCAGGCAGCCGGTCAATTTCACAGGCCGAAACTAAAAAAAAGAAAAGCAGATATTGAATTTTAAATTTTTTCATTTCATACAAAATTTATATGGATATAAAACACTTTCTTAAGGAATGATAGTAACCTTTAGAAGTTAAGATTTAGGCCTACCGACACGTTGGAGTATAGAGGGTACTGGTAGCTGGTATTGTTGCTAAATTCAGGACTGAATACACCTTTGAAAATCCCAAGACCGGAAAAGGTGAGTAAGTCTTGTCCGCTAACGAAGATACGGGCATTGGATATTTTTGCTTTCTGTGTCAATTTAGCAGGCAGGGAATATCCCATCTGGAGATTTTTAAGCCGGATGTACCGTCCATTGAGTATCCATTTGTCTGCACGGCGATAGTTATGTCCTCCTCCAACGTAGGGGCGGGGGAAATAGGCATCCCGATTATCTTCGGTCCAGTAATCCTGCTGGAAGGACATCGGATTGTTCCATTGTGCATCCTGAGGGTTTAAATAGGCTACGTTAGGAAAAAATGTCCGCGAACCTACTCCCTGGAAGAAAACGGATAGGTCTATACCTTTCCAGGATAAGCCACCAGTAATACCAAATGTGTAACGGGGCTGATCTGATCCCAAATAGACAAGGTCCCCATGGTCTTCGGGGGTAGCACTTCCTACGGAGATAACTTTATCCCCGTTAAGATCAAGGTATTTGATATCTCCCGCGCTGGTTAGTGCGTTCTGGTATGCCCAGTCGGCTACCTCTGATTTATCCTGGAAAAAGCCATCTGTTTTGAATCCCCATATTGAGTTGAGGGGATATCCTTCCAGAATGCTGGTAATTCCTTCGTAGATTATTTTTTGCCCGGAGTAGCTGAGAAGCTTATTCTGGTTGTCTGACAGGTTGAAACCTATGTTGTAGTTGAAGCCATTACCAATTGTGTTCTTATGGTTAATGTCGAGCTCCCAGCCCCAGGACTTCAGCTCTCCGTTGTTTCTTCTGGATGTGTTGATTCCGATCGTGGATGGATATAACTGAGGGGTAAGCATATTTTTGTTATACTTAACGTAATAGTCGGCAGAAACAGTCAGTCTGTTTTTAAACAGTGCGAAATCTAGTCCGATATTGCTCGTTTCGATAGTTTCCCAGGTCAGAGTTGGTGAGGGCAGAATGTTCTGGTAAAAATACATGGATCGCACTCCTCCCAATACCAGGTTATTAGCTCTGGTGAGCATATTAAGGTAGTCATAGTTTCCGATCACGCTACCCAGGGCGCTACCCAACTGCCCCCATGAAGCCCTAAGTTTCAGCGCACTAATAAAATCAGCACGTGGGAACCATGTTTCACTGTTTATATTCCAACCTGCCGAAACGGCAGGAAATACTTTCAATCTGGATCCGGCGGGAAGGCGGGAGGTCTCATCAGCCCTTAGCGTGGCCTCAAACAAGTATTTATCCGCGAAGCTATAGTTAATACGCCCGAAATAAGACCGGTTTGCGTAGGTGCTGATAGCCTGGCTGTTTACCTTGGTTGCATCATCTCCCAGGTTAAGTGCGGGAAGGTCATTGCTGGCAAGGCTTTTCGCTGAAGAAAAAACCTGCGAGTAGCGATAATCCTCATACTGGTGGCCGGCCATGGCATGAAACACATGGTTTTTGCCGAGGGTGAGATCGTAGTCCAGTATGAATTGGAGATTTTTGTTGGTAGTGAGCTCATTGGTAACTTCATACGAATTGGGGTTATTTACATAATATACTGGTGCGTATCGTTGCCAGGTTGTAATGGTTCGCCTGAACAAATTACGGTCACCTCGTCCGTAAAGCCCACCAAACACAGCACGTGCCTGGAGCCCTTTTACCAGGTTGGCTACCTTTACGGTGAACACCCCATCGAAATTATTGTTGTCATAATTATTGTATCCTCCTTCCATAAGATGTGCATAGGCCATATTCGCAGATGATGTACCTGCTCCGCTCAAACGACCTTCTGGCGTAAAAATGGGCCAGCGACTCCGGTACCGCAAGGTCTGGTTCATCAGGGTAGAGGCACTTTGCGACGATGCTTCCTGCTGCTGATTGGTGTAGGCTAGACGAGTTTCGATGGAAAGATGTTTTGTAAGCTCGATCCCCAGGTTGATACGGGCGTTATACCTGTTCAGCTTATCGGGGCCAACTCTGAAAGCGCCCTGCTGATCCATCAAACCGAGCGATACAAGATAGTTCACCTTGTCGGTGCCACCTCTTACAGATAGGTTGTGCGACTGCATATCCGTATAATCCCTGATGAGCTGTTTGACAAAGCTTTTCTGATTGAGATAAATGTAAGAGTTGGTATCAGCCGGGTTGACATAGTACTCAGTTCCTTTCCGAATCAAGTCAAGCTCCATGTCATTGAATGCAGGGTTAAGTCCTGCATTTTTGTTGGACAAGTTGGCATAAGTAGCTTCATCAATAAGCGCCATACGTTGAGGCACGTCCTGCATCCAGCTTTTGCCATACATCATTGAATAGTTGAATACTGGTTTTCCGGCTTTCCCCTTTTTTGTTGTAACCAGAATTACGCCACCGGCAGCTTGTGCTCCATATATTGCAGCCACAGCTGCATCCTTTAGTACACTGATGGATTCTACATCATTTGGGTTCATGGTCTGGAGAGTTGAAATGGGGACGGTTACCCCATCCAGCAAAACCAATGGATTTATGTTCCCATTGGCTGAAGTAGCTCCACGGATCTGCATGGTAATGTTTTCAGCCCCCGGTTGGCCCGAAGTACGGGTGACGATCAATCCCGGAGTGGTCCCTTGCATAGCCGTAGCAAGATTGCTTACCGGTCTGTTTTCAATCGCTTTTGAGTCAATTGTGGACACAGAACCTGTCAGGTTAATCTTTTTCTGAGTACCATATCCCACTACAACAACTTCATTTAGCGATTCCTGGCTCTGTTTTAATGATACTTTCAATGAAGTTTTGTTTCCAACTTGCATTTGCTTTTTCTCATAACCAATAAAGGAGAAGACCAGGATGTCTGTAACCGAAACGCCGAGTTTGAGTTGCCCGTCAGAATTGGTGCTTGATCCTTTATTAGTACCCTTAATTGTTACATTCACGCCCGGAATAGGCGACTGATTGAGGCTGTCTACTACGGATATAACGACTTCCCTGCTTTCCTGAGCATAAGTCAGTACCGGCATACAGGCAAGCAGCAACAAAACCTTAGTAATCGATCTTAAATAGTAGACCTTTGGTCGTTTCATAGTTTATTTTGATTAAAGGTTAAAAAAGGAAAATGTAAAATTTTATTGGAGTAGTGTACGTACCCGTAATTCAACAGAACAGTCTTAAATAATATGCGGACGCCTGGAATTGAGATGATCTTTGTGTGTCATCTTAAGGTCAAGCGGCTTGTTGGCTTCTGGACGGTGATATATGGAGGTGCGTTCCTGTTATCACACTATTTTGTTTTACTTAAATTAAGTTTACAAATATATTATTTTTTTGTATACTAAAAATTCCAAACTATTTTTTTTGAAATGATTATGCGGGGCGAGTGATATTGTGGTGTAGATAATGGACGTAATGAATATTAGTCCGTAATGGTTTTTGTTTAATGCTTTTTGGGTGAGCAAATTGAAGTTGCGGCGGCAGATGTTATTTTGCCGGATTTTATAATTCTTGACCGCGGAAATATAAAGGGTTGCAGATACTGTGGCTGTTAGTGTGATGGTTTCTTATTGCTTGGGCCGAATTCTAGGTGTGCAAACCCTGTGTTGTTCCAGGAGTGGGAGGTGCTGGAAGGGTTTAATTGGTGTACTGGTGGTGGCTTTCGGGTGGATGTTAAATGGTTTCGTGAGGGCTCTTGTTTGTTAGTAGGGTTATCCTTTGGGGGTTTTCTGTTCTTCTAATGAGAGGTGGTGTATTGAATAGATGCAAATTTTGTCGGGAGGTGGATATTTTGGCAGTCGTAATAGGTTATTTATATGATATAAGCCTGGATATTGACACTGGAAAATTTTCTATATGAACTTGTTTTTGTATACATAAATAATATATATTTGTAAACTTAGAAAATGACTATCTTTTGAGTAATACTTCGTTTGAATAAGATATGTTTCACTCAAGGCGAGATTTTATAAAGAAAAATGCGACTGCGGGGCTTGGGCTGGCACTTAGCGGACAGTTAATCCCTCTCCCAGGATCAGCATCGTCATCTGAGTCTATTAGCGAACACACGCTCTACTTTGATGGGTATACCCGCATTGGCCCTCGCAAGTACAAACATCCTGAGGAAAGATGGAGCCTCCAGCATTTGCGGGATGAAATGCAGCATTGTTCAATTTCCGGAGCGCTGGTTGCGTCAACACTGTCCGTTAATTATGATGCTATGTTCTCCAATCTCGAACTTAGTGAACAAATCAAAGATTATCGGAACCTGTTTGCCATCTGGAATGTGATGCCTCATCAAACGGGAGAGTTTCCGGATCCTGTTGAGCTGGGCAAGCAAATGAAAGCGCACAATGTTCGTGCTGTGAGCCTTTTTCCATATACAAATGCTTGGGATTGGAAAGCAGATACCAGCGACGAACTACTAAACTGGTTGTCGAAAAATAAAATACTCACCATTGTTAGTGCCACAGAATTTGGGGGGATGTCGCCTTTTAACGAATTTCTGACAAAGTATCCATCTCTCCCGGTGTTTCTGATTAATGCCAACTGGTCCGATCAGCGCTACGTTCTTCCCATGGTTGCTAAGCACCGTAATCTTCACGTAGGTTTTGATAATTTTCAGATCAATGAGGGTATAGAATACTTTTATAAAAAGGGTTACATTGATCAGGCTATTTTTGGCTCCAACACGCCTGCTATGTCTGCCGGGGCGCACCGTGCCTATATCGATTATGCAGATGTTCCCAAGGATGCGCGCGCTAAAGTCGCTGGTGGAAATCTCATACGTCTTTTGCACGGGTTGAGGCCGCCCGAGCTAAAAAACAACCCGAATGACGATATTTTGATGGTGGCCATTAAAAGTGGAAGTCCGATCCCGGTCCCGCTGATTGATATGCACATGCATATGTTGAATGAGGGGCTGAATGGAGCAGGCTGGGGTTACAGAATGGAAAATGGTGGTCCTGACGAAGTTTTTAAACTTCTAAAACGATTGGGTTACAAGGGTGGCGGTATTATGAGTTGGAATGGAGTTGTAAGTCACGATGCGGTGGGTGGAAATATCTCGGCAAAAAAATCGCTGGATATGGCACCTGAAGGCTACTGGGGGCTTGCAAATTTCGATCCTACGCACTATTCTCAGGAGGAGCTTAAAATACTGATACCAAAGATGTACGAAGACAAACGATTTATCGGCATGAAGCCCTATCATTATTATGGAGTTCAGTATCATCATCCTTCCTATGATGTGTGGTGGCAATACGGCAATGAAAGAAAGTTCTACGGTCTGTTGCATAATTCCCGGTCAGACCTTTTAGAAGCGGAGAGTCTGGCAAAAAAATATCCGGATGTGCGCTGGATTATCGCACATGCTGGAGGTAGCTACAATATGGCCGATATGGCTATTGCAGCTATGAAAAAGTTCCCCAACATATATGCAGAAATCACCTTAACGCCGGTTCATCTGGGTATTGTAGAATATCTTGTTGCGGGAGCAGGGGAAGATCGCATATTGTATGGCTCTGACCTCCCGATGCGGGATCCTCGTCAGCAGCTGGGGTGGGTAGTATTCTCCAGATTGCCTTTGGCAGTTAAAAAGAAAATACTGGCTGAGAACGCACTGAAAGTAATTGAGCCATGCCTGAATCGTTTGCCTGCATACAACCGGCCAAATATTCCCTGATTCAGATCACAAAAAAAGTGTACTTATTCTTGGTACACAGCGCGGGCAAAACTGAGGATAAGAATAGCAAAAAGTTTCCTTTGAGGACAAGATAATCACTGATCAACTGCGAATAGTCAACCCTAAAATACATGAACCGACGAGATTTCATTGTAAAATCAGGCAGGGGCTCTCTGGTAGCCAGTGGCTTATGCATTGTTTCCGGCTGGGGGCATTCTTCGGAGCCGGTGTCTTACGAACTCTCCGGGAAGCCTTGCCGGAATTTTAACATACTGGCCAACTGCTCACTGACCGATCCATATGATCAGCGTGAAAAGTTTGTTCTTTCGAATTTTGCAGAAGGTGAAACAGGTAGTATTATTTTGATCGATACACTTACGGGGAAAGGAGAAAATTTTGTTCTGCCAGTTGGTGCAGGTGCCTGGGGCCTGGTCAACTGGCACAATGAGAAACTCATTGTCGGAACCTGTACTGAACAGGCTTACCTTCACGTTTTCGATTTAAAAACCAGACAATGGGCGAAACCCATTATATCTGAGAAAGAATCTTACTTCTGGCAGATGGGTCTTGGCTCGGATGACAAAGTGTACGGTGGTACCTACCCGGGGTGTGCACTTACACGGTATGATCCTGCTACGGGCTTGTTCACCAATCTGGGGCGGGTATCAGGCAACCCCAAAAACCTTTACAGTCGACCGGTATACTGTGGTGCGCCAGGCTTTGTATTTGTCTGGTACGGTTTTGACACTCCCGGTATCAAGGTCTATGACATAAAAAAGGAAACGTTTGCCGATTTCGGGCAGCCCGGAGATACAGTAAGAGAAGTCAATGATCGATTCGTTTGCCTTGATAATAAGGGAAAGCTCTCATTCTACGACGCTGGCTCGCTGCAACCAATTGAAGGAGAAGGTTTTGATAAACAGTTGGTTAGGCGATCGATGAAAATAACTGATTCGCAAAATGTAAGCTTTATAAAATTGAGAGATGGGAGACTGGCGGGTGTTCGCGGTCAGGATTATTTTATTGTTTTGCCTCCTGCCGATGAAGAAGAGTTTAACAGGCCGGTGAAGGTAGAGTTGAGACAAATCCCTGTACAGGCGATGCCCACGTCGATTTTTACGCTAACCACTGATCACAAGGGGAAAGTATGGGGGTCCTGTGCTTTTGGACAAACCATTTTTTCTTTTGACCCAAAGACAGGAAAATACTGGAATTCCTCCTCGGTATGCAATAACGGCGGGGAGGTTTATGGTATGGTTTTTGTTGAGGGCCGGCTCTTTATGTCATCATACGTTGGTGGCGATCATACCGTTTACGATCCGAATGAATCCTGGGACCAGCTCGGAAATGTAAACCCCAAAAATGTAGGTACCGTAGCTCCCGCCCTTATCAGGCCTGAGGGTAGGAGTGTGCTGGGGCCAGATGGTTGCGTATGGACGGGGTGGTCGGCAAGATATGGCACGTATGGCGGCGGGCTTTCGAGTGTGAATCCAAAGACCCTTGAGCTGAAATCCTGGTACGACCCGGTACCCGGGCAGCAAGTGGCTGGTATTGCTGCTGATGATCAATACATTTATTTTAATACCAACGGAGGGGCAAGCGGGCTGGCATATAAAGAAGGTGTAAAATGCCACTTCGGCGTATGGAAGCCCGGTGAAGGATTGGTTTATGATCTGGAGCTTGACCCTGGCGACACCGTGAATGGAGCTATTGCTACCTCTGGCGGAAAGGTAGCGGTGGCAGTGAATAAACAGATACGGGTATTTGACCCCGGTCTCCTCAGGTTCTCGCAATCGATCAATCTTTCTTCCGAAAAAGGGTGTAACTGGTTACTTTCTACCGGAAAAGGTAAGGTTGTCGCATTTTGTGGTAAGCAGTTACTTGAAGTAGATATATTAAACAGAGGGCAAAGGATCATCTGTGATCTCCCGGATACCGTAAGAATGGCCACATTCACAAGTGAGGGAGAAATTTACTTTTCAGTAAGATCGGATCTTTACAAAATCAAAAACTACTAATTGAGGCAATGGGAACAAACGACTTGAACAGAAGAAAATTTATGGGAAAGCTAGGCGCCGGCTCATTGGCAATGCTTACTGCTACTGCTATGCCGTCTCACGGGAAACACAGCAATGGCAATATCGATAAACTTGCAGTACTGGGCGGCGAGCCAATCCGGAAAAACAAAGCCTGGCCCCAATGGCCTTACGTCGATGAGAAAATGGTTGAGTCAATCGTAAAAACGACGAGAAGTGGAAAATGGAGCAGAATAGACATCGCTAACGGTTCGGTGGCGACATTTGAGAAGGAGTATGCCAAACTGCTGGGAGCCAACTATTGTGTAGGGACTGGTTCGGGCACCCAGGCTCTTAGTACTTGTGTCGAAGCCCTTGGTATCGGCCCTGGCGATGAAGTGGTTACCTCACCCTACACGGATATGGGAACCGTATCGGCTATCATTACCAGTCGTGCGCTGCCGGTTCTGGCCGAACTTGATCCTGATTCCTATCAGCTTGACCCTTATGATGTCGAAAAAAAGATTACCCCTAATACAAAGGCTATCATTCCTGTGTACATTGGAGGAGTGCCCTGTGATATCGATCGGATTATGGCGATTGCCAAGAAGCATAACCTCAAGGTTATAGAAGATTCCTGCCAGGCGCATTTGGCATCTTACAAAGGGAGGAAATTGGGGACAATTGGGGATTTGGGTTGTTTTAGTTTTCAGGGGAGCAAGCAAATCGCATGTGGTGAAGGAGGTGCTATTATAGGCAATGATCAGGCGCTGATGGAGCAATGCTACACTGTGCAAAACCATGGTACAGCCCGTAATGGGAAGCATGTTACCATTGGTCCTAAATATCGGATGAATGAATTCGAAGGGTCTATTCTACTCGGTCAGCTGGATACAGTGCAAGAAAGGTTCAGGATTAGAAATGAAAATGCCGACTATCTCAATGCAAAACTGAAAGATTTTCCTGGTCTCGTACCTCAGAAGCGCTACGAAGGAACCGAGAGCGCGGGATTGTACATTTATGCACTAACCTATCATAAAGAGCATTTCGGTAATGCAGATCGTAGCAAGTTCCTCAAAGCAATACAGGCCGAGGGGATCGGTTTTAGTGGCTACATTGCCAATGGATTACATCGTGAACCATGGGTGGATCATATCCTGGGCCTGCGTTCATACAAACAGATGTACACGGCCAACAGGCTAAAGCAATATAAAGAGGATATGAACTTGCCAAAATGTGATCTGGCTTGTTCTAGAATGGTGTCTTTATGGGCTTCCGGGACCCTGCTAGGCACAAAGCAGGATATGGATAATATTATTGATGCCATTATGAAGGTCTATGACAACAGAGATAAGTTGCATTCACTTTAAAAGGGATTTTCTTTTATCTGACACATCTGTTTACGCAACTTTTAATGGATACTAGTCACTTTTCCAGGCGTGAGTTTCTTTCCGGTATAGGGGCATCGGTCTTTATTCCAAATAAGCTTGTTACCTGGGACGAAAATGAAGGAGATCTGAAATTTGTAAACCTTATTGATGGAGATATTCTTCACTCCGGTGACGGGGAGGTAGAAGACGGGAAACTGTTTATTGAGGTAATAGTAGCAGCGCGCAGGAATAGCAACATTGAGATAAATCGTGTTAAAGCCCGGTTTAGAGATGGGTTGCACACGGCGGTTATTGCCTTGTCGGACTATGAGACAGATATTGTAGCCATTGATAAAGGAACAAAAAGGATAGCAAGTATCAAGGTCTTCTGGGTACCCAGGCTTTTTAATAAGTACAGGCTATCCATTGATGATGCGATCTGGTTTTTAAGAGACCTTCACGCCAATGCCGATCAGTACAATTCCATATTCGATACACCATTTCTAGGTTTCATGAGGTCTTTGCATGAGCGTTATGGTACGAAAGTGCATATTAACCTTTTTTACGAAAGTGATCATTTTAATCTTTCGCAAATGACAGCCAAATATAAAGCCGAGTGGAAGGCCAACTCGAATTGGCTCAGGCTTAGTTTTCACGCTTGGTCCGAATTTCCAGATAATCCATATATCCATGCCAGTTATGAAAAAGTGAAAAAGGATTGCAGTGGGGTGATGGAGCAGATCAGGCGATTTGCCGGGGAGGAAGTGATGGGGCCGGTCACCACCCTCCATTGGGGGGAGGTTCCGGTGGAGGTGTCACGTGCATTGCGGGACTTGGGCTACGTGGGGCAGTTGTGCGATTTTAATGTGGACAACAACCTTGCTCCAACCTCCTATTATCTGGATGTAGAAAAAAGACGGCATATGAATAAGCGTTTCGTTTGGCGGGACAATAAGGAGGGTATTTCGTTCATCAAGAGCAGCATTATTATTGATACGATCAAGCAGGAAAATATAGAGACATTTTTGAGTACATACGAAAAAGAATCCCGTAGACCGCCATACGTTGACCTGCTGATTCACGAACAATATTTTTATCCTTTCTATCGGTCTTATCAACCCAATTATCGACAGAAAGTAGAGGTGGCTGTTAAATGGGCTGAGGCGCAAGGTTATTCATCTGCATTTCTCGATGAATGTTTGTTTGCTTAGGCGGGGATGGGTTGTTCTGCATCTGGTATATTTTTGATTCGATTCGTTTATAACATTGAGGTGGAAGTGATCCGGCTGTATTCATCTGCCCCTGACCTTATAGAAACAACATGTGCGGTAGGCGATTGATATTGCTAGCACAATCCTTCAGTTGGTTTTTTTTTGGCGAAAGGCGTGTAAGAATCTCTGATTTCGGGATCATGGGGGCATTAAGGAATTTTGTTTAAGTTGTATTTATAATCTGGGCGAAGGTTTCTTTGTTCAGATTATTTTCCACATGATTCTACAAGCAACCCGGGCCGCCGACAAGATACGTATAGGGATGATGGTTGTTAGGTGCGGACTACGTGAATTTCATTAGTGCCCCTGAATGCACTCAAGATGTGTAATTACATTTTCCCGTTTCTGAATAAAATATTTGGATGTGTCGCTCAGACTTGGAATCTGAAATGTTTTACATGGACAGCCGCGCATGTAATGGCAGGCCTGGCGGTGTTACAGGATCCTTTCCCTGGACGGGTTATAATGCTATCTTTCAGTGTATTGCATGTGACATTGTAAACGATTCATTCGCGCGTATATTTTGTCACTATCTCTTTGTCGTGCTATCGGAGTCGGCTTTCGGGCCAATCCCGAAAGGGTATTTTACCTGATCGCCGATAGGATCTGTGGTCCTGATATATAATTCATGATAAATCTATTTTGTTGTAGAAAATTTCCGAAAAATCGGATTGTGGTTGCCTGTTGATGGAGGTTGTTTATGAGGTGTTGGTTAACGATTTGTCTGCATGAATTAATCAACGCTGCCCTATTATTTGTAAACATTAATTTCTATTTTTGTAAACATTAAAATTGGTTTTCTTAACTGCCTTTTCGAAGGAAACGTGTGGGAAGTAAAAGAATATGAAACGAAGTATTGGTTTTTTGTGTATTTGCCTTTTACTTAGCTTGCCTTCAAAAGCGCAGCAGCTAAGGGCCGGCACTTTTGAGGTAGATGTATCCCCGCCGTTGGGAAGTCCTGTGGCGTACGCGCCCGCTCGGTCTATAAAGGACCGGTTAACCGCCAGAGGGATTGTTATCCTGACTAATGAAAAACCTGTGGTTCTCTGTGCTGTGGATTGGATAGGGATTTCCAATGAGGGCCAGGATGCCTGGAAAAGTGCGTTGGCTAGTGCGGCAGGTACCACCCCTGACAGGGTCTCTGTGCATGCACTACACCAACATGATGGCGTGTGCTGCGATTTTACGATTGAAAAAATATTTGCAGAATATGGGATGGCTGGACAGCGCTTTGATAACCCGTTTCTTTATAAAGCCATAAATAATGTAGCGATAGCGGTAAAAAGGGCGACGAAAACCGCCAAAACAGTTACCCATATAGGATTTGGAGAAGCTCGTGTCGAGAAGGTAGCTTCCAGTCGAAGGATTCTTGGAAGTGATGGCAAGGTAAAGATCATTCGATATAGCAAGGCTACCGATTCTTTAGCCATAGCTGCCGAAGAGGGTCTTATTGATCCCTGGTTGAAATCAGTAAGTTTGTGGAGCAACAATCGCCCGGTAGCTGTTCTTAGTTATTATGCCACCCATCCCCAGAGCCATTATGGTAAAGGTGATGTTACCTGTGAATTTGTGGGGATCGCCAGAAACGAACGACAACGCAAAATGAACGGTGTTCCTAATATCTACTTCACAGGGGCAAGTGGCAATGTTGCTGCCGGGAAGTACAACAACGGTGCAGACTCGACACGGTATCTGTTGGCTGGCCGTATGGAAAAGGCCATGGAGGAAGCCTGGAAAGCAACCAGTAAAAAAGCCGTCTACATTGGTGACATCACATGGAAGAACCAGTCAGTCGTTCTGCCCCTGAATAAAAATATAATTGAAAGTGATTTGAGAAGAGTTATGTCCGATCCAAAGCTTAACTCGATTGAAAAATATGGCGCTGCAGAAAAATTGGCATGGTTGTTACGTACCAGACAAGGCTATTTGGCCAATGTTTCCGCGTTACGGCTTGGGGAAGTCCGGCTTCTGAACCTGCCTGGCGAATGTTTTGTCGAGTATCAGCTAGCCGCTCAAAAAATGGTACAGGGCGGCCAGGTTTGCACGGCCGCTTATGATGAGTACGGCCCCGGTTACATTGGAACAAAAATCTCTTACGCTCAGGGAGGGTACGAAACGACCGACCTGAATTCAGGCGTTTCAGAGGATGCAGAACGAATTTTGCTGGATGCAATCAGTCGGGTGTTGCGATAGAGGTTTGACCGTACTATTTGTGTAAGTCAATAAACTATGTATCGGTTATTTGCCAATAGAAATCAGGCACTATTGAGATCACTTTTGTAATGGTTTTTGTTTTTCAGGGCAAAGCCCAAGGTCAACTGTTAAATGCGGATTGGCGAATGCCAATTTCCAGCCGCAAGCTTTTTGAATTCCCCAGCTAAGCAGCCCGGATTGGCCATAATTTTTGCAAAACAGGTATCTGAAACCATTCTGGCGGTTTTTTTTACTCGTTTTATCTGAGCTTATATTCTGCTTATTAGCGATGTTCCTTTCGTGTTTCTCAGGTCACCAATCTCTCGGAAAAACTTCTTGATGTCAGAATTGCCTTTTCTGACGGAATTCTCATACATGAAGATGTTAAAATTTCGCGGGCGGTGATGCCGGAATGGAGCACAGCTGCTCACGCGTGCCCTGACTGACAAATCTACCCGACACATGTGGTAGTTGGCAATAATCAAGTCCCGGACTTGAGGTTGCTTGTGTGAAAGAGGTGGTCTGCGAAGCAAGTATCTTGCCCGGGCCAGGTTAAGGAAGTGCAATGTGCTATGTGCATTTAGTAGCGGAGATGTATCGCCGAACCGGAGCGCTGGAAATTAAGCGTATTTTTTAGTTATACCCGGATTGTAGTGGTCGGTAATTAAAACCTGAAAGTTGTGGATCAGTGGCTTTTTCGTTTATAAATCATTTGAATTCTGCTAGTTGAATTATTGTCGTCAAATTTTGAGTTATATCACTTATTTCAATAGTTAAGATATATATATAAAATATCCTGTTGTTTTAAAATGTATACAAATATTTATTATTTTTGTAAACTTAGTTAAAATGAACTCCTAGTATCCAGAGGGATATTTACCAACAGTATTGCCCGCTCGGCAGCTTACATTCCTGATGCTTCCACAAAGAGGTACATACGCGAGCTTAATGAGCGGATAATGCAGGTAGTGCACGAGCTGGACGAGGTTGTGTAATCAATAGTAGAATTAATTAAACGCATGAATACATTTAAAGGCAAAGTAGCAATTGTAACTGGTGCGGCTTCCGGACTGGGATTGACAATTGCACTCAAATTGCTTAGTGAAGGTGTGTTAGTAGGGGTTTGGGATTTGAATAATGAGCAATTAAATACCTGGTTTGGAGGTGACAGAAATGCACACGTTCAAGCCATAGACGTTACGAATGCTGACAGGGTCGCGGAGGGGGTCGAAGAAGTTTTTCGTACTTTCGGTCGGATCGATATTCTGGTTAATTGTGCAGGTATTACCGGTATTACCAGCGTCAAAAGCCACAAAGTGACTGAAGAAAACCTGAGAAAGGTGTTCGATATCAATTTTATGGGAAGTTATTATACTTCAAAGGCTGTGATCCCTTACATGCTAGAAGCGAATTATGGTCGTATCCTGCACTTCGCATCTGTTGCAGGTAAAGAAGGCAATGCGGGAATGCTGGCATACTCGGCTTCCAAAGCAGCAGTCATAGGTATGACAAAAGTGCAGGGGAAGGAGTATGCGGGAACAGGAATAACGGTCAATGCGATGGCTCCGGCTGTTATTCGGACAGCCCTCGTAGAGGCTATGCCAACGGCACAGGTAAAGTATATGACTGATAAAATCCCTATGAAACGCTGTGGGACGCTAGAGGAAGCCGCTAATCTGGCGGCATACATTGTCTCGGATCATAATAGTTTCACGACCGGCTTCACATTTGATCTGACCGGTGGTAGGGCCACCTATTGAAAAGCTAAACCAACAAAGACTTAACCCCTTTACCGTAACGTGTATGGACAGAAGAGATTTTATTCAAAAAGCAGCGCTGACAGGATCAGTTACCAGTATTTTGCCAAACTTTTTATCCCAAAAAAATCAGCCCGGTGCCAAGGTACGGCTGGGATTTGTTGGAGTCGGCAGTCGTGGGGGAGCACTCGCTTCTATCGCAGCCGGAGATCCCGATGTGGAGATTAATGCCATCTGCGACATTAGCCAGCGGTCTGTGGATAAAACCCTTGCAATGCTGAAAAAGCTCGGAAGAAAAGCGCCGTCCGTCTATTCCAAAGGGGAGGAGGATTTTAGAAATATGGTTAAAAGAGATGACTTGGATGCCGTAATTGTAGCCACACCCTGGCAATGGCATGTACCAGCAGCAGTAGCAGCGATGAATGCCGGTAAGTATGCGGGTGTTGAAGTGCCTGCGGCCCTGACTATTGATGAATGCTGGGAGCTTGTGAACACACATGAAAAGACTGGTTCTCATTGCATGATTCTGGAAAACGTTTGTTACAGACGCGATGTTATGGCCATTCTTAACATGATTCGCAAGGGGATGTTCGGTGAGCTGACCTATGCGCACTGTGGTTATCAGCACGACCTGCGTGAGGTGTTGTTTAACGACGGTAAAACGGATAGGAGCGTTGGGCCTGAATTTGGCGCTAAGGCAGCTTTGGGTGAGGGACAGTGGAGAACCCAGCACTACATTGACCGTAATGGAGATCTTTATCCTACGCATGGGCTAGGACCGGTGGCCCATTGGCTCGATATCAACAGGGGAAATCGTTTCACTTACCTAACCTCGACCGCGACGAAGTCGCGAAGTCTACATAACTACATGGTTGACAAAGGAGGGATTAGCCATCCAAATACAAAAGTCAAATTCAGTACAGGAGATGTAGTGACCACAGTTGTGCAATGCCATAATGGAGAAAATGTGGTCATTATGCACGATACCTCCTCACCTCGGCCTTATTCCCTAGGTTTTCGGGCTCAGGGTACGGAAGGAATCTGGATGGAAGATGGCGCAACTATTTTTTTAGAGGACGTGTCGCCAAAGCCTCATACCTGGGAACCTGCACAGCCATATCTTCAGAAGTATGACCATGGTGTGTGGAAAAAATTTGAGAATGAAGCCAAAAACGCCGGGCATGGAGGTATCGATTTTTTCGTTATCCGATCTTTCATTGAAACGGTTAAACGCAAAAAAGCACCATTGATAGATGTCTATGACGCGGCCACCTGGAGTGCAATCAGTCCGCTGTCGGAGACATCCGTAGCCCGTGGTAGCTCACCCGTGGAGATTCCTGACTTCACCAGGGGGAAATGGAGGACCAATCCGCGCATTTTCGGACTTACTGATGAATACTAAATTCTTGATACCGCAAGAATTCGCATTGGAATTATACTAAGGAGTTATTAATTCAGACATAATGAGATTTTCCTCAAAAGTAGTTATCGTTTTCATCCTGTTAATGGCCAGGTCAGAGGCGTTCGCATCAGAAATGGATGATTTTAACACGCATTTTCGCCTGCTGCCTGCTCCTCAAAAAATCGAGTTGGTAAAAGGGAAAGGCTTATCATTTAATGGATTGCGTTCGGTTTGTCTCAAGGGACTGAATAAAAGCCCGGTTCTTTATGGGCCTCTAGAGAACCTCCCCCATGCTGACCAGCCGGGGGAAGGAACAGTCACTCTGGAACTTAGCCACGACCGTGCCCTGCCTGAATCTCCCGAGGGGTACATTATGGAAATAAAAGACAGCCAGGTACTGATAAAGGGAAAAAGCGAGGCAGGAATCTTCTATGGCTGCCAGACATTGCTCCAATTGATAGAAGATGCCTCGGACCAGCAGATAACTATCCCCTCATGTAAAATTGTGGATTATCCTGGTGTCGCTTATCGGGCGGTTCACTGGGATCTTAAATACCACCTCGATACAGAGAAATATTACTATGATATGATTGATAGGCTTGCCCGCATCAAGATCAATGCGGTAATAGTAGAATTTGAAGACAAACTCAGGTATGTGAAAGAGCCGGAGGTTTCGGCTCCACATGCCATTTCTATACAAGAATTTGCAGCCATCAGCCGTTACGCCAAAGAACGTCATATTGAGATCAGTCCTTTGGTTCAGGGTTTGGGGCATGTATCGTTCCTATTAAAACAGGATCGCTACAAGAGGCTTCGTGATAATCCGAAATCTGACTGGGTGATCGATCCCCTTAATCCTGATACCTACCGGTTACAATTTGCACTCTATGAGGATGCCATGGAAGCTACACCCGGAGGTAAATATTTACATGTCGGCGGGGATGAGGTGTATAATCTGGGAATGTCTGAAAGATCTAAAAAGTCGGGAATGAGCACCATTGAACTGCAGTTGTACTGGCTTAACAAAGTGTGCGAATTTGCCCGTCAACATAACCGAACGCCCATCTTTTGGGATGATATGGTCTTTTCAACTACCGGTCTGTACGGCACGATGCGCAATGACGGGAAAATCACCAGCGAGGAAGTTGAAAAAATCTGGAAGGACAATCAACCCAAACTGGAAAAAATGATTGAACGCTTTCCTAAGGATTGTATCTATATGCGCTGGAATTATGATTTCCCCAAGGTAGCGGGTAATATCAAAGCGATAGAATGGTTTCACTCCCACAATCTGAAAGTATGGGGTGCACCCGCTACACAGGATATGTCACCCATGCTTTCCCGTCAGAGCTCCATTTATCAACCCACCAAGGAATTTTGCGAAATAGCGACGAACAAAAAGATTGAGGGGATGCTTACCACAGCCTGGGACGACTCCTCGCCTCATTTTGAAACTTACTGGCGGGGTTTCCATGATTTTGCTTCACTCACCTGGAATTACCAGGATATCGGTGCAGCAAAAGCCCACCAGGCTTTCCGTCACCGCTTCTACGCCCCGGCTTTAAGTGAAGATGTATACGAATTTCAGGATACGCTTGAAATTGCTCTTAATTTTTGGGATACTGCATTAATCAATAAGGGTCACCGCAGGCATTATCCCTATAAAATGGACCTGATATCTCTACCGGATCCTGCCAGATCGGGGGAATGGGGAAACACATACAAAATAAAAATCCGGCGTGCTAAAGAAGAGCTGGATAGATACAAGGTTATCCAGGAAAAGATCATAAAAAATCAACGGCTTGCAAGAAGAAATCATTTTGCATTGGAGCTGTTCTATGTAATGAACGAATTACAGGTTTATCCTTCGAGGCTTTTACTGTTGCTTGACAATTATGACAAGGTCCCCTCGGCTGAAAAGGGGCCTGCCAGGGAAGAAGTGATGAAATACGTATCATCGTTCGCTGAACTCAGGAAGCAATATGAGGATGTGTTTTCTCAAACCCGGTTCATTGCAAATCCTGAAGGATACATTCTGGATCAGAACAATGATCCGATGCTGGCCAACGGAACAAACAACAGCGATTGGATGCACGTATTTGAACTGGCAATTAACAAGCGGATAAAAGAGTGGGACAAGTAGTGCGTAGCCTGAAATCACAAATTTCTAATCCTTTAATAATGAAACGATACTTCTTGCTTCTGACCATTTCCTGGCTGAGTAGTGTTCTCACTTCCCATGGAATGGACAAAGGAGCTTTTGAGCAATATTTCAAACTCCTGCCAAAACCGCAGACGACGGAGTTGATCAAAGGCAGGGCATTGAATTCTGGTGAGTTGAAATCTTTATACCTGAAAGGCGGTATCAAAAGACCAAAGGTACCGGTTGTTTCGCTTCTGCCGGTCACGTCAGCTTCTGGTAAAGGGATCCTGACACTCGAAATTGTTGAGGACAATACAGTGCCAGAGTCGGCGGAAGGCTATACGCTGCAAGCGGGCAATGGACAGGTTCTGATCAGATCACGTGGTGAAGCCGGGCTGTTTTATGGCTGTCAGACTTTGGCGCAACTTCTTGAAGACGCTCATGATCAGAATCTTAGTATTCCGGCTGTAAAAATCACCGATTACCCGGGTGTCCCTTATAGATCGGTTCACTGGGACCTTAAATACCATCTTGATAATCAGAATTATTATTATGAGTTGATCGACAGGCTGGCGAAAATAAAGGTAAATGCGGTAATCGTCGAATTTGAAGATAAACTTAAATATCGTCAGGTTCCTGTTATAGGTGCCGGTAATGCGATATCCATCGAGGAATTTGCGGCTTTGTGCAGATATGCCAGAGAGCGCCATATCGAAATCAGCCCGCTGGTTCAGGGCCTTGGTCATGTTTCGTTTATTTTAAAACACGATCAGTACAAAAAATTACGGGATGATCCGTCTTCGGACTGGGTGTTTGACCCGCTCAATCCTGAAGTATACCAGCTTCAGTTCAAGTTGTACGAAGATGCCATTAAAGCAACCCCCGGCGGAAAATATTTACATGTTGGAGGTGACGAAGTGTATAACCTGGGCCGCTCAGAATTATCGAAGAAATCGGGCATGAAAACGTTTGAGCTTCAGATGTACTGGCTCAATAAAGTTTGTGAGTTTGCCCGTCTGCATAACCGGACTCCCATTTTTTGGGATGATATGGTTTTTTCTCTGGCCGGCCTGTACATGACCCTTCATGATCCCAAACTTTCAAAGGAAGAAGTTGACAGGCAATGGAAAGAAAAGCAGCACATCATGGATGAAAATGTTCATCTCTTTCCTAAGGATTGCATTTATATGCGCTGGCATTATGCAAATCCCAAGTTACACGGAAATATAAAGGCGATCGACTGGTTCAAATCACACAACTTTAAGGTGATGGCCGCTTCCGCAACGCAGGATATGAATGCCATGCTGCCGCGGAGAAGCTCAATTTTTGGCCCTACCAAGGATTTCAGCGAAGTTACCACAGAGAAAAAGCTGGAAGGAATACTAACCACGGCATGGGACGATTCATCACCACACTTTGAGACCTACATGCGGGGTTTTCATGATTTTGCTTCACTCACCTGGAATTATCAGAATATTAGTAGCGAAGAATCTCATAAGGTTTTCAGGCATCGGTTTTACGCACCGGCCGTCAGCGATGCTTCATATGAGTTCCAGGACTCGCTGGAAACAGCTTTATATTTTTGGGATACTGCATTAATAGAAGATGGTGGAAACCGAAGCCATTATCCTAAGGAAATGAACCTGATTGGTTTGCCGGGAGAAAACAAAATAAGTAGTGCCTGGAGCGAACGTTACAAGATGAAATTACAGCGGGCTAAAGTAGAAATAGTCAGATATGAGCTGATAAAGAAGCGGATTGATCTCACGAGGAAGGCTGTTCGCAGAAATCGGTTTGCTGTGGACTATCTCTATCAGATGAATGAACTCCAGGTATATCCTGCAAAACTCTTACTGCTTCTTGAAGAATTTGATAAAGCGTCCCCAACAGACAAACAGGTGGCCCGACAAAAAGTTATTCAGTATGTGGAGCATTTTTCCAAAATAAGGGCCGGTTATGAGGACGTCTTTTCTAGAACCCGGTTTATAAGAAACCCGGAAGGTTATATTCTTGATCAGAACAATGATCACATGCTGGCGAATGGGACCAATACAAGCGACTGGATGCATGTTTTCGAGTTAGCATTTAATGATAAAATCAAACAATGGCTTAATAAACCGTAATGCAGGTATTTGTGATAGATAATTTAATGTCATTATAGGATATATGGCAAGCAGAACCAGGAGAATATGCAATGATTAAACAGACTGGACTCATAAACACTTTTGGAATGAAATATTGTAATAACAAGATCATCATGTGGGCCCTGCTTTCTCTGATCGGAACTCAGGGCATGGCGCAGCGTTATACTGCTGCACTCGCTCCCGCGAATGCAGTGAAAACTTTTCAATTGAGCGATGAGTTTCTGATTGAGCCCTTTGCTGCAGAACCTGATGTGCTATCACCCGTGGATATGGCCTTTGATGAGCATGGGAATTTGTTCGTAGTTGAAATGGGTGACTATCCCTACGATGCGAAACCGGGTGATTTTAAAGGTAGAATTCGACTACTCAGGGATACGAACGGAGATGGAAAGCCTGATAAATCCTATGTTTTTGCCGAATCTTTGCCAAGCGCAACAAGCATCTTGCCCTGGAAAGGAGGGATACTCGTTGCTGCTGCACCCGACATACTCTATATAAAGGATACTGATGGCGATTTCAAAGCGGATATCAGGGAAGTTCTTTTCACAGGGTTCTTTTCAAAAAATTCGGAAGCTCAGATCACTTGTATGCGATATGGCGTCGACAATTGGATCTACGCCAACAACCATGGTCAGGGTGGTATGATCACCTACAAAAAGAAGCCTGGTGCGGCTGCGTTAAATATTTCCGGAGGGGACTTTCGCTTTCGTTTAGACCGGGATTTGTTTGAAGTAGAATCAGGGACGGGTCAGTTTGGATTAGCCATGGATGAATGGGGGCACAGGTTTTTTACTCAGAACACACTGCATATTCAGCAGTCGCCGATTGCTTATCGTTACATACATCGTCATAATTTCATGCCCTCGTACAGATCAGAGGTCAATATTTCTGATCATGAATTGGAAATGTTTCAAAAATCTGCTACACCTTACTGGCGTCAACAGAGAAGTGATCGCCGTCAGGCTAAATATGATTCGCTGAAAAGCGGCTACAAGGAGTATGCACGGGATCATTTTACGGGAGCGTCGGGAGGTACTTTTTATGGAGGTGATGCTTTTCCCAGCTCTTTTTATGGTTCAATATTCACCGGTGACGTGGCCGGGAATCTGGTACACAGGGATGTTTTAAAGTCAGTTCAAGGTCAGCCGTCGTATGTAGCATCGCGCGGTGAAAGGGAAAAGAATCGTGAATTCCTGGCTTCCACAGATACCTGGTTCCGTCCTGGGAATTTCAATGTTGGTCCGGACGGGTATCTGTATTTGATGGATATCTACAGACAGCATATTGAAACACCGGTTTCCATTCCTGAGGATCTCAAATCCGATATGGACTTTTCAAATGGGCTCCAGTACGGTCGCATCTGGAAGATATTTCCGAAGGAGGGAACCAAACGCCCAACTCTTTTTCCCAATTTGTCTGCGAAGAAACCGGAGGAACTGGTTGCTTTGTTGGGTAATCCCAACCAATGGTGGCGTTTAACGAGTCAGCGTTTGTTGCTTGAAAAGCAAGATAATAGTGTGGTGGTGTTGTTAAAGAAGATGTTTACGGAGGGTAAGGATGGAATAGGCAGGCTTCATGCATTGTACACACTGGAAGGGCTTCATGCCCTGGATGCAACACTGGTCAAAAAAGCATTGTCCGATCCAGAGCCTGGGGTACGTGAGCATGGGCTGATGCTTGCAGAAAAGTTTCCGCAATATTTTACAGAGGTGGTCAACCTGATCGATGACGTTTCACCTCAGGTGGCTTTTCAGGCGACTTTAAGTCTCGGCCAGTTTCAGGAGAAAAGTGTTTTATCCATTTTGGCAAAAGTGATAGAGAAAAATGCAGACAATGTATCCTACCGCCAGTCTGTTCTGAGCTCTGTTCCTGGCTCATCCCCGGAGCTGGCGGCGTTGCTATCTTCAACCGGTTCTTTTTTTAGGTCTGCCTCGCCTGGTAAGCTAAAATTCATAGAGGACTATGCGTACATAGCAGGATGCCGTAATGAGAAAAACGATATCAGTGGGCTGATTACTATTTTGTCCAAGTATGAGACCAATTGGCAGTTGGCAGGCTTGACAGGTCTGGTGAAAGGAAGTAAGCGATCCCAAAATAAAAAGGAAGTAGAAAAGAGCCTTGATAAGAGTCTTCGGAAGTTAGAGGAAAAAGCATCAACGGAGGTAAAAAAGGCGGCAGGGGAATTAAGAAAGGTGTTGGCGATTTAAGCAAATTGTAATAGGTTATCTGGTGTCTGTCTTTTTAATCCAGAGTCATAATGCTCTCGGGTAAGATTGTGCGCCCCTTGCTTTTGAAGGTTCTATCGCGGGGGGGGCGGCAGTAGGCAGGGTTTACCCTTTTGATCCCAAACGCGGTAAATGAGCATTTTGAACCAAACGTATCGAAGCCAGAGGTAAATTATGGATAGACTCTAACCAGTTCAGGAATATAGGTTTTTAGTGGTTCTTCTTGGATAAAACTGTAAAATGATGAAAAACGGGGGTAGCAGAAGATTATTTTTACAAAAGTGCCTGACCGTTGGTACAGGTGCTTCGGGTATCGGAATGATACTTGCTGGTTGTGCAGGTACAAAAAATACGGCGATGGCCGGGAAGCCATCCCCTGAAAAACAAGGAAATCCGTGTGAAGACCTTACGGGTGTTGATCCGGTTGATATTGAAAAAAGGAAAGCACTTGGCTACGTGAGCTTGTCACCCATTCCTGATAAACAATGCGACAGTTGCAAGCTCTGGATTCCGGTGAAGGAGGGCAAAGACTGCGGAGGTTGCCTGTTGTTTACAGGGCCGGTTTCGCCGGAAGGGCATTGCACCTATTGGGCACCACAGGTTTAACTACACATTTTGGTTAGGTAAGAGTCCGGAAGAGCATGGTCTGGGTGGAACGAGCATTGATAATGATTTTGTTACAAAGGTGATTAATAATGTGTCTCTTGCCGTAGCTGAGGCTGTCAGGGACGCAAAACCGGTAACGCATATTGGTTTTGGGTAGACAAGGTAGCTTCAAACCGCCGGATGTTAGGGAAGGATGGTAAGGTAGAGATCATTCGATGGAGCAGTTCAACGGACTCTGCTGCTATTAATGCCCCTGAACGGTTGATAGTTCCATGGCTTAAATGTGTTAGTTTATGGAATAAAGACAAACCGGTAGCACCTTTTAAAAAGGCGGAAAACTCACTCGTCATCCGCAACTAGGCGTCCCCGTTCCATCAGCTACTTCATTCAAATCTCTGTATTCTACTTTACCTGTCTTACTATTGAGCCATCTACGACGTTTGATGTGAGGAAAAACTTTGTGTCCGCGTATAGGAAAATCTTGTAGCGTAATGGTGGGAAAATAACCCTTAGAAAGTAAATCTGCTTTTGTGGATCGTCCTGTGGATAATTCTTCTCTTCCAAATAAACATGATAACGCTCCTCTGACTTCTCTACATGGGTCAGTACGTAATGCTCAAGTATAAAATCCGGTAAGGTTAACTCAACAAGCAGTAAGAAATCTATCGTAAAACTGTCAGCAAATTTTAAACAGAAAAAAAGCCGCAATACGAACTGTAAAGCGGCTTTTTGACATTTTCTGTGAACTAGTAGGGATTCGAACCCCAAACCTCCTCATCCGTAGTGAGGTGCTCTATCCAGTTGAGCTACAAGTCCAGTACCTTAATTGGACTGCAAAGATAGGTGTTGCGGTTAATTTGTCCAAATTTGAAGACGAGAAATTACTGTCTTTTTTGATGAATATTTTTATCTGCCCTGATATTCAGGCGCTTTTTTTTGTAAAAATGACCTGATCCCTTCGCTGGCGTCGGGGCTCTCGCTCAGCATTTGCTGATTCTCCGCTTCGAGTTCAAGCATTTCAGCAAGATTGGACTGGTAAGAGCGATTTAGAGTCAGTTTCATGATGCCGATCGCCTTTGTCGGCGCGCTCCTGTAATAACTGAGAGCTTCATTGATCGCCTGATCGAGATGGGCTTCGGGAACCACCTTGTTAATCAACCCGATCTGAAATGCTTCCTCTGCGTACACGCGACGCCCTGTGCTGGCAAGTTCGAATGCTTTGGCCATGCCAACCAACCGGGGTAGGAAGAAAGTGGCTCCGGCGTCGGGCATCAGGCCAATCTGCACAAATATTTGGGATAAATAGCTGGTGTCACTCGCGATGATGAGGTCGCAGGCAAGCGCGAGTGAGGCGCCCGCACCGGCGGCTAACCCGTTGAGCCGGCATATAACTGGTTTTGGTAAATTGCGTATGGCCAGAATCATGGGATTGTAATAGGTTCTCAGCAATTCTCCGGCAGACTTTCCGGAGTCGAGGGTGGCTTTAAGGTCAGCTCCTGAACAGAAAGCTTTATTGCCTTCACCTGTAATGACTACAGCCCGCACGGACGCGTCAGTTTCAGCAGTGGAAATGGCCTCCGTTATTTCGCTGATCAATGCAGGATGTAGTGCATGATGCACCTGCATCCGGTTAAGATGAATGCGCAGAACACCTTCCGAGTTTTGAAAAAGGATATGCTGGAACATGTTGATTTGGTTTTATGGTTTCTCAGGTTGTTGAACTATACTGTCGTTGATTGGATAAAAGTAATATTTTTCATGCGGAAAGCATGGGGCGCATCATGTGACGTGCCCGCAGATGTGAGTCGGTAGACGGGGTGCCTGGGGCGGTTAGCGTAATTGGTTTAGCGGCAGGAGGTTCGCGCTTATTTAATCAGATTATTAATTTTGATCACAAAAACAACACTACGGTGGTCGTGCTGATGACTAGTCCGCCGAGTAATCCGGCCAGTATTTGGGCAGGTGTATGGGCATGGAGGCGAAGACGGGCACTCATCACCAATCCGCTGACAAGCACGGCTGTTAAAAATGGATAAAGTAGCGTCGCTTCGTCAAACCGAACCATCAAGCTGCCCATGGCCCCCAGTATTCCTCCGAGTCCGGTAGCATGTGCGCTGATTTTCCAGTATAAACTGACCATGAAGATCAGAATCAAAGAGAGTGTGGCGCTGGCCAGCAGAATGGATATCTGCGGAGCCAGTTCGGCGATCTGCCGGAGTTGCCAGCCAAATAAGTAGGTGGCCAGGGCATAAATTACAATACTGGCCAGATATGGAAGGCGCCGTTCGCGCCGGTCTTCTACCTGTAAGGAAGTGGTAACGCCAAATTTGAACATATAATAAACAACCAAAGAAGGTGCTACGAAGGTGTTCAGAAAGAGCAAAAGCAGGAGACTTCCAATGGCCGGGAGCTCAAGCGCACTTACACCAACGAGGTCGGGCGTCAGCAAAAAGAGAACTGAAAACAGGTAGGTAGTAAGAATCAAAGGGTGAAAAACGACCGACAGGATCGTGGCGATGCGGCTGCTCAAAATAACGGACGTGTTAATGAATAATGTTGAAGGCAAAATTAAACCGAAAATCATGCTTTTCAATAGCGAAGTTAGCTGTAAAAGTAAGTTCAGTCTTTCACAATTGGTTTTCCTTATCTAATTTGTAATTTTGCGCCAAATTCAAGTCAGCCGCGTTGATGCTTCTACGAAACCAGCCCGCCGACCAACAACCTGATTCATAATGGGACCTTTACAGATTAAAGAATTACTGAAAACTTCTCCTGAGGAGCAATCCGTCACACTCAAAGGTTGGGTGAGAACGAAACGTGAAAGTAAAAACGCGATTTTCATCGCATTGAACGACGGTTCCACCATTCATAATATACAGGCTGTGGCCGAGCCCGGACAGTTTAGCCCGGAATTGCTGCTGCAGGTAACCACAGGTTCTTGTCTCAAAATTACCGGAAATCTGGTAGCTTCCTTAGGCTCAGGACAATCGGTGGAAGTGAAGGTGCAGGACATACAAGTGTACGGTGCTGCCGATCCCGAGCTATATCCTTTACAGCCAAAGCGACATTCCCTTGAATTTCTGCGTGAGATCGCTCATTTACGCCCACGAACCAATACGTTCAGCGCGATACTGCGGATTCGTCACACACTGGCTTTTGCCATACATAAATATTTCAACGACAACGGATTTTTCTATCTGCATACACCCATCATCACGGCCTCGGATGCCGAAGGGGCAGGGGAGATGTTCCGTGTGACAACGCTGGATCTGAAAAATTTGCCAAAAACAGATGAAGGCGATATCAATTTTAAGGAAGACTTTTTTGGACGTGAAGCGAATCTGACGGTTTCAGGGCAGTTGGAAGGAGAATTGGGAGCCATGGCGCTGTCAAAAATTTACACTTTCGGACCCACATTCCGTGCCGAAAATTCGAACACAACACGGCATTTGGCTGAGTTCTGGATGATCGAGCCGGAAATGGCTTTCTTTGAACTGGAAGATAATATGGATCTTGCCGAAGATTTTGTTAAGACCGTGATCCGTTACGCGCTTGAAAACTGTAAGGATGACCTGGACTTCCTGCAGAACCGCCTGGCGGAAGAAGAAAAAAGCAAGCCTCAGAACGAACGTTCCTTGCCACTTTTAGAAAAATTGAGTTTTGTAGTCGACAACCCTTTCGAAAGACTGACTTACACAGAGGCTATTGAAATCTTGCTTAAATCGAAGCCACATAAAGAGAAGAAGTTCCAGTATCCTGTTGGCTGGGGGATAGACCTTTCCAGCGAACACGAGCGATATCTGGTTGAAAAACATTTCAAAAAACCAGTTATCCTGACCAGTTATCCAAGGGAGATCAAGTCGTTCTACATGAAACTGGACGATGACGGCAAAACGGTACGTGCCATGGATGTACTTTTCCCTGGAATCGGGGAGATTATCGGTGGTAGTCAGCGTGAGGATAGTTATGAGAAATTATTGGAACGTGTCAATGAGGTGGGTATAGACCCCGAAACCATCTGGTGGTATCTCGAGACACGCAAATTTGGAACCGCTCCACACTCGGGCTTTGGTCTTGGTTTTGAACGACTGGTTTTGTTCGTAACAGGCATGGGCAACATCCGTGACGTAATTCCCTTCCCGCGATATCCCCGAAGCGCAGAGTTTTGACCGGAACAATAAAAAAATAAAAGGCCCTGTTTCTTTACCGAAGCAGGGCCTTTTTAATTTTCTCACTTAACGATATAAGTTTTTTGGTGAAATTTAGATAGTATTGTTGATAAGTTATTTATCAGACGTTATAAAAAACGGACCCATAAATTGGAAACGGATTTTTTGTCCATTCGGATACTAACGTCTTTTAAACAGCTTCTTGACCATGGAAAAGCATTTATCTGATTGCAGGAATCGTCTTTTATCCTCATCGGTTCTTTTTTTGCTACTCGTTTGTTCCTATTCCACACATGCGGATACATCATTTCAAATCGTGTGGCGCATGGATCTTAATCTGGCAGGGTCTTCTTCCAGTTCTAATTTCAGTCCGGACGATGCATTTCTGGTTGGTGCCCACCCGCATAGCCTTCCTGCGATATTGTATTATTCGATAGGTGGTGGCGATTATGCTTATGGCACTACCTACTGGCTGCCGGGATCTGCCAAATATTTGAATTTTTCCTTCTCGGTCAGTACTTATGAATACAACCTCAATTCGGTTTCTTTTAGGGTTCGAAGGTCTGGTGATGGTCCGGCCGATGTTACATTAAGAAGTTCCCTGGACGGATTTACATCGGATCTTAGCAGTTTTCATCTGTCTGCGGATGGGGTGTTTTACACCGTCACAGTGCCGCTAGGGCTAACGAGCCTGTCGAGCGGAGTTACTTTTCGGCTATTCGGGCATAATGCAGTTAGCAACTTCGGTGTATTGTATGTAGATCAGATCGTGTTGGATGGATCGGTCACCAGCATTGTTCTCCCGGTCACCATTACCTATTTTAAGGCCGGAATTTCGGATCAGAAGGTGAGGCTCACCTGGGAGACGGCATCGGAGTATAACAGCAAGGAATTTGTTATTGAAAGGAGCCAGGATTTACGGGAATTCGAAGAGATTGGGAGGGTGCCGGCCGGAGGGGAGTCGCTAGAAAGGCTGCAGTACAGCTTTATGGATCAGGGGCCTCCGGATGGAGCCAATTATTATCGGTTGAGAATGGTCGATAAAAGCGGAGCGTTTGCGTTTTCAAAGACCGTGGATGTCGTTATTCGTTCCGGCGTGCCTGGCTTTTTGGTTAGCCCTAATCCATCTAATCCATTTTTGATCCGTGTAAAAACGAATATGGTTAAACCTGAGGCTATGGAACTGATCGCTGCTAGAGGCGATAAAATTTCAATTATATACGTTTACATGGACGGTAATTTTATGGATTTAATTCCAAATGGGGCTTTATGTTCCGGCATTTATGTACTTTCTTTGAAGCTTGAAGGACGGTGGCAAAGGCAGAAGGTGCTGATTCCATGACGATTTGATTTTAATGAAACGGCGAGCTTTGAGGTTCGGCATGTGTGTAGACTGGTAATGAACAGAACGTTTGGAAAATTTAATAGCCTCATGGCTATGTTGAATAAATTGAGACCGAAAGTGTGGTGGGCTGTGCTGGCTGCAATATTTGTGTTGATTATTTCGTGGGGGCTGGTCAGAAAGGCCAAAGAAGTTACGCCAGAGGCCATGGCAGTTGTTGCAGCTAATCTGGATCCGGTAAGCATCAAGGATCCTGATGCCGCAACTTCCAGGAAAATAGCAGAAATAGAGGATATTTTCAGAAGGAAAAAAAACGCTGGTTTCAATGGGAATGTACTGGTCGTTCAGAAGGGTCAGATACTCTACCAGAACTCGTTCGGCTTTGCCCACCTGAAAGAAAAGGATTCCCTGAACAGTCAGTCAAGATTTCAGCTGGCCTCGCTATCCAAGCCATTTACGGCGGTAGCGATCCTGAAATTGGTACAGGAGGGTAAGGTGAGCCTTGACGACTCAGTGCAAAGGTTTTTTCCTGATTTTCCTTATCATGGTGTGAAAATCGATATGCTGCTGAGTCACCGGAGCGGGTTGCCCAATTACATTTATTCGTTTCCAGACAGTGTAAGGCATGGGAAGAAATATCCAACCAACATGACTGTCATGGACTGGTATGCCAAGGTAGTACCTACGCCAACAGCCTACAACAGACCCGGAAGATCCTTCAATTATTGTAACACCAACTACTGCGTACTGGCGGCTATTGTAGAGAAGGTCACGGGGGGAGGGTTTGGTAACTATTTGCATACCAATATCTTCGCTCCCCTGGGCATGCGTAATTCCTTCCTGGTAACGGATACGACAGACGTGGCCGTCAAGTACCGGACCATCGGCCACCAGTATGGCCGTAAGGTGGATAAGGATTATTACGACGAGGTGGTAGGAGATAAGGGGCTTTTCTCCACCACCCAGGATATCTATCGGTTTTACAATGGACTTACCAAAGGACTTTTACTGGATAAAAAGTTGCTGGCGGAGGCCTTCAAGCCGAGAAGTTTTGAGCGCGAAGGGATCCGGAACTACGGCTATGGTTTCAGGATGCATATCAATAAGGATCATTCGACCCGCTTTCTCTACCATGGTGGCTGGTGGAAGGGCTACAATACCATGTTCTGGGTTTGTCCGGAAGATGAGGCGGTGATTATTGTGTTGGGCAACAGCTACAATCGCTCCACCTACGATATTAAGGAGCTGTTGCAAGTAATTCACGGCGATGAAAAGATAGGAGAAATAGAGAAAGATATTTAGTCCGGTTTGAATTCGGCTACGAATTAAGGATATTTGCCGAATCAAACGAATACTCGTCCAACATGCCCGACTCCGCATTCCTTTTACCTCTTTCATTACTGCTGGGCATGCCTTTTCTGGGATTTTTGTTCTTGTGGATGGGAGGTACAGGACTTAACCGGATATCAGGATGGCTGGGCGCCTTACTCACGGCGGCAGGTTTAGTTGTCAGTATCTGGTATGCCGATCCGGATGTTCTTCACACGGTCCGTTTTAACTGGGTATTACTTGGCAGTACCCCCATTGAGCTATCTTTCCGGTTCGATACTCTTACCTGTATCATGCTTGTCGTGGTTCATTTTGTGGCGTTACTGGTTCAGATCTTTTCCACGTCTTATCTTTCGCACGATTCAGGGCTGCATCGTTATTTCGCCTTCCTGCAACTTTTCCTGTTCTCCATGATCGGCATTGTGCTTTCGGGAAGTTTGCTGGTTATGTACATTTTCTGGGAGCTGGTAGGCGTATCTTCCTATTTGCTCATCGGATTCTGGTACCTCAAACCAAGGGCTGTCTGGGCTGCACAAAAGGCATTTATTCTCAACCGTATCGGGGATGCTGCATTCTTAACGGGTATTTTGATGCTCTTTTACTATATTGGTTCTACCGACTTTGAGGTGCTTTCCATCACCGTAGATTCGATTAGTCCCGGAATGCTGACTGCCATCGGGTTGTGCCTGTTCGGCGGTTGTATGGGTAAGTCGGCCCAGTTTCCCTTATCCGGTTGGCTGCCTGACGCCATGGAAGGACCCACACCCGTTTCTGCTCTGATACACGCAGCAACCATGGTAGCCGCAGGTATTTTTTTATTAGCTCGGATTTCTTTTCTGCTCACTTTTGAAGCCAGAATGGTGGTCGCCATCATCGGAACAATCACCATGCTCATCGGCGCGGTAAAGGCTACACAAGTCTGGGATATCAAACGTGTACTTGCCTACTCTACCATGTCGCAGCTTGGCCTGATGGTGGTAGCGGTGGGTTTTGGCAGCTGGCATACCGCCATTTTTCATCTCACCACGCATGCGTTTTTCAAAGCGGGGTTGTTCCTGGCAGCCGGCTCGGTCATTCACGCCCTGACGCCGTCAAAATCCGAGGCGTTTTTTGATCCGCAGGATATGCGCACCATGGGTGGTTTGAGAAAATCTCTGCCAATTACCTTCGTTTGCTTCATGTTGTGTGCCTCCGCACTGGCGGGTCTGCCTCTTTTTTCGGGGTTTCTTTCCAAAGATGCGATTATAGCCGAAGGGTTTTTGTGGGCAGAAGGGTATGGTATTTGGGCAAATTTATTTCCAATTATCATCTTATTCTCGGCTGGTTTGACGGCCTACTACATGGTTCGTCAGGTCTGGATGGTGTTTTTTGGGGAACGCAGGTACGAAGCCTTTGCGTCGGTTCATCCCCACGAATCGCCGCCAACGATGTTGGGGCCAATGATTTTACTTGCAGGCCTTTCAGTATTTATATGGTTTTCCTGGAATCCTTTTCATGCGGGTGAAAGCTGGTATTTGTTTTTGCTGGGGAAAGAAGAATCGGTGCATCTTTCCTGGCTTCCTTTCTTGGCCGGCGGCGTGTCCGTAGTTGCTATTTTGCTGGCATGGCGACAAATTCATTCCGCAAATCCCTTTGATATCTATGCGGAGCATGAGCGCGCTGGGGTAACAAGCCAGCCGGCCTTTTTCAACTGGACAAAGGGTTTTGATAGAGATCACTTTTTCCTGACTCCATTTGCTTTTATCGCAACTGAGCTGAAGAGATTTGAAACAAAAATAATTGATGCCTTCATTGGTTTCATTGCGAAAGGCAGTGTCGTTTTGGCACATCTGATAAGCTGGTTTGATAGCCATATCGTTGATGGGGGTGTTCATCTTGCTGTTTTTACAATTCGGTCGTCGGGGCAGGCGGTAAGAAAAGTTCAAAATGGCAAGATTCAGTCTTACTTTATGGCTGCTTTTGTAGGGATTTTTCTACTGCTTGTCTGGCTGCTTATGCTATGATTCTTTGTGGAATAGGGCTTTTTTTAATAATTAACTGAAAACTTAAACAGCTGTATGATGCTGACGGCAAGTTAGCCAGTACAACTTTACAATGACAGATCATCTACTCTCTTTACTCATAGCGATACCGATTTTCGGAGCACTTGTGATCGCGTTTTGGCCATCCGACCGCACCCGGGATTTCAGGATGATAGCCCTGGTGGCTTTAATTCTCGAAGTGGTGGTGGCCGCTTCGGTATGTTTTCTTTTTGAGCGCCAGGATTCCGGCCTGCAGCTTGGGGAGGTAGCAGACTGGATCACCCTGCCGATTGGGTCGTTGGGGGTTGTATCTGTGGACTACGCCTTAGGAGTGGATGGAATTAGTCTGCCATTGGTGCTGCTTGCCGTAGTTGTTTTACTGGTAGGGCTGGTAAGTTCCTGGAACATAGGCAACAAGGCCCGCGCTTATTTCGCGTTGTATCTGGTGCTGAGCGGAAGTATTGTAGGCTGCTTTCTGGCGCAGGATTTTTTTCTTTTTTATCTGTTTTTTGAGTTTATGCTGCTGCCGATGTATTTTCTCATCGGCTTGTGGGGCGGCCCCCGTCGTGAATACGCCGCACTCAAATTCTTTGTCTATACTTTTTTAGGTTCTTTACTCATACTGATCGTCATGATCGGCCTCTACCTTTCTGCTATTGACCCCGTTGAAACGGCACGGGCCGTTGGTATCCTGGGGGCGGAAGATCAGGTATTCAGTGACACCATTCTTCAGATCCAGCAATGGCTGGCCGATGGCAGGATTGCACCGCAGCAACTTGTACATACATTTCGTTTCGAATACTTATCCGATCCCGGCAACTATATTCCGGGATCCATTTTGAGTCTTGCATCTGAATTTTATATTCTCGATATCCCTGTTCGGGTACTTGCTTTCTGGTTCCTGTTCATAGGATTCGCCGTGAAATTGCCCGTGGTGCCGGTGCACACCTGGTTGCCCGATGCGCACGTGGAAGCGCCTACGCCCATTTCTGTGGTATTGGCAGGCATTCTTTTGAAAATAGGTGGTTACGGGTTTATCAGGATCGTGGATGGTTTTTTTCCTACGGAAGCTTTCAGCAATATGATTCCACTGGCAATTTTAGGCATGGTCTCTATCGTTTATGGCGGATTTAATGCATTGGGACAAAGTGATCTTAAGAAAATGATCGCCTATTCATCGGTGTCCCACATGGGATTTGTGTTGCTGGGCATTGCTGCCTTTACAGGAGAAGGTATCAATGGCGCCATTTATCAGATGGTCAGCCATGGTGTGCTTTCTGCCATGCTCTTTTTGCTGGCCGGCGTTATCTATGAACGTACCCACGACCGGAAGATAGAAAATTACAGCGGACTCATTTCCGTCATGCCGAGATACACCGTGCTCGTAGGAATTGCTTTTTTTGCCTCACTCGGATTACCCGGATTCTCCGGTTTTGTAGGTGAGCTTTTTACGTTGATGGGCGCTTTTCAGGCCAGTGGCCTTTCTGTATGGATTCCGGCACTTTCTACTTTGGGAATTGTACTGGCGGCGGCATACTTTCTCTGGACGTACCAGCGAATGTTTTTTGGTACATTCTGGTACAAAAATGCTCCCTCCGGCCAAAATTCTCCCGAACTGGCCGATCTTACCAAACGAGAGCTGGGCATGCTGGTTCCGTTGGCTGTTCTGGCCATACTATTGGGTATACTGCCAGGCATTGTCTTCAACATCACCGGCCCGGCGGTGCAGGCATGGCTTGAAAACGTGCTATGACAATGTGCCTTGATCAAAATGGGATAAGTCAGTGAGCATAATTATCTTCCTCAGGTAAAAGTTAAGCCAGGCCGTTACCAAACTTCTTTATGATCGTATTACTTCTGTCGGTTCCGTGTGGAGCGGAATGGACTCTTCAGACGGTCCGGAAATCGTGGTGGGTTCCAGTTAACAACGCACCGGTGTTTCCGTTGGATCAGAAAAGGTTCAATTTTGATCGATATTGGAAAATAACTTATAATTTTCCATGGTAAAGTATTAATCAAATATTAAGGCATGCGGCTATATATTTTTTTGATTTTAATGTTAGGTTCGCCCTTGGTGATGATTTCTTGTATCTCCAACAAACCCACGGACCCATTGCATTACCAGGGAAGAATGATTGTCGTTGGCAGTGGGGGAGGATTTGCAGGAGAAGAGCGGCAATATCGTATGCTGGACAATGGGCAGCTGTATGTCGGTAATCCTTCGGATAGCAGTTTTGTTTTTATGCATGCCAAAAGCAAGCGAAGAGCTGCAAAATGGTTAACAGCCTTTGACAGCATGGGGGTGATCCAGCTTGATTTTAATCATCCGGGCAACACCTATCAGTATCTGGAGACTGGTGATGGAGGAAAGCGTGTTGTGTGGGGCTCAAAGAGTGAGAAACCAGAGGTGACCATTACAGATTTCTATAAACAGTTTATGGCTTATTGGGTTTATTCCAGGCAAAAGGATCATTCCAATTAAGACGATTCAAAACATTCTTTGATTAAATCGAATACGCTCTATGATCAAACATTACAAAATTTACCTGACGGCCTTGTTTTGTATAATGGCCATGCCTCAGGCTGTTTTTGCGCAAAAGGGCTTTGAATCCAAGCGTAAAAGCCCCATTGTTCAGAACAGACCTTCGTTTTCCTATGATCGAATAACCATTTCTGACCTGCCTGGCAATGCGCGTATGGGCTTTGGAAACGTATTCTCCGGAAATGGGGTGCGAGCAAAACTGGATGGAATCAAGGTGGTTCGTGACACAGGAGGACGCGTGGTCTGGCTGGAAAATGCAAAGACAACCAGAGCCGGACTCCTTCCCAATGGTCGGGTGAATGCTTCACTAGCAGCCTCCAACTTCCTGAGGGAAGTCCAACACTATATGCAGATTCCAAATCCTGATGATAGCTTTGAAATAACAAAGGTTGATATAGATGAAAAGAATCAGACACACATTCGGCTAAAGCAGGTTTACAAAAATATTCCTGTCTATGGCGGGGAGATTGTGTTGCACAGCGTGGGTGATACCTTACGGCTCCTGAATGGGCGTTATTTTCCGAACCCAAAACTAAATAGTGTGATTCCTGGTTTGGGTAAAGAGCGTGCCGAACAGTTTGCCCTTGCAGATTTAAGTGCGCGGACCATTGTCAGGAATCCTTCTGATGCACTTGCAGGGCGTTTTTGCAAATCTTCGCATGAGCTGGTGATCTACTACCGGGAGGATTTCCCCAATGACCCCAGGCTTGCCTGGCACGTAACCGTTCATCCCAATCTGATCGAACGCTGGGAGTATTTTGTAGACGCCGGTACGGGGGTTGTTCTCGACAAATACAACCATACCTGTGGCGTGGACGGGCCTGTTACATCCAGTGCGAGAGATCTGAACAACATTCAAAGAAACTTCAGCACGTACCAGGTTGGATCATCCCTTTATATGATCGATGCCTCCAAGCCGATGTTTAAAAACAATAAGGCATCCATTCCCGGGGATCCACAGGGGGTGATATGGACCATTGACGCCGGTAACACCACGGGAGAGGATCTGAAAGTAAGGCACATTACCAGCAACAGCAGTACCTCCTGGAATGCTACTGCGGTATCGGCGCATCTGAACGCAGGATTGGCCTATGACTACTTCCGGAACACATTCAAGAGAAATTCCCTCAACGGTAAGGATGGAACTGTGATCTCGATCATCAACATCGCCGACGAGGAAGATGGAAAAGGCATGGACAATGCCTTTTGGAATGGTGAATTTATGGGATATGGAAATGGCCGGAATTCGTTTAAGCCATTGGCTGGTGGGCTCGACGTGGCTGGTCACGAAATGACACATGGGGTGATACAGAATACGGCCAATCTCGAATATCAGGGCCAGTCTGGTGCCATCAACGAATCCATGGCGGACGTTTTCGGCGTGTTGATCGACCGGGACGACTGGACGCTGGGTGAAGATGTGGTCAAAACATCGGCTTTCCCTTCCGGGGCGCTGCGCAGCATGTCGAACCCCAATCAGGGTGGGCAGGGGCAAAGGGGCTATCAGCCCAAAACGATGGCACAATTTGTAAAAACAAATGAAGATAACGGGGGGGTGCACATCAATAGTGGCATTCCAAATTTTGCCTTTTATCAGATTGCTTCCAAAATAAGCAGGGAAAAAGCGGAACAGATCTATTACCGCGCATTGACCCAGTACCTCACGCGACGCTCTCAGTTTCTGGATCTTCGACTGGCTATAGTGCAGTCTGCTACCGACTTGTATGGTTCCGGTTCCACAGAAACAAAAGTTGCCAGTGATGCTTTCGATGCTGTGGGTATAACTTCGGGTACCACCACCCAGGCGCCGGATCCAACCAACCTGCCGGTAAATACAGGTGCGGACGGAATACTTGTGGTGGGTACCAACGATGGTGCCATCTATCAGACCACCCCGCAACTGGCCAATTTTACGAGCCGATCCACCAAAGGCACCGGACATAAGCCGAGTGTTACCGACGATGGCCAGCTAGCTTATTTCGTTTCCGACGATGGAAGGATCAGGGCTATTAGCCTTTCCGGAAGTGCGCAGGAGCAGATTGTGTCCAATGAAACGATCTGGGACAATGTTGCTATTTCCCGGGATGGTAAAAAACTGGCTGCCCTTACCTCTGATAAAAACAATAAGGTGTACGTTTATAGCTTTGACCTGAAAAAATGGTCCGAGTTTTCTCTTTACAACCCCACATACTCGGAGGGAGTCAGCACCGGTGAAGTTCAGTACGCCGATGCGATCGTGTGGGATATCTCAGGAGAATATCTTGTGTATGATGCCAATAACCAACTTAAATCGCTGGATGGGAAAAGTCATGAATATTGGGATGTAGGTTTCCTGAGAGCCTGGAATAACGCTTCCGGTAACTTTGGCAATGGATCCATCGAAAAGCTATTCACCAATCTGGACGAAGGGGAAAACATAGGCAATCCGGCTTTTTCAAAAAACAGTCCTAATATCATCAGTTTCGATTATTACTACGAGCCGGATGAGATTTACTCGCTGATAGGTGTTGATGTCGACAATGGCACTGTCAACGAAATTTACCGAAACAACTCATTGGGCTTTCCGGATTATTCCCGTAAGGACGACCAGATGATCTTCAGCACAGAAGCAGGCAGTGCCGAAAATGTTGGAATAATAAATCTGGCACCCGACCGTATATCCGCATCCGGTAATGCCACCACGCTGATGAAAAACGGAAAGCTGGCTGTTTGGTACGGACAGGGAACGCGGCAGACAGCCCGGCAGGCACAAAGCATTCAATTCAACCAGCCTTCCGACCGGGTGATAGGCGATGCTGGTTTTGACCTGTCGGCAACTTCCAGCGCCGGGCTTACGGTTACGTTCGAAAAAGTTTCAGGTGGAATTACCGTACAGGGGAAACAGGTGACGCTTAACAAAGCAGGAAAGGCAACGGTTAGGGCAAGCCAGGCCGGCAACGATAAATTTGAGGTAGCCAGTACCGTAGACCGTACCTTCTGCATCAATCCTACCCGCCCCAGTGTGGTGCGGAATGGGGTGAATTACACGGCTACCTCCACCGGAGGATCGGATTTTATCTGGTTTTCGGATGGTGTGGAGGTGCTGCGCGATCCATCTGGTGCCGTAATCATCGAACAGGCGGGCAATTATGAAGTACGCGCCACCACCACGGACGGATGTATCAGTGCTGCTTTTCAGATCATCACCAATGCGGTACTGGGTACAGAACCTGTTGCCATGGCGACTGGCGCGCCTTATCCGAATCCGGTCGCAGACCAAATCAGCCTTGAGGCTGACTGGGGGCGCCTGCCATCCGCCATATCTTTTACCGATGTCTCCGGACGCACCACCACAGTTACGGGCAGGTTGAATGGACGCATGCTCCTGATTCCCGCCCAACAACTCCTACCCGGCATTTACATTTTGAACGTCCAGGCCACCGCTAAAGAACCGTTACGTTACAAAATTGTGAAACAATAGGTTGCTCTAGGGACTGTCCGGTTGCTTATACCAAACTTATCCGTTTTTTTGCTTAGCCACGGGACTCCAATTTTCCCGTGGCCAAGCTCGTTGTGGCCAAGTCTGCCCACTTTCAAAGAACCGAAAGCTCCGGGAACCATTTTGATCACCACCTTGTCATTGTGCTCTTCAGTGATCAAACCTTACCCAGTCTATCCCCGCAAAAAAACTTTAAAAACAAGTAAATTATTGACAACTTATTTGTCGAAAAATTTTCAAATCAGGAAAATCCTGATTATCTAGCAGCTCATTAGAGTATTTACGGTTACAAAGGATTGACATGGAGGCGCATTACATCTTACTCACTCTCCCGGATTATGCAACAGGTATGTGATGGAAATGCAATGTGGGCTTGCCAATACATGATGCGGGTTTAACTGGTACACATGAATATTTTACTTCAAAGCCATGAAAGGGTCACAAAACCGACCCGCGATGCGTTAGAGCCTTTCTTACAGCACTTTCAACCGGTGCGGGTCTCAGCGAAAGTCATTCTTTCAGAGCCTGGTGGTGTGAACGGGGCTATCTGGTATGTAGATACCGGTATGCTGCGGTCCTACATCGTATTAGAGGGGGAGAAGGAAGGCAATGTTGCCACGAACAGGGAAATTACCAACTGGATTGTTTCCGAAGGGGGCTTCCTCACCGACATCCGTAGTTTCCTGCACCCCACACCGGCCTCGGCTTACATCGAAACGCTGGAAGCCAGTAAGTTGTACAAACTCTCGCATGAAAACTACCTCCACATGCACAAGTTATTCCCCGACTTATTCCGCACGTTGTTCGAAAACTCCCTGTTATTATCGGAGTTACGGGTTCAGATGTGTAATCTCCGAAACCCTCAGCACAGGGTACAAATGTTTGAAAGTATGCATCCCGAGCTTGCCGGCCGTATCTCCGTAGGTCTTCAGGCTTCTTATCTTAACATCGACAGGGCCACACTAAGCCGCATCCGAAGTAAAAAGCGATAAATATTTATTGAAATTTTTTGATTTGAGTCACACGATTTTGTGACTCAAATCAAATTTAATGTTGGTTTTGTTATATAGCTTTGTTCGTGTGAAGCGTGTTACCCCTAACAACAACAAAACGCTACGAAGCTAAATTTCATTTAAATGGAGCAGGTAAAAGATGCGTGGGCATCCCAATATGCGAGCCACATTGAATCTGGCATTTAATAGAGGGGACTTTTTCGAAACACCAACATGGTAAAAACATTCACCATATTGCTTTGCCTCATTGCTTTCAACGTTCTTCTCCTTGGTTGCCGGGAGAAGGACTTTGAGCGCAACTCCGATGGAAGTATTTCCACGAAAAAATACCTCTGGGGCGCCCCAGTCAACAGTGGCAGCTACATGGCAACCGGTCTCCGGACAAGCGTCACCTACGAAGGAGACATTTTGGCTCCTTACGCAACGGGAATTCAGTATCTAACCTCTTATACCGACAGAGGTGGAATTGTGCGATTGGATGGCGAGACCGGCAAGGAAAAATGGCGCTGGGCAGGTTACATGTTCTGGAGGGAGCTTTTTGATATTAATTATGTATATCTCAGGAACAATTATCTGGTCATTCCCAGCGGGCCACGCACCCATTGTGTGGATATGAATACCGGGAAGACAGTGTGGCAGAAATGGAAGCAGGATACCGTTTATACGAACGTGAGAATTTCTGGAATTGGGGATAGCTATTTTTATGCGGGAAGAAGAGAGTATGAAGACAGCAGCGGGCATATGGCGCTTTATAAAGGGAATGTGCTTCGCCCCGATCCGGAAGAGTTAGTGGTGAATCCTCAATTGCCCAAAGAGTTTTTTGGGAGAACGCCAATTCCGTCCGGGGCTGCGGTAACAAAACCTGTTGTGATCAAAGGGGACACTATGCTCATTGTGGATTACCAGCGGCCAACCGCCCAGGCAGCTTATAACTACATCCGGTCGGTATATGGCCTCTACAACCTGAGTAAAAAAATATGGGTGTACAAAGACATTCCACTCATTGAACCCCATCCAGGCTCCGTGGTGGATCATATGCCCGTAATATACGAAAACAAGGTGTATCATGCCGTAGGAAGGTATATTACCTGCCACAACCTGCTTACCGGGGAGAGCGTATGGGACCGGCCCTTTGCTCAGGACTTTCTTTCATCAGGCTTTATAGTGGCCGAAGGGCTGTTGGTGGCCAATTGTGAGGATACGTATATATACGGTCATAACGCCGATACAGGTGCAGAGGTATGGAGGGAAAAGTCGTCCGGTACGAGTACAAAGCTTTTGTATCAGGATGGATACGTATACTATGCTGGAGGTGGTGACGGATTGCTTCATGCCGTGGAAGTAAAGACGGGCAAAACAGAATGGAAACTACGGTCTCCCGACCTGGCGAAAAATTCGGGCGCTTATTTTTGGGGAATGGTATCTGCGCTTCCTGCAAAAAATGGCAAGAGGGGAAAGATTTTCGCCAGTACAGGTTTGCACATTTATGCCTTTGAAGCCATTCGATGACGAATGCCCGAAATGATACAGGACCTATCGTACTAAAACTTGTTGAGATTCCTCCTTCCAGCCCTTCAAACGATTTTGATGGCATCTCGAGCTTGCCGGCCGTATCTCCGTAGGTCTTCAGGCTTCTTATCTTAACATCGACAGGGCCACACTAAGCCGCATCCGAAGTAAAAAGCGATAAATATTTATTGAAATTTTTTGATTTGAGTCACACGATTTTGTGACTCAAATCAAATTTAATGTTAATATAGATCTATAAATTTGCTTCATTCCCAAAGGTGGATTAGTGATATTTACAAAAATATTTTAGCTCAACTTTCATAAAGCCAAAAATTTCTACTCCGTTTTTTGAAAATGTTTAGACCAAAATAATTACTGTTGTTTTTTATCTAAATTAATAAACTATGAAGTTCAAAAGTAAGGAAATTATTCTCACGCTCATTTGTTGTTTTGTTCTCGGAAACACGGTTTCGGGTCAAGGCTTAAAGGCACAAAAAGACTCTCTGGTGCTTTTCAAATGGGACGTAAGCCTGGATGTTCTAAATCTCTTTAAAGGTTATAGGGGGGTAATGATTCGTTACGCACCAGGATCGCGGGGTGCATTCAGGCTTGCAATTAGCAGTTTGAGCCATTCGACAGATGAGCATTTTCAATACTATGATACAACTGGAACCGTTCCACAACACCAACTTTACAAAAGAAAAACCTTTAATTTAAGCACGCTCCTGGGCTATGAAAGGCGTAAAGATTATGGCAGGCATCAGCTATTTTATGGTATGGATATAGGTGTAGATTATAATTGGGCCAGAGAGTATATAGTTACATTATATCCTGCTAAAGTTTACTCTATTGGTGTACATCCCTTTGTTGGCTTGAAGTACCGAGTTTCCAACAGATTGTCGATTTCGGCAGAAGCACTTTTTACAGCCCAACGTAAAATCGTTAAAAACTTTGGTCCACGAAATATTGTCGCTTCAAAGAGTAATTCCTATGGTTTTGCGCTCGATCCATTACGCTTGATAAATATATCCTATCATTTTTAAATCCTGATTCTTATGAAAACTTTTAAACCATTTTTTTGCATTGTATTTTTGCACCTCTTCATTTTAAGAATTTCTTTGTCAGCTCAAAGTGTAGCTATAAGTTGCAGCAGTCCAAGTGTAACATGCGCATATGCATTGCCCAACGGTAGCAACCATACCTACTTTGGTCCGATAACGGATTTTTCAAGTTGTATAGAGGGCAATAGCTGTAAATATAAATGGGAGGTCACAAATGGAAAATTGTTGGATGTAGCAATGCTAATCCATCAGTCAGAGAATTTGATGGCGCTAACAGCATAATCGTAAAGTGGGATAATATAAATGGGGATGGAACCATAAAAGTAACAACAGGAGTGCCATCCCAAACTAACATCGGTTGCCCAGATTGCCCTACCTTAACGGCGACTAAAACCATCCCAATTCGCTATTTGGGAACACCAGGTAATATTAAGATTAATGGCGTTGCCTACACTGGTAGCTATAATCTCGGGTGCAACACTACACCTATTACGATATCTGTCGACCCAGTAGATAACGCTACAAATTATTCATGGTCACTACCCTCTGGCTGGAGTGGGGCGACTAATTCCAACTCGATAACCGTTACCCCTAATTTGAATACCCAAGGCGTTGTAAAGGTGACCACCTCAAGGAGCGATGTTAGTGATCTTGTCACAGCGTCACAATTAACCATAAATAGACCACTACCTTCAATCAGCAGTGTCACACCTTCCACCGCACCTCTGGTCTGTTCCAGTTTGGATGTAGTCAGTGCCTCGGCTTCTGGCGTCAATGCGGATCAATATGTTTGGACGCCAACAGGCGGTGCACGGGTAAATGGCTTCTCCGCAGCCCAAACTGTTGCAGGCTCGGTTAATCTGGGCGCCACATCAAACGGATCTTTTACGATCCAGGCTTACTCTTCAGCCTGTAACGTGGCCAGCAGTAATACCAAAACATTGAACATTCGCTATGGCCCACCGGTACTAGGATCCCAAATTTTCTCACCTCCTTATCTGTGCCAATCGTATGAAGCGCCATTCAGTGTCAATCTCGTGGCGGATGTCACGAGCTATGATTGGACGGTAAGTGGCTCTGGTGCCATCCTGGTATCAGGTCAGGGTTCTTCTGCCGTTATGGCGAAGTCCATATACGTTAGCCCATTCACTGTATCTGTTGTTGGCACAAACACTTGTGGGATATCGTTCCCAGTTTCTAAAACAGTTGAAACAAGATATTGTGAAAATGATTGGTTAATAGCAACTTATCCAAATCCTGCCACAGATTATTTAACAATACAATTTAAAAATGAAAAACAAGCGGAATTATTTCCAGATGACATAAAAATTTACAATGAAAATGGTTTAGCAATCGATAATACTAAAACTATTAATTTCAGCAGTACATTAAACGAAAGGTCTTTCCAAGATGGTAATAAGATTAAGCTGAATGTAAAAGATTTGCCTCGCGGCACACATTACTTTCATTTTATGAAAAATGGGGCGGTCCTCGATAAAGTTCGAGTTTTGTTGAAATAATAATCCTGTTCTATGCCCTATCTGTGAAAGACTGTTATAGGTTAAATTAAAAGAAGGATAACAATCGTTACAGACTCGCTGTAAGGTTGTTATCCTCCTTTAAGGTGTTTACGTAGTTTCCATAGTCGGCCGGATGAATTCGCTGTAACCGAATTTGAATATGGGATTAAATTAAATGGTAGTAAATTCATTATTTATTCCACCTCAAGATGGATACCTAAGTTCTTCATTTGAGAATTGGAAAGCATAAATCAAGACATTTATATTTCAGTTCAAATGTTGAACTTCGGTTATCTGATTGAGCTAGTTTTAAGCTTGAAATATCTGAAATTAATTAGTTTGGGGTATATCAATATTTATTTACCATGAATGTTTATTCAACTGCTATTTTTCTGGCACTTTGCGGGGGCATTGTCAAAGCGCAGACTGCCTCCGGCAAGTTCATTAGCGCCAACTCAATTCAGGTAGAAATCAATGGCATGGGTGATCATTTTATTCCGGTTTCGCTCAGTTATGAACGGATATTTCACCAGACGAATAAATTCGCCTTTTTTGCGAAAGCTGGAGCTACCTATCAGCCCATTGGGCAATTTACGCAAACGGCAGCTACGCTTGAAGCAGGCATGGTGAGCCAGGCTGAGAGACACCATTGGGAAATGGGACTCTTCGCCATGATTCAAGACAAAGAGATCAATAATAAGGAAACCAGGTTTGTTAGTCCCCAGAACAATGGTCACATTTCTCTGCGCCTTGGGTATAGATACCAAAGGCCTCATAAAGGATGGGTAGCCCGAACTGGCGTTTTAATCCCTTTCATTTACGGAACGAACTCGGATATAGTTGTACCTGGTCGGCAATCCAAAATACGAAATGTTTTTTTTCCATGGCCAGCCATATCTATCGGAAGAGCGTTTTAACGCTATATTTCTGGTGCCTGGCAATTGTTTGCCTAGCACAAAACTTTGTTCCTAACCCTGGATTCGAAAGATTTATAAAAAAGCCATGTAGAATAATGCCCACAGGCGAAGGACTTCAGGATTATCTCTATGACTGGCGTACACCAACGGCCGGTACTTCTGACGTATGGTATGCAGATAGTTCAGCAGCTTGTGCTTCCATCGTTTTCCACTACAAATCCCCGCAAGCCAGGAACGGTAAATTTACCGCGGGAATTATCACATCCGCTGCCGACAACAGAACATACAGAGACCTTACGAAGGTAATTGAATACAGGGAATACATACAGACCCGATTATCTCAACGATTAAAAAAGGGTAAGATTTACTATGCGGAGTATTACGTACTGAGGGCTTACCCCGGGTCAATAGCCACAAATAATTTTGGAGCAGTGTTCACCGTTTCGCCAATTGGCTCGGTTGGACATTCCGTCTTAAACTACACCCCGCAGGTAAGGTCTAATGAAGTGGTAACAGATACGGCTAAGTGGACGAAAATATCCGGCTGTTTTATGGCTGAAAACGATTACGAGTACCTGACCATTGGCAACTTTTCAAATGATGCAGCAACAAAAATGGTGCCCATGTTTTACAAAGGTGAGCCACCATATTATCTGATTGACGATGTATTAGTGGAAGAAGTTGATGTTCCTTTTATACCTGAACCAAATTTTCTGGGAGATGACATTACCAGGTGTGACGGCGAGAGCTATACGGTAGCATTGGGCAATATGTCACCTTACTCGCTATTATGGGACGATGGAAACACCAAAAACAATTATACTATTAAGGAGTCTGGAAATTACGTTCTTGAACTGAGTTACAGGGAGTGTGTTTTTAAGGATTCTATTGAAGCAGATTTTCATTTGCCTGTGAAACTGGGGCCTGACATTAAGGCTTGTGAACCCGCAACGATCACTCTCAAGGCGGTAGGGGCCTCTGGTATTCGGTGGCAGGACGGATCTCAGAAACACGAATATACAACAGATAGATCCGGCGTATATATTGTTTCGTCAACCTCTCTGCAATGCCCATCTTCTGATACCGTCAAAGTTGAATTTTACCGTTGCCCGGGAGATATACCTAATGTATTCACACCAAACTCAGATAACAAAAACGACTACTTTGTCATTGACAATATTACCTTGTTGCCATGGAAACTTGAAATTTATAATCGTTGGGGCACCCTGGTTTATCGCCACCCGCAGTATGACAACTCCTGGGATGGAGGCAAGCTCTCAGCTGGTATGTACTACTATCTACTTTCCAGTGACAACTTGAAACAAGATATCAAAGGGTGGGTCAATATTCTTCGGTAAATGATATCTGGATCCAGTTACGTTGAAGGCCCGAAGTCTGGGTAAAAACTGGCCGGGATCAGCCAGTTCCGCCTAAAAAGCCTAAAAACCATTAAAGAGTTAACCTGGTCAGAGAAGCGCTGACTGACGGTAACTCCTTAATGGTTTTTTCGTACTCCCGATTCTCTAGGAAAAGCCATAAAAGCTCAGGCCCATCAAAGTGTATCCCACCAGTTTTTGGTGGCCTGAGTGTCTCCGCCGATGCTTTTGGCTGCCTGTTCGCTGTTGATGGCGTTGGCGGCCCGGCTACTGCTGGGGTATTTGAGGCGTTTGGGCACGTCGGTTACCTCAGGATCCAGACTGCCGGATGCCGGAGGGATAAACAATACTTCACCATTGGGCTTTTTAGGGTCGAGCCGTAGTCGTTCCATCCAGGATTGTATACCTTGCATGTACAGGGCAAGCCATTTCTGGGTGCCGATTACGTTTTTCCAGGTTCCTCCTTTGTAGGGCACGCCTTCCAGGTACGTGGCCACGACTTTGGCGTCGGTGACACCCCATTGGGTCATCGATGCGGTCACGGCTTCTTTGTACAGCTCTTCGGCAGAGGCTGAGCCCACGGCCATACCTCGGGCTGCTGCTTCGGCTTTGAGGAAGGCAACCTCTGCATAAGTGATCATGTAACCCTTTGCGGAGCCGCTGTAAGCCATTACACCCGGCTTGGAAAGCCCGATCATCGTGGGTGCGTTGGCCTCTGTACCATACACTTTACCGATGTATTTGCCATTGGTTTCATCCGGGCGGGCGAAGATAGGCAGGCGCGGATCATTTACCGATTGCAGATACGTCACCAGGGTGGAGGTAACGGCAAATTCAACCAGGGGCCTGTCTACGTCATTGTATGGAAACCGGTTGGTGACCGTAGCAACATTGTAGGGAAAGAAAGCATCCTGCGCCACGCTGACCATCGTATTTTTTACGGCATCTTCAATAATCGCTTTGGCTTCTGCGGGCTGGGCGTCGGCCATGCGCATGGCTATGCGCATACGTAGTGCGTTGGCGATCCTGACCCACTGTGCAGCGCTGCCATTGGCAACAACATCACCCCGGATAGCCATTGTTCCGGGATTGGACAACACATCAATTTGCTTTTTGAGAGATACCAGCAGTGCACTGTAGACATCTTTGCCTTTATCAAAAACGGGCTGAGGAATCACGTCGCCTTTCAATGCCTGGGTGTACGGGATATCCACGTAAACATCGGTAAGGATGTGGAATATCCAGGATTTCAGGATTTCGGATACTGCCAGTATGTTTGGGTTGGTTTCTTCGGGGTGGCGGTCATAGTAATTCTGAATTTCCTGCAGGTCCATCAAAGGCCCTGCGTACATACCCGACCACAGGCCGTCGTTGGTAAACAGAAAGCGACCATCGGAGGTCTTGTCGGTGCCCATCCAGTACTGCGACAGCTCCATGCCGATACGCCCGTTGAAATAGGTGTCGTACAACAGGTCCGAAGCTCGTTTTTCAGCATTGCCCAGGAGGAATTCGGGTTGGGTTTCGCTGGACCTTGCCGGGTCGGTATTGAGTGTTTCAAAATTGTTGCATCCCGTAAATGCAAGAATACTTGCAGTCAGCAGGAAAATGAGTTTAAGTTTCATAGTCAATCAGATTTATGATTTATTCCGTGGAAAATCGGTTAAAAAGTAATGTTCAGGTTGGCTCCCATGCTGCGTACCGGAGGCAACGCGCCACCCTCAAACCCAATCTGGTTGCTGATCGAATTGGTGATATTGGCAGGATCCACATTGGGTGCGTTGCTTTTTATCAGCCAAAGGTTACGGCCCGTGAGCGTTATGCGCAAAGCCTGGGTCCTTATCTTTTTTGCCCAGCTATCTGGTAAATGCCATCCCATACGTACTTCACGCAGGTAGATATAGCTGCCGTCATAAAGATTTGCCTTGCTGATCCGGTTCCCTCCGTCTGCATTGAAATGTGTACGTGCTGTTACCACGATGTCGTTTGCCGTTCCGTCGGCTTTCACACCCGGATTGATGACGCCTTTTTCGCGGATGCCGTTTTCAGCGGTTTCCGCCAGCATGCCGGATTTGTTTCCGTACAGATTGGTGTATGAGAAGAAATCACCCCCTTTCTGGAAATCCACCAAAGCGGACAGATACAGGTTTTTGTAGCTGAATGTATTGTTCAATCCACCTATAAAATCAGGATTGGCATCTCCGATGATCACCGGTGTGGCCGTTACATTGTAAGTGCCGTTGGCAGCCACAGTTCTGTTTCCCTGCGCATCATACACATAGTCGGTACCCAGCATGGTACCCAGTGACATGCCTTTCTGGGCCACCATGGACACTTTGTTGGTGCGTCGCTCTGTACCGATTACGAACCTTTCTATGCCCTGAATGTTGTCTACGGTACTGTTAAGATCGAGTACCGTATTTTTGTTTTTGGAAAAATTCAATGCCACTCTCCAGTTGAAGCTGGTTGTACGTATAGGCGTGGCCGTCAGTGTTAGCTCTATACCTCTGTTTTGAACAGTTCCTCCGTTGACCACTTTGGTGGTGAATCCACTTTCAGAAGGGATCTGTACATTCCAGATCTGGTTTTTGGTACGACGGTCGTAGTAGGTGAAATTAGCACCAAGCAGGTCGTTGAAGAATTTGAAGTCGAACCCGCCTTCCACTTCCGAGGAAAGCTCCGGTTTAAGGCGGCTGTTGAACAGCTTGTCCGAGGTACTTTGAAGCGGGAAAGTGCCGAATGGGGCAACATAATCGTAATACCGTGACACGGAGTAGGGATCCGCATCGTTACCCACCTGTGCGTACGAGAGACGCGCTTTGCCCATTGTGAGCCATTTTGTTTTCGGGATTACGTCTGAGAAGATAAATGAACCTGCCACAGATGGATAGAAGTAGGAGAAATTACCGGTCTGTTTGAGTGTGGAGGCCCAGTCATTGCGTCCGGTTGCCGTTAAGTACAGGAGTTTCTTATAGCCAACAGTCACCGATCCGAATAATGAATTGGTCTGCCTGTTGCCATAGGCGTTGGAAATCGTTGCGGGAGTTACCGAATTTTGAAGCACATACACCATCGGGTTCTGTAGGCCTCCATTGGTTGTGCCGGCATCGATGCTTGATTTGATACTCAGAATATTTCCACCCAGCACAGCCTCCAGGCTCAGGTTGGATTCTTCAAAAGACTTATTGATATTTAGCGTACCCTGATAGTTGTTCTCGTTATTGATCGCCACACGTTTCGCATAGGATCCTACAAAAAATCCTTTGGCGCTGCGGGTTTCATCCATGTGGTTGAGGTAGTCGGAGAATACCCGTACATCGGCCGAAAGCCAGTCGGTCAGTTTGTAAGTCAGGCCGGCGTTTCCAAAGTACCGGTTGTTCTGGTCGGTGTTGTAGTTTTCGTACTGGTTCCAGTAGGGATTCTGGGTAAACGCAGGCTTTTGAATATTCCATGCCGTACGGTTCCACGACTGCTCGGTTCCGTCGGCATATTTGTACGCTTTCAGATATGAATCCTCGATCTGGCGCTGTCCGTACATGACGTAAAAAAGCATCGGGTTGTTTCCAAAAAAGCCTGTGCCCGGTCTGCCTTTGGAATGATCATTGATGTAATTGATCCCACCGCTGAAGGTGAATTTGTCGGTGAATTTATAAGTCGTATTCATGCTTATGAAAAACCGGTTCAGCTGGCTACCCGGGTAGATGAAGTTTTGCTTTGTCTGCCCGAGTGAAAACCGGATGGAACCCTTATCGCCGCTGCTGGCCACGGAGAGGTTATTCGAGAAAGTAACCCCGGTCTTGAAAAAATCTTTGGCATTATTGGGCTGTGGACTCCACGGCGCTGCTTTACCAAAGTTAGGGTTGTTACGATCCTGATCCCACGACCAGTAATGCCGCACAAGCCTGCCGTCCATCTTGGGTCCCCACGACTCATCCGTACCGTAATCCGGGATCAGATCATATCTGCCTTTCCCATCGTTGTCGTCATAAGAACCGCCGCCGGGCAGGAAGCCGCTCGGGTTTTGATTGATGTAGAGTTTGGTGAAAGCATCACTGCCTCCGCCTCCATAACTGTTCTGAAACTTCGGCAACAACGACACCTGGTCCATCTGGATATTCAGATCGTAATTCAAGGACAGATTTCCGGAGCCTTTGCCCGACTTGGTGGTAATGTATATCACCCCATTTTGTCCACGGCTACCATAAAGTGCGGTTGCCGCAGCACCTTTCAGAACCGAAATATTTTCGACATCGTTGGGATTGATCAGCTGGGCCGGGTTACCGTAGTCATAGCCGCCGCCGCCTGTTCCCTGGCCACCGGTGACGCCGTAGGAGTTCAGGTTCATGTTGGCCATGGGTACCCCATCCACAATAAACAGGGCATTGTTATTTCCTGAGATGGACTTCAACCCACGTATGGTTACCCGGGAAGAGCCCCCCATGGATCCGCTGTTGCCACCGATCTGAACGCCGGCAAGTTTGCCCTGAAGCGAGTTGATATAATTGACCTCACGGGCTTCCTGGATGCTGCTTCCATCCACCTGCTGGACGGCATAGCCCACATTGCGGGTGTTTCTTTGCACGCCCAGGGCGGTTACCACTACTTCTCCAAGGCTTTTGACGTCCGGGAGAAGCTTAACGGAGAGTTGCGAAGAAGTGCTACTGACCTGAACCTCCTGCGTTTTGAAACCAATGGAGGAGACAATCAGCGTCTGATTTCCGGCCGGAATGCTGATCGTAAAGCTTCCGTCGGCCACCGTGTTCGTACCCGTTGAGGAGCCGCGAAGCAGTATGCTGGCACCAGGTACCGCCATGTTGACTTCGTCGACCACCTTTCCGGTGACTTGCCGGCTCTGTGCATAGAGCTGGGTAAATGATAGTGCAAGCCCGATCAGGGAAAGCACACAATAACGTAGATTATTCATATAGGCGAATGGGTTTTTTGTTTGAAAGGGATATACCGGAGGTAAAAGGACATTTGTATATGCCAGTTACTTGAAAAAATCAATATTTTTACTATAAATATTTATATGAATTTGGTGGAATGAATAATCAGTATCTCCGTCTGCGTGTTAAGCTAAATCAACCGTTAGGAGATGGGGTTAAGTCATAAATAAAAAAAAAGAGAACCGCGCCTCTCTTACAGGTCTTATGCCCGGGGTAGAGCGCTATTGAGCCAATCCTCTTCCCGTTTTTTGCTGCAGCTCTTCGATAAACTTCGATGCATTGGCCTTCGTCAGCGTTTCATCCACTTCTTCTCCGGCTTCGTCAGAGAGCGTCTTGAGGTAGGAATGTTGTGCGCCGGTCATCGGTTTTCAGAATGGTGGTCCATGTATCGGTATTTTTTGCGATATTGGATATGCTATCACCTGGCAATAGGTTGGTAAATTTTCCCGTAGGCTATTTTGATCCTGTAATCGGGAGATGTGCTATCACCGTCACGCATGTTCCATAAATGTGGGATCTTTTTTAGAGTTAGGTTTACCCAATTACCAATCCTTGTTTTGTCACTGGTCGATTACCATCTTTTTTAGCAAATCAAAAAAGCCCCTTTTCCTGGCACTATGAATCCCCCAGTCGGCGGGCATGCTTTGGTAACCATCTTCAAATGGCTCGCTCTTCATCCGGTAATCGAAGTAGCCCCATGAGGCATGGGCTTTGGTAGCGGCGAGGAAATTGTTCATCGGTTTGTCAAAATCGAAATGATCGTCTTCGTTGAATACGATGGGCTGACCGCCGTAGGCGGGTTTGTCCCGTATGATCTGTACCATTTCAGCAATGCGCTCGGGCCTGGATACGCCGTTGCCATGGACCAGTACGAAATCATTTACTTTGAGGATATTGTCACTGGGAATGTGATTACCGCTGAAACTGGTCGAGACCAGTAGCCGACGACCTTTTAGCTTAATGGATTGGGCCAGCGTAATGAGTTCATGAACCCGGTTTTCAAGCAGAATTGGATGGCGGTATTTGATGTTGCATTCATTATTGATCTCTACCAAAAGGTTTTTGTAACCTGTTTTCAGAAGGAATTCCGTCATATTTCTTACGGCATTCTTTACAGCCTGCTCATCTGCAAGGCGGTTGTCTTGCCCGAAATAGAAGTATCCGACAATGACAACCATGCCAAGTTCGTCGGCCTTTTTCAGTATTTTTTGTAGTCTTTGAAGATACTTCGGATGAAGTGATCCATCCGCATTGAACCCGGAGTTGTGCCAGGGCTGGTCCTTTGAATAGCCCTGTGGACTTCCCCCCTGCATATTCAGTGTAATGGCGAGCAGTCCATGTTCCCTCCACAACGGCATGGCGGCGATGAATTCAGTAACATTTCGGTCAGGATCCCATTTCCCGGTGTCCGGATATTTCCAAAGTTCCTTTGTCTCAGGATTGAGGTCGTCGAATGTTCCCTGCACCATGCGGGAATTGGGTAAAAGGCCCTCAAGGTTCATTCCCTGGTAGAATTTTCCTTTCAGGGTGATGTGTCCATTGATGTAAAAATTTTCTCCGCGAATAGTGACCTGAGTTTGCGGCTTTTGTTCGTAGCCAAGGATGTTCCAGAGAAATGATACCGGAATCAAAAAGCAAATCAGTTTCATTCGAAAGAAATTTTAGATGAGAGTTGACCGACCAAGGTAAAAGATCGGCAATCCTTAAACTACTGTTGTTGCCTGCTGGACTTAAGCCATGTGACAATCGGGCTGGCTCCTTGCCGCAACCGATTTATCGTCAATAGCCTCTAAGTTTTAAGATCAAGAAAAATGAGATGAGCATTGCGTACCACTTCATTTTTATTTTGTGTGGATTTGGGCAATAAGATTGGCTGACGTAGATCCGTCGGCAGGGTCGTTCCGGCGGTTGATAGATGATAGAAGCAGAGAATTTGAGAAAACTTTATATAGCTTGCCAGGATATTGTTTTCGGTTCTTGGGGCTATATATTTCAATAAAAAAAGTAAAAATTTATTTTTTATTGAAATATATTTAAATATTATTGTGATAATATTATTTTCTAATCATCATCATTAAACTAAAGTACTATGAAATTAGTATTCCACATCTGCATTGGCTTATGCCTTTTCGTTTTCAATTACAGTTTATCTTTTGCTCAAGGAGTGACTGAGGAAAACAATCTTTATCAGATTCCTTTGAATCAAGGCGATACATTTACAATAAGCGTCTCGCCTGCCAAATTATCATGGATCAAAAATCGCTCAAGTTGGCAGAAAGTGGGCTCAACCATTGCGGGAGGCGTCATGGTATGGAACATAACATCGCCGAATAGGATCTTAGCGGAAAATAGTCAAAAACGCGGGGTGGTTTCCTCAGTCGGTTTGGGTATCGGCGTTGGTATTCCAAATTTTAACAAAAAGGCCAAAGCCAGAAACCTATATGTACTCCATAAGTTCGTCAAAGTTAATGGTGACCAAAATGACTTTACTAAAACTCCTATTCGTAGGCGATGGGCAAAGTTGTCTGGGATTGCTGAATCGGATGGGATGTTACAGGTTATTTTGCCGGATGGGTATAAAGCAAGAATTGAGAGTCGAGTGAAACGACCACGAGTGGTAATAGATCCATTGAATCCTACGCCTGCGAATAGCGTTGGGGATACCTTAGATGTTGTGGTTATTACCGGGTCTCATAACCCATGTGATTTGAACCCCTTTGGCTGTGGTTGTCCGATGCAAAGTCCAAGCTGCCTTGATGATCAAGGCAATTCTGCAAATAATAATTCCCAAGATCCATGTGCCATAAATCCCGCGAATTGCGGAGAACATCAGGGCGGACAGGGAAATGATCCGAACTCAGAAATTACGGATTTGAACCCTTGTGAAGTTGCATTCAGTGTCTTGAATCCAATTAGTGCTACCGTCGCAAGTTATATAAAGCGCGATGTAGAGGTGATGTTTCAAAGTGACTCTACTTTACTGGGTCTTGGGGGTAACATAGACAACACTCCGGCAAATGCCCTTAAACATGTAATATGGAATATTAAAATGGTTTGCGAACTCGGCCTTGAAATGGCAGAAACAATTGCATATAATCACGAGATATGTTATGGGGTTAGGATGAATCCACTTTCATCCTATCGAATGGATATGCTGAACAATAAACTTGGCCAGGACATTGGAGTCGCTCTTAAAAATAGTGGAAATTGCAATGATGATGATGTGATTAAGCAAGCAGCTTATAATAATTATGATGACTTGGCTTTCTTTCAGCCAAATTAAAAAGCGAGAATTGTTTCCATTTTGATTAAATTTTCGGAAAAATGACTAGATACTTTATTGTATTCACTGCAATTTTTGTTCTTTCAATATCAGTGGCAATGTGCCAGAGAGGAAAACTTTCTGATGTAGTGAATGATTCGTGCAAAATGAGCCAGGTGGTTTTCTGTGGAGTGAAATTGAAATATCCGTTGAAGGTACTGGAGGCTAAAAAGGAGTATGGGCTTGAATATGTGTCTATGCATACTTTTTACAAAACGATCGATGGTTTTCCTCCTTTGAGCCAATATGAACCGTTCAATTTTAAATTGATCATACCCATTAGAGATAGTGATCCATTCAATGATATAATTCCTGAGGAGGTGTATCATGATCGTCCTGTCAAGGGATATACTTTTCTGTTTCGCGGATCTACAACCGATCCAGATTCCCTCAGGAATGCCTTGGAAAAACAATTCTCGGGAAAGTTTGAGCTGAAAATTCGTAAGAGTGACTACAAGAGTTTAGCTGGCTACCCATTTTACGAGATGCGTATTTCTGAGTGTGTCTACGTAGCGGTAACTAACTTTTCTTTGAAGCAGAGCATCCGTGTTATGTTTTACTTTGACATGACTGAGGAAGAAAGGCTTTGGTTTCCGTTATAGAAAATCCGTATCACAATTTAATTTTTGACGCTGCCATATTTGAAGTGTCAAAATTACGTCAAATTGAAAGAGAGGTGACCGTTACGGGCCACCTCTCTTGTTTTACTTCAAAAATTGATTAGTTCTGCACGGATAATGGATTGTACAACATCTCGTCTTCAGGAATCTGAAGGGTCATGTTGGCTACCGGTAAACTTGCTTTGGTCACGTGGTTGGCAGAGCTTGCTCTGTCCACGGGAATATTCCAACGCTTGTTGTTGTAAAACTCACGGCCACCTTCGCCCCACAATTCGATGCGCGTTTGTAGCTGCACCATCTGTAAGGTGGTGAGTCCCTGCATCGCAGGATAAGTAGCGGTAGTTAGTGGCGTCATGCCTGCTTTTGTCCGGGCCGCCAGCAGCTTGTCCAGTGTTGCTTTGGCTGCAGCCTCTGTTGCCGGGGTCATTGCTTCGGCTTCGGCTTTCATGAGCAATACCTCCGAAGTCCGCATGTAATACGCTGTTGAGGCGCCCACATCAACCTTATTGTTGCTACCCAATCCGTGTGTGGCTGCAAATTTCAGGTTGGTGTAGGTGGGAATAAATGCTACTGTATTGTTCGGCGGATACGTGTAATTGCCTATTGCTTCCAAAGAGAAGGCATCTTTGCGATAATCATTGGGAGCGATCTTTTCGTACAGACGGTTGTCGATCCTCTTATAGGCTCTTTGTAAACCACCATTGTCCTTTCCGAAAGGATTCATGTAAGCCAGGAAATACGGGTTACCAACGCCCTGAGGGAACCCTAGGATTACCTCAGGATTCTGAGCATTGTTCAGGAAGCCGTTGGTTTCTGGCCGAATTTCAGGAAGTGCTGCGGTACCAATATTTTTTCCCCCATATTGTGCCTGGGACATAAGCGTGGGATATTGTGTCAGGATTTCATTTGATGCGCTGATTACAGTGGCCCAGTCACCGGTCCACAATGACACCTTAGCCAGCAGGAAATTAGCCACGGCCAGATCTATATCCGTTAGATCAGCTGTGTACCCAACGCCAGCCTCTTTAAACAAGGTAATGGCACGGTTCAGGTCGTTTTTGATAAAAGCATAGGTCTCTACTGCAGTTGAACGAGGTTTGTTTTCCTGAGTAGGTCTAAAACTGTCATACAAAGGCAGGCCTAACTTACCATTACCACCCTGCAAAAATGCATTCTGATAATTTTCCATCAGGTAGTTATAACCATAGGCTCTGGCAAACAATCCTCTGGCTTTACATTGTTTCAGAAAATTATTCGTGCCCACGGTTTCATCCGGAAGGTAGTTCAGCATCTGGTTAGCTGTGGTAACACAAAACCAGCCATACTTCCAGTAGGCAAAATTTTTGCCGTTGGCAGCGCCAATAAAGTCACCTAGCTGATACTCTATGGATCCAGAGAGTACGCTCAGCCCTTCCTGGTCTCCAAGGATAATGTCATTACCCTGAATAGAGCGATTGACATCAAGCCCCTGATTGGAATAATACATATCCGCAACGCCTGCTCCGGTAGCACCAACGTTGTTGAAAAGCAGGGGCATGGCATTGGCCATTCCACCCATAACGATCCGTATCTTGGCCTCGTCACCCGATGCCAGCAATTCGGCAATCTGCTTGTCTGAAATACTGTGTGGTGGCTCCACTTCCAACTTATCGGCACACCCTGAAAATAGCAGCATACCAGAAACTGCCAGACCCGTTATATATTTATTTAGAATACTCATATCTCGACTAAATTAAAAGTTTAAGTTAACACCCACTGAAAAAGTGCTCATAGGAAGATACACGGCAGCCCCTACTTCCATACCGCCTACCAGCGACATACGTGGATCAATGCCTGAGTGACCAGTGATCATAGCAAGGTTATCTCCAGATGCATATACCCGAACGCTTTTCGTTTTCAGTTTGTCCAGGATGGATCCTCTCAGCGTGTAGCCGAGGGTCAGGTTTTTGATATTCAGATAAGATGCATTGAACAGAGCCATGTCTGTGTACTGCCACGATCCAAAAGTGGAACCACCCGTATTTTGCGTGTCGCCATAGAATACCATCGGGAATTTGGCGTCTCTGTTTTCAGGTGTCCAGGTGTTGCCCAATACTTCTTTCGACAATGCATTTCCGATGTTCCCGGCTCTGTACAGGTGATTGGCATATTCCACACTCAGGAATTTACCACCCAGCTGGTAGGCAAGGATAGCCGTGAAATCGAAGTTTTTGTATTGAAAGCTGGTTGAAAAGCCCCCAATGATTTTCGGAATGGCACTGCCCATTTCAAAACGGTTAGCCAAGGTGTAGTTCGTTGTGCCTACGGTTGATCCTACTGCGTTACCACCAAAACGGCCTGCATCCAGATCCGCTTGCGTGACAGTGTGACCAAACAATGGCAAACCAGTGGTTTGATCTACGCCCATATACTTGTAAAGATAAAGATTGTAATAATCCTTATTTTCACCACGGAGGTACATAATCTGGCCGGCGTTGTTAGCACCGCCGTTTGCAATTCCCCATCCATCGATGGAGCCGGTAAAGTTACCGCCCAATGCAGGTGAACCTACGCTCTTCGGAAATTTGGTTAGAATGGTGCGGTAATGTGTACCGTTCAACCCGATGCTCCAGTTAATATCTTTACTTTGAATGATTTTGATGTCCAACGCTACTTCCACACCACGGTTGACGATCTCAGCGCTGTTCAAGGTGAGTGAAGCCTGTCCCATGGAAGTGGCAAGAGGCTGCGCGAAAACAGAATTGACGGTTTTTTTGTTGTACACGTCAATGGTACCATTTACTCTCCTTTTCAAAAGGGAGAAATCGATGCCGGCATCAAAGGTATGGGTGTTTTCCCAGGTTAGTTTATCGTTCACCGCAGCACCCTGCGCAAGGTTGAAAGTTGCAGGAATACCTGTTCCGCCTGTTGAAGCTGCGTAGTTTGCGGTATAGCTCCATGTCTGATAACCGGAATAGTTACTGATACCACTCTGGTTTCCGATTACACCATAGCTGGCCCGTAGTTTCAACTCGTCTACTACGTCACTGGCTGCCTTCATGAATTTTTCCTGAGAAATACGCCATCCACCACCAACAGACCAGAAGGTTCCCCAACGATTCTCCTTGTATCTGAATTTGGAAGAACCGTCTCTGCGTAACGAACCTTCAACAAAATACTTGTCGTCATAGTTATACACAGCCCGTCCAAAATAGCTGTCCATCGCAGTGATGTCACCACCATAACCTGGAACACCAAATGGCGCATTTTGGGTATTGTACCGGCTGGTAAAGTTACCTGCTCCTGTAAATCCGTTGATCAGAGAATAAGCAGAACCGTAGTTCAGCAGATCGCTTTTAAACTGGTAGAATTCATGTGCGGCCAGTGCGGTAACCGAATGGCGGCCAAACTCCTTACCCCAGTTTAATAGCTGTTGCGTGTTGAATACACCGGTGTTGGTGTAATACTTACCAATTGCACCTATACCCACTACGGCACCGGTTTCTGGTGTACCATAACGCGTCCGTACTTCAGCAAAACGGTCATAGGAAATGTTGTTGGTAAAGCTGAAATCCTTAAGGAAATTCACAGTGAAATACCCTTTAAGGTTCAAGTCGTGGGATTCCCTGCGATCAATGTCTTTATCCAAAAGGTCGATCAGGTTGGTTGCATAAAGTGGAGCACTAGTAGTCCCGTTGGGGGAGGTATTTGTCACACCCAAAGGTGAATAGCTGTCGTTGTTGTTATCAGATACCATGTCGGAACCGTTCGGGTTTTTTCGAATGTTTCCCTGAAGATCCCGGGCAAATAAGGGTACGAGCTGATTCTGTCCGTTCACCCATCTGAACACGTTTTGCTGCACGGTTCCAGGGTTCCGTCCAAAACGGGTAGCCGGAGATTGGGTGTTCCGCATGCTGTATCCCAGGTTAGTTCCTACTTTCAGCCAGCTTGTGAGCTGTGCATTGACATTGGTACGCGCGTTGTAACGCTTGAACGACGATCCACGGATGTAGGAAGGATCTTCCAGCATGCCCACAGAGACAAAATAATCCATTTTATCCGATCCGCCACTTGCCGATACGGTATGTTCCTGGCGGAACATTCTTTCAAAGAAATGATCCTTATACGATCCAGCCTCCCAAAGTTGTCTTGCGTTAGGATTAAGCTTACCCGTGGCAGGGTCAATCAGGTAGGCGCCTGACATGGTCGCACTGGCACTTGCTCCGCTACCTGTAGGGGTATACACAGCTCCGGGTACCTCATAAAGCATGTAGTTGCCCAGCAGGTTCATGCCAAAGTTGCTTGTTCTGGAACCGGTGTAGTCAAACAAATGCGAACTGGCAAATAGCCCTGCATCTTCATGCGACATATTTGGGTTGGCTACGTTGGTTGTAAACTTGCCATCTGTAGAAGATGCACCATTCACGCCATAACGTGCGGAGTTGTAGATCGCCAGCCAGGCATGTTCGTAAATATCTTTGGCGTTATCGATAAGATCATAGCGCAGTCCGCCCAGGTAGTTGAATCCTGCACGTGTTTCTACGGAAATATTCGGCTTGCCTTTTGATCCTTTTTTGGTAGTCACCAGCAAAACACCGTTGGCTCCACGCGAACCGTAAACAGCCGTTGAAGCTGCATCTTTTAATACGCTGATGCTTTCAATGTCCTTTGGATTGATGGAAGCCAGTGCATTGGGATATTCGGTAGGTACACCGTCGATCACGATCAATGCATTGGAGCTGTTCTGGCTGGTAGAGCCCGCTCCGCGTAAACGGATACCCATGTCCAAACCAGGCTGTCCGTCAATGGATGCGACCTGAATCCCGGGTACTACACCTTCGAGGGCTCTGGTAACCGTGGAGTTGGCCTGCACGGAAATGGTTTTAGAATCAACCTGTGAGACCGCTCCGGTAAGGGTAGTTCGTTTAGCGGTACCGTACCCGATAACGACTACTTCGCTAAGCTGATTGTCTGCTGCAGCCAAAGTGATGTCAATAATTTTCCTGTTGCCCACAACGGTTTCCTGGGTGGTGTATCCGATAAAGGAGAATACCAGGGTGGAGTTTGCATTAGGAACATCCGGGATGGTAAAAATTCCATCGGAATTGGTGACAGTGCCGGTCGTTGACTCTTTAACGACCACACTCACCCCGGGCAATGTGGCCCCTGAGGCATCGGTTACCTTACCGGAAACCTTTACCTGTGCATAGACGCCCAGGCTAAAAAGCAGGTTGCACAGAAGGAGTAAGGATCCTTTTCTTTTGATCGTAATGATTTTGAGCATACGTGAATAAAAATAAAGGTGAAAAATAAAATGGCCAAATAATTGGTATGAGAAAAACGGTATTCACACATTGCAAAAGCAGGTGAGGAGAAACTTCTCCTTGCCCAAAGTATTCAAACGTTGGTTATTTTTCTGCTATGTCAGGAAAAAGCCATGCTTTCTGAACAGCTTTTATCATCGATTGCGCAACCCACAAGGAGCTTCTTTAATTAGGTAGGTATATGGTCTGTAAATATTCAATTTATTTTCTGAAGTTACATAATAAATGTTCTGTAAAATCCAGATGAATTTTCTGTTAATAAAAAGTGAAACGACCACTTGTCTGTTTTTTCTCAGTAAACGAAGCGCCTCGGTCCGCTAAAAGTCACTGAAAATCAAGTTTTTGATTGGTTTTATGTATTATAGTCAAATGCAGGTTTACGACAGCAAGGGCGACAAAAATGAAAGCATCATTCTCCTAATAAAAGGTATCGGATGGAGAAACGCATCTGCCTGCTGGTGAAGAACCATCTTTAAGATATTAAAATTTCTATAAATATTCATATAACCCTTGCAAACATACCGGATAATCAAGCTCAAGACTTCCTGTTTTATAGCATAAAATAATACAATTGTAGCATTTTGATGCCCATTAGGTCAGAAAAGAATCGATATTAGGAATTTTTATCGAATCAGGTAATGGAATGGCAGCGGATTTTAAATGCCTTCATTTTTGCGTAACAAAAGGTTGAAGAGGCATTTGTTAGCTAATCGCAACGGTGTGAACCGGTATGGATTGTTCGTTTATACAGAAAATCTGAGGTTTGTGAATAGGGCTACTTTTCGGATGAAGGCACTAGCCGGGCCTTTAAGTCCGGATCTTTCATATCTTTATCCAGTGGGAACATGGGGCGTTTAATCCTTTTGTAGCCGAGTGTTTCCAGGTTCTGGTCCACGCCGCCGGGTGTTAAGGCAAGTATCCAATCGGCCCGCATGTTGTAGAGTTCAGGTTCTAGATAACCGATTTTAACAACCACGATATCAGTATTTCTTGGATTGAGCCCCAGTCTGGTAAAGTCTATCTCTTTGTGGTATGGCTTACGTTTCTGAGTTACGATTACCAGAACGCTTCCCGTTTTTACCACCACCTCCACTTCTGCATTACGGTCGCCGTATTCGATGGATTGTACCGTGCCCACCAGGTGTACAGGAGGCGCAAGGCGTGCATCCACTTTCGCGCCTGCATAACCATCCACAGTTCCTCCCACGCCGGCAGCAATGGCAAGTTTCACAAGTTCGGGGCCGGGAATGGACGCATAGATCAACGAGGGGCCGCTTTCGGACTTGAACTCGGGACGGGCCAGTATTTCCTGCAAAGTCCAGGTGACGTCACCGGCGCCTCCGGCCGTGGGATTATCGCCTGAGTCGCTGATGAAGAATGGGTGCTTCTGGCTGGCAATCGCTTTGTCGAGGCTTTCTTTCAGGGTACCCGTTGGCGCTACAAAGGCAAATTGTGATCGGGCATCCCAAAAGCTCCTGGCCAACTGCTCCGCTGTAGATGTTACGGTTGTCTTGTCATCGCCAGTCACCATTACAACTGCATGGTTGCGAGGCTCATCCGCCCATGCATATCCGACCCACATGGCAGCATCTATTATGCCAGGCCCCAGGGATGCCGGCGTAACAGCTGCATAAATCGTTTTGGCGGGTTCTATCCGCGTACTCGTTTTTTCACCTGGCAAAAGTACAGGTATCGGGATCCAGGCCTTATAAGCAGGTTTTCCTTTACCACTTTCCAATCGTGACAACAGATTGTCGACTGCCCGTTTTTTGGTTTGCATGGCATCTTCATGTGGAGCCATGCGATAGCAGGTGATCAAATCGGTGTTTTGGGCCAGGCGCCAGGATACGTTCCCGTGCAAATCCATGGAGGTAGAAATGACGGCTTTTTTGCCAATCACCTCGCGGATCCTCACTATAAAATCACCCTCGGGATCATCCAGTCCAACCACACTCATGGCGCCATGAATGTCCAGGAACAGGCCGTCGTAGGGTAGATTTTTTTTGAGCAGATCCAGCGTTTGCTTTACCATGGATTCGTAGGCTTCCCGGGTAACGGCACCTCCAGGCAAAGAGCGGCCCATCATAGCCGGATACCACTGTGCTCTTTTACGGTTCACAGAATCTGAAGAAAAGAATGGATATGAAGTGAAAATATCCTGGCCATACTTCGCATGGAAAGCTTCCTCCTCCGTAAGAGCTGGTGAAAAAGTACTGGATTCAATCGCCAGTCCGGTGATGGCGATCCGGGGAAGGGGTTTAGCCTTTTGATCAGCTGGCCTGCTTACTGTATTGCCATGAGGGCTGGCTGTACAGGTTGTAGACAACTTGGTATTAACCAAAAGAACACATGCGATCAGTGAAACGATTATTTTCATGTAGGGATTTTGAAGAATCTGATTTCGGATGTTAAATGATTTTAAAAATACGGATTTTTGAATACAACGCGACGTTAGCCCCGTAATATTAGTACCGGGCTGCCGGTGCCGATAAAAATGGGAGCTCATTTGCAAAAGGGTGTAGCCCTGACATCATCATAAAATATAGCCTGACAATTATCCTGATTTTAAAAGCGAATTTTCTGATTACTTGTGTGGTGTGAGAGCATGTGCATCACTATTCCCTATATTTGCGCTATACACCCTACCTTTCTTAAAGTGAAAAATAAATTACCAGAATTGTTCCTTTTGGCATCCCTTCTTGGGGCTACTTCGGTTTATGCACAGGATAACAAAAATACCAGATCATTTCCCAAACCTGTTTTTCAGGTAGATGTAAAAGACCCGACGGCAGATAAGCCGCAGTGTAAGTTGTGGTACATGCGCGATGCGTGGTGGGCACTGATCCCGAAGTCGGCCGGGCCGTCTTTGTGGCAGCGTACCGGCCAGGGATGGGTTGAACGCAAGGAGATTTTAGCCGCCCTGGCAGGCGTACCCGGGCGGGCCGATGTATCGGCAGATGAAAACGGGGCCACAGCCGTGGGGGTAGACCCCGGTTTTCTGACTGTATTCCGTTTGGATCAGAAAAAAGGGGGGGCAACAGCACCCTGGACTGCGCATGTGCTCACTACTTTACGAGCTCCGGCATCTACAGATGAGATTGAAACGGCCACCATTGCCCGGGATCAGACCGGTACCTGGTGGGTGGCCTCCGACGCGGGCGATAAAATATGTGTCTGGAGCGGCTCAAAAGATGCTAAAAAATGGACGGGTCCGTTTGTTCTCACCAGAGGAATTCATGCGGATGATATCTGTACCATCACAGCCATGCCCGGAGGGATTATGGTCATCTGGTCGGATCAGATCCGCGAAAAAGTGAGTGCGCGATTTCATAAAAATGGTAGTGCCCCGGATAACTGGGGGAAAGAGGAGGTCATTGAAGAGGGAAACAGAACAGCAGATGATCATTTGCATGCAGCTGTTACCGCCAATGGAACCCTCTGGCTCGCGACCAAAAACAGTGTTGATACACAAAATTCAGCCCAGCAGGTGATGCGTGTCAGATCGCCGGAAGGGGTTTGGGGGAATTTTCCGTACGCCAACCTGGATGGAGTGCGTCAGCCGAGCCGGCCTGTTGTACTGGCTACCGATAATCCTAATATTGTGCTGGCCGGACATACGATTTACCATGCAACAAATCATGATCTGGGCGAGATTGTATTTGGCATAGTGGATACTACGCAGGCTAATCTTCTAAGAAACGAAACACTCGTGATGGCGCCTGATATGAAAGGGGCTAGGATCAATAACATCACCACACCTAAGAAGCCCTACCGGATGGATATTCCCTGGATTGTGCTGGCATCGGACAATGAGGGGCACGTTTTTGAAGCAGATCTGAGGTCGCTGGTGCAAAACAATAAATAGATGGTAAGGGGAACAGGATTTTGAAAATGGGATGAGAATTGGGCAAAATATTGCTAGCCTGCTTGGATTAACCCTCACTTCACAACCCTTTCAAAACCCGATTCATTTCTTCATCCACAATCGCAGCCACAATCGCCTGGCCCTCTTTGGAAAGATGTATGCCGTCCTTCGTCATATACGGGAAGGCAGCTTTGATCTTGCTGTGCGTATCGATGTAGTAGCATTGGTTTTTCTCGGCTACTTTCCTGAACTCGGAAACCAGGTGTTCGATTCTTCGGGCACCACCCTGGTATTTTTCTGCAACCATATCATCTTCTCCATGTGGGGGTGGAGAAACGATAAAAACAGGGACCTGTTTTGCGTTGTCTTTGGTTTTAGCCTTAATTTGTTTGATCAGCTTGTCCAGATTCCCCGGCACTTCCTTTGCTTGTCTGGCAAATGCTGCTTTACAGTCATTGGTACCCAGCATGACCACCACGGCGTCGGTTCGGCCCGGTACCTTTCCAAATACCTGCTCCACATTTTTCAGCGCATTCAATTCTTTTTTATCCTGATTGTCGAAACCAATGGTATTGCCGGAAATGCAGGTATTGATAATCCGGTCGCCTTGGCGGAGTGTTTTCAGCTGATTGGCCCAGCCATATTCCAAGGCACCATTGGAGTCGCCGATGGCCAGGATCGTCCTGGACGGAACATGGGCCAGTACATCACCGGGGAGCATTTCGTGCCCGCCCTCAAAAACGGTTATTTGCACCTGATCCCGGTAATGATTGGTATAAATGATCTTGCGCCCGAGTAATGTACCCTGGTCGCCACCGCCGGGCAATGACCGCGCCCGGACCATCGTATGGATGTACTCGGTAGGTATGAGTGAAAATCTTGCGTCCGGATTGATATCTGTAACCAGTTTGTTGTAAAAATTCAAAGAGTGGGTAATGGGTACAGATCCGGTATAGCCATCATGAATGCCACAGTAAATAGCCAGGCTGCTGTTGCTACGGTCTGTCACGGTTTTTTGCATATAAAAAGGGGAACGTTTTTTGCCCTCTTCCATATCAAATACCTCCCGGTTTCCGGAAGTTGATGCTGCTGCGTCTCCGGCATACCTGGCCTTTCTGCCCAGTGACTCCTGATACCAGTCTATCAGATTGTACAGCCCGGCCCAGGCCGAAAAACTTCGTATTTTGTGTTTGGATCGCATGTAGGTGAGCACTGTGGCATATCCGCCACCACTCACACCTATGACGTGGATGTTTTCTGGGTCGGTGTTTGTATTAGCTACGGCCCAGCTGATGGCGTCGTCGATATCGCTGATCACCAAGTCGCTGCCGCAGGCCTCAGGTTTGGTATTACCGCCACGAAAATCAGGATGTATGTAGTTGTATCCTTTTTCAATACAAAGGTTTACGATTGTGTCTTTCTGTTGATAATTGCTGCTCCAGGTATGCAGGCTGATGATCAATGGCCTGGGGCCGGGTGCAGGTGATGCGTAGAAATAGGCTAGCTGTTCCTTGCCATCTGCTGTGGAAGTGATACTTACTTTTTTGGCAGCAGCCGGCCAGTCTTTGGATTTGGTATCATCCCATTTCGGATCGTTTTGAGCAAATGCAGTGGGTTTGCAGAAACCAAACAGGAGGACAATTAGAAAAATACGGAGCATCATGACATGTCAACAATGTAAGAGATTATCCTTTGTATAAATCAGGCGAATGCTTGTTTATACTCAGCTTCACTACGCGGGTTTGAGGTTTTAGGGCTAGTGCGGGTTGGGGAATGGGGGCATTAGGAAATTTTATCCTAATAAATTAGTGACCTTATGAAATTCTAAATAATGTTACTGGGGGGCTCAACTTGAAATGATAATTTCGTCGTTTCATGATCATAGTGCGGCCTTAAACGGTAACAACAAAATTACTCATACCCCACTCACTATGAGAACGATGATTCTCATAGGCGATGCATTTGTTTGGCGAATAGTTACATTTGTTTATTCGTCACAAACATCCAAAGTTCATGAGATATTTCTACAGTTATATTTCAATTCACCTCCTGCTTCTGTTGCTAGGTATCCCGGGAGCCGGCGCACAGTTGATCGGAGAATTTCCGGAGGATACCGAAAAGGCTTCCGATCGCTCAGTTGCGCCCATCGCAGGCCAGTACATCGTCGTGTATAAGAAAAACGGACAGGCTTCATTACGTTCTCAGGCAGGAACCTCCTTATCAATTCGTAAACAACGAATGAGTGAAGAGGTTGCAGCCACACTTCAAAAAAACAATCTTCCGCGAAGGCGGGTACTTCAGGTATATGAAACCGCACTGCAAGGATTTGCCATAAGTGGTTTGACAACCGCTGAGGCAGATCGTCTCCGCAAGGATAATCAGGTGGCGTATGTGGTGCCCGACAAACCTGTTTACCTGGCCGACCACGGAGCGCTACGGCCAGCTGCTCTGGCTGGAAGCTGTAATGGCCGGTCCATCATGCTCAATGGGGTTTTTAATTATACTGCAGGGGCGGCGCTTTACGGAGGGGCCGGTCCCGTTACAGGCGAGGTGGTACTGGTCAATGACGGTACGGCCGAGCCTACGCTGGGCTGCGGTATTATTCCGGCCATGACGGGAAAAATTGCCCTGATGGATTTGGGGGGGACCTGCTCACCTGCGGACAAGGCTTTAAAGGCCCAGGAGGCAGGCGCTGTGGGCGTGATCATTGCCAATAACGTAGCCGGTGGGCTCCCTGCTTTTGGGGATGCTGCGGATCCCAATCTGGTTACAATTCCAGTGATGTCGCTGAATCTTACAGATGCTAATGCGCTGAAAACCATGCTGGTCAGCATCACTGTGAATGCCACTCTTGATCCGGCCCGGATCAATAACCTGGCCCAATGTATTCCCTGGGGCGTCACCCGGGTTGGAGGTGGATTGTCGGGAGCGGGTAAAAGGGCCTGGATCATTGATACAGGAATAGATCTGACGCATCCCGACCTGAACGTCAACACTGCGCTGTCGGCTTTTTTTGTAGGCACCAGTGCCAATGATGGAAACGGGCATGGCTCACACGTGGCAGGTACGGTGGCTGCGATTGATAACGGAATAGGTGTATTGGGTGTGGCCGCCGGAGCGGAAGTTATACCAGTGCGCGTTTTTCCGGACCGAGGTTCTACGCCCAACTCCGTGGTCATTGCGGGAGTCAATTATGTTGCTGCGCATGCAATTGCGACGGATGTGGTAAATATGAGTCTTGGTGGTAGTCCCGATCCGGCCCAGGAAGAGGCCGTTTTGGCGCTTTCACAGATTTGCAAGGTGGTAATAGCGGCTGGCAATGATGCAGCAGATGCCAACTATAAGAGTCCGGCGCGCGTCAACGGCCCCAATATCTACACCGTTTCCGCCATGGATATCAACGACAAGCTGGCGAGTTTTTCCAGCTTTGGAAATGCACCAATTGATTACGCCGCACCGGGAGTCAATGTAGGATCATGTACGATAAACGGTGGGTATGCTTACAGTAACGGTACATCCATGGCCGCTCCGCATGTCACAGGATTGCTGCTGCTGGGCGCGATCTGTTCCACATCAAAAGTGACAGGTGATAAAGACGGAAATCCGGATCCCATCGCCACACGCTACATCGCCGCCAACGACACGGATCAGGATGGGGATGGCGTGACCGTGTGCCAGGGTGATCTGGATGACAATAACCCAAACATTAAGCCAGGGGCTACGGAAATCTGTGACGGACTGGATAACGATTGCGATGGGTTGATCGATGAGGGTAATGTATGCTGCCCCGCAGGCAATACAGGTATTCTGTATGTCAATGTGGGCGCTACTGGCATCCAGAACGGTTTAACTTGGGCCGACGCGTTCACCTCACTGCAGGCTGCCCTGGATGTGGCCCACCTCTGCACGCAGATTACCCAGATACGGGTGGCAAAAGGCAGCTATTATCCGGAGAAGGACCGGTTTGGTCAAACGGCTCCATCGAATGCGCGGGTAAAATCATTCATCATGCGAAATAATTTGGCTATCTACGGAGGATTTTTCGGAAATGAAGGGGCCGGGTATGATCTTTCTCAGCGAGATATGATCAGCAATAAAACCATTCTGAATGGTAATATACAGCAGGATGGCGATCCGTTGAATAATGCCTACCATGTCATACTTAACGTTCCCACTTTTGGCATTGCTCTGGACGCTTCAGCCGTTTTGGACGGTTTCACGGTTACGGGTGGTATGGCCAATGTAACGGGTGCCAATAACAGTCTTGTTTTTCCAAACAGCTTCGGTGGCGGTATGTTCAATTATGACTCGAGTCCGATCATCCGTAATTGTTCGTTTGAATCCAATGAGGCTAAGGCGGGTGGCGGACTGGACAATATGTTCGCGAGTCCAACGATTACACACGCAACTTTTCTAAAAAATGTGGCCAAATATGGGGGCGGTATCCACAATGATGTTTCTTCTCCTGTGATCACAAACAGTTATTTTCAGCTAAACAGTGCTGAATATGGGGGAGGAATGAGTAGCTATGATTTTTCTGACCCCGCTGTAACCAATACAACTTTTTCAGGAAACAATGCCCTCAACGGAGGAAGTCTCTTTAATTCCAACGCCTCTTCACCTGTGATTAAAAACAGTATTTTTTGGGGTAATGGTAGTGAGATTGCAAATCAGGCTGCGCAGCCGGCTTCCGAAACGCAACTTGAAATAACGGAAAGTATACCTGTGGTTTCGTACAGCATCATTGAGGGAGGCTGGACAGGAGCAGGTGCAAATAACTTGAACGCAGATCCCCGATTTGTGTCCCAACCTGTGGTGGGGCAGGCAAGTCCCGGAGATCTCACCCTGTTGCCTTGCTCTCCGGCTATCAACGCCGGCGATCCCGCAACAACATCTACCACCGCCGGAAGCACTGATCTGGCGTCGAACAGTCGTTTTTTTGGTAGCCGGATTGACATAGGGGCATATGAGTTTCAGTCAGCACCCTTCGAGGTCCTCATTGCCGCCAATCCGGGTTTGACTGTCACTTCGGGCAGTAGCACAACACTCACCGCGTCTGGAGCACTTGGTTACCTCTGGTCAACGGCAGCAACCACGGCTGCCATTACGGTTGCACCAACCGTAGCAACTACGTATACCGTCACGGGTACAAGCGGAGCCTGCTCGCAAATAGTCAGTGTAATGGTAACTACGGGTCCGCTTCCTGTAACACTGATCAGTTTTTTAGCTAAAAAGGAAACCAATGGATCTGTGAAACTAACCTGGCTTACTGCAAATGAAGCAGACAATGCTTATTTTGAACTCGAAAGAAGTACAGATCTGAAGAAAATTGACATTCTCGCCAAAGTTGCCGCAGACGAAAATCCCGCCGCAACGCATAGTTATCAATATACCGATGAACTTCCTCTCGCGGGTACGAGCTATTACCGACTGAAACAGGTTGATCTGGATGGGCATACCACCAAATACAGCTGGGTTTCCATCGCAGGTGACCGGGATTATGTGGTGTTTCCCAACCCGGTTCAAGAGCAACGGTTGCAGTTACAACTGGATGAGCCGGAAAGTGCAGCAGTTAAATTATACAGTGTAGAAGGAAGGTCTGTGCCGCTGGAAACGGTCAGCCGTTCGGCAGGGGTAGTGGAATTAAAACTTCCGCAAAATGCCACCAAGGGCGTATACCTGCTTCGTGTTGAGGAACGTGGGCAAAGTCGTGCGTATAGGGTGGTGGTGGAGTAATTGCAGTAGCTTTTTTCTAAGCTCCTGTCCGTAAACTGAAATGAGCCCGGTCTATTTTTTGGTCGGGCTCATTTATGGGTAGGCGAAACTATTTCCTGCTTACTCATTTTTTTTGGGCAAAATCGAAATTTGACAATCCTTTTAATAAGTTTCTGAAATAATATTTCAGATTCCTGACCCAAATAAGTAGTGTTTCCTGTTTTAACGCTTATTTTGTATAAATAAACCACTCCCTTAATTACGCTTGTTCATGCATTCATTCATGAAGCCCAACTGGGGCGATCCCAGCTCTTTTTACCTCAAAGTATTCCAGGCACATGTCATGTTTCAGCGTATATGATGCCAGAACTTTGCGTCAGGTTCAAAGCACCCCATTTATTTAATGTTACATCTATTCAGCTCACGTATGATCAACTTCTCCATTCTTTTCAGTGCCCGTGTTGCCGTGACAGGATTATTGCTATGGTTGACCTGTCTTCATGCAAAGGGTCAGGCATTGCCAGCTATTGAAAAAAAACGCAATGATAAATACATTGTGGTATACAAAAAAAAGCCCTCCGTGTTGCCGGGCAAAAACCCGGAAGTACGGCAGGATGAGATCCGGAGCCAGGCTGTCACTACCATGGCAAAGTATGGAATGTCCGGTCAGAAAATAACCCAGGTGTTCGCCACCGTACTCAATGGATTTGCGCTGGATGGTATAACAGATACAGATTTGGATAAAATCCGAAAGGATGATCAGGTAGCTTATGTGGTACCCGATGCACCAGTTTTTCTTGACGTCTCCGCCCCTCTGGCATCAAGCTGCAGTGGTCCGGTGATCACATTTAACGGTGTACCGGACATGGCTGTCAGCTTTGGAGATTTCGGATCAGCAGCCACGGTAACAGGCCCGGTGGTGTTGATGAATGATGGATCCGCTACGCCCACGTTCGGTTGTGAAGTACTCCCGGCCGGTACGCTTACCGGAAAAATTGTCCTGATCGACAGGGGTACCTGCCAGTACGGTACCAAGGCCCTTCGCGCACAAAACGCAGGGGCCATCGGTGTGATTATTGCCAATAACGTGGTGGGTGATGCGCCTGTTCCCGGACCCGGTACGGATGGTGGCAGTGTCACTATACCCGTCATGACCATCACGCTGCCTGCCGCAAACGCATTGAAGGCTTCTTTGCTTGACGGCCCGGTCACGGCAACGATGGATCGCGGTATCCCCGACGGGACATCGCAGTGCACGCCCTGGGGAATTACCAGGGTGCAAGGCGGGTTGCCGGCACCTACTGGTAAAAGAGCCTGGATCATTGATTCCGGAATTGATCAGGATCACCCCGATTTGAACGTAAACCAGACCTTATCCAAATCTTTTTATCCGGGTTTGGAGGGCAATCCTGATGACCAGAATGGTCATGGCACCCATGTGGCTGGTACAATTGGCGCTTACGATAATACAATTGGCGTAATAGGGGTGGCGGCCGGGGCAGAGGTAGTGGCCGTTAGGGTTTTTCCGGCATCTGGTGGAAGCGCAACTTCAACGATTATTGCTGGGATGAATTACGTGGCCGGCCTGGCAGCTGCTGGAGATGTGGTGAATATGAGCCTCGGAGGGGATGCCAACAAGGCTATGGAGGATGCCGTTTTGGCCTTGTCTCAGGTGTGCAAAGTGGTGGTATCTGCCGGTAACAACAGCCGAGATGCCAATTTTAATGCGCCTTCCAGGGTGAATGCCCCTAATATCTACACGGTGTCTGCGGTTGACATCTCTGGTAAACTGGCCAGCTTTTCCAATTATGGAAATGCCCCCGTCGACTATGCCGCTCCGGGTGTGAATGTAGCCTCCACCTGGCTAAACGGTGGATATAATTACCTCAACGGAACCTCCATGGCTGCTCCCCATGTGGCGGGGTTGTTGTTGCTGGGTGATATTTGTTCAGATGGCAGAGCAACGGGTGACCCGGATGGAAGACCTGACCGGATTGCCGTTCATTTCGATCCTGCAACGGCTCCCGATATGGATGGAGACACCTACTCTGTGTGTGAGGGAGATCTGGATGATAATAATCCGAATATAAATCCAGGCATTGCAGAAGTTTGCGGCGATGGTATCGACAACGATTCCGATGGGGAAATCGACGAAGATTGCTGCCCGTCGGGTGTTAACGGTATACTTTATGTTAACACGAGCGCAACCGGAGGCAACTCCGGACTTTCCTGGCCCAATGCATTTACATCCTTACAGGCCGCTTTGGCAGTTGCTAAAAAGTGTGCAGCCGTCACACAGATCTGGGTAGCCAAGGGAACCTATTACCCGTCTGCCGATCAATTTGATATAAGCGCTCCGGCCAATCCGAGAGCAAAGACGTTTGTTATGAGAAACAATCTGGCTATCTACGGTGGATTTGCGGGCAACGAAGGGAGCGGCTATGATTTGACCCAGCGGGATCTGAGCGCAAATTTGACTACCCTTAGTGGAGAAATACAACAGGATAACAACGCCACGAATAATGCATACCATGTTATTCTTAACTTTCCGGTTCATCCCATAACTCTGAACGAAACAGCTGTTTTGGACGGCTTTGTGATAACCGGCGGGCGTGCTGATGCAACCGAGGTTTCTAACGGACAGCAATACCTTACCCTGCCAAACAGCTACGGAGCAGCCGTGCTGAATTATGGAGCGAGCCCTGGAATCAAGAACTGTTTATTTTTGTCGAACACGGCATACCAGGGCGGCGCGATTGCAAATTTTCAATCCGATCCCGTGTTGAATGGTGTCAGCTTTATAGATAATTTTGGGTATTGGGCTGCGAGCTTGTATAACGATTTATCCGATCCCGTCATTTTAAATTGTGAATTTCAGTTGAATCGTTCTGAATATTCAGGGATAATGGAAAACAATAGCTCAAATCCCGTTATTACCAACTCATCCTTCACAGCGAACAATGCGACAACCGGGCTTATTCCAATAACCAATTCCAGCTCTTCCCCCATTATCAGAAACAGTATTTTCTGGGGGAACAGCGGAACCGTGCCGATGAGCGGAGGTACCATTTCTCATAGCATTGTGCAGGGGGGCTGGGCGGGAGCGGGTAGCAATAACCTGGATGTAAATCCTCTGTTCGTACAACAACCTGTGATCGGAGGCAACACAATCGGTAACCTGAGCCTTCAGAGCTGCTCCCCGGCCATCAACGCTGGGGATCCCACTACCAGTGCAGCCATTGTCGGATCCATAGACCTGGCGGGCAATGCACGTTTTTATGGGGCTGGTATTGATATGGGATCATATGAATTACAGTCTCCCATATTCAGCGTAAGCATTACCGCCAACCCTGGCCTCACTGTCACTTCTGGCGGGAGTACAACACTTTCTGCGTCCGGAGCGCTCAGCTATGTATGGTCCACTACCGAAACCACACCTAGCATTACCGTTTCACCCACCACGGCCACGGCCTATTCGGTGACCGGTATAAATGGTTCTTGTACAGGTACGGCCAGTGTGACCGTGAACACCAGCCCTTTGCCCGTTACCCTGATCAGCTTTTTAGCCAACAAGCAGCCGGATGGATCGGTTCGATTAGATTGGGCTACAGCCAATGAAGTAGAGAATGCCTATTTTGAACTGGAAAGAAGTACGGATCTGCGTCAGGTGGAATCACTGGCCAAAGTGGCTCCTGATGTGCATTCAGCCGGTAGCCATTCTTACCGTTTCGTCGATGAAACGCCCTACCGGGGCACAAGTTATTATCGATTGAAACAGGTAGATCGGGATGGACGCTCTACCACCTATACCTGGAAATCGGTGGTGGTAGATCAAACCTACGCCGTTTTTCCCAACCCGGTTCTTCATGATCGATTCATGCTGAGACTGGACGAGCCCGAGAAAGCCATTCTCAAATTTTACAGTGTAGACGGAAAGGTTGTTCCCTTGCAGACTGTAAGTCGTGAAAACGGGGTTCTGGAATTGAAATTACCTCCGAATACTGCCACAGGTGTTTACCTGCTACGCGTTGAAGAACGTGGACAAAGCCGTGAGTATCGTCTTGTGATTGACTAGAAAATAGTAAGTGAAAAAAAATGATAAGGCCTGCTCCTCGTCTGGGGGCAGGCCTTTATGATGAGGGATAGAACAGGCTATTTGAAAGAAACTTCAACCGTCATCAACTTTTGATTTCGAAATATCTCAATTTCGGAATGCCCCGTCCAGTTGATCTTCTGAAAAATGTTGGTCAGGTCACCAATGTTGTTGATATCCTTTTTATTCATTTTTCGAATCACGTCACCCTTTTTAAGAGGTGATTTTGCCAGAATACTGCCTGAGGGAATGTCATCAACAATCACCCCATGTTCGTCCGGCAACCCGTAGGCCGAGCGATCTCCCAGACCCGTCACGTTCCGAAGTTTTCCGCCTAGCCAGGCCATTTCAGTAATCCCTGAATTCGACGAAGCCGTGTTTATTATTGGCAAAGGTACCTTTTCTGACTTTGATTTAAGGGATGGCGAAACGACGCCAAATTCGTCCATCGGAAAGTTTGTAAACCCGACTTTAAATGCCGGACTGCCCGCTTTTACTTCGTAATTGCCTTTCTCAGGGTCGACAAACATGGGATCGCCGGCCACACTGTGTGCGTCTGTCTGGTTGGCTTTTGCGGCATCCAGCGCTTTTGTGTCAGGAAAAAGATTAAAATCTACTTCTTTACCCCAATCCTTGATCTGGATGGGGAAATAGGGTTTCAGAACAATGTTCTTACGGAAAACGTCACCACTATTGGGAAACCAGACGTGCGGATGAAATGAGTTGTTTACGATGATATTATTCTCCACGATCCTTTGAAACCCTTCCCTTAATTTCAGCCCCCCGTTGAGACATAGGTTGTTGTAAATATGATAATTACTACTTCCGTCGTCCAGGTCAATGTCCCAGCCATGGTCACAACGAAAACGGTTGTTGCGGATCACCACAGTTTTTTGCGCGTCCAATAAAATAAGCTCTGGATGTTCCGTGGTCAGTTTGTTCATGGTTTCGCGATTCGGATGCCAGAAGCGATCGCGCCCCCAGGAATTGAAAGAGCCGTGGTCGCCCGTTTCCAAGACCGTATTGAATACATCATTGAACTCGATCATATGCCCGCCCCAGGTCCCTTCGCTGACATTGATGCCTGAACGAGGTACGTTGTAGATGGTATTGTGACTGACGGCTATATTCATGGCCATGGAAATTTCCATGCCTGCCACCTGCTTTTCTACCTGGCCCAGCCCGTGCATCAGATTGTCATATACCTTACAGTCTGCGGGGTAGTTATTGGTTTTCGGCCCAGGCGCCTGGTCCATCTCAGGATAGGGGACGGCCAGGTTATATTCAAAACTGGGAGAGCGTACCGCCGCAGGATCTCCCACAAAACATATCCCGCTCGCTCCGGCATTTTCAATATGACACCCCGAGACTTCACTTTTTCGGTTGTAGTTCGAAAAGAATACCGCGTTACCACCCACTTCTTTAAAATGAAAATTCCGGATATGGCAATTTTCCGTTCCTTCCAACACCACGGTTCCACCCCGATAAATGGCCCAGTCACTTCTGAGAAGGGGTTCTTTGGTTTCCATGAAAGTTCGTAAAACATGCACAAGCTCAAATCCTTCCAGGGTGATGTTTCTGACCGGAGCAGATTCGCTCCCTCGAAATTCAAACAGACTGTTAATCTGGGGTGTCAGGATTTCAGCTTTATTCAGATCCTGCGGTGAAGATGCATAGAGATAGAGTACTTTCTCTTTGCGATCAAAATACCATTCGCCGGTCGTGTCCAGTTCTTCAAATACATTTTCTATGAAACGATATTTGGCGTGCATGCCCATCTGACGGTTATTCTGGAAACCGCCTTCCATTTTCAACTTTCCATCGACATCTTTTCCAGTCACCAGATAATGATAGCCGCCCCATTCGTGTTTGTGTAAGGCATGGATGAAAGCACCCTCCGGGTTCTTCCAGGATCTGATTTTTTCGGGTGAGAGCACATCCTCCGAGTAACCGCCAAAGTGGCTGCTGGCAGGATTGTAGTTGGGATACCTGGCCATTCTTTGTTTTTTGCCATTTACAAAAAGCTGGTCAAACACAAGGTTTGGAGGTACAGCGGTTTTGAAAATATTCTTTTTGTAAGCGGACCATTTGAGTTGAAGCCGGGCGGCTCCACTGAAGATCACTTTTTCGTCCCTGTAGGACTTGTACACAACTTTCTCTTCTGGCCTACGGGAATCTTCTGACGAAAACAGGATGGGCTTTTTAAGGTAGTAGGTTCCTGCCCTGACGTACACAACAACAGGTTCATGAATGGACCGTATCTTCTTTTGAGCGGCTTCGAGGGTAGCCAAAGGTTTTTCGATTGTCCCGGGGTTGGTATCCTTTCCGTTTTTCGACACGTACAGATCGAGCGAGTAAACGGTTTTGCCTGTAAAACCTATTAAACTCAGAAGCATGGCGAGACTTCGAATGATAGACGTAATGTAGTTCATTTCTAATTTACAAAAGAGCCGTAAAACCGGATACTGCTGGACAATGTTGCTTATGCAGATTGCATCGGCCCGTTCCTGGTGGCAGCACCGTACGGTAAGATTTCTATTTTTTTAAAGATTAAGAGCTTTACGAATCTTATTTACTCTTTCCATTACAATCGCATCAACTGGTTTGGAGAAATAAATTTGGTGTTTACAAGGCCTCAGCCAAAGTCAGTCCTTGGCGCTATCGCCTGTGTGAGCTTGCGCAACGCCGCTGGCCTGGAAAGGCGGGTTAATTTGGGGGCAATCAACTGCGATTTTTTTGGTCCACCGGATGACGTTAGGTTTTAGATTCTGCTCGGCGAGTGCCACTATCTCCGCAATTCGTATTTGTCGCGTTTCTGGTCGCCTGGCCTGTAAGACCCAATACAATACATATTTCTTGTCCGATTTGCTCCAATTCAGAAAGTGGTCTTTTGCATTGGGTCTTGTTTGAAGTGCGCGCTCCATATCGGCAGGAATAATGAGTGCGTCCACATCGTCTAAGGCGGCCCAGGAGCCGTTTTGTTTTGCCGCCTCCATGCAATCCATGCCTGCTTTAGTGATTTTCCCCTCTGCAATCAGCTTTTGCAATTTTTCCTTATTAATGGCCGACCACACGCTGTTTGGTTTTCGCTTCGTGAAGAACCGCATATACCTTTCCGCATCCACCGGCTTTACAATGCCATCGATCCATCCGAAGCAAAGCGCTTCGTCCACGGCATCGCTCCATGTGATGGTGGGTGTGTTTGATTTGTTTTTATAAAAAATTACCCAGACGGATTTTTCCGTCATGTGGTTTTCCTGCAACCACGCTCTCCATTGTTGCGGGTGCGTTGGACAAAAAGTTTTTACTTCGATTTTTGTCATGATCACGGGCGGAATTTTACCAAAAATAAAAATTTTTGGAGTCGAATCGGATTATTGAATCAGTAATTCATTGATCAGGTGACGATGAAACCTGACAAGGCTTGGAACAGAAAAAATGAACCACAAGGCTCCAGGCAGAAATAGGAGGCTAATGCGATCAGAACACTTAACCAGGAGATGTCTGTAAGTATAGTAAACATAAGTTTGTATATTTTGGGTGATGGATAATTAATGAACACCACAAAGGAAAGCAGGTGAAGTGACAGCCCTATGTCAGTTGTGAAACGGATTTTGGGAAATTTTTTCGTTTGTATTTCAGGATTTCATGAATTCCAACATAAATTTGATGGTCCCTAAAAATAACGCAATCCATGCCAAATTTTTCCTTCGCGATAATAGCCATCATTTTAGGGGTATCCCTTTACCGGCAATTTGATTATGAGACTTTAACGTTTGAAAAGCCGGCTTTGGCAGTTGTCTATCTGGTCGCGTTTGCCCTGTCTATTTTCTTTTTGATAAAGGGCAGAAAAAAAAACGAGGGCAAAACGGACGCCTGACAGCTAAGTCAGGCGTCCGTTTTGTTGACTTCATAAAATTGCCGGGTCCCAAATAGAAAAACGGGCTTTCTTCCCATAACAAGAAGAAAGCCCATTTGTTTTAAGAGGATTTTGCAGGATAGTTATTCGTATCCCGGATTCTGTGGCAACAGATTTGGGTTTCTCAGGATTTCTACCGCCGGTACGGGCCAGAGTTTGAAATTGGGGTTCGTAATGCCAAGTTCAGAGTCAATGCGGTCGGTCCTTACCAGATCAAACCAGGCGTGTCCTTCATAACTGAGTTCTAGTCTTCGTTCCTTATAAAGCCGCTCTCTGAACGAAGCCAGGCTTGGTACCTCAGCGGTGGTCAATGGGGCCAAACCCGCACGTGTCCTGATCTGGTTCAACAGAGATAGTGCCGTTGCATTGGGATAGGAAGTCTCTGCAAGGGCCTCAGCCTTTGACAAAATGACCTCTGCCAACCTGAAAATGATAAAATTATCATCGCCTGAAACCCTTCGCGTATATTTTTTGACATACGATATCGTGCCTGAAACTCCGATGGTCGCTGCTCTGCGCAAATCTCCCGTTTCGTAGGCAGCCAGAATATCCGGATTAACCTCGATCATACGCGTGCCTCCCAGGGCGGCAGGCAGGTAGGTTCCCGCAATGCTGTTGGGGTTCAGGTTGTCGTACTGCAATTCCCAGATGGATTCGTCGGCGTTCTTGCCTTCGAAGAGCGCGGCATATGTATTGTTCAGCGTACTTTTTTGCGCCAGTATTTCATCAGCCGCCGCTATTGTTTTGTCATATTCTTTGCGGAAAAGGTGAATTCGCACGGCCAGCGCGTGGGCAGCAGCTCGGGTCACCCTTCCTTTGGTCTGTAGTGTAGTACTGTAAGATACAGGAAGATCCCTTCTGGCTATTTCCAGATCTTTAAATACCTGCTCGTAAACCTGGGCAACGTTGTCCCGTGAGATCTGCAAGGACGGCAGATCGGGCGATGCCGTCGGATTGATTATTAATGGCACGTTGGAAAAATAACGGATCAGATTGAAATAGGCATGCGCTCTGATCATGTAAGCCTCCGCGAGTATCTGCGCTTTCTGTGTGGCTGAAAATGACGGGTCTTCAATTTGCGGAACACGCTGCAAGATCACGTTCACCCTGTTGATGATCAGGTAATTCTGTGTCCATAGCTGGTTGAAATAACCATTGTCGTCAAGAAACTGCAGGTTATTAAGCTGCTCAAACTGCCTGTTGAGCGCATTGCCCTTTACGTTTTTGGTGGGCAGTTCGGCCATCACCATGTAGTTGAAGCCATTGTCGAGTACCCCTTTGTAAGCCCCGATAATGGCAGCCTGCGCATCAGTTCCTTTTGTGAACAGCTGCTCATTAGACACCGCGTCGATGGGTTCCTGGTCAATGACATTGCATGCACCCAGAAACAAGGCAATTCCTGCCAGATAGAAGTATTTTAGATTTTTCATGTTCAGAAGCCGATGTTTAATCCGAGTGTATAAGATTTGATTTGCGGATAAGCATTCAAATCGAAGCCTAATTGTGCGTCGTTTCCAAAAGAGCTTACTTCCGGATCAAATCCTGTGTATTTGGTGAAAGTGAACAGATTTTGTCCCACCACATATACCCGCAGGTTTTGAACGCCGATCCGTTTGAGTTTTTCTGCCTTGATGGTGTATCCCAGATTGATGGCCTTTATTTTCAGGAAGGAACCGTCCTCATGCACACGGTCGGAAACAGAGCCGTTCCGTGTCGGATCGCCCCATGCTGCCCGGTGAAGCCAGGTTTCATCACCCGGTTTTTGCCAACGGTCCTTCGAGTCCGTAAAGGAGTTGAACCAGGTATGCATCCGGCCGTAGGAATATTTTGGGTGGTTGAAAATCGTATTCCCGTATGTGAAATGCATGAATACACTCGCATCGAAATTTTTAAAAGTGAAAGTGTTTGTCATACCGCCGGTGAAGTCGGGCTGTGCGCTGGACAGTACCCTGTTGTCGGTGCTGGTGGATGGGTATGGATCATTGCCATTTCCGTCCACATCTTCAAAAACGTAATTTCCGGTTTGCGGATTAACGCCTAATATTTTCCATCCGAAGAATGTACCCAGCGGGTAGCCGACTTTCAGTACAGACGCATAGCCATTGAATCCAAGAGGCCGGTCGTCACCATCAGGAAGGCTGGTAACCTTATTCCGGTTGAAAGCGATATTGAAATCCGTCCTCCACGTAAAATTGTCGGTGGCGATGTTGGTAGAGCCCAGCTGAAGTTCGATTCCCTTGTTTTGTACATTTCCAACGTTCTGAACAGAGCTTGAATAGCCTGATGAAGTAGGCAACAGGACCTCCAGCAGCAACCCGCGGGTTTTTTTGATGTAATAATCGAAGGTGAAATTCAGCCGGTTACCAAAAAATCTCAGATCTACCCCGGCATTGGTCTGCTCGGTTGTTTCCCAGGTCAGGTTGGGGTTTTCAAGCTGAACAGGTGCCAGTCCGCTCATGCCCATGTAGTTAAATCCACCTCTTGAAAGTCCTCTGGAAGTAAAATTACCAATTTCCTGATTTCCGGTTCTTCCCCAGCTGGCCCGGATCTTGGCATCGTCGAGCCAGGTAACATCTTTCATGAATTCCATTTTGTCGAGACGGTACGATGCCGACAAGGATGGGAAATTACCGTATTTGTTATTTTTGCTGAATCTGGAAGAGCCATCAATACGGAAACTGGCAGCAATGTTGAGTTTGTTATCAAACGTGTAGTTGAGCCTGCTGAAATAGGAGGCCAGCCCCCAGCTGCTTCCTGTGGAGCTCGAATTCCGTACGGATGCAGACTCCAGTGTCGAAATGGATTCGAGCGCGAAGTTGGTACCCGACGCGATGGTACGCGACATGGTTGATTCCTGCGAAGAGTTTCCCAAAAGCAGGTTGAAGCGGTGTTTGGTCCCCAGACTGGTCGAATAATTAAGTGTATTTTCATTGATCCAGCCTCTGTCCTGCGTCAGCGCATTTGTTCCTGATCCGTTGGTACTGCGGCCTTCGTAGGTAAGGTTATTGGGCGGAACAAACAGCACTTCGTCCAGGCTCAGGTAGTCAATGCCTATGGACGTGCGGAAGGTAAGGCCTTTCAATATTTCCAGATTCAGAAATGTGTTACCGATCACCCGGTTGTTGAATGCGTAATTGGTGATTTCCCTGGCCATTAATGCGGGGTTGTTGCTGGTGGCAATGTACGGATCGGTTGGGTTGAGCGTGCCGTCTTCCAGGTACAGCGGTATTGCCGGCGACTTAATAATAGCGGCGGATACGATCCCTGTGTTCGTTCCGGCATCTATCCGGTCCGTTTTGGAACGGCTAAGCGTGAGGTTCACTCCTCCGCTTAGTCTGTCATTGATCGTTTGATCCAGATTAATCCTGACATTGCCCCGCTTGTATCCACTTCCGATCACCACACCCGTCTGATCATAGTAATTGCCCGACACCATGAACTGCGTTTTTTCACTTCCTCCTGAAACCGACAGGTCATAGCTTTGTATCGCAGCGCTTCTGAATATCACATCCTGCCAGTCGGTGCTTGGCAATGAGGACGGATCTGGAAAATAAGGCTGCATGCCTACATTGGTCCTTGCCTCATTTACCAATGTTCCCCAGGCCGGCCCGTCCAGCAATGACAAGCGTTTTGTTTCTTTCTGTACGCCGTAATAAGTATTGAAGTTGATTTTGGCGGCCCCTGTTTTTCCTCTTTTTGTAGTCACCAGGATCACACCATTGGACGCCCTCGAACCATAAATTGCGGCAGCTGCTGCGTCTTTAAGTACTTCCATGGATTCAATGTCACCCGGGCTCAGCGACGACAAGGGGTTTTCGGCAGCGGCATTTCCGCTTGCCGTGGAATAGGAGCCGGTGTTGATAGGCACCCCATCAATTACATACAGCGGATCGTTCCCTCCTGTAATTGAGCTGGCACCTCTGATACGGACGGTGGAGCGTCCGCCCGGTGTTCCGGTGTTTTGCGTAACATTGACCCCGCTCAACCTGCCCTGTAATACCTGTTCCGGGCCAGTGATGGGCAATTCGGCAATTTTTTTGTCGGCAACCGAAAGCGATGCAATGGCAGAAGAAATGTCGCCCCTGGATTGGGAACCGTACCCGATGACCACCACTTCATCCAAAGATTTTTGATCCACTTTTAGCGCTATGTCGATGGTTGTCTGGTTTCCCACTTTTATTTCCTGGCTCATATAACCAACAAAAGAAAAAACCAGCTCAGCGTTGTCATCCTGAAGCACAATTGTATATGCGCCGTCGGTATTGGTGGTCGTGCCCTGCTGTGTTCCTTTCACCAGAATGCTTACCCCTGGCAATCCCTCGCCCTTCTCATCTGAAACTTTACCCTTTATGGTCCGGTCTATTTCGGGTGAAGCATTCAAAAACTTAGTTTCCGGCGATATGGCGGAGCTTTTTTCCGTAGCAGCGGGTTTTAAAAGTATCCTGTCGTCCATGACGGAATAGTCGATGGATAAGGGTTGAAACAAGGTTTTTAATAGCTGCTCCAGCTTTTGATCCTTCACCCTGACAGTCACTTTTTGTTTGCTGTCAATCGTACTTGGACTATAAATGAAACGCACCTGGGCTTGACGCTCAATTATTTCCAGCACTTTTTTGAACCGTTGTCCTTCTTCGTTCAATGTGATTTTGGTTTCCAAAATACTTTGACCGTTCAACACACTGGCTTGCAAGGGCACCCCGAAAATAGCTAAGACGAGGACCTGGCAGCAGGCTGCTCTCACCTTTCGCCAATAGACGGAAGTGGTCGATAATGTTGTTTTCATAATCTGGGTACGTTAACGTTTAACATGGTTTAATTCGTGGGTTTTATGCAGCAGTTGAATGTCATTGAATTATGGGGATTTCAGGCTTTGTGGCATTAAGGTATAGGTGCACATCCTGGGCCTGAGACAAAAATTGCGGTGCCGCGCACTTCGTATTCCGCGCCTATGACCTCACATAAAAAATCGAGTTGGCGGTACATGTCAAGCCCATTCAGGTCGCCGGTAAATACGCATTGTTTAATCTTTGGATTGCCTGATATAAGCTGTACACCATATATTTCGCTGATCCTTGACAGCACGGTTTCCACAGGCTGTTCATCGAACTTGAGGCTGGAGGAGGATTGGAGCTTCACCACAGGACTTGGCGAATCCACCAGGTCCTGACGCAGTATTTTTAAGGTCTGATCGTAAGAAATCTTTTGATTGGGGGTAGCAATTACGCCATCTTTCTTATTCTTCCCCGTGGAGCCGGCCGTATAGATCGAAACCTTTCCTGAAATAACAGAAACTTCTATTTTTTTCTGGTTTTTCTGTGGTTTGATTCGAAAACTTGTTCCCAGTACTTCTGTTACCAGGTCATCCGCATGTACGAAAAACGGGAGCAGCGGATTGGGCGTGACCTGAAAAAAGGCTTCACCTTTCAGCCAGACCCGCCGTTCTGTAACACCGAAATTTTTGTCGGTCACAATATCTGCTCCCTTTTCAAGGATAACTACGCTGCCGTCCGGTAGGGTCACTTTGGTCTGTGTGCTTGCCTGCGTACCAAAATCGGGTTCACCCAGGCTGCCGTAACGACTGTAAATTCCGAAAAATAGGGCAATAAAAATGAGGGAGGCAGCTATACCTGCAAGCCAATGGATCCCTATTCCGTGCCAGAAGCGTTCATCGTTAACGCCTATTGATTGCCAAATTTCTTTACACTTTTTACCTTCCTCCTCTTCCGAATCAAAGAGCATCGTGCCGGATTGTTCGTCAAATTGAAGATTGGCCCATTTTTCCAGCAAAGCCGCCTCTTCGGGCGTACACTGTCCTGCCAGATATTTATTGGTTAGTGCGTCAAACTCATGGGTGGTCATTTCTGGTCTGGTTAGTTGTCGTGGTGGAAGTCACTGAGATGTTGACGCAACATTTTGATGGACTTTGTAATGTGATATTCAACCGCTTTGTCGGTTATGCCCAGTTCAATCGCGATTTTTTTGACGGGAAGCTCGTTTAATTTGCTCATTCTGAAAACGATGGCGGTTTTTTCCGGCATCTGCTGCATCGCCCTTTCCACGGCCTTTGCGAGTTCTTCATTCGTAAGTATTTCATTTACATTGGAGTTTTCAGAAATTTCCTGTAACAGCTGAAAATCAAGATACTTGCGCAGATTGATCTGCACTTTAATGGTTTTGTTAACAAGATTTCTGGCTGCGATGAAGAGGTATACCCTCAAATTCTGAATGTTTGAGTGCGCTCTGTTTTGCCATAGGCTCGTCATTACGTCGTGTACTACCTCCTCGGCATCTTCGCGTACGCCCAGATGCTGATTAGCAAACCCATACAACTGCCGCCAGTATCTTTTGTAGATTACTTCGAAAGCTTTTGTTTCGCTGTCTTTCATTAGCAATACCAAAGATTCATCTGTAAGATTGGAGTGTCGCATGCTTTTCATTTTATAAAGGTTCCTTTTCTCAATAGAATCCCTAGGCGTAAACTCAAAAAAAGTGATTTTATTTAATACTTAGAAATAGAGGGAAAGGGATTTGACGGCCAACTCATTGATTTTGAGTAGTCCCCAGACATTTGCAGTGCAATGTGGAATTAGGTTTTTTTGCACAGACAGGCAGACTCAACGTTTAGGCCAACAGATACCACACCGAGATGCCACGCGGATAGTTTTTCAAATTTATTGGTAGAAAATCAGATTTCATTGATTGGAAAATGCCGACAGATAACTGGCGGGTGTTTTTCCGGTTATTTGCTTGAATTGTTTGTAAAAGCACGTTGTGTTATGAAATCCGCTTTCATAACAAATTTGCTTGATGCTCATTTGGTTGCTGATGAGCATTTTGCAGGCGTATCCTACCCTGATTTCGGTCAGGAACTGAGAAAATTGCTTCCCGGTTCTGGATTTGAAGTATCGGCAGAATGAATTGGGGGACAATCCGGCGACCGAAGCAATGGTTTCCAGCTTTATTTTTTCTGCAAAATTGTTAAGGGTGTATTTGTAAATCGCGTTGATCCTTTCACTCTCCTGTTCCAGATTGTCGTATCGAAATCCCAGGGATGCTAAAGAATCCTTTTCTCCCGCATGACTTGCCGCAATCAAGCACTCAATGAGCAACAGTATACGATTTGGCCCCTCTGCATGGTGAAGTTTTTCCATGAGGTTAATGACGATATGCCCGGTTTCTCCCCGCAACGAAATCCCCCGTTTGGCTTTGTCCAGAACATTTTTTAACACTGCGTTTTCCGCAAGCTGTAGGAACTGTTCTCCCCAGAAATTCTCTGTGAAATGGATAACGGTTGAGTATGGCGTGTCCATCTCATCCCGGTCTGCCGCTTCTTCATTATCGAAATGCCAGTAATGCGGTAAATCGGCTCCAACCAGAACCACATCACCTGCATTGAACCGGCGTATGTCGTCTCCGACAAACTGTGTACCGCTCCCTCTGTGGAAACAGAGCAACTCGACCTCTTTGTGGCAGTGCCAGCGGCTGTTGATGTTGGGAATTCGCTCTTTTCTGACACTGAACGACCTGTTTGGTGTGGTCGCTACTTGAAGAATATGTGGTTTCATAATGCTATTTGAGCTCCCTGAAATTTGTAGTCTGACATAAATTATGACTAAAAGACTTATAAAATCAGATAAATACTCAGCAACTGTTTGATAATCAGTATTAAATTTAAAAAACACAAAAAAATATGATTAATATCATTAAATGGTAATATAGCTGAATAACTGGATAATATTTCGACGCGTGTTCTATGGTTTATATATTTTCTTTGTATCCTTCAATGACGTCAGATTGTGTGCTGGTTTTAGCATACATCTTATGGTTTTAGCATTCATTTTCTTGTGCGTTTTAATAAACTTCAATTTTTACATTCTATGACCCCATTGTACAAACTCAATTCGGAGGCAAATCGAGACTGGCTTACGGCCGGAAGTCTCTTTGCTCAACAGTGCGGACGAATTTTTCAATCCGCCGGTCATCAGGGAACCATCCCGAAATTGGTACTTCTCTTCGTAGCGGTACTGATGCTTTCAGGACAGCTGGTAATGGCACAAGGACGTCAGGTAACAGGGACGGTATTCGACAATAGCGGTGTAGCTTTGCCCGGTGCGAGTGTCCAGCTGAAAGGAACAACCACCGGAACCATCACAGACGCGAACGGCAAGTATAATTTACAGGCACCGGATGATGCCACCCTGGTATTTAGCTATATTGGGTACATCAGGCAGGAGGTTGTGGTAGGTACCAAAACGACTATCGACGTAACCCTTGCCTCGGAAGCATCATCACTTTCGGAGGTAGTGGTGGTGGGGTATGGAACCAGAACAAAGGCCAATCTGACGGGTTCAGTAACAACCGTTTCGGGTAAGGAACTCACAGAGCGGCCGGTGCCCAATGTGCAGAATCTTTTGCAAGGCCGCGTTTCAGGTTTGGATGTGATCCAGTCTACCGGAGAGCCGGGCCGGGATGATGCTAGTTATCAGCTAAGAGGATTCGGTTCTTTTGGCGCATCCAACGCCCCGCTTATCCTGGTAGATGGAATAATTGGTACGATCAAAAACCTTTCTCCACAGGATATTGAGAGCGTCACTGTTTTGAAAGATGCGGCTTCGGCGTCCATATATGGGGCACGTGCGGCGAACGGGGTTATTTTGATCACCACCAAAAAGGGGAAGGCCGGTTCATCCGAAATCGAATATTCTGGAAATTTTGGCCTGAGTGAAGCAACCCGGAAACCCGAGCTGATCACCAATTCGCCGTTGTATATGGAGATGTACAATTCCGCAAGAGCAAGAAGCGGACAGGCACCTCTTTATACCCAGGCGCAGATTGACCTGTACAAGAATAATCCCAACAGTGCCCAATACCCCAACTTCAACTGGCTGGATTACGTGTTGGATAAAGGACCTATTCAGAATCATCATCTGGGTTTCAGTGGCGGAAATGAAAAAACATTATACAATGTTTCATTCAACTACCTGGATCAGGAAAGTATCACAAAAGGCTATTTGTATAATCGCTACAATGGTCTGATTGATTTCTCCTCACAGGTACACAAAAAAGTACGCGTCGGTACCAATCTCAATCTTTCGTACCAGAACGCCAAGGCGCCATGGCTTGTCAATGATAACTTGTTACTTTTAGCCTATGCTTCTGCGCCAACATTTGCCCCCTTCCTGCCCGATGGTAGTGGAAGAGTTACCAACAGAGATTTTATCACCAACGGCGCAGGTAACCGAAGTGTGGAAGAGGTGTACGCCACAGGTGGTCAATTCACCAAAACCTACAATGCCAATGCCCAGGCCTTCGTCGAAATTGAGATTTTGAAAGGATTGAAATGGCTCAACAAAGCCGGGATGACTTTCTACAACGATCAGTTGAAAAACAGGCAATTCGGGTCTCCTTCCTTTGCTTACCAGCCCGATGCCAATGGCAACTATGTGCAGGTTGCCAACGGTAATCCTACATTTTTTGGCCTTCAGCAAGCTGAGGACAGGAGCATAACCAAGACCTTTTTCAGTACACTGAATTATACCAAACAATTTGGAACTGATCATACGCTGGGACTTTTGGCCGGGTTTGAGCAACAGGATAATGTAACGGAACGCTTATCAGGTAACCGCTTCGATTTTCCGAATACAACCATCATGGTTTTGGATGGTAGTGGCGCCAACAACCAGTCCACCGGAGGTAGTGCATCCGAATGGGCGCTTCGATCAACTTTCGGACGTGTCAATTACGATTACAAAGGGAAGTATTTCCTGGAAGGAAATATTCGTCGCGACGGTACTTCACGCGTTAGCTCCCGATGGGGAACTTTTGGAGGAGGTTCGGCCGCCTGGAGGATATCCGAGGAAGGATTCATCAAAAACTCGCTGTCATGGGCAGATAATCTAAAGTTAAGGGCGTCGTACGGCGTATTAGGTAATCAAGAGATCAATGTGGGCGTTGCTGACAGACTTAACCTTTCTGGCAACTACCCGTATCAGGATATATTGAGCCTCACCGCTTATCCCTACACGAATTTGGCTTCGGGAGCGCAGTTAACTCGTCTGGTGACAGCGGATCTGCAATGGGAGAAGACTTCGATGCTTGATTTTGGGTTGGATGTGGATATTTTCAAAGGACTCTTTGGTGCCACCATAGACTGGTACAAACGCAATACCACAGATATTCTTTCCACCAGAGCCGATTTGCCCGCCAGCGTAGGGTTGACAGCGCCCATTGTCAATGCCGGCGGTATGCAGAATACCGGTATAGAAATTGAATTACGGCACAGAAAAAGTTTTGGGGATTTCAACTACGGAGCGGGTGTGTTATTTCACAAATACAAGAATGAAGTTACCAAGCTACTCGCCCCAACCCTGGGTACCATTGAGGTAGGCCAGCCTTACAATAACTTCTTTCTGCACGAATGGATAGGGGTATTTCAAAGCCAGGAGGAAATCAACAGCTCTCCCAAGCAACCATCGTCGGGTACTTTGAAACCCGGTGATCTCAAGATCAGGGATGTGGACGGTAATGGTACCGTAGGACCCGAAGACCGGGTTCGGATCAGCCGGTTCCCGAAATATAATTATTCTTTCAATGTAAATGCAGGCTGGAAGGGATTTAGTCTGACAGCATTTTTCCAAGGTGTTCATGGTATAAAAACGCAGGTGAGTGGATGGGGTTACGAGCCCTTTCAGCAAGGCTCAGCACCTCCGACCAGATTCCTCAATGCATGGTCTCCTACCAATCCAAGTAACACGGTTCCTGCGACCTACCTGACGGGTTATGCCGGTGTAGCAGGGTACACGTCAACCTATTTTCTTCAGGACGCCTCCTATCTGCGCTTAAAGAACCTGTACCTTTCCTATGCATTCAACGAGAAAATTTTAAGCAAGATCAGGTCGAAGGGATTGACCATTTACGTTTCAGGGGATAATCTGATTACCTGGACAAAATATGAAGGTAATGATCCCGAACGAGCCGGATCAGGCAGGTTTGCTCAATTCCCTCAGTTGCGGATATACACTGCGGGTTTAAGCATCAGGTTCTAAAAATGTGAATCAATTAAAATCTTAGGAAAAATGAACTTCAAACATAAATATATATTTTCTGCCCTGCTGGCCAGTTTGGTACTCGGCAGCACCAGTTCCTGCGATGACAGCTATCTGGATAAAAATCCGCTGCATGCGATATCGGGTGCTACTTTCTGGAAAACGCAAACGGATGTGGAGATGGCACTGGTAGGTGTTTACCGCAGGCTGCAGAGCCAGGTTTTCGGGCACCGCAGGTCTATGCTGGATGGTTATTCGGATAATTCATTCGACCGGCACAACCAGCTCGGTTTTCAAAATCCGAGTATTGGTATAATTAATCCATCCAATGTGCCTACCGCCCTGTACAACCAGCCCTACGAAGGCATTGCTTCGGCCAACTATTTTCTGGAAAACGTGGGAAGTGTCGAGGCCGTGCCCCAGGCAACTAAAGACGTGTATATAGCCGAAGCCCGGTTTCTGCGGGCGATGTTCTATTTTGAACTGGTGCAGTATTTCGGGGATGTTGTTCTTTACAAAACAGCTCCCAAAACGGCCGAAGATGCCAAAATAGCAAAAAGCCCCAAGGCGGAGGTACTCACGTTCATCGTGGAGGATCTGGATAATGCCATATCCAAGCTCCCCGCAAAGGCCTATGCAGGCCATGCCGTAAAAGCCAGCGCCCAAATGTTAAAAGCACGGGTAAGGCTTTATCAGCAGAACTGGGCGGATGCGGCTGCATTAACCAGTGAAATAATCGCCTCCAATGTATTCTCTATTTATCAGGGGGGGTATGCCAATCTGTTTTTGCAGACGACCCAGCAGGGTAACCCGGAAATTATTTTCTCAACCAAATATCTGGCACCCAACAATGCCCAGGGAAATGAAGGCATGCTTGTCGAGATCGGTTGGTACGGAGGTAATCAGCCTTATAAAAATCTGGTGGACGAATACGAGACCATCACGGGTAAAATGATAACAGATCCTGCCTCGGGCTACGACGCGGCTAATCCTTACGAAAAGAGGGATCCCAGATTGAAAATGACCGTGCTGGTGCCTGGTGATAAATTCGTGAATCCGGATGGCTCTACTTTTGTAACTACTGATCCGGTATTAACCGGGTTTACGCAAAAGAAGTACATGGATGCTTCCAAGTTGCCCTGGGATAGGTCCAAAATTACGGTAACCGATATGAACATCGTACACATGCGCTATGCGGAAGTGCTCCTGGCGTATGCCGAAGCTAAAAACGAGGTGTCGGGCCCTGATGCTACGATCTACGATGCGCTCAATAAGATCCGTTCCAGAACGGGCGTTGGCCTACCGCCGGTGGATCAAACGATGTACAATTCCAAAGAAACCTTACGTGAGTTCATCCGTCACGAAAGGCGTATTGAACTGGCCATGGAAGGACATCGCTATTTTGATCTGAAGCGCTGGGGAATCGCTGCGGCAAAATTTGCGGCAGTGAAAAATCCGGCAGGTGTTTCGCTGATTTTCGGAGAGAAGAACAATGTGCTTCCTTTTCCTCAGTCGGAAGTTGACAGGAATACGAACCTGGTGCAGAACCAGGGATATTAACAGTATAAAGAGATTTTGAAATTTGGACTGGTTGTGTCTTCGCCTCAAAACGGAGACACAACCGTAATGATGGTTATGAAAAATTCTGTTAGAAGTTTACTCGCCGCAGCATTATTTTCCATGCTGGGCGTGAACGCCTTGGGTCAAAACGCATCGGGGCTGAAGTTGTGGTATAAAAAGCCGGCCACCCAGTGGGTGGAGGCCTTGCCTGTTGGAAACGGCCATATAGGTGCCATGATATTCGGGGGAGTGGAGCAGGAGCTTTTACAGCTCAATGAAAGTACACTCTGGTCTGGTGGCCCTGTAAAAACAAATGTAAATCCGGCGTCGGCATCCTACCTGCCACAGGCCCGGGAAGCTCTCCTGAAAAATGGGGACTACCAGAAAGCGAATGAATTGCTAAAAAAAATGCAGGGGCTCTATACAGAATCCTATATGCCCATGGGCGATTTGAAAATTACTCAGGATTTCAAACAGGAAAAGCCGACGCAATATTATCGTGATCTGGACATTGCCAATTCCATGGCAACCACACGCTTTACTGTGGGCGGCGTGGACTACAAAAGGGAGATCATTGCGTCTGCGCCAGACAATATCATGGTCATACGGATATCCGCTTCGAAACCGAATCAGCTGAACCTGACCGTCTCGGCGACCAGTAAGCTGCGGTATAAGCTGGAAGCTACTGCCACGAAAGAATTGGTGGTCAACGGAAAAGCACCCGCACATGTCAATCCCAATTATTACAACCCTAAGGGGCAGCAGCCAATTATCTATGAAGATCCGAACGGATGTAACGGCCCACGTTTCCAGTTCAGGATGAAAGCAGTGAACAAAGGCGGGACTATTTCAACAGATACTGCCGGCATTCACATTACCGGTGCCACCGAAGTATTGGTCTACCTGTCGGCAGCCTCCAGTTTCAACGGCTTCGACAAATGTCCTGATAAAGACGGTAAAGACGAAAAATTATTGGCCAAGGGTTATCTGGACAAAGCCGTCGCTAAAGGCTATCCGGTCATCATGAAGCGACACCTGGCTGATTTTCACAGGTATTTCAACCGTGTTCATTTTGAAATTGCGGATAGCACAAAACAGAATGTAAATGTTCAACTACCGTCAGATGAGCGACTTATGGCTTATTCTAGGGGTGATTATGATCCGGGCCTGGAAACGCTTTACTACCAGTATGGGCGTTATCTGCTGATTTCGTCCTCCCGAGCAGCCTTGCCAGGTGTTCCGGCTGGTCCGCCGGCCAACCTGCAGGGCATCTGGAACAAAGAGATGCGGCCCCCATGGAGCTCCAATTACACCATCAACATCAACACACAGATGAATTATTGGCCGGCAGAGGTGACCAATTTGTCGGAAATGCACCAACCTTTACTTTCCTGGATTAAGGACCTTTCGCAAACTGGAAAAACAACGGCCAGGGAATTTTATGGAGCAAAAGGCTGGGTGGCGCATCACAATGCGGATATCTGGGGACAATCCAATCCGGTGGGAAATGTGGGGGACGGCGATCCATTGTGGGCAAACTGGTACATGGGTGCCAACTGGTTGTGCCAGCATTTGTGGGAACACTATAGTTTTACAGGAGACAAAACGTTTCTCAAAGAAAAGGCCTACCCGGTCATGAAAGAGGCTGCGCTTTTTTCATTGGATTGGCTGGTCGAAGACAAAGACGGCTTTCTGGTGACCGCTCCGTCCACATCACCTGAAAATAAATTCAAAGATCCAAAGGGAGGTGAGGCAGCTGTATCCATCGCAACTACAATGGATATTTCCATTATTCATGACCTCTTTTCGAACCTGATCGAAGCGGCCGATATACTTGGAACCGATCAGGAGTTTAAGAAGATGCTCACTGAAAAACGTGAAAAGCTTTATCCTTTGAAAATAGACAGCAGGGGCAGGATCCAGGAGTGGTATCAGGACTTTGAGGAGACGGACACATTGCACCGTCATGTCTCGCACTTGTTTGGCCTTCATCCCGGTCGTCAGATTTCACAGCAAACACCGGCGTTTTTTCAGGCGGCCAGAAGGACACTGGAAGTGCGCGGAGATGCCGGCACCGGATGGAGTAAAGGATGGAAAATCAATTTCTGGGCCAGGCTACTCGATGGTGACCATGCTTACACACTCATTCGCCAGCTTATGAAATACACCAACGAGGGCAAGGGTTTTTCTAGAAGTGGAGGTACTTACCCCAACTTTTTTGACGCACATCCCCCCTTCCAGATTGATGGAAACTTTGCAGGAACGGCAGGCATGTCGGAGATGTTGATTCAGAGCCACCTGAACGAGATCCATCTATTGCCGGCCCTACCCGCAGCATGGAAATACGGCCGGATCACCGGGCTCAGAGCACGTGCAGGATTTGAGGTTGACATCATCTGGAAAGACGGGAAACTGGATCGTTCAGTGATTACCTCATTGAATGGCCAATTGTGCACCATCAAAACCAGTGCACCGGTTACCGTTGCCGGAGCTGTTTCGAAGTCAGAAAAAACGAACTCGGGCTACATCAATCAATTCAAAACCGTGAAGGGGAAAAAATATACGATACTGGCCGCTAAGCCCTAATGCCTTACGCAGAGCAATATTTCTTTATGAAACTTTATATCAAAATAAAAAGGCTGTAACGAACTGGATATACGTCTAAAAGGTTTTCAACAAAGTATAAGATCAGCCTTTTGGGAACGTTCCGGGTCAAAGAAATTATTTTGAATTAAATATGAATACATTAGTTTGTACCCATCCTGGGGAAATTGTTTACGAAGAAGCCGAAAAGCCAGTTTTAGCGCCCGGGTACACCATCATAAAAATCAGAAGGATCGGCATCTGCGGAACGGATCTGCATGCGTTTGAAGGTACACAGCCTTATTTCAACTACCCACGGATTCTGGGGCACGAGCTTTCGGGTGAAATCGTTGAAACGGATGGTGCTCCAGGCTTTTCAGTGGGGGAGGTCGTAACCTTTACTCCTTATTTCAATTGCGGTAAATGTGTAGCATGCCGGGCGGGTAAGCCTAATTGTTGTACGGAAATCAGCGTATTTGGCGTGCATATCGACGGCGGAATGGCTGAATATGTGTCCGTGCCATCGTATGCACTGGTACATGGTGATGGCCTGAGTTTCGATGAACTCGCATTGATTGAACCGTTGGCTATCGGCGCACATGGTATTGAAAGGGCCGGGGTAACGCCCAACGACACCGTCCTGGTGGTGGGAGCGGGGCCAATAGGGCTGGGCACCATGGAATTTGCCCGCATTGCAGGTGCGAAGGTCATTGCCCTGGACATCGATGATGCCCGGTTGGGTTTTTGCCGGGATAAGATCAAAGTGCCTCATACAATCAACGGCCTCACCGAAAATGTACACGAGCGGCTTTCGGAATTAACACAGGGCGATATGCCTACGGTGGTCATAGATGCCACAGGTAATTTAAAGGCCATCAACAACGCCTTTCAATACCTCGCGCACGGCGGGCGATATGTGTTAATCGGGCTTCAGAAGGGGGACATAAGTTTTTCGCATCCCGACTTTCACAAAAAAGAAGCTACCCTGATGAGTAGCCGCAATGCCACCCGGCAGGATTTTGAAAAGGTGATAAACAGCATGAAAGCCGGCCTGATTGACCCCACTACCTATATTACACACCGTGTGAGTTTTGAGGATGTAAAAAACCACTTTTCAAGCTGGCTCGACCCTGCCACCGGGGTGATCAAAGCCATGGTGATGCTGGATTAGGGAGGGGGATGGGAGCAATTTCAGACGAGATGGAAGTGTTCATTGCATGCGGTCTCGGACAGAGGTAATTCCGTTTTTTTATCAAACTGATTTGCGTATTCGTTCGCCGAACCGAATAAGGAAATCAGTTTGATTGAAGTTTTCTGCATAAGCCTAATATTTTTAACAAACTATTGATAGACTTTTCTCTTAGTAAATACTATAAAATGCATCATGCCACCTTCTGCCCATACAAATGCCTTTGAAACTCAATAAACAAAGAACTAATATTAGCAACATCCCCCAAAATCTCCTTAGCATCTTCCAGAGATTGGTATTTGTTAGTCAGTAAAATAGGTAACTTTTCCTGGCCAAGCTCTTCAAATCCACTTTCAACATATTTGCTTAATACAAATTCAATGAACTCCTTTTGTTTGTCGTTCAGCAATGCAAAAATCGTAGCCTGTGTTGCTGCAACTCTCGCCTCCCTGGTCATGGGTTTGATTTCGCTATTAAACACATATTCTAAAACATCAAACAAATCGCTTTTCTCAGCGTCAATCAATTTCTGTAAAGTTGAAAGTTCGTCTTTGCCGAAACCGGCTTCTTCCAATTTTTCAAGCAACGTTTTCCTTGTCAGCGGATTACTCCATATTGTTCGTAATTCAGGTTCGTTTTGAAAGAAATCTGGTAAGGCTCCAAATAGATTATTTAAAAATTCTTCCGATGAAATCGGGCGTCCGTCTGCATTCCAGAACGAAGTCGCGATCATGTGCTGAATTTCTCTTTCTTTTCCATCTTTCAATTTCACTTTTACCTTTTGACGTTTCTCTCTCGACGTTTCTTCATCATCCTCTTTTTCCTTATCAGGATCAACTGGCGGTGTTATGGGCTTTTCTCTTGGCGGCTCAGGTTCCAATGGCTCGCCATCCCATTCAGGATCTGCAAAGTGTTGGTAGGCGTTTACAAAATCGTAAATGGTAAAAAACTCTTTCCCATCAAATAGGCGGGTTCCACGCCCTACGATTTGTTTAAACTCAATCATGGAATTGACCGGACGCATCAAAACGATATTACGGATATTTCTTGCATCTACTCCGGTTGAAAGTTTCTGAGAAGTCGTGAGAATTGTGGGAATTGTTTTTTCATTATCCTGGAATTCTCTTAAAAACTGTTCTCCAATTTCGCCATCGTTAGCAGTAACCCGGACACAATAGTGCGGATCTTTGCTTTTCTTATACTGATTAACCAAATCCCGAACGGCAGCAGCGTGTTCCTGCGTGGCACAAAATATAATTGCCTTTTCTTTCTGATTGGCTTCGTCCATGTATACACGTACCCGCTTATCTTCTCTTTCCTTTATCTCAATAATTTTATTGAAGTCCGATTCTTTGTATAATTTCCCTTCCTCAATTTCTCCTTCGATGATCTGGTCGTCGCTTGTGTATAAATAATCGTCAAGAGTAGTCTGTACACGTTTTACTTTAAAGGGTGTCAGAAAACCGTCGTTAATTCCTTCTTTGAGAGAATAGATGTAAACCGGTTCTCCGAAATATTTGTAGGTATCAACGTTGTCTTTCCGTTTTGGAGTGGCTGTTAAACCCAACTGAACTGCTGGCGAAAAATATTCCAGAATATCCCGCCAGTTTCCTTCATCGTTTGCGCCACCGCGGTGACACTCATCTATAATAATAAAATCAAAATAATCGGGCGGATATGCGCCAAAGTAGGGTGCAGGCTGTCCTTCTTTGTCTGTACCGCTCATGAAGGTTTGGAAAATCGTAAAGAAGATACTGCCGTTGGTCGGGACACTTCCTTTTTTACTTATTTCCTTGGGGCTAATGCGTACCAAAGCATCCTCCGGAAATGCTGAAAAAGCGTTGAATGCCTGATTTGCCAGAATATTACGGTCTGCTAAAAACAAGATTCTTGGTCTCCGACTGCCGTCTCTCCTTAAATTCCAGCGTGTCTGAAATAATTTCCAGGCAATTTGAAAGGATATAAATGTTTTTCCGGTACCTGTGGCTAATGTTAGAAGAATTCTATCTTCAATATTTGCCACTGCTTCCAAAGTATTATTAACAGCTATTTCCTGATAATATCTTGCTCCTTTTGTACCGCCAACATCTTCAAACGGAACGTCATTAAACTTGTCTCTCCATACGTTTTCGATTGGAAACGTCTTATTCCAAAGTTCATCCGGAGTAAGATAGTTCTCAACCAACCCCTCTATGCCCGTTTTCAGGCACATGCTGTAAATCTCTTTTCCGTTGGTGGAATAAGTCGTTTCCAGATTTAATTTTTCTGCGTAAAGTTTGGCTTGGGCTACACCTTCACCAACAGATAACGCATCGCTTTTTGCTTCAATGACGGCCAGTTTGATACCCTTGTACACCAATATGTAATCCGCAATCATTGGCTTGGTCCTGCCACCGCCGGTCTGGATTTTTCCGGCCGTGATCTGCGCGTTTCGTTCACGAAGAATTTTCGAACCTTCCACTACGCCCCAGCCACATGCTTGTAACTTAGGATCAATCAGTTCTGCCCTGGTTTCTGCTTCGTTCATATTGTTGAGATCGAGGGTGTTACATTGGTTGCTTTTCCATTGAGTTTTGCTGTTTCTAGCAAAATTTTCCTTTCTAGACGAGTGATGATCATTTTAGTCAATCAAATAACCATCAAATAATAAATATCTGAATGTAAGGAACTTAACTTCTTTTTAGATTCTCGTAGTCAAATAACGATCAAATAAGATTTTCAGTAGTTATTACATAGTTATTATATATTAAACAACTGATAGTCAAGTATTTAATTAAAATCTAGTCATTGGCCATCACATAACCATCACATAAGAATATGCTGATAATCAATTAGTTATAGCGTTCGCAGCTCTATTCTGTCACATAACCATCACATAAGAATTTTTATGCCCAAAACGGAGTGTAAGACGCATACTTTCTCGATTTACTTTCAGGATCATCTTCTTTGATCATTCCTTCCATCAAAGCATCTTTGATAATTCTTGACGCAATGGAATAATTATGATCGTCAATCTTAAATCTCTCCCTAAGGGATTGATTAGTCATTTTTTCATTTGAAACATATTTCAAACATGCATGTTGATAACAAGCTCTTACTTTCTCTCTTTTGTCCAAATCATTGAGGCTCTTGTAACTATAGATGGTTACTCTTGTTCTGTTTTCAGCTACAATCACATTAATCGGAGGCAACTGATACAATTCATTATAAAAGATCACTTTATCTAAACCACTGCCTTTTTCTTCGCAAAAACCCATCCTACGCATAATGTCCGCCAGTTTTTCATTTCGTGACAAATAAGCATCAATGAAACGTTCCGGAGTTACTAGGGGCGTACCAGGATTAGAAATTTCTATTCTGTCAGTAAATATCTCTACCATGGGGAATCCTTTTTCAGTCAAATCCTGATGAATCAAAGCATTTGCAACCAATTCACGTATCGCGATTTCAGGATACATTCTCGATTCCGTCCTTAAAGCTTTACCTATTTCCTCATTAGCAGGGAGTTGACTATTGATCCAAACCACTAAGCCTTCAAAACCAATGGCATAGCCTCTTGCCCCAATTTGCTCTCTTTCAGTTTCTACTTTGTTTTTCCCTTTATAAACTATTACTCGTACTGACTTCCGCTCGACACTTTCAAAATCTTTTAATTGCTTGGCAAACAATAACGCGCCCAACTTAGTAATGGCATAGCCTTTATTTCTGACCACCAGACCCTCTTCTACAAATTTATCTATCACACCCTGTTGCGTAGATGGATATGGCAATTTTATCAAATCAAAATAAGTCTCTGTACTTAAAAACTTGGTAATATCCGAAGCCGTAAGATTATCCTTTGCAATTTCCTTTTCAAAAGGGACAGTTTCCTTTTTCCAGATTTTGGCTTGCTTCTCGGGGAATTCATTCAATTTTCGGGTAATGCTACCCACTCTGACATATGAATAATGTAGAAACTCAACGGGTTGTACTTTCGCAGCAGGGATAACGAATAAGGAAATATGTCTGGCATCATCATAATCAAATTCATAAACACCGAAATCTATTCTTGGATTTAAGCGGGTAGCAAGCCAGTGTTCTAACTCCTCAGTTCCTTTTTTGTGAGATTTAACCTTGAAGGTCGTACCTTTTATAAGATGCGATTTGTCCTCTACACCAAATATCAAGTAGCCAAACGGCTGATTATGAATACAGGCACCATTGGAAAGTGCGGAGATTCGCTCTCCAATTTCTTCCGGGGAATGAAAATTGAGCTTAAACTCCACCCATTCACTTTCATGTGGCTGTTTCACCAATTCATTTATCAGATCTACCAGTTGCTGATCGTCCATGTGTTTGTTATTTAGCTGGTTTTGCCAATACTCTTTTGCCAGTACCCTTGGGAATGAGGCCGTTACTCTTCATCCAGGTGATCGCATTGAAAAATTTACTTCTTTCTATTTTCAGCTTATCAGGATGCCAGTTCTCGCGGGCTTCGGTCACAATAGCTTCGTCATCAACAAATTTCTTATCCAGCAATAAATTGTTCCAGGCAGCATAGACCGTTGCAACAATTTCTGCCTGTTGGGTATTCATGGGGACTAACAAATCGACCAGCCATGTTAATTTGTCGACCTTAGCGTGCAGCGCTATTTCTGTCTTGCTTATAACGGACTGAATCTCACTTCCTGCGGTATATTCGTAACCATTATCACCTTTTTTAACGTAAAAATATCCGGCTTTCTGTGCTCTGAACTCTACACGCTTGGCATGAGGAAAGTCGTTTGGTCCGGCTGCGTCTTTCACGGGATTACGATCCAAATCAATATTCAGAACCTGCTCAACTAAATGGACGATCTTTTCTGCCTTAACGTGTTTAAAAGTATTTGCTTTGTTTTGCTCTAAATGTCGCTGCAATGCGAAGGCTACAATACCGGCTTGTAGTTCCTTTGCCGAAATAGTAGCAATCTTCGCAGGGTGTTCAATAACTTTTACCGCCGTCACTTGAGTTCCTAACTCCCCCTTAAACGCCTTCTCCAACAAACTCTTCTTCAACTCCTCCAAATCTGCAATTTTCTTTTTATAAATGGATTCTAGCTTTTGAGTTTCGGTTGAAAGTAAATTAAATCTACTAACTATTTGGATCTGAGTTTCAACATTTGGGAAGGGGAATTTTTGAAATTCGAATGTTGCCAAATTGATATTATCCCTGGCAGTGCCTTTTCCTTTCTCTTTTAAATAGGCTTTGAAAAATTGCAAAAGATAATCAACATATTCATTATTGGCCTTTTTAGGATTCACCACAATTCCTATAACACTGTCTGGAAAACAGGCCTCGAAATTTAGTATTGCTGTTTCAGCCACATTAGATCCGACAATAGCTATGCAGACTGTTCCTTTTGGCCAAAGCTTACTTTGTGCCAGTCCTTTTTCATTATAAGTCTGAGAATGGGAATTTATCCAATGGTCTGAATTGCTGACATCTCCTGTTTGTATTAAAGGATATTCACCATCGAGTAAAGATGCATCACCTCTTGGTCGATGCTTAGACTTGCCTCTTGCAAATTCTAATGATATTTCTTTCAGCGTCTTTTCCTCCCAACCCTCACCTTTACCCTCAAACACTCCCTGCAAATAACTCTCAAAAAGCTCCTTAGCATTTTTAAGGTTTTTTTTAGCATTGGCTTTTGCCTGGGCTATGGCGGCAAAGGCTTCATCTAAAATGGAAACGATGCGTTGTTGTTCGGGGAGGGGAGGAAGGGGGATATTGATATCTTTATAGTCATCAAATTTTAGGTTTCTTATACCTGTCGAATGACTTTGCATTTTTTCAGTTGCACCTGAAATATATGAGAAAAATAAAAATCGATGTAAATAAGAAAAATCAACTTTTTCGGAATTGACGATCCTTATTATCGAAGTGAAATTACTAAATGAAAAGTCTCCTTGCTCCTTATCAAAAAATATAACTCTACCTACTGGTTGTTTTGGGCCACCACCAGATTTTTCAAGTATAATGTCTCCATATCTTAATTTACGTTTTAAGAACTGAGATTTCTCGACTTCGAGATAAACAATGTCAGTATCATCTAACTTGCCATCCTTTGTAAAATTTGTGTTTCTTATTACACCAACTTTTTGAAAAGGAGGTTTTTTACCAGTCCATAACCCATTACCAAACTCACATATCTCTCCCAACTTCTTTACCTCCCAACCTTCTTTTACATCAATCATCATTTTTCTGAGGAAGATTTAATTTGTTCTTTATTAATGCTTTGTCGTTTGATTTTACGCGGCGTTCCAGTTTTTTTATGTCTTCTTCGGCGGGTAATTCTTCTGGTTTGATACCACTTTTGCCCAATAATTGCCTAATGTCGCTGTTGTTCTTTACATGTTCTCCTGAAATTCGGGTTTCTCCTTTCAGGTTCTTTTTGTTTACATTAAAATTAGTAATCTCCGTAGCCAGTTGTTTGGCAGAGATCGTAATGGTTGGTAAAAAATCTGCTAACGGTATGTTTTCGGCAATGCCCAGTTTACGTTTCATGGCGCTGGTGTTGTAGCCTCCAAACAATGCGCCGTCACCCTTGCTTCTTATATTCGCAAAGCCCTTATTGTCAACGCCTCTTTCAAAAATATTTTTGGATAATTCTGTTTCGGTGGCAGCAAGTTTCTCTCTGGCCTGTAAGCGCTCCATCAACCGGATGCGCTCTTCCAGTAGTTCCTGCTTACGGGTTTGTATAGCAAAATAGCTCTGTGCAAAAGCGACCTGCACTTTTTTTGGGTCGCCATTCTGAGCGATCAGGTAACATGCATATCGAGTAAGCATCATGTCCTCCTGTTTTCGTTCCGCACCAGAACCAATAGAAACCATTTTGGTGACGTCAACGAAATGGTCCGAAACGTTCTCAGAGGCAGTTTTACAACTTTCCTTCGCTTTATCAATCGCATTCACGAAATTTCTCCAATCAGCATAACCCAATAATTCCTGTAATTCCCTGGCGAGCCAATATTCAACTCCATCCTGCTCGTAAGCCGATTCCTCAAATGTTTTGTTTAACTGGGTGATTGTCGTTATTTCCATCGTGCGTGTTTTTTGAAATTTATATACTCCTTTAGTTTAATCTATACTAAATCCATGATACCTCTCAAAATATCAGCACTTTCTTCATCCAGCGCTCTCATTTCTTCCAGGATATCTTGTGGCCTCCGTAATGCTACCTCTTCTTTTTTATTGGGGTTCTTAGCACTTAAATCGTAAGTCCCGTCCAAAGAAGTCACGTCAATGCTCCAGGAGTTTTCACTTTCCGCCGCTTCGACTCCGCTCAGGGAAAGTTTTTGTAATTTAACAAAATCAGCGAGGTCTTTTTCGTTCAACGCATTGGTCTTGCCCAGGTTTCTGTCCAGGTTCAATTGATAAAACCAAACATTACGTGTTGGTGCTCCTTTTTCAAAGAATAGCACAACCGTTTTTACCCCGGCTCCTGTAAAAGTTCCTCCTGGCAAATCCAGTACCGTATGCAGGTTGCAGCTTTCAAGTAACAGTTTTCTTATACTCACAGAAGCATTATCCGTATTGCTCAAAAAAGTGTTTTTGATTACAACACCCGCTTTTCCTCCTGCTTTTAATATTTTGATAAAATGCTGTAAAAAGAGAGAAGCCGTTTCACCGGTTTTGATCGGGAAATTCTGCTGTACTTCGGCACGTTCTTTCCCTCCAAACGGCGGATTGGCCAGTACTACATTGTAGCGGTCTTTCTCCTGTATGTCCGCAATGTTTTCTGCCAACGTGTTTGTATGCACAATATTGGGCGCTTCCACACCGTGCAGAATCATATTCATTGTACCAATGATATAGGCCAATGATTTTTTCTCCTTACCGTAAAAAGAATGCTTTTGTAAAGTTTCAACATCTTTGGTCGTAAGGTTTTTACTATGTCTTAAATAGTCATAAGCCTCAACCAGAAAACCCGCGCTTCCTACTGCGCCATCATAAATTTTGTCTCCAATTTCGGGAGCTACCACTTTTACAATGGTTTTAATGAGCGGTCTTGGCGTGTAATACTCACCGCCGTTGCGCCCCGCATTGCCCATATTTTTTATTTTGTCCTCATACAAATGGCTCATTTCATGCTTTTCAGCATGTGTCCTGAAACGAAGCTCATCAATGCGGTTAATCACTTCACGCAAATTGTACCCGCTTTGCATCCGGTTTTTCAGCTCGCTAAAAATCTCGCCAATCTTGTATTCAATCGTATCCGCACTTTCTGCATCCACCTTAAATTTTTTGAAATAGGGAAATAATTGAAGATCAACAAAATCTTTGAGATCATCTCCTGTGAGTGCCTTATGATGGTCAAGTTTGCCATTTTCATCTTTCGGAGCAGCCCAAATCGTCCACTGAAATTCAGGCGCAATAATATTTTTATATTCTTTGCCAGAAAGCTCTGCAGCTGTTTTCTTGTCGTTTTCTAAATCATCCAGGTACTTTAAAAACAATACCCAGGAGGTTTGCTCCACATAATCCAGTTCACTACCACAACCTGCATCCTTATGCAGGATATCATCTATATTCTTAAAAGTTTGTTCAAACATGTTTGGTGTTAATTTGTGAAATAGGCTGAGCTGCAAACTCTGAAATTTAATTCAAAAGGGCTGGAATCCTTAAGACTACTGAAAGATATTTGGTGAGTATATTATCAAGTACGCAAACAAATACAGGCTCCTAAATTATTGCACTTAAAAGCCTGATAATTAATGTAAGTATGACAGGATTTGAACCGGGGCGCCCAGGCCTGCGACCTCCTGCATTATCTAAACGAAAAAGCCCGATCATTTCTGACCAGGCTTTTGTCGGGATGACAGGATTTGAACCTGCGACCTCTTGCACCCCATGCAAGTACGCTACCGAGCTGCGCTACATCCCGTGCTCATTCGGGTTGCAAATGTAAGAATCTTTTGGAAAAATGCTCGTTCTTCCAAAAATAATATTTGAAAGAACGAACATCAAAAGGGATACCAGCGGTGCATCAACGTTCAGCAACGCTGTACGGTTGAGACCGAAACCGACGTCAAATCGTTTCGTTTCGCCAGTTGGGATTTACTTCTTCTTTGTTTTTCCTGAACCACTTGTCGCGGATACGTTCATTTACATAATACATACACGGTACAATTACCAGCGTCAGGATGGTGGAGAAGGTAAGTCCGTAAATGATGGTCCAGGCCAGGATATTCCAGAACACCGCACTTGGTCCACCCACGATCACATGGGGAGCCAGGTCGCGGAAGAGGCCGACGAAATCGACCGTGATACCCAGGGCCAGCGGGACAAGTCCCAAAACGGCTGCCGAGGCGGTCAGCAATACCGGAGTGAGACGAATGGCTCCGCCTTCAATAATGGCTTCCCGCATCGGGTAGCCACGGCCACGAAGCTCTTCGATAAACTCGATCATCAGGATACCATTCTTCACCACGATACCGGCTAGTGCAATGATACCAACCCCAGACATGATGATGGAGAAATCTTTGTTGAAAATAATAAAGCCCAGCAACACACCAATCAGTGACAACACAATGGTGAAGAAGATGATAAAGGGCTTCACTACGGAGTTGAACTGTGTGGCCAGGATGAGGTAAATGAGCAGGATCGCTGCGCCAAAAGCCGTTCCAAGGAATGCCATGGATTCATTTTGCTCCTCCTGTTCACCACCCATTTTCACGGTGTAGCCATTCGGAACTTCCATCTGTTTGATGACACCTTCGATCTGCCCCACTATCTCATTGGCATTATAACCTGCCACCACATCCGACCCGAGGGTTACGATACGTTGCTGATCTTTCCGGTTGATCTGGCTGAAAGTGGTGGAATAATGGATGTTAGCGATCGATGTGATGGGTACCTGGCGAAGTGCGCCACCCATCACCATGTCACGGTAAACGACATTCAGGCTCAATAGCTTTTCTATTTGCTCCCGATCATCCTTTTTAAGGCGGACCATGATGGGGTATTCATCTTTGTCATCACGGAATTTCGATACTTCCAGTCCAAACAGGGCAGTACGCACCGCCAGTGCTACCTGCTGCGAACTGATTCCTTCGCGCTGCGCTTTCTCCCGGTCGATGTCGATAACGATCTCAGGCTTGTTGGTCACCAGATCGGAACGAAGCTGATCGATACCCTCAATGCCGGAATCCTGTATCCGCTTCAATACCTCCTTTTCCAGTTTTTGAAGTACTTTGAAGTCATCTCCGGAAATTTCAATGGCGATGGGTTTACCAGTTGGTGGTCCTACGGCCTCTCTTTCAACAGAGATCTCAGTGCCGGGAATTCCGGAAACAGCCTCCCTGATTTTGTTCAGAATAGCCTGTGATGAACGCCCACCTCTTTCGGTACCATAAACAAATGCCACCGTCACTTTTGATTTATGCGGTGTGGCCGCACGGTCGGGGTTGAAAGGGTCACCCGCATTTTTACCCACGTTGGCAATCACCGAGTTGACCATGTCCATTGCTTTTTCTTTCTCCAGAACGTCAAACACCTTTTTCTCTATGATTTTCGTTACCGAATCCGTCACGCGCGCATCCGTTCCGATGGGAAGTTTGTTATAAACATAAACATAATCCGGGTCACCACTTGGGAAGAAGAGCACATTGGGCTTCACAATGCCGGTGAGTACGAAGGTGAAAACAAGGAGTACAATCATGGATAAGATCATGATCACCGGTCTCCAGCCGCGCAGGATCCAGTCGATCAGATTGCGGTAGTTGTTTTTCAATGCGGGTAACAAGCGATCCTGGAAGGGTACCAGTATTCTTGGCGTAAGAATGTAGTGGTTGAAAATCCAGAGAATGAGGATCATGATAAAGAAGTTACCAATACCCCGGTCGATGAAATAACCCACAGCAGCCGCAATTGCCAGAATGATCAGCGGACGGCGTATGCCTTTGAAACTCGTATCATGCGCTTCTTTCTCGTCGTCGTGCCTGCCCATAAATGAAACCGCAAAAACCGGGTTCATGACGTAAGCCACAAACAAGGAAGCACCCAGGGTAATGATCAGCGTCAATGGCATGAATTTCATGAATTCCCCTACAATACCCGTCCAGAAAAGTAGCGGGAAAAATGGGGCTATGGTCGTAAGCGTACCTGAAAGTACCGGTACAAATACCTCACCTGCCGCAGCTTTTACGGCCTGCTGAATGGTCCAGTCCTTGTGCTGGTTGAATAGCCTGTGCGTATTTTCAATCACCACAATGGCGTCGTCCACCACGAGCCCTATTCCCAGGAGGAATGCAAAGAGTACGATGGTATTCAGGGTAAATGCGGTTCCCACCATCGGCCCGATGATCGGCATCAATACGAAGGCCACCAAAGCAGAAAGCGGTACAGAAAGGCCTACAAAAATGGCATTTTTTACACCCATGAAGAACATGAGCACGATCACCACAAAAATAAACCCAAGCACAACGGTGTTGATCAAATCGTGCAGGTCAGCACGGGTTTGTACGGACTGGTCGGCAGTGATGGAGATATCCAGTCCCTGCGGGAAACGGTTGGCGCGGTATTCGGCAAGCACATCTTCGATTTTGTCCGCAGCCTCAACCAGGTTTTCGCCGGAACGTTTGATTACGTTCAAGGTGATTACCGATTTACCTGCCAAACGGGCAAAATCCTGCTGTTCTTCAAAGTCGTCCTGAACTTCGGCCACGTCGCCAAGGCGAACAACCGCCCCTGTATTGGTACGGATACGGATATTGGCCATATCGGCAACATTGGTATATTCGCCGGTTACGCGCAGCGTACGTCTTACGCCTTCCACATTCAGTTCACCACCCGAAATGTTGATGTTTTCACTCTGAATGGCACTCTGAATATCGTAAAACGAGAGGCCGGTGGATTTCATTCGGTCAAGGTCAACGTTGATCTGAATCTCACGGTTCAGGGCACCGAGGATATCTACACGGGTAATTTCGGGCAGGGCTTCGATTCCATCCTGTAATTGTTCGGCATACTCTTTAAGCTGTTTAAGAGAGAAATTTCCGGCAATGTTGACGTTCATAATCGGAAATTCCGAGAAGTTTACGTCTTGTGCCGTTGGGCCTGCATCAAGCTTTTGGGGTAAGTCTGTTTTGGCTTTGTCGATGGCGTCACGCACCCGTTGCAGCGCATCTTCAACCTGTACATTGGGTGTAAATTCTACAAGGATTACAGATACATCCTGCAATGCGTTCGACTTAATGCGTTTTACGCCGTTCAGCGATTTCAGCTGTTTTTCGATAGGCTTGTTTATCGTGTTTTCTATATCGGCGGGAGCCGTACCGAAATACACTGTGTTGATATAAATTTGCGGGATTTTGATATCCGGGAACTGCTCTTTGGGCAGGTTGTTGTAAACCATAAACCCCGCCAATGTGATGATAAACGTAAAGATGTAGATCGTTGTACGGTTCTCAACACACCAATTGGTGAAGCCAAGGGTTTTGTATTCGTTAAATTTCATGATTATCCTGAAAGTTAGATGGTATGAATGTGCACAGGGTATGGGACAAAGGGCAGGGGTAATCCCTTAGCCCTATGCCCTTTGCCCCAGGCTCTAAAAAGAGATAGTCTGTCCGTCAACGACATCCTGGTAACCCAGGGTGATCAGCTGATCGCCTGCCGTAAGGCCTTCCAGTATTTCTACTTTCCCGTTGTAGCTCAATCCGGTTTTTACGGTTTTGCCTTTCGCCACTTTCTTGTTGCCCTCGGTAACGGCCACGTATACGATCTGGCCATTTTCTGTACTTTGGATGAAATTCTGGTCAATGATCAGTGCATCTTTGCTGGTGGCATCATTGATCTGGATTTGCGCCATCATATTGGGCTTGATGTCTTTTACCGAAGGCAAATTGGCCTCAATGGTGAAAGTACGTGAAAGCGGGTCCACGGTAGCACTTACGAAGGAAATCCGTGCTTTCAGCTCCTTTTGAAGGTCAGGGAATTTGACCAATACTTCATCCCCTTTTTTGACGCTGGCTGCATAGGTATCCGAAACTTTCGCACTTACCTTTAGATTGTTCAGGTTTACCACCCTCACTACACCCATGCCCGGTGAGGCAAGTTCACCCACCTTTGAGATAACCTGATCCACGACTCCGGACATCGGTGATATGATTTTAGACTGAGCAAGCTGTGTATTCAGCGTTACCAGCTTTTTTTCGATCGACTCTTTGTTGTTTTTGGCCTGAAGGAACTGAAGCTCAGTGCCTATTTTCTGATCCCAGAGATTTTTTTGCTTCTCATAAAGCGTGTTGATAAGCGTCAGCTGTGTTTTTACTTCCTCGATGGATTCACGTAAAATGCTGTCATCAACCTTCCCGATTACAGTACCCACGCTCACGCGGTCACCTTCTTTTACATACATCGCAGTAATCGCACCCGGCGATTTTGGCGATACCAATACGCTGTTTTTAGCATCTACGGTTCCCTGTAATTCCACATAACGTTTGAACGTTTCGGTATTGAGCGTAGCAACGGATACCGCTTTCACCTTGGCTTCCGCCGCTTTCTTCGGATCCAGCTTGGCAATTTCAGTTTCCAGCGCCTTAATTTTTTCATTAGCGGCAGCCTGCTCGGTCTTTAGCTTTGCGAGCTCTTCCTTTTTCCCTTCCAGTCCTTCTTTTTTCTCACCAGAGCAAGCGGCGAGCATCGTAGCCACGGCGGTAAGGATTAAAATATGTTTTTTCATGATGTTAATAAGTAGCAGTTTTTTTAAATAGAAATGTTTAATGGTAGCTGGTTAATGACTGGGTTGTACTAACATTTGTAATTAATCATTAACCAATTCTTTATTTCGTTTCTGTATAAAGTTCCCCTCTGGCCTTGGTAAGGTCAACCTTGGCGATCAGCAGATCGTAAAGCGCCGCAAAATAATTGGTCTGCGCTTCCTTGTAGGATGATTCGGCATTGATCACTTCAATGTTGGATCCCACGCCCTCTTTGTATTTGATTTTTGACACTCTCACAATTTCCTGCGCCAGGTCCTGGTTGCGCTTTTGGGTCTCAAGGGAAGCGAATGCATTCTTGATGGTGATGTCTGCCTGCCGCGTTTCAAAGTCGATAGACTGCTTCAGCAACGTTTGACCGTTTTTAACTTTGTCCAGCGCGATTTTTTTCTGTTCCATCTGATACCGTTTGGTGAAACCGTCAAAAATTGGAATGTTGATATTGAGGCTCAACAAGGAGTTATTGAACCACTGCGTAGAAAAAAGGTCTGCAAACCGGTCGCGTCCGTTGTTGTAACCGTAACCAAGTGATGCGGATACACTTGGCAAATATCCGCTACGGGTGTTCCGGATATCAAGGCCGGCAAGCTTTTCCTGCGTATCGAGCAGAGAAAACTCAATCCGGTTGTTATAGTTTACGTCGCCTTGAGTGACGGTACCACGCAGCTTTTCAATATCTACATCGTTGATGTTGTCGGTCAGGCTGATTTTCTGGTCCAGCGGTAAAGTCATCTGGTATTTGAGTAGGGCGTAGCTCAGTTCGATCAGGTTCTGTACTTTCTGGCGTTCGGTACGGAGGTTGTTGATCTGAACTTCAATCCGGTTTACATCCAGCAGTTCTACGAACCCGCTCTCGTTCATGATTTTGGTCTCGCGCATCAGCGAATCCACTCGGGATATGTTCAGGTCGAGTACCTTGGCGCGTTCTTCGGCCACTTGTACCGAGTAGTATGCCTTGGTTACATTTTCGGCAACGGTCACCCGGGTTTGTGTGGTGTTTTTCTGTGCGAGTTCGCGGTAGGTTGCAGCCGCTTTTAGACCAATAAAATAAGAGCCATTGAAAATAAGCTGATTCAAAGAGGCGGAGGCGCTTCCCTGGTTTTTGATACCAAAAGGTACTGCTGCCGGGGGGGCGTCTGCTGGTGCGGTCGGATCAAAAATGTTGGCAGGTAAAATCACTTTTTGAATGATCAGGGCATTGCTGAAATTCAAATTGGCAGCGACCTGTGGCAAACCTGCTGCACGTATCTCTCCAATCCTGGCTTCTGCCGAGATGGCGTCGAGCTGGGCATTCTTGACATTGATGTTGTTTTTAATAGCGTAGTCTACCGCCTGCTGCAGGGAATAGCTTCCTTCCTGCGCCTGGCCGGGCAATACGCATAACACGATCGCCAGCATCATCAGACTGCTGCGAATTAGTTGATCATTTTTCATGGGTGTTAGATTCGATTGCTGTTTTTTCTAAATTATTGTAATAGTTAAAGCCTTTGGGTGTCAAAATGCCACGGAGAAAATGGTTTATAAACTGTATTTGAACATGTATCATGTCGAACTGTCCAAAAGGAAACAGGGTCGGGTCAAACGCCATTTCAATTTGCTCAATCCGTAAGCGGGCAAGTACTTCAATATCCAGATCGTCGCGATAAAGCCCCAGCCCGATACCTGCGTTAAGATTGTCACGTACGTTCTGTAGTAAATACTGATTCTTGTAATCTGTAAAAAGTTGCCATCCATCCGGATGATATTTTTTAAGGTCGAAGAACAGCGTTGGGTTAATGGTCGACAACATCACCCTCATCTGTGCCGATAATTGTATTATTTGATCAACTGGATTGCTTGCTGCTTCCTCTATTTCGTCGAACTGGCAGGTTTGTGTGTTGAGTTCATTCTGAATGACCTCGGATACAATGGCATTTTTGTCGGGAAAATGCTGATAAATTGTACGCTTGGATATACCCAACTCCCTGGCGATCTCGTCCATGGTAACGCTCTTGATTCCATACCTCCAGAAGAGGTTAAATGCTTCTTTTATGATCCGATCTCTCACACGTAAATGATAATATTTCAATAGCGAAACTTTGGAAACTTTTAAAAGGTTCAAAGTTTTTTACAAATATACGTACTGTCTACTTTGGGAGGTACGAATAATCAATTTTATTTCCTCGTAAAACATTGATTCATAGTTGTCAAAAATTTGCATTTGAGAGGATTTAGGGTTCCGAGCTTACACGGTATTTTACCCCTGGCCTGAGGTGCGTGCCGGGTGTTGCGGATCAAATTGTAATATATTGAGAAATATTTTTTCTGTTAATCTTATCTCCGCAGGCATGAGTCTGGGGCTGTAAGTTAACAGGTAAGTAAATTTAGGCACAATGGCATGCGTAAAACAATCAAAATAACATTAAGCGGGCGATTTTGAGTATGAACTCTGCCTATTTGAAGATCAAGTGGTTGTAGAGGGAATGATTTATAAATGAAACGTGTTTGGAAAAGACACATTTTCTACCCAATTTTCAGACCTTTTTCTGCTACACAGATGGCGATTTTGCCTCTGTATGCTTAAATCTTGTAATTGAAGAGAACAAATTGGGGTTATACCGGCATAATTACTAACACATTTAAACAGCAATCCGCGCAAAATACATAAATGAAAAGCTACATTGACCTGATTCAGCAAACGTTCGAGTTCCCTACGATGGAGTTTAACGTTGATAATAATGAATTGCTGTTCAACAATGTGCCACTGATGGACATCATCAAGGAGCATGGTACCCCTTTGAAAATCAACTATCTGCCTAAAATTGGCGAGCATATCGCAAACGCGAATATGTTTTTCAAGAACGCTTTTAAGCGGCACAATTACAAGGGGAGTTACACTTATTGCTACTGCACTAAATCTTCACATTTTAGTTTTGTGCTGGAAGAAGCACTCAAGCACCATATTCATCTGGAAACTTCGTCTTCCTTTGACATTCCCATTATTCGGGAGTTGTACCGCAGAGGCAAGGTGACTAAATCCACATACATTCTTGCCAACGGATACAAGCGCCCGCGCTACACCCAGTATCTGAGCGAGTTGATCAATGAAGGCTTCAATGTGATTCCGATCCTGGATAATCTCAAAGAGATTGAATCGTATGAGCAGCAGGTAACGGCGGATACGGTCAATTTTGCCATGCGTATCGCTACGGACGAGGAGCCGAATTTTGCGTTTTACACTTCCCGTCTGGGTATCCGCTATAACGATGTGCAGCAGCTGTACAAGGAAAAAATTGAACCGAATCCCCGGTTTAAGCTAAAAATGCTGCACTTTTTTATCAATACGGGTATCAAAGACAGCGCTTATTACTGGAGTGAGCTTACCCGATTCATGTTCAAATACTGCGAAATGCAGAAGATTTGTCCTGAACTGGATAGCATTGATATTGGAGGCGGGCTTCCGATCCAGACTTCGTTGCAGTCCAATTACGATTACCAGCAAATGATCGATGAGATCATCGAAAATATACAATGGATCTGTAATAAGAACAATGTGCCCGTTCCGCATATTTTTACAGAATTTGGCAGTTACACAGTAGGGGAGAGCGGTGCAGTGATCTATGAGATCATTGATAAAAAGCTTCAGAATGACAAAGAGCTTTGGTACATGATCGATGGCTCTTTTATCACACAGCTCCCCGATTCCTGGGGTATGAACCAGAAGTACATCATGCTGCCGGTCAACAACTGGGATAGCCCTTACCAGAAAGTTAACCTGGGAGGTCTTACGTGTGATTCACAGGATTTCTACAACAGCGAAATGCACAGCGCCGACTTGTACATGCCTATTTTTGAGGATAATGAAAAGCAATACATCGGGTTTTTCCATACCGGGGCTTATCAGGAATCATTGGGTGGCTATGGCGGTATTCAACATTGCCTGATCCCGGCGCCGAAGCATGTATTGGTGGACCGTGATGAAGAAGGCAAAATCACCACCAAAGTGTTTGCGGTGGAACAAAATAGTGATTCCATGTTGAAGATTCTGGGCTTCAAGGATGAGTCCTACGTCACTTCGGAGCCAAAAGAAGAGCAGGAAACGGCTACCATGGAAAAGGAAGAAGAGCTGGTTGAAACAAAAATTTGATGATTGATATAACGTTCTTTGAATGAGTTCGTTAATTACTTTAAACGACGAGCTCATTCACAAACGTTTTATTTTTAGTTTATTTGCAAATAATATACCGTCTTCCATGAAAAAAATACTTTTCCTGATCGCTATTGTTGGAACATTTGCGGTTGCATCTTGTACCAAGCATGCATGCCCGGCTTATGGATCAGCCCAAAAAGCTCCTCAATCCGTTCAGTCTGAAAGAGTTTAGAGAGCAGTTTCTACAATAATATTCGCAGCGTCAAAAAGATTTCCCGCTGTGAAATCCCCTATTGAACTTACTTCGCCGGAAACGATCTGAATCGTTTTTAGCCCGGCTTTCCTTCCTGCTTCCATATCCCGATCCCGGTCTCCCACCATCCAGGATTGAGCTGGGTCAATCTTATATTTGGCCATGGCCTTCTCAATCATGAGAGAGTCGGGCTTCCTGGAAAGAGATCGTCCTGTAAATTTTTCATGGTCCGGCGAGAAATAGAGGTCGTCCAAGCTTCCATCAGAAGCTTTTTGCATTTCCTCATGTATAGCAAACACCAGATCGGCGCCGTAAAGGCCTTTGGCAATGCCGGCCTGGTTGGTAATTACGATCAGTAAAAAACCCGCGCTTTTGAGTAGGCGAAGTGCTTCAGGCACGCCCTCAGGTATGATCAGGTCATCCAGATTAACGAGATAGTCACCCAATTCTTTATTGAGTACGCCATCGCGGTCAAGAAAAACGCATTTTGTTTTGGGGGTAGGGGCTTGGGGCATGGGTTGGACTACGAGGTTACACAGAGAAACACAGAGCTATTTAAAAGAGAGCCACAGAGGAAGCTGTTGAAAGTAAAGAGCCACCAATGTAAATCGCTGAGAACCCACGCGGTGTCCGCTCCTGTGTCTCCATGAACTTCTGTGACCTTTCAACTTGATCTACGATGAAAACTCCTTCACGGCCTCTATGAAGCACCGCACTTTATCGGGCTGCATATCCGGGTACACGCCATGTCCCAGGTTGGCAATGTAACGTTGCGTGCCAAATAGATCCACCATTTTCTTCACTTCGCGGCGAATTTGCTCAAAGGAAGCATACAGCACACAAGGATCCAGGTTTCCCTGCAGTGTTTTGTTGGGAATCAACTGGCGTGATTCGGTGATATCCATATTCCAGTCGAGGCCTACTACGGAGCAGTTCAATGCGCCTATTTCAGCTCTTGCAAAAAAGGCTCCTTTCGCAAAAACGGTAAGCGGCACTTCGGTAATGGCGTCACAGATCTGCTTGATGTAAGGCAACGAAAAGGTGCGGTATTGATCAGGCGATAGAATTCCAGCCCATGAATCGAAAATCTGAAGCATATCTGCACCGGCTGCTACCTGGGCCTTTAGGTAAGCAATGGTGCTATCTGTAATTTTTTGCAACAACAAATGGGAAAACTCGGGATCCGCGTACAGGTGTTTTTTTGCAACGGAAAAAGTCTTGGAGCCTTTGCCTTCTGTCATATAGCAGAAAATCGTGAAGGGCGCTCCGGCAAAACCAATCAATGGAACCCGTCCATCGAGTCCTAGTTTTGTTAGCTTAATGGCATCCAATACATATTTAAGATCTGATTCCGGTTCAGCAATATGAAGTTTATCCAGTTGGGCAGTTGTATTCACTGTACTCGGGAATATCGGGCCACGCTGTTCGGCCATTTCATACGGCAGGCCCATTGCTTCTGGAATCACCAAAATATCCGAGAATATAATGGCGGCATCCACGCCCAATAAATCCACAGGCTGCAATGTAACTTCCGCAGCCATTTCAGGCGTGGTAGCCAGTGTGATAAAGCTGCCAGCTTTTGCGCGTACAGCCCTGTATTCAGGCAAAATACGCCCGGCCTGACGCATCATCCACACAGGCGTGCGTTCGGTTTTCTCACCCCGGGCCGCACGTAGTAAAAGGTCATTTTTCAAATTCATGCCGCAAAGGTAACCAGAAAGTGGATTGCTAGGCAAAACGGATGGGTCGAGTTCATGATTTACTTAACAAAAATGCTACAATATCGAAATCCCGATATTTGTGAACTTCTGTATCCTCTGGAAATCTGAACGGTTATAGGTGTAGAATTTTGTAGGCGTAAGACTTTCTGCCAAAGCCGTATGTACACAATCATTAATATGCTTAAAGCCTACTTTTTTAGCAAGATCCAAGGCTCTTATTATATTTGTTTGCGTCACAACAGCCAGCTCAAGTGAAGATAGAAATGAGAGTTTGATTTCTATTTCATCATTGGAAAGGCCAAATCTTGCAAGCCCATAACCAACCTCCTGAATAGTAAGCGTCGACGTAACAAAGGTTGATTTACTTATAGCTTTAAAACAAGACTTCTGGCTTCTTCATGTTTGTCTGTATCCTGAATTACCAGAAAATTGAAAATCACATCTGAATCGAAATACTCCACCATCAACCATTTATGTCATTAACAATGGAATTAAAATCGATGGCTTCAGAAACCCGTTTTGGCGGATATTTTTTTCCAGTTCCAAAAAGCGGTAAATAGGATCAAGAACTTCGCCCGGCTCCTCGGATGAAACAGTTATTGTCAGCACTTCTTCTCCTCTAAACAAGCTTTTTATATCAGTAAGAAGGCTTGTGGTGACCTCACTCGCTTTTATGTGGTATGTGGCTTGCATACGATGGGTAGGTTAGTAAAGTCTCTCAGCTCAGAATCAAAACTAAATATAATAATTTATTAGCTATAACATACACATTTGAACATTACCGAAAAGACAGAAAAATCCAATCGCAGCGATTCATTAAGCGCCAGCCGCACTGCTTGATACACGCTGTCAAACGCCACGCCCAAACAGCATGGCTACCACACTCCATGAACTGTGCGATTGGATTAACAGAGGCTTAAAACTTAAAATTCACCCCTACCAAGAAATTCGTTCCTGCCTGAGGGAAATAGAAATTTTCCTGAATCAGCCCTGGATTAGGTTGATTTTGCGTTTTTTCCGGATAATAGCCGTAAGTATAGCCATTGGACTCATATAGTTCGTTGAAAATGTTATTAACGAGCAGGTTGACGGATATTTCTCTGAGCCAGGCAGGTTTTAGGGTCCAGGACAGCCGGATGTCATTGGTGAAATATGCGTCCAGTTTGCGGGTTTCGTCCGAAGTATTATCCAGGTATTGCTTACCTACGTATTTGCTCAGTAAGGCTATTTCCAGATTTTGATGTGGACTGAATGTAAGCTGGCTACCCGAGATCACATTTGGCGAAAAGGATATATTCGATTTTCCATGATCAACCGTCCGATATTCGTAAGTGTCATAGTCAATGATGTATTCAGTAAAATTCTGGATCTTATTCTGGCTGAAAGTTACATTTACATTCCATTTTAGCTTTTTACTGATTGCCACAGCACCTTCCAGCTCCACGCCTGTCCGGTAACTTTTAGGGACATTCACCCGCGTTGCGCTGCCTACGTCATTGATCTGCCCGGTAAGCACAAGCTGGTTCTTGTAATGCATGAGGTAATAATTGGCCGATGCTGCCCAAATCCCGCGCTGTGTCCTGAATCCCGCTTCGACGTTCTGCATCATTTCCCCTTTTGGGAAAAGATCGGCAGAGGATGAAGTGAAGTCATCCCGGTTCGGTTCCCGGTTTCCAATGCTGTAAGAGGCATAGAGGGAACTTTCATCCATGAGTTGATACGTAAAGCCTGCCTTAGGGTTGAGGAAGTTATAGTTTTGGTTAAAAGCAAGATTTACAAGATCATTGTCAACACCATTGAGTGTGTAGCCAACTTTACGGTACTGCAGGTCGGCAAAGGCGTTTATCTTACTGGTAAACTGATAATACAGTTTTCCGTAAATGTTGAAATCCGTTTTTTTGCCTTTGTTCAGGTAATACTGATGCTCATTTTCAATATTTCCCGCATTTCGTGCCCAGATAATCTGTCCGTAATGGTCACCATCATATTCATTCAGCCCGCCACCAATACTCGCCGTCAGTTTTTTGAAACTATTGAAATCGAGCGAAAAGGTACTTCCATAGAAGTAATTGTCGAGCCACCTCCGGCGGATCAGGTCAGTCCTTTTCAGCGTATCCGAGCCCATTATTACATCAGGTAAATTGTAGTCGCTATACTTGGCCTGGGTTCTGTACTGCTCATAATGGCCCAGCCCCCGTACGAGAAAGGCGTTCAGATTCAACGTCCATTTGTCGGTGAAGCTATGTGAGGAAACCAATTGATAATGGTCCTGACGGTAATTATCCACCTCGTTTTTGTAGGTGTATGAATTGTACGTGCGGTCTCCAGATTTCAGCAGGTTTTCCGAATCTTTTTCACTAAGCTCATTGCGGTCAATGTACGCCTGAATGTCGGCTTGATCACCTCTGAGTTTTGCTTCCGGAACGCCATTCCAAGCCTGGTACGTCCTTTCCTTGCCCGAAAACACATTCACTCTAACAAAACTTTTTTTGCCAAAATAAGCGCCTGATAAATAGTAAGAATGAAGCTCCGAAGAGGCCCGGTCAACAAAACCGTCTGATGAAACCCTGGACAGCCGGGCATCCACGGTAAATTTATCCTTCAGTAATCCGCTGCCGACTTTCAGCGTATTTTTGAAAGTGTTGAATGAGCCGAAGGAATTGTTCAGTTCGGCATAGGCTTCTTTTCTGAAAGCATTGGTGCTGACATTCACCGAGGCGCCAAAAGCACCGGCACCATTGGTTGAAGTGCCCACACCGCGCTGGATCTGGATACTGCTTACAGATGAAGCAAAATCGGGCATATTGACCCAGAAAACGCCCTGGCTTTCAGCATCATTGTAGGGGATTCCATTTACGGTTACATTAATACGGCTTGCATCCGAGCCTCTGATGCGTATTCCGGTATACCCGACACCGCCACCGGCATCGCTCGTACTGACCAGGGACGGTGTGAAGTTCAGAAGCACCGGCAAATCCTGCCCCAGATTTTGCTTCTCAATGGCCTCGGCGCGCACATTGGTATAGGCCATGCCCGCTTTGTCATTGATCCGTGTGGCACTGATGATCACTTCATCTGCCTGAAATGTATTTTTGTGCAATTTAACATCCAGTACTTCGCCTGATTGGGTTAAACTTATTTTTTGGGTTTCGTAGCCGACGTAGGATATTTCTAAAAATGAAACGTTGGCTGAGACATTCCGGAGGGTAAATGCGCCGTTGGCATCGGAACTGGTACCGCGGATATCGCCGGCTCTTACAGATGCGCCTGGTAAAGGCTTTCCATCGTCAGAATCGGTAATCCGGCCCGAGAAATTGTTTTGTGCCAAAACGGGTAAGGCAATCATTGTGCTGAAAATCAGCAGATAAAGATAGGTCGTAACTTTTCGCATTGCGATAGTGAACTGGTTACGAACAGGCAAGGGGCCACCTATCCTTTTGGTAAAATAAAAAAAAGTTGAACAGTTGTAAATGATAACACCAGGATTGCCGGGCCCGGCAGGTCTAAGCGCTATGATTTACTTCTCTCCCTTCGCCGGCATTATCCGGATCAGGTAATATGGGTATGATCTCAGCCCGTTTGGTAGGGCACCCCTTTGAGATTAACGATGCAAAGTTAGGTCAGGAAAGCTGAGGATTCAACAATAAATGAGAATTATTGTTGAATGCCGGTTTTTATCCCCTTTTGCAACATCCTGCATTTTTGACCATAATCCGGCGAAACGGTCTGAAATAGTGAGCTTTTATGTATTTTTACCCCTTTAATCCAACTCACAAAGACCGACGTACATAAATGGCTCATTATACAGACACGATCATGCCGGAAGCCATCAACAAACATGCTTCACAAAATGCCATTGAACTTGAATATAAATATGGTGCTCACAACTATAAACCGATGCCGGTTGTATTAGCCAGGGGGCTGGGCGTGCACGTTTGGGACGTCGAGGGCAAGCAATACCTTGATTTCTTATCTGCTTATAGTGCTGTTAGCCAGGGTCATTGCCATCCGGCCATCGTGCAGGCAATGATCGATCAGGCTCAAAAACTTACTTTGACCTCCCGTGCCTTTTACAATGACAAATTGGGTGAATGTGAAAAATATCTTTGTGGGTATTTTGGATATGACAAGGTGCTGATGATGAATTCGGGTGTGGAAGGAGGTGAGACGGCGCTGAAACTAACTCGTAAATGGGCTTATAAAATAAAGGGAATTGCGCCCAACAGGGCCAAAACAGTATATGCCTCTGGTAATTTCTGGGGGAGAACCCTTGCCGCGATTTCCTCGTCAACAGACCCGTCAAGCACAGATGACTATGGGCCTTTTTTGCCCGGCGCGGTAATTATTCCTTATGATGATCTGAATGCACTGGAAGATGCTTTTAAACGTGACCCCGATATTGCAGGCTTCATGGTAGAGCCTATTCAGGGTGAAGCAGGGGTGGTGGTACCGAAAGAAGGTTATTTGAAAGGTGTGCGGGATTTGTGTACACAATACAATGTGCTTTTCATTGCCGATGAAGTACAAACCGGGATTGGACGTACAGGAAGGCGTCTCGCATGTGACTGGGAAGGGGTGAAACCCGATATTCTGGTGCTGGGTAAAGCTTTATCAGGAGGTACAATGCCGGTTTCTGCGGCCTTTGCCAGTGATGAGATCATGCTCACGATCGCTCCGGGAGAGCATGGCTCGACCTACGGCGGCAATCCGCTGGCGTGTGCGGTAACCATGGCTGCCTTAAAAGTTGTCGAAGATGAAAACCTTGCAGACAATGCAGAAGTGATGGGCAATATATTTCGTGACCGGGTCAATCAGCTTAAAGAAAAGTGTACGCTGATCGAGCTGGTACGCGGGAAAGGTCTGTTGAATGCCATCGTGATCAATGATACCGAGGAGAGCTCAACAGCCATGGACCTGTGTTATCGGATGATGGAAAAGGGATTGCTTTGCAAGCCAACGCATGGCAATAAAATCCGTTTTGCTCCTCCATTGGTCATTGATGCCGACCAGATGAATCATGCCTGTGACATCATCGACGAGGTATTTCTGAATTTCACAAAATGACCCGGAGTGAAAACAGAACAATTGATCACAGCGTAACGTTATTAGAATCAATTAACTGCAATCAGAAAAAGAATGAAAAATTTACATATCAGGACGGTATTCCTTGCGCTGTCATTCGCATTATTGTTTTGGTCGTGCAGGGATAAAACGGTTGATCCTGCTACGGATACGCAAACCAATAACTGGATTCTGGAGCAAATGAAGTACTGGTATTATTGGAATGATAAAATACCGGCATCCACAGACCCTTCTCAAAAGCCTGATGTTTTTTTCAATTCCCTGCTTTACAAATACGACGCGGCTGCACGTCCTGATGGGGACCGGTTTTCGTGGATCGAAGAGAGCGCGGATGAGTTGAAAGCGTCTCTGAGCGGAGAAACGAAGACCACCGGCATGCACTACAAGTTGAATTACTACCCCACCGGGAGCACGAATGTGATACTTGTTGTACTTTACACATTGCCGGGCTCTCCGGCGGCCAAAGCCGGCATCAAAAGAGGAGACGTAATCAGTAGTATAAACGATCAAAAACTAACCGGGGCTAATTACGCCCAGCTTACCAGTGGCGACGGAGCCAAAACCTACACATTAGCAACCATTGACGAGTCGGGCCTGCTGCAGGAGAGTACTCAGAAAAGGGAGATTGTTCCTGTCACATTTCAGGAGGACCCTGTTCATTTCGATACCACGTTTCAGTACGGGAGCAACAAAGTGGGCTATCTGGTTTATCAGCAGTTTATTCCGGGGCCAAATGGGGGAAACCAAAAAGAATACGATCAGAAACTGGAAACTATTTTTGGTAAGTTCAAGTCCGGCCAGATCAACTCTTTGATTGTCGACCTGCGCTACAATCCCGGAGGATATGTAAGTTCGGCGACGACGCTGGCTAGTCTGATAGGCAAGGTGACAGCCAACGATGTATTTTATTACAAAGAGTACAATGCCAAGGTGACGGTGGAGCTGGAGAAGCGATATGGCAAGGAGTATTTTTTTGAAAAATTCGTTGCCAAGACACAAAATGTAGGCGGTCAGTTATCCAATCTGATCATTCTTACCTCGCCCCGATCGGCTTCGGCGAGTGAGCTTCTCATCAATGGTTTAAAACCCTTCATGCCTGTGACGCTGGTGGGAGGAAAAACAGTAGGTAAAAATGTAGGTTCCATTACACTGAGTGATGAAAAGGCTGGTATCAAGTGGGGACTTCAGCCTATTGTGACCAAATCTTTCAACAGTTTGAAAAAATCGGATTATTCCGTGGGATTTACGCCGGATTTTGCTGCGGTTGAGGGAGTGAAAATTTATCCCTATGGAGACCCGCACGACCCGCTTTTAGGGGAGGCGTTGTTTCATATTACAGGCTCGCGCGTGGTGCGGAAAAGTGCGGAAACACAAAGGAGCTTAGGGCAGGATGCTGTTGAAATTCAATCGAGCATTGAGAACAAAGCTGGTGGCAGTAATATGTTTTTCGACCGTTAACAGATTTCTTTTGTCATTGGATATGAATTTTCGTTCAAGAATTGTGAAAATTGGTATAGTTTTTATACATTTTGGATAAATATTCACAAAACTAAAAATTCAATTTGACATGGGAATTTTATCATGGATTATTATCGGACTCATTGCAGGAGCGATTGCCAAAGCTATACACCCGGGAGATGATCCGGGCGGCTTTTTCGTTACCATCTTAATCGGTATCGCCGGTGCTGTGGTGGGCGGGTGGGTATTCTCGCTGCTTGGCTATGGTAAGGTAGATGGCTTTGATATTGGAAGTCTTTTTATTGCTATTGTAGGGGCCGTATTGCTTCTTTTTATATACAGGAAAGTAGTAACGAAGTAGCCGGATAACTGTATTATACTGCATGGTGAGGGAAACAGGTTAAGCTGTTCGCTCACCATTTTTATTTACTAATTTTACGGAATAAGCGCTTACTTTCCCTTAACTATTGATACTGCATGAAGCTGGTGAATGATATGACGGTCTGGTTTTTAAAACGACGCTACGACAGGATCGAACAGTTTATGAAGAACCCGATTGAAACGCAGCAGCGGATATTTTCCGAGCTAATCGAAACGGCCAGGTATACGGAATGGGGTTCCAGGCACAACTATGGACAGATCAAAAGTGTTAAAGATTTTCAGAATCAGGTACCTGTGTCTGCTTACGAGGATATCTACCCGTACATTGAGCGGGTGTTGAAAGGAGAACCCAATGTACTTTGGCCATCACCCATTGAGTGGTTTTCCAAATCTTCCGGGACAACCAATGCCAGAAGCAAGTATCTGCCGGTGTCACCAGAGGCACTCGAGGAATGTCATTATGAAGGAGGAAAAGACATGATGACACTACTTATACAAAATCGGCCCGACACCCGTGTTTTTGACGGCAAAGGCTTATCCATCGGCGGAACATTACATGCCAATCCATTCGATGATTACACACAGGTGGGCGATGTTTCGGCTGTGATCATGCAGAATTTACCAGCATGGGGTGAAATCATGCGTACCCCGCCCCTGGATGTGGCCCTGATGGATCATTGGGAAAGCAAACTGGAAAAAATGGCCAAAATTTGTTCACAGGAAAATGTGACCAGCATCCTGGGTGTACCTACCTGGACCATCGTCTTGCTGGATCAGATACTTGAGCTAACGGGAAAGAAGAATTTACTTGAGGTTTGGCCCGACTTTGAGGTATTTGTACACGGGGCCGTTTCCTTTGAGCCTTACAGGGATCTGTTTATCCAAAAGTATTTTCCTTCTGATCAGGTATCTTATCTGGAAACATACAGTGCTTCTGAGGGTTTTTTTGCCATTCAGGATGATTTGAGCAAAGTGGGTGAAATGTTACTAATGCTTGATTATGGTATTTTCTATGAGTTTTTACCAATAGATGAAGTAGGGAAGGCACATCCCAGAGCATTGCTGCTGGATGAGGTAGAGGTGGGGCAGAACTACGCGCTGGTCATCTCCACCAATGCAGGCTTATGGCGGTACCTGATCGGGGATACGGTTAAGTTTACATCAAAATATCCTTTCCGATTAAAAGTAAGCGGGCGTACCAAACACTTTATCAACGCTTTTGGAGAAGAGGTGATTGTTGAAAATGCGGATCATGCCATCAACGTAGCGGCGCAGAAATCGGGTGCCCTGGTAGCAAACTACACGGCGGGACCTGTATACATGGGCGATGGATCCCGGGGAAGGCATGAGTGGGTGATCGAATTTACCAGAAACCCTGAGGATCAGAATCTTTTCTTCCAAACGCTCGATGCTGCTTTGCGGGAAGTGAATTCAGACTATGACGCCAAGCGTTACAAAGATCTGGCATTGATGGAGCCTTTGATTCATTTTGTCCCGGCGGGTACTTTTTATGCCTGGATGGGTAAACGGCAAAAGCTGGGAGGGCAGAATAAAGTACCTCGCCTAAGCAACGACCGCCAGTATCTGGATGATCTGCTGGAGATGATTTTAAATGAGCCTAAAACGTAAGATTTTACCACCCATGTTAAAATTATTTTTTCCGGAATATTAAACATGAACCGGGAAGATATACCCGGATGGGTATGCTGCCAGATTAACGCCGACTTTCATCAAAAATGATCCCTAAGTACCTTAAAATAAAAGGCCTGTATTCTTATCAGAAGGAGCAGGAAATTCGATTTGATGCCCTGACGGATGCGTCACTATTTGGAATTTTCGGTGCCGTAGGAAGTGGGAAATCCTCCATTCTTGAAGCCATTACTTTTGCGTTGTATGGGGATACCGAACGTCTGAACCGTTCGGGAGATGACCGCACCTACAACATGATGAACCTCCGATCGGATGAGCTGCTGATCGATTTTGAATGCTTAGCCGGCAAAACGGGGGACCTGTACCGGTTCACCGTACGAGGGAAGCGCAACAGCAAAAATTTCAAGGAAGTAAAGACATTCGAAAGGCGCGGATATGTTCGCCGGGATGATTCCTGGATCCCACTGGAAGATCATCAGACCACCGAAAGCATTATTGGCCTGAGTTATGATAATTTCAGAAGAACAATCATCATTCCGCAGGGCCGGTTTCAGGAGTTTATTGAGCTGAAAGACGCTGAAAGAACCCGTATGATGAAAGAACTTTTCCAACTGGAAAAGTATGATCTGAGCCGGAATGTGGGTTCACTAAGTAAGCAGAACGATCTGGAACTATCCAACACAGAAGGACAACTTCTTGGACTTGGTGAAGTAACGTCTGAAATGATAGCTTCGGAAGAGTCAAGACGTGATCTTATAAGACAACGGATCAAAGAAAGCCAGGAAAAATTGCTTGTGTTGACAGAGCAGGAAGGGCAACTTTTGAAATTAAAGCTAACATTTGACAAGCTTGCCGTACTGGTGACTCAGTTGAACTTGCTGGAATCCAGACAAGCAGATATCACCAAAAGGGAGGAGCTATTAAGCGTATTTGAAATATGTGCTATTCATTTTAAGGCATTTTTAGATCAAAAAAAATCGCTTTTGATTGCTATCCATAGGGATCGCGAGGTTTTGGAAAAAAATCTCCTGAGAATCGCTGAACTAGGATCTGTTTTTGACAAACAAAAGGAAATAATCACTGGAATACAACCACGCTACGAAAATCGGGAAGCATTGCTCGCCCTGGCCGATGAGCTGGAAAAGGTTATTTCTATCAAAGACAACGTACAATTGTCGGAAAGAAATAAGGCTGCACTGCTTCGGGGAGAAGAAAAATTGTTAGAAAAAGATAAGGCTATTCAAATACTGAAGGAACAACGAGCAATCAGTGAAGCAGGGAACGAGTCGAAAAAAATATTGCTTTCGGATGTAACAGAGCTAAGCCAGGTAAAATCCTGGTTTGCTACTTTAGAAGAAATTCAGGTAAACAAGAACCTGGTTTACAGCGAAGGTATCAATCTGAAAAAGGAGATCGAGCTGCGTAAGACCGAGCTCACCGAGAAAATCCGGAGTGCCGGGGATTTGTTCGGGTTTCAAATTCGGCAGGAACCGACCCTGGAAAGCATCCATGCCGAAGTGGAGAAATACCTGGCAGGTAACGAGGCGCAACGCCAGGAGCTTTCGCAACAGACGATCCAGATCGGAACGCGCAGGGAGCTTCAACGATTTGCAAGCAATCTTGAACAAGGCTTGCCATGTCCGCTGTGTGGGTCGGAGCACCACCCGGCGGTGCTTCATACGGATATCAATCTGAGCGAAGAAATTCAGGTAAACGAAGCGAAGCAAAAAACGCTCTTTCAGCAGGCCGAATCTGTCAGGCTGTTTCAGTCCCGGGTGCAAAGGGATTTTGATCATGTCGAAAGTTTGGAGAAACAGATAAAAACTTTCAGGATTAGATACAAAGAGTCCACAGACAGGCTGGAAGCACATCATCAGCTATTTGTATGGAGTAAGTTTGATAAAAACGATCGCGCAGGGTTTGATCAGTATTTTTCAGAATCTGTTCAGCTTCAGAAGGAGATCAGAGAAGCCGAGCTTGGGATAAAAAAACTTGCAGAAAATATTGATTTTCAGGTCTCAGAAAGAGATGAAAAAATAGCCAAACCGCTGCAAGCACTCAAGGATGAAATCTTAAGAATTGATAGTACGATTTCAACTTTGACGGAGCAACTCGAAAAAGTCAGGCTGGCGGACTACGACGGTCTTGAGAAACCAGCCGTTGCAGCGAAAATCCTTGGTCTGAAGGCAGAGTACAACGAAATAACTGCCGTTTTTGAAAAAGCCTCCAAAGAGATGGATGCGCTGGAAAAGGAGACGGACACTTTGACCGGAAGCCAGTCTGTGCTGGTGACTACATTAGAACGGAACAGGAATGATCTCACTGTAATACAGAATGAGATCGACGAGCAATTGGTTCTATACAAGTTTGATTCGGAGGAGTTGGTGACCAGTATCCTTCAGAAACCCATCACAATCGCTACTGAGAAAAAGGTAATTGAAGAATTTAAGGTTGCTTTAAACAATACCCAAAGGGATCTCGAAAATCTTCGGGAGGAAAGTGCCGGTCAGGTTTATGATCCTGCAACACATCAGGCGGTAAGCAGTGCAAAAGAGGCGATGACGGCTTCCCTCAACGAAGAACGTAAGGAGGAGGGGAGACTCGAGGGGTTACTCAAAAAGATGGCCGGCGATCTGGCACGAAAGGCCAGTTTGTTAACAGAAAAGGCCCGGCTTCAATTGCGCAAAGAACATCTGGATGATCTGGCCAAACTGTTCCGATCGAGCGGTTTTGTGGATTATGCTTCCAGCATTTACCTCCAGAACCTGATTCAGGCAGCCAACCACCGTTTTCATCAGATGACCCATCAGCAACTGCATCTGGAGCTGGGTGAGGGGAACAGTTTTTGGGTACGTGACCTGCTCAACGGTGGTCACCTGCGTTTGTTGAAAACCTTGTCGGGGGGGCAGAAATTTCAGGCGGCCTTGTCGCTGGCACTTGCCCTGGCCGATCATATTCATGTGAGGAACCAGTCGGTCCATAACTTTTTCTTTCTGGATGAAGGCTTTGGTTCCCTTGATAAAAATGCCCTGCAAACCGTTTTTGAGACATTAAAATCATTAAGAAAAGAGAATCGTATCGTGGGGATTATCAGCCATGTGGAAGATCTGCAGCAGGAAATACAGACTTATCTCAGGATAGAGGAAAGTGAGGAGGGTAGTAAGATCATTGCCAGCTGGGCGTAATCCGGCGTTGGGTCTTGAAACCAAAAATGACGAAGAGCATCGGGCTTTCGTCATTTTTTATATCTGAACAAGGTGTTTTCTATTTCTTAAACTTAGCCGCAATCCAGCGGAACATTTTCTTTTCTTTTTCCCAGAAAAATGAAAACTGTCCTAAAAGAAATCCGTAGATCAGCAGGAGGCTTTGGTAAGTTGGGAAAATAAAGAGGATGTACGTAATGGTTTTGAGCCACATCGGCGTAGCATCGTCATAGCCGAGCAGGTAAAAAAGGCCTTTTCTTAGCCAGACTACCGATGAGCCTGCCAAGCTGAAAACCGCCAATACCAGAAGAACCTGCCTGGTTGTATCCAATCCCCATTTTGCCTGCATTTTTCCCAACCAGGGCTGCGCATTCTTTTCCTGTTCCTGCATATTGTCTGTTTTTTACACAAAGAAACAACTCAAAAGTCAATTTTCCTTGATTTTAATGAATGTTTAATAGTGACACTGGTCAGTGCGAAGATGTTGTTTTTGTTATATAAATGCCGCAGCGCGGGTTGATCTACTCCTTCAACAACACTTTAATATCCTCAATCAACAGCTGGGTGCCCTCTTCCGTAGTCCCATCGTACATACCGCGGATGTGTTTGTTTTTATCAATTAACACAAAATGACCGCTGTGAATATATCCCCCTGCTTCGGTCGAATCTTCACGCGCACTCACCATGTAATGTTTTTCTCCAATCTCATAAATCTTGTTCCGGTCGCCTGTCACAAATTGCCACATAGTTCCCTTCACACCCAGATCATCAGCATATTTTTTCAACACGGCTACCGTATCATGTTCCGGATCAATGGTATGCGACAATATCCCTACTTCGGGATTGGTTTGGTACAGATTATACACCTTCAGCAAGTTTTTTTTCATCGGTGGACAAATGGTGGGGCAGGTGGTAAAGAAAAAGTCTGCCACATATATTTTCCCTTCAAATGACCTGCCGGTGACTGTTTCGCCGTTTTGGTTTTGGAAAGAGAATTCCGGAATGGTCGGGTAAATCGTTTCTTCGACCTTTTTCCCATCCACCATTTTCCTGACGACATCCGGTTCGCCAATATACGGGAGTTTTTTATCCTGGCAGCCAGTCAACAGCGCTGTGAGGATCATTAGAGCAATTATCTGGCTTTTGATACAGGTCATTTTTTCTCGATTAGGGAACGGGCATCATTTATACTTTTAACCATAAGTCCCCGGACTATTTCAATTTTCTGCTTCTGATCCGCAAGATAGGCCTTTGCCTGTTCTTCGCCCAGTTTATCAAGCGTGTCTGCTTTGTATTGGTGCATCCAGTTCATCATTTCCTTGTCGGCCTTATCCAACTGAATATGCGCAGCGAATGCCTTCTCTTTCCGTTTTTTTAATTCATTATTCGATTTTACAGCCAGCAGGCTGTCGGTTGCTTTCAGTTCCAATGTGAGCTTTTGCTTCAAGTCCATGATCACACTCATCGAAGGCATGATGCTGTCGTGAATAGCCATGACTTCCTTTACAAGCGGATCTCCGGTTTCGTGTGCCTCATGGCCGCCGTGTGCATGAGGCGTGGTGGTTGTATCGGTATCCGAGGTCTCTTTTTGTGTTGAATTGCATCCGGCTAATAAAACTAAAACCAGAATATTGGAGATAATTATTTTCATTGTCTTCATGAATTAGGATAAAAAATGAATTAAGAAAAAAACATAGGGTCAAAGGCGCCCTATGTTTTAAGTACTATCAAAACAAGTTTAGATTTTCTGTTTCTTGCTGGAAGCAAGAGAGTTGATCCACCCGGCTATTTTAAGGGCATCGTCCTTTGGAACGTGCTTCATGGGCGCCATAGGTGGAAATCCGGGCCAGTTAGCAGGCTTCGGCGTATAAATGAGCTCCACAATCTGGGCATCTGTATATTTTTTTTTGGCTACTTCTGCGTAGGCCGGTCCGATTACTTTTGCATCTGCTTTGTGACACGCCAGACATGCATACTGGGTGAGCAATTTTTCCACATCCGCAGGAATGGCCGTCGGCTTTTTATCCTGGGCCATCGTGGATATAGAAACCAGCAGTAAGCCAGCGATCAATAAAGGTATTTTTTTCATAATAAACGGTTAATGAATACGGGTAACTAAATCAATTAAAATCAGCAGCAGCGACACATGCACAACGATTAGCATTACAGGACTGAATCGACCTGATTGGGTTGCAGGAAGGGTTACGCCTGTATGATCCAGCAAAAGGGCCAGTTCTTCTTCTGTGAGCATGCTGCGTTTACCCAAACAGCTGTGACGCCATTTCATGGTTTTTTAAATTTGGGATCCACGATAAACGTCTGATCGGTCAAGGTTTTCAAAAAGGAAACAATGGCGGCCTTCTTCTCCGAATTCAGTTTTAGTCCGCCTGCCGGAAGACGCGGATCGAGGGTTCCCGAGTTTTTGATACCGCTCGAATAATGCTCAACCACCTCTTCCAGTGAACCAAGCCGCCCGTCGTGCATGTATGGGGCTGTGAGTGCTACATTACGAAGCGTGGGCGTTCTGAACTTCCCCAGGTCGTCCAGGTCATAGCTGATCCTGTATCGGCCCAGAAATACGCCCTCATGGTCGGTATTGGAGAAGTCGGCATCAAGGCCATTGTTATGATAGTCGTTGTCGGTAAAGAGTTCACCACTGTGGCATCCCTGGCATTTCTGTTTTACGAGCTCCAATCCTTTTAATTCGACCGGCGACATGGTTCCGCCTGATTTGTTCAATTTGAATTTATCATATCTGGAGTCTGCCGAAATGAGTGTCCGTTGAAATTGGGCCATCGCCTTGGCTATATTCTGCGAAGATATTTCTCCATCGAAAGCCGCTCGGAAACGCGTGACATATTCAGGAACCGCATTGAGTTCATCCATGAGTTCAAACAGGTTCTGGGCCATTTCGTCATGGGCTGTGAGCGGGCCAAAGACCTGTGATTCCAGGTTGGTAGAACCGCCATCCCAGAATAATCCATTATTAGCCCATGCCATGTTGATCAAAGCGGGGGAATGCCTCTTCAATGCCGTTCCGGCTACACCTGCCTTGCTCAATGCCACACCGTCACTAAAAGCCAGTGACTGTGCATGGCAACTTGCGCAGGAAACCTTGTTGTTGGCCGACAATCGGACGTCATAGAATAACATTCTGCCAAGATCTATCCCGACCCGGGTCATGGGATTCTGGGTGTCGAACACAGGCTCTGGGAAATGATCCGGCACAGGCAGTGTATATGCCTGTGGTTCCGGATCAATTTCACCTTTGTTACAGCCTACGAGCGCGATGGTCAGCAGGATAAAAAATACGGCTTTTTGCCATTTCATATTCTTACTTAACCGTTGTGCCGAAAGCAATCGCCTTGGTTGCGTAGTTGGCCGCTACTGTGGACATAAGCGGTGCGCTCATGGCATTGATGGTAGGATTTTTGATAAGGTCAATGCCTTCAAAAACCTTGGTGACATCCACATTCAAAACCACTTCTTTGGTAGAGGCGAAATTGGCCGGTGATGCCAGGTCGATCGTTAAGGTTTTATAATTGGCGTTCAAGCCGGTCTCGGTCGTAAATGTTTTTGTTTCAGCACCTTCTTTAACCGTACCACCCACTGAAGAAAATATATAGCTGGAGTGCCACATCCAGGCAATGTTGCTCATGCCGTTGGCAATGGTAAGCTCACCTGCACCCAGGCTGAGGTTGTCGTTGTATTTGGAATCCACTCCGATGGAGAATTTAACGCTCTTGTAGTCTCCGGCAGGGATGTCTTTCAGGTCGATGGTTTCTCTTTTACGAGCTGGGTACGTGGTTTTGTTATCGTTTAAAGTTCCTGTGAGATCAAGCTCTCCAACCTCTTCAATCAGGTAGTAGGAGTTTGGCACCTTATATTCCACCCCTTTGGAATCGATAAATGAAATGTTGCTCACCCAATAACGAAGCTTTTTGAAATTGTAGGTCTTGGTTCCGACGGTGAAGTCTTTGTTCAAGGCGAAATCGGCAGTACCTACTTTCGAATCGAAAGTAAGCTTGGCCTGAGAGGTAGTTTCAGGGGCTACTGTTTCCACAGCGTTATTGTCGGAGCATGAAGTAAAAAGGGCTGCTGCAAGAGCTAAAATGAAAAAGCGTTTCATAATAAATATGTTGGATTAAAATGGATATCGGTTAAATGAAAACTGGTCAGAACAAGATTGCTTAGATCTGCCGGCATGGCATGCCCCGGAAGCAAAATTGCTCCAAGCTGAGAAATTGAAAATGGGAATTTGTAAAAAAAAAGGCGCTACCGGGGCGGGCGTAACAGGCCGGAGACTGGGGAATTGTAAATACAGATCAAATAGCCAAAAACAGGTTTGACTTTTTGTATAAAACAGTTGGGTAAAAACAGAAAGTGAGAAACTGTTAGGCAGAATAGGTGCACGATGGGTGCATTGGCAACCCGCTCGGTGGTCTCTTTATCTTGTTTTTCCTGCTGCTGTTTAAGTTTTTTAGCGAGGTAACACTTGCCATTGCAGTTAAGCTTTGGCCGATCCCGGTTTTCGCAGAGCACCTTGGCAATATAGGTTCGGTTGACATGGAAATACGCCACCGTTCCCCACGGACTAATCGTGGGTAGCATAATTGCAAAAAGCAGCAAGGATGCTATAAATGAACGCATGTGGCGTCTTGTATTATTTTAAAATAAAAATCCTAATTGAACCAAAACTCGTTCTTTCGTTACGACATGTCCGGAGGCGCTTTTTTGAACCAGCGGTTTTTGCGCATTGACCCCCAGTGTCCACCTATTGGTAAACAGGGTAACACCGGCTGCCGCATTAAGCAGTTTGCCACCGGTCAGATCCAGGACCATACCATGGTCTGTACCGTGTTCGGCATTTTCGGCGTATACACCCACGCTGGGCATTAAAGAAGCTTTTCCAATTCGAAAAGATCTGTACAGGTCTACAGTTCCAAAAAGTTGATTTCCAAATTTATATCCCTGCGAGTTGGTGGTATTGAACTTACGGGAAACGTTTGTAGCCAATCCCCAATCTCCTTTGTTGATCGTATAAAAGGCATTCAGAATGAAATCGGTGCTGCCTGTTCCGAGCTGGAAATTGGCATTGGCGACTTGTAATGGATCATCCACGTTAAACTTGAACTTGCCCAGTGGCAGCTTGATGCCGCCGCCAACTAACAATGTATGGGTGAACGCTCCGGAGTGTTCTTTGTCCATCAGTGTGTTGAGGACGTTGTAATTGGCCAGAATGGTGGCATCTCCCAGTCCGTTCTGCTTTTTAACATCCGCAGAGGTAATCTGCTGATCGGTCCGATAGGGCAAAAACGCCATCACCTGTACTCTTTTGATGGGGAAAAATCGTGCATACAATTCAGCAACATTGAAATTCTCCTCAGTACGAAGCACCTTGCTGTCCGGATGCGTAATGAAGTTTAACCTTTGGTATCTGACCCCGATCAGTGATTTATTGGATTGCGGTAATAGTCCGAAATAAGCGCCACTGTTGGCACAGCCACATATATCACAGGCTTTTGCCGTGAAAATGGTCAGTGAAAACAGGAAACAAAATATATAGGTCAATTTCATAATCTCATCTTATAAGGTTTAAAACGCTGTTCCCACGCCAGGATCAGACAAGCGTGCATCCTTGATAAACTGTTCGTCATTGAGTGTTTTCAGGAAGGCAATGATGGATTGCTTTTCGGATTTGGAGAGCGCAATTCCTGTTTTTCCGTTTTCCTGAATCAGCAGTGGATCCAGCGTTACGGATTTTTGCACACTGTCGGCATAGTGATCCAAAACTTCTTCCATTGTATGATATCGACCGTCGTGCATATATGGAGCGGTTAAACCCACGTTACGTAACGATGGCACTTTGAACTTGTAATTATCTAGTGCATTCCCAGTAATGGCTCCACGGCCGGTATCGTTATTTCTCATAGGCATCAGACCATTGTTGCGGAAACTATGGTTGGTGAATAATTCGCCTTCGTGGCATGAGCTGCAATTCTTTTGAAATAATACCATACCCTCCTTTTCCTGGGCGTTCAGTGCATTGGCATCGCCGCCTTTGAAATAATCGTATTTGGAATTTGCCGAAACCATGGTCATCATAAACTGCGACAATGCCTTCATAAGCCGCTCACTATTGATCTCATTGGTTCCAAATGCTGCATTAAACATCTTCGGGTAATCAACCGGTATTTTGGAAGAGGCGTTTGGCGTTTGACGTAGTTTATCCAGTACGACTGCTACTTTCAGGTCCATTTCGACCGGGTTTTCAATGGGGTTAAATGGGACTAAATCCATGTCGTGGACACCTCCGTCCCAAAAGAAAGAGGTGTTCCACGCCATGTTCTGGATAGCAGGGGAGTTCCTTACGCCCAACAGGTCATCCACACCATGGCTGAGTTCGTGACCATGATGCGTGAAAGCAGCCTGTTGCTGATGACATGTGCCACAGCCGATCTTATTGGTTCGGGACAAAATGCCATCATAGAATAGAAAGCGACCCAATTCGATCCCTTCCGCAGTAAGCGGATTTCGGGAAAGATCATAAACCGGATCGGGGAATTGGGCTGGTTTTTTCCATGCAACGGGTGTGGGACCTGTTGGTTCAGGATCCGGTTGTTTGGAATCCCGGTCACAGGAGATCATCGCCATTGTGCCAAATGACAATAGGAACATGAGTAAACCAGTTCTGATGATTGGAAATTTCATTTACCGACGTGCATTTAATGAATATGATCCAGCGTGAACATTTTGGCATAGTTGTTGGCTATGTCCTGTGATCGTTCGGGTTGCCCTCCCATGATGCTGTTATACTTTTCAATGCTGATATTAGCCCCGGGCCCGTCGAAGACCTTCTGTACGTCCACTAGTAAATGTATTTCAGGCATGGCAGTTTCTGTCACAGTTGCCTTTATGGACCCGAACCCTACGTTGACTACCCTCGTATTGTTCACGGTTCGGTCCTTATACCCACCAAACAGTCCAATATGGTAATAGAATTTATTGTTGACCGGGTTGCCTTTGGGCGACGTTCCTTCCAATTTAAGAAAAATGTATCCCGAATTCCATGACCAATACATGCCATCTTCCAGCATAGATCCGCCTGGATCCAAAACTCCTTTTCTTTTTTCGATCGGTGCGGTGTTTCGCAGGCTATCTATGCCCACCATAAATTCAACGGCTTTATAATCTCCTGAGGGAACATTGTTTAATGTTACAAACTGGGTCGCCTTTGTATCTTCCTTAATAAGAAAATAACTCGAATCCTGTGGAACCGTAAAAACGGTTCCGTCTGCTTTTGTCAATTTGATATTCGAAATAAAGTAGTTGAATTTGGTCACAATGAAATCCTCTTTGGTCGCATTGAGATAGCTCACGCTGTTTAAAACCAGGTTTTTGTCGCCAACGACGTTATCGAACTCAATCCTTAATTTCCCTTCTGTCACAGGTACCGGCTCTGAATTGTCGGTGGAATCCGAACAGGAAATCAATGCAAACAGGCAGAATGCTGCTGGCACAAGGGTAGCAACTCTTGAAAAAATATTTTTCATGATGAAATAAAATTATGACTAACCTATAAACGTAGGTTAATTGCAAATTTGATATAAAATGTAGAATTGGATGCTCCTGATTAAGAGCATCCGGAAATGCGGTAACGTATTAGGCGAGAGGCGGATGGAAAATGTCGTCGACCATGCAGGATACCGGGAAACGAGATTTGTAGTCAAATAAAAGCTGTAAGGAAATATTGATGGCTGGTGCTTTTACAGAGAAGTAATTGTGCTGATGCCAATCCATTACCTGGTATATCAGGTTTGCCATGTAATCTTGTTCTGCCTGGCGTTCCTCTTGTTTTTTTGTTTCCGCTATTCGCTTGGCGAGGTAACATTTACCGTTACAATTCAGCATGGGGCGGTTGCGGTTCTCACAAAGATTGGCCACAATGTAATCCCGGCGAATCTCAAAGTCCAGATACAACAAAGGAATCACACACGCTTTCAAAAGCATGAGGCCAAGCAGACCGAGTGATATCAATTGTTTAGCAGAACTTCTCACAATAGTTACAACGAATTGGGCAATCAAAAGCGTATTTCTCCGCAAAGGTATAAAGGGAATCAATACGATTGACAGCGGAGTTCAGTTTTATCGAAGCTGGTAAAAAAAATGTGCGGTGATCCCTCCGACAGATACAAGACCCCTCTCAATTTTTGCAGACAGGCCCAAGCCAGGATAGTAAGGGATCAATTTTTCCATTAAACAATACGGTACTTGCCTGGCCGGACACGCGCATAAACGATTTTTTGCCCGTGGTGAAATCATAGGCGAGGTAGCCGTGTATGCCCAGGGCAATACTCTGATCTGCAAATTTTCCTTGATAATCTCCGAAGGTGGGTCCCTTAAATTCATAGGTGCCTTTAAGAAAGTTCATGGAAATGACAGGCCCCACGCCGATACTCAACGGGATTAGCTTATGCCTTGTTTCGAAGCCAGTTTTGAAATACAATCCCTGAAAGTGTTGCCGATTGATGAAGTTGAGCGTGTTCTTGTTGGTAGAACCCGAAACAAATCCAAAGGAAAACATAAGGCTTTTTCTTGAAGATTTTCCTTGAATTTGTACCGAAGGCTCCACGACGACGGTCATTTGGGTAAAGTACTTTTCATTGATGATAAATGAAGGTAAACTTTTAAAAATATCAACACCCAGAGCAACAGACCGCGCGGGTTTTGGCACGCTGTCCAACTGCCCGAATGCGTAGTTACTACATAGAAAGACCGTGAGGAGGTGTGCAATTATTTTCATAAGTAGGCGTGGATTCGTATACCACCATGATATGGATTCAAGAACTCACCTTTGCCAATATAGGAGGTTGCAGAAACACTGAGATTCGAAAATGTAGACAGTCCTCTGGCACTTTTTACGTCCGCTACAAATCCGCAGCCGTCTTCATAGTAGAAGTCTCGTACGTAAAATATGGCCATCGTGTCAGTTCTGTTTTCGAACTCGAAGATGTAAGTAGTTTGATCAGAATTGAGCGAAATGGGCAGCTTCAGCATCCAGTAATCCTTTAAAGTGCTGTCGGACTGCTCTTTCAATTTTTCATCGTTCAGTACTCCCAAAGCAGTTATTTTTTTCAGGCGATTGGGTGTGCCACTTATACTAACATCAACGGTAAGTTCCTTTTGTGGCCCACATTCCTGACACCCATTGAGAAGGGGCAGGATCAAAAGTAGGGATAGTAAAAAATGTTTCATCGGGAGAGCGTAAGATATTGGGAAAGATACCAAATCTGATTCAATGGTTGGAAGAGATTTTTCCATTTTTCAAATCTAATTAACGGAAATACCGGCCGGTACAGAGTAGGGTCGCGAATAGTCATGTTTGGAATGCAAAATGTGTTGAGGTTGAATTATCAAGGCTGTAATTAACTACGCTTTTACTATTTTTGTTAAAACAAGATAAGGGTTATGACAGCAGTTGCACAGACCATATATACCGAAGCGGATTATCTGCTGATGGAAGCTAAGGCAGGCTACAAAAGCGAATACTTCCGGGGCGAAATCTTTATGATGGCCGGGGGCACACCGAACCACAACCGCATTAAGGAAAATTTGTCTGGTGAGATATATACGACTCTGAAAAACAAAAAATCCTGCAGAAGCTACTCAAGCGACCAGCGGATTCATATTCCTGAAAACACCCTTTATACTTATCCGGATGTGGTGGTTGTGTGCGGGCCTAACCAGTATTCGGCCAGGGATCATAACACCATCACCAATCCTACCATTATCGTTGAGGTGATTTCTCGGAGTTCAGGTGCTTATGACCGGGGCGACAAATTTCGTTTGTACCGTGATATCAGTAGCTTACAGGAATATGTAATCGTTAATTCACTGAATGTTGGCGTTGAGATTTACCGACGTACCGAGGATAATCACTGGCTGCTAGCAGAGGACGCTTACAAGTTGTCCGATTCTGTCACGATCCAGTCCATAGAAGCAACGCTACTGTTATCGGATTTATATGCGGGCACGGAAGATGTGAAAGAAGGGTGGATTACACCGGAAGAGTAATTTTCCTATCTTTGCGGCTTAAACAATAAGCCGTCCTTTACTCCGTTTAAGATCAAATATTGTTTTTGAATGCATTTGACCTCTTTATCATTCGCTTAACCATTCACTTTTCATCTTTTATATGATGCTTCTACAAGCACTTGCTGACTCTACCATGGCTGCACCTGTCGCAGATCAGGGACTTTCTGTTATTGACCTTCTTGCAAAAGGAGGCTGGGTAATGCTCCCGCTTGGATTGCTTTTTCTGGGAACACTTTTCCTGATTATTGAACGATTTCTGGGCATTGGTGCCAATGGTAAAATAGAGCCACAGTTTGTAGATAACGTAAAGGATTTCATCCAGCAGGGAAATCTAAAGTCCGCCGAATCATCCTGCCGGAATCAGCGTAACGCAGCAGGTCGGATTTTTGAGCGTGCGATTGGCCGTATAGGCTACCCCATCAAGGACATTGAAACTACTATTGAAAACGCCAGCCAGATCGAAATCCAACGTATGGAAGGTAATTTGCCTTATCTGGGGGTCATTGCCGGTATCGCGCCCATGCTTGGGTTTGTGGGTACCATTTCCGGTATCATCCGTATTTTCTACGATATATCCATTTCCAATGATTTTAATATCAGCACCATTGCTGGTGGTATGTATGAAAAAATGATCACGTCCGGATCCGGTCTGATCATCGGTCTGATTGCCTATGCAGGCTACCACATGCTGAACATGAAAATTGACCGCTTTGCACTGAGGTTACAAATGGCTGCTTCGGATTTTATAGACGTGTTGCAGAAGCCGGTGTCGTCCAAATAATTTACAGGGCAAGCACTCATTTATCATTCATTCATTGAAAATTGTATTATGAAAATACGTCGTAAGGCCCGGTTTGCGCCGGAAGTGTTTACACACTCGCTCAACGATATTATGTTTTTCCTCCTGCTGTTCTTTTTGATCATTTCTACGATGTCCAATCCGAACGTGATCAAACTGATGCTTCCGAAAGCATCGGCCACACAGCAGATGTATAAGAAACAGATTACGCTATCTATTGACGATAAAAAGGTTTATTACATCGACAAAACCCCCATACCCTTTGAGCAGCTTGAAACGGAATTGAAAACCATTTTTGAAGGGGTGGAAGAGCGTACAATCGTATTGCGGGTAGATAAAAATCTGGCTGTTCAGGATCTGGTCGATGTGCTGGAACTGGGTGCCAAGCAGGATATTAAAATGGTGATGGCTACGGCGAAATAAACGGGGCAGGAGGCTTGGGGAAAAGGGAGGAAGGACGAGGGTAAATGCGAATATAATTTTAAGGCGCCTTGCGATTTTGTTTGCAGGGCGCTTTTTATTTTTAGTAAATTTTGAGTCCCGTTAGGGCACATACACTTAGGTGGTCTTAGGTAGCTCAGGTGGTTTGAAAACTTGTTGTCCCTTAACGAAAGTAGTTTTCCGTTTTTATTACGAAATGGAATCAGCGCTTTGATAAATGGCTTCAACGATCTCCTGTAAAACAGCGCCCTGTTCAGCCGTACATATATTGGCTGATTTTCCTTCACAGGCGTCCAGAAAAGCATTTGTATTGTCGAACTGAGGATTGTTTTCGGGCAAATGCGGAAAGTTGATGTTGGCGAGTTCGCCTGCTACTTCTGTATAGAGCTCAAAAGGATTGAGGCTTGCGCCGGCGCTCGTTCCGAACACCTCCAGATTGATATTTTCGGCCTCTTTCCGGTTGAGAGCAAAAGAGCTAGAAAGCATGATGCTCGCATTGTTGGCAAAAGACAGGTAAGCAAAACATGCATCTTCTACGTCGAATTTGGCGCCATCCCAAGCTCCTTTCAAACCTTTTCCTCCCTTTTTTCCGATATGGTCGTAAACATTTCCGGTTACCTTTATTGGACGGGGGTAATCCATAAGATCCAATGCAAGATCGAGTATGTGAACGCCAAGGTCAATCAGCGCACCGCCACCTTGAATCGTTTTGTTGGTAAAATTCCCCCAGCCCGGAATACCACGGCGCCTCAGGTAATTGGCTTTGATGTGGTAAATTTCACCGAGCGTTCCGTCCGCCAAACATTTCTTTAAAAGTGTAAATTGGGGTGTCTGCCTTCTTTGAAAATTATAGGCCAGTATCCTCCCTTTTTTATTGGCCAAATCTGCCATTTCTCTTGCTTCCCGCGCATTCATAGCAGGCGGCTTTTCGCAAAATACGTGACAGCCATTTTCCAAAGCCTGTATTGTAAATGGATAATGCAAGTTATTGGCTGTGCAGTTGATGATGATATCGGGTTTATCGTCTTCTATGAAAAGTTGAGAGAAGTCGTCTAATGCCTGAGGGATGCCATGTCTATCAGCCAGTGCACGTGCTTTTGCCAGGTCACGGCTGCATATCGCTGTTAAGCGCACACGGTCAGAGGAATTTTTTAACGCAGGAATGTGGTTTTGTTCTGCAATGTGACCACCACCTACGATGGCTGCTTTGAAAATGGGCATGTTATTTGAAACCGTGATAGACAATAAAGGCGAAACTTATTCTTTTGATACGAGAAAAGCAAAAAGCCCGGGATGCATGTCTCGGGTCTTTCTAACTAAATATCCTCAAAGGACGCTACTTTACTCGGGCCATTGAGACCATGCTCCCAGCTTGGTCACTTTTTTTTCGTTTTCACCAGAATTACGCCTTCCTTCCCTTCGTCACCAGAAGCAGCAGCCAGGGCAGTTTCGCCTTTTAAGACGGTGATGGATTCGATATTTTCTGGCTTCAAAAGGTTGAGGCCATCTTTCCCTCGTTCTTTTTGCTTCACCCCATCGATAAATATCAAGGGGGACGACTCTCCAAAAGTAAAATTGGTTCCTTTCAGATTTATGATGCTTGGCATGATCGGGTTCTCGAAGAAGCCCTGTTTAATATTTGAAGCATAGCTTGCTTTTAAACGTAAATCGGATTTGGAGGGAGAAGATGATTTCCCAAGGCCGTCCTCACTTTTGAGCGAAAACATAATCGGCAGATTGTACTTCACATTTACAGGTGCGCCGTCCTGCGTGCCGGGCTCCCAGTTGGGGAATGCAGATACCACTCGCACAGCCTCTGCATCGCACCCGAACCCAATGCCTTTCAATATCATAACATCTTGTATATCACCTTTGGCGGTTACTACAAAGGACAGGAATACTTTCCCAGTCACATTGGCCTGGGCTGCTGCTTCCGGGTAACGAATATTGTCTGCCAAAAACTGATACATCGCTTCCACACCACCAGGAAACTGCGGTTGTTTTTCGACGACCGTATAAATTTTCCCTTCACCAGGTAGTTCGAGGGTTTGAATCTTCACCTCGTCCACGCGTGCTGGTGGTTCAACTTCTTCCTTCTCCTGTGTGGTTCCTATGTCTTCGTTGCTACTGGGTGAAAGCGAAATGACGTGGCTGGAAATACCATTCAGTGGTCTAAGTTGCGTTCTGAATCCTATGAAGCCAATAATCAGCCTGCTGTGAGAGGGTGCCTTGATTGTAAACTTGCCGTCGCGATCAGTCGTTGTGCCGCGCGCCAACCCCTCAACTATAATACTTGCGCCAGGAATAGCCATTTTATCGGTTGCATTGGTTATCCAGCCTTCGACAGTGATGGTTTTGGTAGAATCCGTTTCCCTGGCTGGTAAGGCAGAGCTGGTTTCTGTCAGATTATTTTTGATTTTTTCACAGCCGGCAATGAGTAAAGCCACAGCCCCTATAAACCCGAAAGTAAGGAGGTAAGACGATCGTAGCCATTTCGGAGACCGGTTTTTGTAGATCATTTCTATCCGGCTTTTCAACTGGGACGGTTTGAAAAAATGGTTGGTAAGCGCAGCAATGGGCGCATTGAGTGCATACGAAACCAGGAAACTTGCATAATGTTCCCGATTTGGTGCTGCTTCGTCGGCCAGGTATTCATGTACTTCCTGTAACGAATTTTTATACCAGTTCAGGATCGGGTTGAACCAGAAGATACTCCTTAAAATTTCAACAAAAAGTATGTCAAAACTATGCCCCTGCGAGGTATGGACCATCTCGTGTCGTAAGATGGCGTCGAAATGATTCTCGTAGTCGTTTCTGTTGACCACAATCCATTTCAGAAATGAAAATGATCCAATATCGTTAGAGTTGATCAATACCACTTTACAATCTTCCAGCTCCACCAGTTCCCCGTCACGGATAAACCCATGAAGCTGGCGAAAGTTGCCAAACATGGTGTAGAATCGGTGTAGCACAACAAGCAAATAGAATAACATGAAGGCATTGATCCAGGTGAAGACAGACTCCTGTTCAGGTTGGACGTAATCAACTGAAAACGCTGCTGCGCTTACCTCATACATCACCGGTATGTCCGGCGCGGATTCGGGATAGATAACGAATGGCAGTGCGAATGAAACCAGCAAGGCGCCAACCAGATAAAGCCGGTTCCACACAAAGAAGGTTTGCTGGCGCAGAAACAGCTGGTAGCAGGCATAGAACAATACCCAGTACAAACTCACTTTTCCTATGTATAAGAGTGTTTCCATGGCTAACGGAAAGTTATTGTTCGTTTTTATGATCGTTGATCAGCTTCATGATCTCTTCCAGATCTTTCGCTTTCAGGTCATTGTCTTTTACAAAAAAGGACACCAGGTTTGGCAGCGAATTGTCAAAATAGTTAACCATCAGGTTCTGCATCTCAAAGCGCTTGTACTCTTCCTCGGTAATGAGCGGATAATATTCGTGCGTTTTCCCATACGCCGTGTAGCCTACAACCTCCTTCTTTTCCAGTATCCTGATTATCGTTGACACGGTGTTGTAGGCAGGTTTTGGCTCGGGCATCTCGGCAAGGATGTCTTTTACAAATGCCTTCTTCAATTGCCACAAAATCCGCATGATCTCCTCTTCGGCTCTTGTTAATGTTTTGATTTCCATTCTGTATATTGTTGAATTTATAGGAGTTTAAATTTCTTATTCCAAATATAAGACTATTTATTTAGTTTTAAAACTATTTTATTAGTTAATATGAAGATTCTAGGTTAATGTTTCTTTTGCGGTGCTACATTGCTAATCATCAGCGTACACAACTCATTCGGATAACTTCATTGGCTTTGAGTTCAACCGGATAACCATCGATCAGTAAGGAACCTTTGACCATGGTGGTCTTACTTCCAATGGTCACCTTATAGTTTTTGTTCTTTTCAATAGGGAACCACTCCTGAAACTGGTTGATGCGTGGGTAATCAATCGGCATATTCATGTGTTCGGTGTGCCACTTTGATCCGAAAATCAGGTTTCCTTTCCAGGCTGTGGGCGAAGTAATGGTCACGTAGACACTATTTTTCTCGACCGCTGCGCCGTAAATCACATTGGCATCCCAGTTGGAAATGTGTATACCGGCCGTTTTCCACAGCGCGTACATGAGGGAAGTACGGGCAAAGTTGCCGTCGCCATGCCAGCCTTCGATGATGCCGTCGGGTTTTTGAAAATTGTAAAGCACTTTGATTTCGCTGTCCAGCCAATCCTTAGTGCTTGAAACAGGCTCTCTCAGATAGAGATTCAAAGCTCCTTCAATCGCATCCGCGTAGCCATCGGCACTGCCGCTTTCCCAGTCGTGATTGCGGTAATGTGCCGACAGCGCACCCAATGTTTTTAAAGTTGCCTCCCGATAGGCCACAACCTGGTCGATCATATAAACCGTGTAAAAGGCATTGAGTGTGTAGCCAAAATTGTCCGCCAATCGTTTCTGGACAATATCACCTGTCAGCGGGTTGATCTCGTCGTAAAAAAGGCCATGTTCATTGCGCCCTTTGGCAAGAATCGTATCCAGCATTTCGTGGATAAACGGTTGCCATTGCTTCTTCTTTGCAGGATCAGCAAGCGAAACAACGGCATACAGCTCTACCAGTCCGGACAGAATCTCACAGCCATGATCGCGCAGTCGGAGTCTTGGGAGTGCCCGCGTGGGAAGATGATCGGGAGAAAGGTAATAGTCGCCGATGCGTATGCCCCATTGCAGCCACTTGGGGTCACGGGTCTGCCAGTACATACGCGCCAGCACCTGAAGCAGGTCGCCGCCTACTTCGACCACCGCATGATTACCCAAGCCCCTACTTTTAATTTCCGTTGGCACATCCACAATTTTATTCAGGTCTTCCAAAATCCCCAGCATACGCTCCGACCACGGACTTGAACCCAGCCATTCGGTCAGTGGGATCAGGCCGTCTTTCATGTATTCCGCGCTACCAAAAATGACCTGACTGGTGTCAATCTGATTGTTCTGAAAATCTTTCTTGCAAAAAGAATAAGTGTCTGGCAAGCGTCCGATTCGTGAAGTGAGCCTGGTTTCGGAAGCCAGCATGTCACGCATTTTTCCTTCAAAAACCGGGCGGTCGAGCATCGAGGCGGTCATCACCATGAACGGGTAATTGTCTGCCCCGGCATCCCAGGCATTCCAGATACAGGTATCTTTGTTCAGGTTGCGTGGGATCAGTCCCGAAACCGGATCGGCCTTTGTGAGCCAGCCCAGTAAATAACGATGGCTGTGGCGAAAGGCTTCATTAGCTGCTTTGCCATTGATAAGAGCTTGATTAAAGTTTGATTCTGAATTTTGTTTTGCTTGTGTCTGCGCAAAACCCGATGCGGGATAAATCATCAGAAAAATGATCAGAAGCCGTGCAACGATGGAAATTACCCCGTTTTCTGATTCCATAAGGCTGGAAAACAAGGTCCGTTTTTTAAGAATAGGTCTTGGGGTATAATGAGCATTCTTCATGGACTCAGTGGCCGAAAGGTTAAGAGTTGGTTTTGGGTATATGTAGAAATCCGTCAACGGGATCTTGCGATGCCAGATTCCCGACAAATGCACTTTTTATTTTTTACCTATCAAGAAAATGGCTTGCAATTTTGGTTGCGATACCGAATGTTGGCTGAGCCGCAGGTAGCCCTTTCTGATCCTACTGTTGATGGCTTTTGGTTAAGTGGAAGTACACTGATTTCGTGGTTAGTTCCGGGACATCATGATAGAAATCAGTTTGGTCAAAGATAAAAATAAGGATTCAGTTAATCGCAGGAGATTGCTCAAATCGTCACAATTTCTATATGAAAGATTATGTTCTACAATCGCCCAAGCTGGTCCTGATAAAGTGATAGTAGTTGATCAACCGTCGAAGCAGCGCAACGATTTTTTCGCTGCGGGATTCTTCTCATTAAAATTTTTTCCAATTCAGCTTCGAAATGTACCGCCGAAACATCCTGATACACCATACACTCTGGTGCGCGTGATACCGTTGCGGAGGCGAATACCACCTTATGGAGGCAAAGTGCTTCCTGAATGGATATTGATGTGGCGTCGGTGGTTGTGTTTCTGATGAAAGCGTGTGAGAAAGCAAGTACATGCCAAAAGTCGTGGGGTTCGGATATCCAGAAAACCTTATCCTTTTTTACACCACATTGCTCCTTCATGAATTTCTGATAATGGCCGGAGGGGTCGGAAATTATCAGGACAGACTGCTCACAACGATCCATACTTTTAATCAGATCGGAAATGCCATAAACCTCCCGGCCATGTTTATCAAAAACAATATCCCAGGCATTGGTACAAAACAGATAACTATATTGATTTTGAAGCAAATGTATCTGCTGTAATAGGGCATTCCTAAGTGGTGTCAGATGCACCGGCGGAATGAATGTCGACATCATTATGGCATGCCTGTTCATTTTTTTTGCCCTGAGAAGGCTTTCATTATTTTGTACAATGGGTGTCCGGGCAAAAAAGGCGGAAAGGGTCTCCGCAGCATTTCTCAGGGTTCCGTATCTTCCCCAATTGCTGTGATAGGTTATAATAAGTCGGGTTCGGGTCAATCTGCTGTAAATTGCTATTAGCAACTGAAACCACGGGTTTGAGGTGTGTAGGTGGACTACGGGATATTTGATCACTACTGGTAGAATTTTATAAAATGGATTCTTTTCCAGATCGTAAAATTTGAAATTGGCGTAGCCACGTTTTTCCAGTTCTTCGATTAAGCGTTGCACATGGATGCGAACGCCGCCGATGGGGAGCGGCAGCTTGCCAACGATGAGCACTTTATTCGGTGGTTTTTGCATAAGACTTCATCGCATGTAAAACGGCTCAGCATTCCTCGGGTAAAAATAGAGACACATCAGTAATACAGGCGCAATGCAGTTGACAGAGATGCTTTTGGCAGGAATAATCACAAACACACTTCCAACGGTATGGTTAAATGCCAGATAGAACAGGAGAGCCATAGGTATTAACCAATAGTGTAGTGTTCTTGGCTTTAACGCATTAGAAACCAGATATTGGGCCAGAAACAGGAATAGAGCGTAGAAATAAATGGTTCCTATCAGTCCCTGCTCCGCAAGAAGTGTGTAGAACAGCGAGTGAGCCTCCCGAAAACCCGGTCCAAGGACTTCAAAACTTCCGGTGCCATGACCGGTAACGGGGCTTTCCAGGAAAAGCTCATAAGCAGTTTGCTGAATTTCTACACGTCCGCTGACAGTCTGCAGATTACTCCAGAATGAGTAATCCGACAGCACGTCCGCGAATCGTAGCGACCAAAAGTATGTAAGGTTCTGGTTCTCCAAAAAGTGCAATAACCTTTCCCCGTTGATGTATATGATGAGCATAATGAACAATATCCATTTAAGAAAATGACCGGTCAGGTATAACGTGATGATCAGGTATGGCAAAATGAGGAACACGGCTCCCCGCGAAAATGAGAACAGGACAATGGTGATGAAAAGACCAGATAGTACAAATACAAATAGAACAGCCATTTTCTGTCTGTTGGCATAAAGCAAGGCAAATGGCCACAGCAGAATAAAATAGGCCATGGTCACATTGGTGTCAGCGATGTTTCTGCTGGCCAAAAGGTTATCGCTTCCTTTGTAGTCAGCTCCGAAATAAATAAGGCCGAGGGTTCCGAGGGCTAAAATAATGAACAGTGCACAAAGGTATTTTTCCAGCTCAGGCCGGAAATCAGAAGCGCCATGAATCAAAATAAAATAAACAAAGTAACAGGGGATAATCAGCAGATACAGGAGCATGCCTCCGGCCAGGATCATTTCAAGGTTGGGTGAAATAACCAGAAAAAAACCTTGAAGAACAAGCCAGCCTGTGATGAAGGTTTTTTGATCCCTGGAAACACTTGTGTCATTTTGAATGAAAAACCGTACAAAGTACAGGGCCAGAATCATGAAGGGTAAAAGTCTCCAAATGGAATTTGCCCCGGCAGTGAAGGAAAATTTTTGAAAAATGTGAATGAATTGTGTAAATACCGGAATGGATAAAACATGGAAAACTTTAAATGGGGAGTAACTAAACAGTACGATGGCGCAATACACATAAAAGGAGAAGACAATGGTGCTTTGAAAGCGACCGTCTCCAAAGGTGAGAACTTCATCCGCTATGCTTCCGGCAAGAACTACCAGGAGGAAGGAAATCAGCAGCTTTTTTATTATGTCAATGCCTAGCGCAGCCATTCTTCTATCGTGTTTAGGATGGTTGGAACGGAAAGAGCCTCGGTATAATGAGTGAATCTCTGGATCATTTCCGTCCTGTTTATCCTATTTTGTTTTGCGTTGAACAACGTGTCATCAAGCGCTTCAAAAAGTGCTTGCTTGCTGTACACAAATCGGTCGATTGCGAGTTTATTGAGTTCCATCTGGTGGGTGTAATCGTAAAATCTGCGTACCGAGTGTGAATATGGCTTTATTTTGTTGCCGTCGTAAGCGATGCTTATTATGGGGGTGTTGCAAGCGGCGGCATCCAGTCTCATCGTAGAAGCAACATTAATGCAGATATCCGCGTATTTAAGCATTTCAGAAAGATCAAGCAAGCTCCGAAGTCCCGGCACCATCGTACCGCCAGTCAGTACTTGTGGAGTGGGTATTATGACGCTGTTTTCCTGTTCATACAGCCTATAATTTTCCGGTTCATCCCCAGGATGGCAACGCACCAGTATTTTTACATTGCCCCTCATTTTGGCATAGGCCACCAGGTGCTCCACGATGTCGGCCTGTTCCGGGAAATGTTTCGCCGCTGATGTTGCAAAAAGGATAATTCTAGCAGATCCTAAGCCAAATTTTTCCCGGAAACATCGCTCTGTAACCTGGTCCGGATCTAGCTGGAAATACAGATCAAATCGTGGTATACCCGTCACGTGGATTTTGGATGGGACGTTACAAAGCGGTTGGTGAAAAGTCCGGTACTCGTTAGCCATATATTTATTCCAAAGCAGAACGTAGTCATGATCTGCATTAATCATCCCTTTTGTGGTGAGGTTGTCCCAGCTGATCACCATGGCTAGGGAAGGGGTTTTAGCTCCTAAACTATTGATAATTATATTCTCCCGGATATCCAGTGGTGAGGTGGAGATGATTCCATCAAATTGCTGTTGCACAATTTTGGTAGCTATGTCCATACGTTTTGACCTGGCTATGATGACTTTACGGAGAAAAACCAAAACAGATCTGGTAATGCCTAAGCACTCCAGAACGTTCGCAAATGCTACCGTACTATACCTTAGCCAGAATGCCTGCTGACTTTCCCGTATAGTTTGCGTTACAATGTGGAAATGACGGAAGAATACGGCTTTCCCAATCAGACGTAATGGTTTCAGTATAGCGGTTTCTGCAGGTATTTGTTCGCAAAATAATTTAACATTTATCCCGAAATGCCTGTTGATTGCTCTGATCTCATTTTCTCCAAGTAAATCCGACAGTATATGCAGCTCATACAGCCTGGCCATGTGCTGAATGAGTCCACTGTGGATGACGTTGGTGGCTGCAAAACCATTTGTGATTACAATCAGCAGCTTTTTTTGCCCGTTATCGTTCATCTGCCAACCACTTTTCTGCCAGTTTCCAGTCGTCGAGCGTGTCAATATTGATATCGGGGCCTTGCTCATCCAACAGACCCATCGTATCGGGATTCATAATCTCTCCCCTTTCTATCATGTGCCCAGAGGTAAGGTAAATCTGACCATCCCTATGAAACGCTTCCGGAAGATCCTGCCTTCGCGGAATTACTTTGCCGGGGATTACCTGCGTAACCCGATTTTCCGAATCCATTCGAAGACTGCCGTAGGGGTTGTACCGGTTGGGAGTGCGGTGTATGCTAACCAGGCTCTCCGCTTTGTTGTCCAGAAGGAGTTGTATGGCGTAATCAATGAGGCCATTGGGCCTGAACGGGGTCGTTGCTTGCAAAAGGCATATATAATCGAAGCGACGCCCTTTATTTTTATAAAAAGTCAGTGCATGCTGGATAAAGTCTATGGATGGGGTATCATGGGCGGCCAGTTGTGAAGGCCTCAAAAAGGGAATTTCGATCGCAGGAAAGCCTTTTGCGTATTCAATAATATCAGGACAATCTGTGGACAGTGCAATGGTGTGAAGCCACTTAGCGTCAAGGGCCGATTCGAATGTGTAGCGGATCAATGGCTTGCCGCCCAGTAATTTCATGTGCTTACCCGGTAGGCCTTGTGAGCCGGATCGTGCAGGGATTAGTCCTAGTATGGCTGGTATCATTAGTAGCTGATGGTTTTGGTGGAAGTTAATTCAGTGGTGGCCAATATATTTGCAATCATCACACCCGCCTCGCCGTCTCCGTAGATCTGTTCGGTTTGGTAATGACCATTTTCCAATTGCCTGTGTACAGCGTCAACGATTTCAGTGGTATTGTGATTTACATCCATTACGTTTCTGCCCCGCTCCCTGCCTGTTTGCCTGGAACCGATATTTACAGCCGGAGTACCTAAAAATGAACATTCCCTGATACCCACACTCGAATTTCCGATCAGGCAGGCGGCATTTTTGAGTAACTTCAAAAAATCAACCGGGTCCAGACTCTGAGAAAAACGGATGGGTGCAGTGCTGTGATTTTCCCTGAACCGTTCTATGCCTTCTGATGTGCCTGATGAACCAAAATCAGGATTAGGGCAAAACCAGAAAGTGGGGATATGTAATCTACGAACCGCTTCGAGTGTAACATCAATCTGTTGCCGTGACTCCCGGTACTCGGGAGTTACTGGATGTTGCATTACGACAAGATACGGTGCGGTATTGAAATCTGATCCGAGGTCGCAGCGTCCATGGGTCGGATCCCGCAGGACTTTTGCGGCAATATCGATGGACGGACAACCTGTCTTAAACACTTTCTCGGGCGCTTCCCCTAGCCGGAGTACTCGTTTTTGAGCTCCCACGGTGGAGACGAAGTGGAGATCGGCGAGTTTGGTAACGGCATGGCGGATCTTTTCATCTATGTTGCCAGTCACCTCGCCGCCCTGAATGTGTGCCAATGGAATCTGCATCACAGAAGCACATAAAGCAGTTGCGGCAGTCTCGTAACGGTCTGCTACTGTTACCACAACATCCGGCTTTAGGGTGTCAAAAATGACCGAAAGTTCGCTTAATCCCAGTCCGATGGTTTGCGCGGCAGAGACGCCATTTTCGCCTTTGACGAGATTCTCTACCCGGGCCACAACAGAGAATCCATCCCGTTCAATAAAATTGACGGCTGCTCCATATTGTTCAACCAGAGCGCTCGAGGTTACCACCAGCTGCAATTCGAGCCCGTGGTGATCCTCAATCGCACTGAGAACCGTTTTTATACGGCAGTAACTTGGTCTTGCAGTGATAACCACACAAATTTTTCTTTTCATAGAGCTCCTTGGATTAGCATGTGTGATAATTTGTAATTTCATTGATTATTGAAGTCCAGGATATTCGTTTACTTGCGTCAGATCAGATCATCTTCTTTCAAAAACGCCCATTTTTCCATATCTCTGGTGAGTCGCAGACCCAGTACAGTTCCGTAACTCCGGGCGGGGATACCCATTCCGCTAGGCTTTTTACCTTCCAGGTCTCCAAATGTGATTACATGTCCGGCACGCAGGTCCTTATTAATGGCCAGGGATTTCTCGAATATTGACTTTACGTTTCTCAATTCTTCCAGGTTGTTCTTGTCGACGGGATTTTGAAGATCCAATCCGATCTCACGTACTCCCTTTACGAGTAATGCGGTTTCTTCGATGGTAATGGAAGAACTGGTGTCGGGCCCAAACATGTCTTTGTGGAAAACCACATGAAACTCTACAATTTCGGCTCCCTGAGCTGCAGCACTCAGGCAGGCAAATATTTGACCTGAATGATCGGAAAAACCGACCGGTATTTGGTAGCGGGTCCTGTACTCCTGCATCATGTTCAACCCCCATCTACCTGGAAGGGTGGGGTAGAACGATGTACATTGAAGCAGCGAAAGGGACACATTTTTACTTTTGAGAAACCGGACCGCTTCATCCAGTTCCTGCATTGAGCTCATGCCCGACGATAAAATAAGCGGCTTGCCGGTTTGCGCTAAACGATCCAGCAGTAATAGGTTGCTCACCTCACCGGATCCTACCTTGTATTGTTTAACGTCCAGGTTTTCCAACAGTTCCACAGCCGTGTTTGAAAATGGGGAAGCAATAAAATCCATTTTCCTGAACTCACAATGCTGCTTAAGTTCTGCCCACTGATGGGCCTCAAAAGCGGTACGGCTCCAATAATCCATGCGGGTCGCGTCCTGGGAAGAAAACTTAATCCTGAAGGGTTCGTGCCTGCTGCTTTCCGCTTCGGCAAGATGCACCTGAAATTTTACCGCGTTAACGCCCGTCTTAGCAAGTGAATCAATGTAGGCATGTGCTGTTCCCAGGCTGCCATCGTGTGCCTGTGCCACTTCTGCGATTAAATAAACTTTCGACATGCTGATTTTGCGTTATGTGAATAGTCAACGCGTTGCCGGCGTGGCAATGCTGAAATTGAATATTTCATATCGTTGAAAGGGAAAATAATTACTTCAATACGAAGTGAACCGAGTGGCCCGGCTCAAAAAAACCTACTGAACAATCGTTTAAGAAATGGGTCGGGGCCGGCATCCATATAGTTACTATAATCACCCCCGGTGGATGCTTTCACTTCATTGAACACCACGTTGAGCCGGGGCAACCTGTTATTGTAATACAGCTCATTTACCTGATTCAGGTGAGATTTTATCGTAAACTTCCGGCGGACAATGTACAGGGTGATATCTGCATACCGGCTCAGTAGCTGGGCATCGGTGACCATTCCTATTGGCGCTGTATCCATGAGAATGTATTCGTACTGGCTTCTTAGCTGCTTCATCATCTCCTCTATTTTAGGCAACAAAATAAGCTCAGCCGGATTGTGCGGGATACTGCCACACACCAGCACATCGAAGTCTGCTCCCTCATGTGAAGTCTGAACAAATTCTTCCAGTGGGCGGTCAGAAATGACGTAATCCGTAATGCCCTTATTCCTTAGGTTCAAATACGATGCGATCTTAGGTTTTCTAAAATCAAACTCCACCAACACAACCCGCTTCCTGATCAGAGAAATGGTGGCGGCAAGATTCACAGCCACGAATGATTTGCCTTCGCCTCCTTTTCCTGATGTCACCAGAATTACCTGCTCTCCTGCGCCCATCGACAGCTGTAAGTTGGTTCGGAGCACGCGAAACTGCTCTGCCAGATAGCGTGGTGCATTTTGTGACAAAACGCCAATCTGTTTCGGAGATTTATGGCCAATTTCAGCAATGATTGGAGCTGGCACATACTCCTCAATGTCGATACGTTCGCCTATGGTGTCGCTTAACACGTCTTTTGTGTAAATAAACAGGGCAGGCAGGCAGAGGCCAATCAATAGTGCCACGAGTAGGGTAAGTTGCCTGTTTGGTCGGAAGGGAAAGATGTCGGCACGCGGGTTATCTATAATTCTGCCATTTGCTATTGTAGACGACTTAGACAGGGAGGTTTCAACGCGTTTTTTAAGGAGGAACAGGTACAGTTCCTGTTTGATCTGTTGCTGGCGGCTGTAATCCAGAAATATCCTTTGTTTTCCGGGAATCAGGTCTATTTGAGCTTCGCTTGCGGCCTGGTGCCTTGTGAGCTGTGCGATTTGAATTTGTAAGGCAGCTTTTTTTGCCGCAATGCTGCTTTCGATATTTTCCTTCAGGCTATGTAGCTGGCCATCCAGGTTTTTCACAACCGGATGATCGCTCGTTTTGTTCATCAATTCAGTGCCCCTTGTAAGCTGAAGCTGGTTGTATTTACTGATCAGTTCGGTAAAGTTTGCCTCATCTATGATCAGTGAAGCGGGAATGATCTGCTGAGCGTTTTCCCGCAAATGAGCCTGAAGCAACTCTATCACTTTGAAGTGGACTGCATTTTCAGTCTGATCCTTACTAACCTGATCCGAGGATTGTAGAAGAATTCGGCCTGACTCTTCCATATCGGTAAGGTGATTGGTACGCCTGAACTTTTCAATTTCCTTTTCGATGACTAACAGCTCGTCGGTAACAAGCCTGAGGTTTGCATCAATGAATGCCACGGTGCTATCCGCCACTCTGTTTTTATCGTTGATGCAGTTTCTCAGGTAATTGGCTATGTGTCGGGACAGAATGAGCTCCCCTCTTTCAGGTAGAAGATCTGTCAACACCAGATTAATCATGCTTACCATCTTATTGGTAGCAGCAATTGAAAGTGCCTTGCGGTATTGTTTCACAGTCTGATCCAACCTGCCAACCCTGATGGAATAAGTATTCCCATCAATAACCGGATAACTGGTTTTTGTAAGAATCACCTTTCCCAGTGGTAAGGATATCGTATCCCGAAATTTTCCTGTATACTTTTTGCCTTGGTTCGTGAGTGTAAATTCGAAGTGCTTACCCAGACTGACCATGTAATTTTCCTGCTCTCTTTTTGGTTCTAACTGTGGTTCGTTGACAAATCTCAGCAGAAAAGGAGCATCCGTGTAAATCTCAGTGCTTTTGACTTTCCCTTTGGAGAAGTACTGTACATACAACTGCAGATCTCTTACCACACTTTCGGCCAAAGTGCGACTTTTCAAGACTTCCACTTCGTTATCCACGTTGCTTTTACCCGACGTGAGCCCCAGACCCTGAAGTACAATTGCTTCGCCAAAATCGCTGCCTTTCGTGTCATCTTTTACGAGAATGGATGCGTTAATTTTATATTCGGGCGTTTTGTATCTCAAAAAAGCAAACGCTATTACCATAGAAAGAAAAACGGACAGGACGAACCATGGCCAATTTTCATAAAATCGGGATAGCCCGTTTCTTGAAAGCAAATTATTACGATCCTTTAAAGCATTTGGATTTGCCAGTTGCGCCAGCGTGTGATTTCCCATACATCAGAAATTAAGTCGTGAAACCAGGACAATCAATACGGACAAACCCGATGCCATTAAAGCATAATTTCTTGTTTTGGTAGCGTCCAGAGCGTTCATCTTCGATTTGTTGGGCTCGACATACAAAACGTCACCTTGTTTGAGATAAAAATAGGGTGACCTCAAAATGGATGAAGAACTAAGATCCAGGCGAATGGCCTCCTTATCAGCAGATGAATTTCGAATCAGAAGAACATTTTCTCTCTTTCCGTAAATGGTCATATCACCCGCCAGGCCTAAGGCATCCAGCACAGATATCTTCTCTTTCGCAACAAGATAGGAGGAAGGCCTGCTCACTTCTCCCAGTACAGTAATTGTAAAATTAGCGATGCGAAGGCTTACCACCGGTTCATTAAAAAAATGCGCAAATCTGGACTGAACGGTGTCTTTTGCAGCCGCTGTTGTAAGTCCCGATAAGTTTACGGATCCGATGAGTGGAATGGTAATACGGCCGTTATGATCAACCAGAAACTCTGATGTATTGGTTACGCCGGATTCCGGTGAGGCGGAATCTGTTACTCGGGTAAAACCAGAATAATCCAGGGCAGTGATATTCCGTAAGGTAATGTGCAGCCTATCATCGGGTAGGATCACAGGTTCCTGAAAAGGGGTGGTTTGGAATAGCCTCGCTCTCGATGTAAGTGAATCGGAAATGTCCTGGAAGTAAGCTATTCGCTTGGAAGAAGTGCATGAAACGCACGCGGCAGTCGCCACACAGAGTATCGAAAGCCCGAATGAGGTACTTTGCATTTGCTATTCTGGTTTGCAACGCGTGTAACCAATCAGCTATTCGTTCTCTATCCCTGCATTTTATGACCAGATAAACTATCCTTAGTCATTTTTTTCTCTAACGATATCAGCCAAAAGCCAACACACGCTGTGTAGTGTATGAAGTGTTTGCTAAAAGTAAAAATTTTTAAAACAATGTGATAAATATTTTCAATAAAAATAAAAGGCCTCTGAATCCATGGATTCAGAGGCCTTTGCGAAGCTGATCAGGTATTGAATATATTTACCTTATTCGTCAAAATGCGTTTTTACCTTTTTTAAGGCGGATCCAATAACCTGGTGCATGTCGTAATACCTGTACTCGGCCAACCGTCCTCCGAAAATAACATTGGGCTCTGCTCCTGCCAGCGCTTTGTACTGACTAAAAACCGCGGAATTTTTATCGTCATTCACGGGGTAGTAGGGCTCCGCGCCGGTCGACCATTCCTGTGGATACTCATGGGTGATGACGGTCTTGGGCTGCTTGCCAAATTCGAAATGCTTGTGCTCAATAATCCGGGTAAAAGGGGTTTCTGCATCAGTATAATTGATAACCGCATTGCCCTGATAGTTTTCCTGATCCAGAACCTGGTTATCGAAACGAAGGCTCCTGTATTCAAGTGCCCCATATTTAAAATCGTAATATTCATCAATCTGGCCGGTATATACGGTTGTCTCGGCAAGGTCGCTCAGTTCGTTTCTTTGTTCGAAGAAATCAACGCCCAGGCGGACCTCCACGCCGGCCAGAAGGCCCTCGGTCAATTTATTATATCCACCGATAGGAATGCCCTGATAGCTGTCGTTGAAATAATTATTGTCGTAAGTAAACCGTACGGGAAGTCTTTTGATAATGAAGTCGGGAAGTTCAGTTGCTTTGCGGCCCCACTGCTTTTCTGTATAGCCTTTTATCAGCTTTTCATAAATATCTACACCTACGAGGGAAATCGCCTGCTCTTCAAGGTTTTTAGGATTGGTTATTCCTGCGGCCTTCACCTGTTCTTCAATTTTTGCTTTTGCTTCAGCGGGTGTTTTTACTTTCCACAACTGGTAAAAAGTGTTCATATTGAACGGGAGATTATATAGCTCCCCCAGATAATTGGCCACCGGCGAATTGGTATAGCGATTGAACTCCACAAAAGAATTGACGTAGTCCCATATTTCTTTGTCATTGGTGTGGAATATATGTGCTCCATATTTGTGTACATTGATTCCCTCTACATTTTCGCAATAAGTATTCCCACCTGTGTGCGTGCGGCGGTCTATTACCAGGCATTTTTTGCCTCTTTTATTTGCTTCGTGCGCAAATACCGACCCCCACAGTCCGGCTCCTACTATTAAATAATCGTATTGTTTCATGAATTTTCTGGCTCTGAGCTTACAGTTGCTCAACGATGGCGTTTAGATGTATTGACTGAACTAAAACTTTGTAATTGCTACGCTTCTGCAATATTACTTGAAAAGAATTATTCGAGTGAGGTTTATTGATCGGATTGCATATCCGATCTTGGTACAATAGAAAAGGCTTCCAGTAAGGAAGCCTTTTCTATTCAATAATCGTTGTGTCGATTAAGGCAGAAGTTTCAATTCTACACGACGGTTTTTCTGTAATCCCGTGCGGGTAGCACTTTCTGCGATCGGTTTGAATGAGCCGAAGTAATCGATGATCACCTTGCTTGGGTCTTTAAGACCACCTTCGTTGATCAGGAAGTTTTTAACTGCATCCACACGGCGACGTGATAGTGCCATATTGTAACGATCTGTTGCACGACGGTCGGCGTGTCCTGCAAGTTGCAGACGGCATCCGTTTTTGTTCATCAGATTGGCAACATTTTTCAACATTTCTTTTGATTCACTGCTCAGACCATTTTTGTCTGTCTCAAATTCTACGTTGGCGAATATTTCACTGCAAGCCACACCGGATGCAAGCGCGTTTTTCACGTAAGAATCAAAATCAAGAACGCGTCCGCTACCATCCACTACACTTCCGGCTGGGGAATTAGGCTCCTTATCGAAGAAGTCAGAAACACCGTCGCCATCTGTATCAAGCAATAATCTTGGATCAATATCTTTCGGACGGTTGGCTTTGGCAACAGAGTCCATTTCTTCAAGTGTAAGGATTTTCGGTGCTTTCAGCAACACGCGTGGATCTGTGTAACGCAGGTTGTAGTAACCATCTTCGGGCTTGTAATCCCACTTGCCGTCCACTTTCTGAACTTTCAATGGTTTTTTACCCAATTTATAAGTCAGCTGAATGGAGCCGTAGCCATAACTATCCAGCTCCGAGTTCCCCTTGCGAGAAGTCTTTTGATCTTTTATTTTGAAAGAGTTTCCTGCACTCAAAGGAGTGCGGTCGTAGTCTCCGCCGTAAGTAGCGTCAAGATAATCAGAGTTGGTATGGTTCAGACGAAAATCCAGACCGATGTCAATTCTTTTCGTAACCTCATAGTTGATGTTCAAACCTGTGGGTACTACCCAGTCGTTTTTCTTTCCGGTTTCTCTGAGTACCACGTCTCCGGTAAGATCGTATGCCGTAGCATCGTAGAAAACCTGGCCTACACCCACGTAAGCATCCACTTTCCAACGCTTCATTTTGTTAGGACCCATCAAAAGTCCTTTTAGATTAACCGTTCCCGAAAGTGTCACATCACCGTAATTTCCTTCAAAATAGCGGTTGTACTGACGACGCTTCATTCCCTTTAGGTTACCGATGGATCCGTCCAGCCGAGCACCAAACCAGTAAGACAATTGTTTGTTTATAGTCAATCCTCCCTGAAAAGTACCTGACTCTTTACGGCTGTCAGCATTGGTTTCTCTGACAGGAAAGAAGTCATATTCCCGCAAGTCCCCAAAAAACATAGATGGACCCACATGCGCTGAGATCGACCATGTATTCATCTTGTAAGGGCCGTCATACGAAGCTTTGGGATTGTAATCCGGAGAATTCGGCTGCTCTAATGGCTGTGCGAATGATGGCAAGCTCATCAGCGCCCCCAGGGCAAGCGAACAAATCAACTGGGATACTTTTTTCATACTATAAAAATTAGTGTTATTAAGATTAACTAGGATTGATCTTTGAACAAAAGAAAACTCGATTTTTTTCATGGCGATAATTCATAGAACCATATCCCCTAGTGGGCACAAAATTAGGTTAACAATATGATTTTATCAACCGCAATTCATATAATTGGCAAATTTTCCTGCTTTTAAATTAATTCTTATCAACGTTATTAAGCATTTGAAACGATTAAAGACGCTGCATTAGTTTGTTTTGTATCCCATTTTTCCAAGGTAGAAAACTTCCCTTCACAATTTCCTCCCGTGCCGTGTTTACCAGCCATAGATAAAATGTAAGGTTTTGCACACTCGCAATCTGGGCTCCCAGCATTTCCTGGGATTTGATAAGATGCCGTAAATACGCCTTACTGTGGAAGCTACTCACATACCCTCCAAGGTTAGGGTCAATCGGCGACAAATCATCTTTCCACTTCTCGTTGCGGATGTTAATTATACCCTCCGTGGTAAAAATCATGCCATTGCGGGCATTTCGCGTTGGCATTACACAGTCAAACATATCTACACCCAGTGCGATGCACTCCAGAAGATTGGCCGGAGTCCCCACGCCCATCAGGTATCGGGGCTTGTCTTGGGGGAGAATGTCGCATACAACCTCGGTGAGTTCATACATGATTTCGGCTGGTTCTCCTACCGAGAGTCCTCCAATCGCATTGCCTTCCCGTTCACGTGAGGCTATGAACTCGGCAGATTGTTTTCTAAGATCCTTATATACACTCCCCTGCACGATCGGGAAGAGTGTTTGGCTGTGTCCATAATGTGCATCGGTGCGGTCGAAGCGGTCGCAGCAGCGATCCAGCCAGCGATGCGTCATCTCCATGGATTTTCTGGCGTAGGTATATTCACACGGGTAGGGGGTACATTCGTCAAAAGCCATGATGATGTCAGCCCCGATGATACGTTGGGTGTCCATCACACTTTCGGGTGTAAATGTGTGTACTGAGCCGTCAATGTGTGACTTAAATGCCACACCCGTTTCGTTGATTTTTCGGCCGGTTCCTGCCAGGGAATATACTTGATATCCGCCACTGTCTGTAAGTATAGGCCTGTCCCATCCGTTAAACCCGTGGAGCCCCCCCGCCTTCTGGAGGATTTCCAGTCCCGGGCGTAGGTAGAGATGGTACGTGTTGCCTAATATAATCTGAGCTTTTATGTCTTCTTTCAATTCACGCTGATGGACCCCTTTTACAGTTCCCGCCGTTCCTACCGGCATAAATATGGGCGTTTGAATCGTGCCATGATCTGTTTCTATGCTGCCCGCTCTGGCTTTGGTATGTGTATCCTGCGCTTGTAAGGTGAATTTCATTAATGAATATCCGATTTTGAAACTGCAAAAATAGAACTAAGCCCTCTAACATTCCTGACAATGACCGTATATTTGCAGTCAATATGAAAAAAATTTACAACCCTCTTTGATTGTGGCGGAAAATTTACTCTATGCACTTGTAGGATTTGTATCAATACAACTGTTTTATTATCTCTTCATCTTCACGAGGTTAGCTTTTTACGGAAGAGGAAGAAATTACGCCAGCGAATCGCCAGGGGTTACGGTGTTGGTGTGTGCATGGAACGAAAAGGAAAATCTTCAGGAGCTTTTACCCATTCTCGACGCACAGGAGTACCCAAACTTTGAGGTTATTTTACTGGATGACCGGTCCGACGATGGTAGTGAAGAATTTATCCGGGAAAACATTCAAAATTGGAAACACATCCGGTACATCCGGATCAACGACCAGTTTGATCATGTTACACCTAAGAAATATGCACTGACCGTGGGGATGAAACAGGCCAACAATCCCATTGCACTCATGACGGATGCAGATTGCCGGCCCTCTTCGCTACACTGGATTACCACCATGGCCTCTCAGGTTAACACGGAAAAAGATATCGTGCTCGGGTTTTCTCCGTATGAAAAGCGTCCGGGTTTTCTGAACTGGTTTATCCGGTGCGAAACTTTCTACACCGCTGTCCAGTATCTCTCCTTTACACTTGCCGGATGGACCTACATGGGCGTGGGGCGAAATATTTTATACAAGAGAGAACTGTTTTTTGAAAACAAAGGCTTTTACCGTCATCGGAAAGTTACCGGCGGCGATGATGATATTTTTTTAAATGAAGTGGCCACCGGGAGCAACACCGCCGTGTGTATCGAACCGGAATCGTTTGTTTACTCCAAGCCCAAAACCACATGGGCAACGTGGTTTCGCCAAAAGCAAAGACATCTGGCGGTTAGTAAATATTACCGGAGCCGTAACAAAATATTACTTGGGCTGTTGTCGGGAGCCCATGTGGCTGTCTGGCTTCTTGGGTTCGCCACATTGGGGTTCGGTTTATGGACCAAAAATAACCTGCTGTTACAGGAGCTCGGGGTGGTGTTTGGTGTTCGCTGGATCATTCAGTGGTTTCTTCTCATTGTAATCAACATTAAATTGGATAAAACCGTAGAATGGTTTAGTTTCCTGCTGATGGATTTTGCACTTTTTATTTATTATACATTTTTTGGTTTGTTCGTAATGACCAGGAAAAAACCGAGGATGTCATGGAACTGATTCTTAAATATTTCCCCGATCTTACGCCAAAGCAGCAGGATCAGTTTGGTCAGCTTTCGGAGCTTTACCAATTCTGGAATGCACGGGTTAACGTAATTTCCAGGCAGGATATCGACACCTTGTATGAGCGCCATGTATTGCATTCGCTCGGAATAGCCAAGGTGCTTCCCTTCAAATCGGGAACATCGGTGCTGGATGTGGGTACCGGTGGCGGATTCCCCGGCGTTCCACTGGCCATACTGTTTCCCGAATCACAATTTCATTTGGTGGATAGCATTGGTAAGAAGATCCGGGTGGTACAGGAGATTGTGAAGTCGCTGGAGTTGCCCAATGTCCGGGCAGAGCAGGTGCGTGCAGAGCGACTGGAAGATCAGTATGAATTCGTAGTGAGCCGGGCGGTAACGCGTATCACACCTTTTGTGGGGTGGGTTAGGAAGAATATCAGCCGAAATTCATTTCACCCGCTTAGGAATGGTATTTTATATCTTAAAGGAGGAGACTTGACCGAAGAACTCTCCGAATTGAATATGAAGACGACCTCCTATGCGCTTTCTGATTTTTTTGAAGAGGAATTTTTTGAAACAAAGAAGGTCGTTCACGTACCTTTGTAAACAATATCGATACAGTAAGTAAACTTTGCTAACCTAAATACAATGAACGAGCGATTCCGTGCCAGTGGGCTAATGAACCCGATGTTTCCTGACGAAGTAACATTCGGAGATAAGGGTGTAACTTTTAAAGTACGTAAACTTTTCAAAAGTACCGACAATTTTGTCTTTTACTCGGACATTTCCGGGGTAGAAATCGAAAACAGTATCTTCTTTTCAACTATTCGAATTATCCCCAGGATGCGTCCTGAAATTATTATCAATAATTTTACAAAGGGAGATGCCAAGAAAGTCAAGGAGTTAATCCTCCAGCAGGTACAAAGCTGATATTTTTTTTGGTGTGACACTTGCGCGATATATTCTGAAGCCTTACATTTGCACCATAATTAGGAATAACAACCGGATTACACTCCTGAATAGCTCACAAACCGTTTGCCGGTCGGTTAGAGCATCTGAAGCGCAGCGAACCGCTAACCATCAGAGGAGAAAAAGGCCAAAACACTCCTGAATAGCTCAGCCGGTTAGAGCATCTGACTGTTAATCAGAGGGTCGTTGGTTCGAGCCCAACTTCGGGAGCCCTGAAAGTGAGGGAGCTACATGAAAATGTAGCTCCTTTTTTATGCGCTTTGGTCCAAATTGCATACAGTTCTGCGCAAGGTTAGATGAATCGCGTCCATAAAAATCATTATATTGGACAAAATTTACCCTATGTCTAAAAAGTTACTCTCCGAACGTGATATCTGCACAAAATTCATTTCGCCTGCCATTGAAAGTGCTGGTTGGAACCGCCAAAAACAATATCTGGAAGAAGTTTTCTTTACTGATGGTAAAATTTATGTAAAGGGACGGCTTACTGCACGAGGTGTTCGCAAGAGAGCTGATTACATTTTATACTACAAGCCAAATATTCCCATTGCTATTATTGAAGCTAAGGATAACAAACATACAGTAAGTGCCGGTATGCAGCAAGCACTGGACTATGCGAGAATCCTGGATATACCTTTTGTATTTAGCTCAAATGGTGATGGCTTTTTATTTCATGATAAAACCAATTTAAGCCAGATTGAAAAAGAGCTTTCTCTGAATGACTTTCCATCTCCGGAACTTCTCTGGGAAAAATATAAAGCGTTTAAGGGTTTCGAGGGAGAACGAGCCAATCAGATAGTAGAGCAGGATTATTTTTTTGATGGTTCTGGCAGACGACCGCGCTACTATCAGCAAAATGCTGTAAACCGAACTTTGGAAGCGATTGCCAAAGGACAGGACCGGATATTATTGGTTATGGCTACCGGTACCGGAAAGACTTACACCGCATTTCAGATTGCATACCGACTTTGGAAATCTAAAACTAAAAAGCGAATTCTCTTTCTTGCAGACCGGAATTCTCTGGTCGATCAAACACGGCGTGGCGATTTCAAGCATTTTAAAGATAAAATGACTGTCATCAAAAACAGGCAAGTTGATAAAAGTTATGAAATTTACCTGGCCATTTATCAGGGATTAACTGGTTCGGAAGATGAAAAAAATATATTCAAACAGTTCAGCCAGGATTTCTTTGACCTTATCATTATTGATGAGTGCCATCGGGGTAGTGCTCGGGAAGACAGTTCTTGGAGAGACGTTTTATCTTATTTCTCAAAAGCAACCCAAATTGGCCTCACGGCGACACCAAAAGAAAGTGAAACTGCCAGTAACAGCGAATACTTTGGTGATCCCATTTATACATATAGTTTAAAACAAGGTATTGACGATGGATTTTTGGCACCTTATAGGGTCATAAGAGTTGGTTTGAATGTAGACTTAGAGGGTTATCGTCCCGAGAATGGCAAAACGGATATTCATGGAAATGAAATAGAAGACCGTATTTACACCCGCAAGGATTTTGATAGAAATATCATCATTACTGAGCGAACAGATACCGTGGCGTATAAGGTTTCAGAATTTCTGAAAGGTTACGACCGCTTTGCGAAGACCATCGTGTTTTGCCGTGATATCGACCACGCCGAACGTATGCGGATTGCTTTGGCAAATGAGAATAGTGACCTTGTCGCCGGAAATCATAAATACATCATGCAGATTACTGGTGATAATGATGAAGGTAAACGAGAGCTTGACAATTTTATCGATCCTGAGGAAGCTTATCCGGTTATCGCTACCACATCCGAATTGATGACAACCGGTGTGGATGCTAAAACTTGCAAGGTGATTGTGCTGGATGCTGAAATTGGTTCAATGACCAAATTTAAGCAGATTATCGGTCGTGGAACACGCATTGATGAAGAGCATGGGAAATTGTATTTCACGATCCTGGATTTCCGAAATGCAACTGATCTTTTTGCAGATCCAGCTTTTGATGGAGATCCGATTCGTGTGAAACCTTTGTCGGAAGAAGAAGATCTGGGGGATATAATCGATGAAGAGCAAGACGATGACGTTCCTCTTATTGATGAAGTTTCCGGTGAGGATTTGACCGAGCAACTGGAGCAGCGAGAAAGACCAAATATACTTCGGGAGCCACCACGAGAACCTTACCGCCCTACTGGTGAACCAAGGGATCGGGTAGTTGTGAATGGAATTGATGTATCGATCCTCGTAACCAGGGAGCTACATTTCAATAAAGAAGGTAAGCCGATTACTGTAAATCTGAAAGATTATTCCAGAGAACTTTTGCAGGATAGATTTCACAGCCTGGAAGATTTTCTGACAACCTGGAATGCTGCCGAAAAGAAAGAAGTACTCATTACTGAACTGGAGGAACAGGGAGTACCTGTGGAAGCTTTGCTGGATGCTGTTAACCGTGACTGCGATTTATTTGACATTATCTGTCACGTTGCCTTTGATCAGAAACCATTGTCTAGAAAAGAGAGGGTGAATAATGTGAAAAAGCGGAACTACTTCACCAAATATGGCGACCAGGCGCGCAAGGTGCTTGAAGCATTACTCGATAAATACGCTGACGAAGGTGTAAAAAATATCGAGAGTATGGAGGTGCTCAAAGTCAATCCCGTTGCTTCGTTTGGTTCAGCGATTGAAATTATCAATAGCTTTGGCGGGAAACCTGCTTACCTGAAAGCGGTGAGGGAATTGGAAAATGAGTTGTATTTGACGGCGTAGATGATAACTTTTATGTAAAATGTGAAACGTAAAAAGTGAGATGTCACTGGATATTGAACCTGTTGAAATCTTATGTGACGGGCATGTGATAGAAAGATTATAATAATTTGCAAGCGTCTATAAATCAGTCAATTAAAATATTCCTTATGTGATAGAGAACGGAAGAATTTAGAAATAATAAGAATTTTAGTAAAATATGAACATTTCAGGAATCATAAGCAGCATACGCCAGATCATGTGGCAGGACAATGGGTTGAATGGCGATGCGCAGCGTATAGAGCAGTTGGGCTGGATGCTGTTTCTCAAAATATTTTGTGACAAAGACAAGGAGCTGGAAATACTGAACGACAATTATGTCTCACCCATTCCGGTAGAATATCAATGGGACAATTGGGCAGCGGACGACGAGGGCATTACCGGTGATGAGTTACTGGAATTTGTGGACCGGAAATTGTTCCCTGCGTTACGCAACATCGATATCAGCACTTCCAACAAACGGGCCGTACTCGTCCACGAAGTGTTTGACGGCAATAACAATTACATGAAAAGCGGTATCAATATCCGGAAGGTATTGAACAAGCTGAACGAAATAGACTTCAACCGCGCCAAAGACCGCCATGCGTTTGGTGATATGTACGAATCCATTTTGAAGGATTTGCAAAGCGCCGGTAAAAGCGGAGAGTTTTATACGCCAAGAGCGATCACCCAATTCATCACGGATGTGATCAATCCGCAGTTAGGAGAAAGAATCCTGGATCCTGCCTGTGGCACGGCGGGTTATCTCACCTGTGCGGTAGAACATTTGATAAAACAAGCCAATAGCGTAGAAGAGCGTAATGCCATACAGGACAATATTATCGGTTGGGAATACAAGCCGCTGCCGTATTTATTGGCAACCACCAATCTGATCCTGCATGATGTGGAAGTTCCCAACATTACTTACAGGGATAGCCTGGACCAGGCATTAAGTGAATACAAGGAAAAGGACCGGGTAGATATTATATTGGCCAACCCTCCTTTTGGAGGTATTGTAGCCAACAATAATGAAAACAATTTCCCTCTTAACTATCGCACCAAAGAAAGCGCCGACCTGTTTCTAATCCTGATGATCCATTTGCTGAAACAAGGTGGACGTGCAGGCATTGTATTGCCCGACGGAAGTTTGACAGGCGAAGGCGTAAAACAACGTGTACGCCAGAAATTACTGGAAGACTGCAACCTGCATACGATCATTCGTTTACCCAATTCCGTCTTCCAGCCTTACGCGACGGTAGCCACCAATTTGTTATTTTTTGACAAAGGAACACCTACCAAGGATGTGTGGTATTATGAACACAAAATGCCCGAAGGGTACAAGTCATACAGCAAAACCAAAACGATACAGGTAAAAGAGTTTGACCCGATTAAAGCATGGTGGAACAACCGTGCCGAAAGTGATATTTGCTGGAAGGTGAATATTGATACGATTAGGGAGCGGGGGTTTGATTTGGATATTAAGAATCCGGTGAAGGTGGAAGAAGTGCATGAGTACAGCAGTATTGAGTTGATTGAGATGTTACATGCATCTTTTGAGAAAAGTAATGGATTGTTGAAACATTTAAAAGAGGCCACAAGATGAATGTAGAGTTACAATTTGGAGGAGTTAAGCGGCTGATTGTCAGTGCAAGAAATAAAACTGTGCAATTGGCGAATGCTTCTTTGATTGAATTGTACTGGAACATAGGAGCCTACGTAAGCCAAAAAGTTGCTGCTAATGAATGGGGTAAATCAGTTGTGGTTGAACTTGCCTTATATATTCAAAAGAGTGAGCCTGGTATTCAGGGATTTTCGGAGAGGAACATCTGGCGGATGAAGCAATTTTATGAAACTTATACCAATCAAGATCAACTTTTGCCTTTATTACAGGAGCTGAAAATGATTGATCGTGATAAAATTATAAAACTGTCAGCACTGCCGACAGTTTTAGACGATCATGATCGTTGGGACAAAAAAATACTGACAGCACTGCTGACAGAAATTAGCTGGTCAGCGAATATAAATACGAATAAAGAACGAGGGTATGATCTGGATGGTAAAAATCAGGTGAAAGTGGATAAAATGCATGAGTATTGTGATGCTGAGTTGGTTGGAATGCTGAATTCTTCGTTTAATAAACCATTACAATTTTTTACTGAATTGAACCGGAATTAAAATGGCTAGAGGTAGACGTCGGCAAGAAAGTAATCGCCTATTAAATTGGAATCAATTATTTAATGAAAATGCTGGAAGATATTTGGAAATAATTATTTCCAAATTAAGCAAATCTGAAACTGTTGCCAGAGAAAGTGGTTTAGATCTACTCGAACAAATTAGGATAGACAAAGGAAAGTCAAAGAAAGGTTTGGGCATAGCTATTGCCCAAGAAGAGATTCCTTACCCAATTCCCAAGAATTGGGTTTGGTGCCGACTGGGGGAAGTCATTGAATTTACTGACAATCTTAATATAGAGACTAAATTACCAAAAGACACTTTGGTTAACTACGTTGATATAGATGCAATCGACAATAAGAATTTTGTGATTAGGGAGAGTAAGTTACGACCGGTATCCGAACTATCTTCAAGAGCCAGAAGAGTTATGAAAAAAGGATATATCGCTTACTCACTGGTAAGGCCATATCTTAATAATATTGCTATAATTGAGGACGAAAAGACAAATTACATTGGTTCAACAGGTCTCGCTGTATTCAATGGGATTAGGGTTGATAATGAGTTTATTAAATATTTCTTGCTGTCAGGCTATGTTCGTAATTTATATCTATCGCTTTTTTCTGGATTTAATTCACCAAGTATAACACAGGAGCAATTTAATTCAACGCTATTTCCATTACCTCCAATTTCTGAGCAAAGGAAAATTGTAGAGTTTCTTATTGATTTTTACAGCGAAAGCTTAAAAGATGAGGGATACTATTTTGATTCACATGTTGAACATGATATTGTCGAATTAAGTAGATCCCAACTGAATATCATTCAACTATCTACCGAACTCAACCACCAACTCAACCTCGTAAAGCAACTCCGCCAATCCTTCCTGCGTGAGGCCATGCAAGGCAAGCTGACGGGCACACAAGCAGGCAGTGAAGAAAATCAGGAAACCGGTCAACAGCTTTTAGAAAAAATAAAAGCGGAGAAAGCGCAGCTGATTAAAGACAAAAAGCTGAAAAAAGAAAAGGAATTACCACCCATTAAACCAGAAGAAATTCCTTTTGAGATTCCTGAGGATTGGGTTTGGTGTAGGTTGGGGGAGGTGGCTTATATCACAAGTGGCAGCACTCCATCTCAGGATGCTTTTGTTGAGACAGGTATTCCATATTTGAAAATGTACAACCTCAAAAATCAAAAGATCGATTTTTATTTTAAGCCGCAATACATTAAAGAAGAGGTTCATAACGGGCAATTGAAACGATGCAGAGCCTATCCCGGTGACGTTTTGATGAATATTGTCGGCCCTCCTCTTGGTAAAATTGCTATTGTTCCGGAACACCTCAAGGAATGCAACTTCAATCAAGCTGCTGTTTTAATAAGACCATTTTATTCAGTTATGAATAACTTCATTTTCTGGTATTTAAATGAAATGTCTGAAATAAATTCTATTGATACAAAAGGTGTAGCTGGGCAAGCCAATATTTCAGTCACGCAAGCACAAAATATGAGGATACCTATTCCTTCACTTCTGATACAACAATCCATCGCCAATAAGCTGGCAGAAACAATGGATAATTGCGATAAACTCGAAGCCAGCATCAAGCAAAGCCAGCAGCAGAATGAACAATTGTTGCAGCAGGTTTTGCGGGAGGCTTTGGAGGTAGAGGAGGTGGATCATCAAGCATAAGCTGTAAACAGAATAGAAAATGGCAGCAAGAAGAAGCATAAACCGTTTACATGGAGCACTATTTTTATAGGTACTGGTTCACTATACCGAAAGTAGAACAGCTACCACAAGTCTTCCAGCCCGGAGACCGAATTAACCTGAGACAGTCCCAACATTAGTCCCGCACCACGCGTCTAACGTTTTACAGTGGTTCCTCCAGATCAAAAATGAGCATCAGGCCCGTTTTTCAACACTCATTTTTCTCCCTACAACCCCGGGCTGAGGAAGTAATACCTTTTTGTAGATGGAAGGTGCTGGCGTATGAATGAGCCTTCAGCAGGTACCAGGTGGTAAAAAAACAAAGGCATAGAAAAGTTTCCATGCCCTGTTTCACACTATACACACACTATATCTTTAATTCTTTGAGTCAAAATCAGTTCCGCACTCAGTAAGTGTAGGAACACAAAATAACGCATTAATGTTTTGAGAAAAAAACTTTAGAATATCATTTTATCAATTCTTTTTTGGTTATGCAGGGAATTCCTTCTATCCCGGGTACAATTTCCTCGTTCGTAATATTCCACTTCTCCCCCGGAAAGTGCGTTCAAGGCATTGTCTAAGCATTTTTTTGGAATAAAAATGATTGACAATCAATTTGTTATACATGTCCTGATTGATTTAGAAACTTTGCTGGTTATGTTGATGATAGGGTTGGGGAGTGGTTGTGAAAGTAAATGAGAATATTACTTTCGCCAGATATTTTGCCAGTAAACGCGCCCTTGGAGAATGCGAAAGCAGACAAAATGAAGGCCTTGGTAATCAGAACCGCATGGCTGTTCGCTTTCTCCGGGCTAAACGGATTTGAAATTGATGGGACTATCGTTATTAGACATGACTTGAGCAGGGAGAGCTATCGGATCCTTCCAGGGCGCAGACAGCAACGTTTTATTATGAAAAAACCAAAGCCAATGCTTATTTTGCCAAGGTATTCACGCTCCTGTTTGCACATTTGAAATTGTAACTGGCCAAAAGCCATTCAAACCTCCAGACGGGGTAGATACAATTTCTAAGGCAGCTATGGAAAGTAATCTTTTGAGGATTAGACGAACGGATAAATAATCCTTCGTGTTGGAAGGGGCGGGCTAATTACATATTTCCCGCCGGGTAGTAAAAATGTAAGAATTCGAAAAATGCGCATAAATCCGGAAACCATAGATCGAATAAAACAGGCCACCGATATCGTAGAGGTGGTGGGGGATTTCGTGTCTTTGAAAAAGAAGGGTGCGAATTATTCGGCTTGTTGTCCTTTCCACAATGAGAAAACGCCTTCCTTTAATGTTAACCCGGTAAGGCAGATCTACAAATGTTTTGGATGCGGAGCGGCTGGAGATTCCATCAAGTTTGTGATGGATGTGGATGGAATCGGGTACGGAGAGGCGTTGCGTTACCTGGCCAATAAATACAATATTGAAATACAGGAAGAGCAGGTAACGGACGAGGAAAGTCTGAGGCAGAATGTAAGGGAAAGCCTTTACATTGTTTTAAACTTTGCCAAAAACTTTTATCAGAACCAACTTCAGAACACAGAGGAAGGGCAGGCGATCGGGCTGAGTTACTTCAAAGAAAGGGGATTCAGTGGCGAGACGCGCAGTAAATTCGAACTCGGATATAGTCCCGAAACCTGGGATGCGTTTACCAAAGAGGCTCTGGAGAAGGGCTACACTGCCGAGATACTGGAAAAAGCCGGACTACTCATTCATAAAGAAGGAAGTAACACGGCCGGTTATGACCGTTTTCGAGGCAGAGTAATCTTCCCGATTCACAACGTTGCGGGGAAAGTCATTGCATTTGGTGCCCGCATATTGAAATCGGACAAGGCAGGTAAGGCGAACCAGCCCAAATACCTCAACTCGCCCGAGACGGAGGTTTACCACAAGAGCGATAGCCTGTATGGCATTTTCCAGGCCAAAAATGCGATCCGACAGCAGGAGCTCTGTTACCTGGTTGAAGGTTATACGGACGTTATTTCGTTGCATCAGGCGGGTGTGGAGAATGTGGTTGCATCTTCCGGAACCTCCCTCACGGCCGAGCAGATCCGGCTTATAGGTCGTTTTACGCCGAACGTAACCATCTTGTATGACGGCGATATGGCCGGTATCAAGGCCGCCCTCAGGGGGCTGGACCTTGTGCTAGAGGAAGGGCTCAATGTGAGTATAGTGCTCTTTCCGGATGGGGAGGATCCCGACAGCTATGTGCGGCGGGTGGGTGCACAGGCTTTTAAGGACTATCTGAAAACCGCTGCAAAGGATTTTATTACCTTCAAAACAGAGACCCTCCTGCAAGATGCGGGCAACGATCCCTTCAGGCTCGCAGCGGTGATCGGGGACGTGGTTAACAGCATCATCAAGATTCCGGACGCCATCAAACGGCAGGTGTTTTTTCACCGAACCTCAGAGATGATGAAGGTGGATGAGCAGATGCTGATCAGCGAGGGTAATAAGTTGCTGAGAAAGCTGCATACGCAAAAACCTGCTGACAGACCAGCCCGTTCCAACGGTACATTTTCCGGTCCAGAGGATGTCCGAATTTCTGCAGGTGCTGATGACGGGCCGCCCGCTAATCTTTTTGAACCGGAGACGGTTGAAGAGGAGCAGTCCCCGCAGCGGACCAAGTTGTATTACCAGGAAGAAGCTTTTGTGCGGTTGCTGGTATTGTTTGGGGCTAAAGAGCTGGAGCCCACCATCACGGTCTGCCAGTATGTGCTTGGGGAAATAAAAGATATTGATTTCAAAGACCCTGTATTCCATCATCTTCTGACGCTGTTTCGGGAAAATTTCAGCCGTAATGTGGTTCTGGATACAAATTATTTTCAGAACCATCACGAGACTGAAATACGGAATCTTACCATAAACTGGCTTACGAGTAAGTATGAGCTGAGTGAGCTCTGGACTGAAAAATTTGAAATTTATGTTCCTTTTGAAATTGATGTTTTGGATAAAACCGCGTTCATCAATATTCTAAGGCTGAAAAAGGCCTTCATCGAAGAGAAAATGAAAGTCTGCCATCAGGAACTGGCAAAAGTGAAGTCGGAAGAAGAGGAAATTGCGATTATGAAGGAGTTTATGTTTTATAAAAGTGTAAGTATGGCCGCTGCCAGGGAACTGGGAAGTGTCGTAGGGTAGCACCTTTACTTATAATTTTTCAAGGGAAGATATCCAAAGTGTATGCTCGATTTCCGGCTTAAAGTGTTCTATACAGTTGCCAAAGCGCTCAATTTCAACAGAGCTGCTCAGCAATTGAACATCAGCCAACCCGCAGTGACGAGGCATATCAAAGAACTGGAGGAGCATTATAAGACCACATTTTTTGACAGAAGCCGCAGGAAAATTGCACTTACTATCGCTGGGGATATTCTCCTTCAGCATACGCATTTGATTTTTGAACAGTATCAAAAGCTGGATTTTGATCTTAACCTGCTGCAAAATAAAACCGATGGTGTGTTGCATATCGGTGCCAGCACGACCATTGCACAGTATGTGCTGCCAGCGTATCTTGCCAAATTTCACCAGCGTTTTCCGGATGTGAAAGTTGAGCTTACCAATGCCAACTCGTTAGAGATCGAGCAATTGCTGGCAGATAAAGGTATTGAGCTGGGACTCGTGGAAGGGGCTGTCCATCATGCCGATCTTAAATATACGCCCTTTCTTGAGGACGAAATCGTGTTGGTGAGCAGGGTGAAAAATGAAGTTTTGACAGCCCGGACAATTTCACCGGACGAGCTCAAAAGATTGCCCCTTTTGACCCGGGAGAGCGGGTCGGGAACGAATGAGATTGTTGAGGAATATCTGCAGAAAGTGGGCCTGCATTATAAAGATTTGGTTATACAGATGCAGCTGGGAAGTACCGAAAGCATCAAAAATTATCTTTTTCACTCCAATACGTTTTCATTCTTATCCGTTTACAGCGTGCAGCAGGAGCTGGCCGATGATCGAATGTGTATTGTGGACATTGAAGGATTAGACATGGTTCGAACCTTTTCTTTTGTCTATCGCCAGGGACAGCCCTCGCCACTTGCCAAACTCTTCATGCGTTTTGCATCCTTAAAATCCTGACGGTAGCTTGCAGCTTTTGGTGTTACCACAACAGACCTTTTGCGAATCCATCGTAAGTGAATAAAAGGTCAAGGCAGAATATAAGCCACAAAAAAGCCGGTTCCAACTCTGGAACCGGCCTCAGTTTCGTATTTATGTCTTAGTTGTTGTTTACAACACCACGTACTTTTTCGTTAACGTTTTCTGCTACTGCACCTGCCTTGTCTTTTACGGTGCTCACATTTTTCAAGAAACCTTCTTTCAGCTTATCAGCAAGAACAGAAAGCTCTTCCAGACTTTTTTCATACTTATCCTTAGCGGTTCCGCTTAGGTCGGTAGCCTTGTTTTTTATTAGTTTGCGCGACTCTTTGCCACTTTTTGGTGCCAACAACAATCCGATTGCAATACCTGATAACAACGCTCCTACTGATCCAATCAGAAATTTTTGATTCTTGTTCATGCTAAATTTGCTATTTTGTGTGATGATAGAATAAAGTTACGAAAACTCTAATGAAAATATCGTGCCAAAGGATTTGAATCTTATGCGTTTGTCAGTGAAAAAGTTGCTTAATACTGTGTTTTGGTGTCTTGCACTGGGTTTTAGTCCGAATGTAAGAGGTCAATGGCGCATATTCCAGACAAACAAAATGGTGGATATGCGGGCAGTTCATACCATTTCTCCCACACTTTGCTGGATTGGTGGCTCACAGGGTAACATTTTTCAGACCAGCAACGGTGGCGCAAAGTGGTCCTCATTCAAAGTTGCTGGTGCGGATTCACTTGATTTCAGAGACATACATGGATTCAGCAAACAGGTAGCGGTGGCGATGAGCGCAGGGCTGGCAGAACAGGGCAAGGCCAGGATATACCGGACCGAAGATGGTGGCGAAACCTGGAATGTCGTGTATCAATCATCTCAAAAGGGCGTGTTTCTGGATGGTATTGATTTTTGGGACAAAAGCAGGGGTATCTGCATTGGTGATCCTTTAGACGGCAGGCTGTTTGTTTTGACAACCGAAGATGGTGGCAGAACCTGGCAGGAGCTTGCCAACGAAAAACGTCCGGAGACCGAGTCGGGGGAAGCCTGTTTCGCGGCCAGCGGAACTTCCATCCTAGCCACAGGAAAAGGCAATGCCTACGTTGGTACAGGAGGAAGTAAGATGGCGCGGGTATTTCGTTCCGATGATTACGGGCACACCTGGAATGTGACGGCAACGCCGTTGCCAGCAGGGCCTACAAGCGGTATTTTCGGGCTTCATTTTTGGTCAAAAAAGCATGGCATTGCCGTTGGTGGCGATTATAAAAATACCACAGATTCCTCTCAAAACGTGTTGCTGACACAGGACGGCGGTATTACCTGGAAATTGGGAGCCATGACCAAGCCGGTGGGGCTGAAAGAATCCGTGGCACTTTACAGCAAAAACCATGCAACCTGGAATGGCGATACGCAGATTCGTTCGGACGACGTATCACTCGTTGCCGTGGGCCCTAATGGGAGCAGCAGCTCCGCAGACTATGGTGATTCCTGGCAGCGGCTGGGCAAGGAATCGTTTCATGCTATCAGCTTCGCGGGAAATGTGGGCTACGCGGTTGGTGCAAAGGGACTAATCGGCAAGATTGAAAAGGTTTCTGGTAAGAAGAAAAGAAGAAAGTTGGTGCTTAAGGAAGATTGAGGTGGGGGTACGAAATGCTGTACCAAAAAATGACCGGTGGCTATTTATATTTTTCTCTCAGAAACTTTTCAATTTCGGAGAACGAAGCATTTCGCAGGATCACTTTATTCGTTGAATCTATCAAAACATTATCAGGAAATATGGTAATTCCAAAATCATCTTCTATTCTTTCTTTCTCAATGCCGTGGGCAAAGGCAACAACCCACGGCAGATTCTCTACTTTCAAATTCTCTGGATCAGGATTTGGGTTAAATTCCAGACAGACACTAACAATTTCAAGTCCCAACGGGCGGTACCTTGAGTACAAGTCCTTTAACAATTCATGAAATTTTCTGGACTCTGAATAATACACGGAACAAAAATCAATTAAAACCATCCCTGAATTCAGACGCTGTAAATCAATCCTTTTCGCCTCCCAAGAACTAAAATGATGTTTCTTTAAAATATCCCCGACTTTCGCTTTATTTAACGCAGCCGCAATTTCAGTATACCGGGCACGATCGGAAAAGCAGACAAGCTTGGAAAGTAGCATGCTCGCCTCCTTTCTGGAAAGGCCATCAACACTTGACTTAAATAAATACCAGCTGAATTCTTCGATAGGATTGGAAAGAATCGTATTCATAAAATACTGATGCGTCTGTGCGGCGATTGAATCACGTGCGGCAGTCCATGCGGCACTCCATGCGGCACGCACAGCAACAGAATCACCTGTTTGTTTAGAACGAAAATTCTCCCGGAGGCTATCGATATGCTCCATACTCTCGCGATTTGTCCTAAATTCATTCCAGCGGGCGGTCGACCGGGATCCGGATATTTCAAACCGCATTGGCGTTTCCTGGTAGATCGTAAAATCAAGAGATGTTGAATCCAGAAAAAAATGAATCTCATCTTTATAATAATCCTCCAGCCACAGATAAGCAGGTGCAGGCTCATCCAACTCAAAACTAAAAACCGCATACTTATTAACGATGGCAGCCTTTTGAATCAATGGGTTACCTTCTGCACGTTTTACTATAATGCTAACTTCTGCCTGTGTTGAGACGTTGGGGAAGTAGCAGGTTATCACATAGGGTTTGCCGTGGCTAGCAAAAGAGCAGAGTGACAGGAAAGAAAATAGTAAAACAGCTGTGAGTTTCAAGTTTGTGGCTGATTATGTGTTGTTTAGCATGGGTTACCTTGAAGATCGTTTCCCCAATTTATTCAACAGCGAACGTCACAAATAGGAAAGATATTTTAAATAAAGAAGAAATGAGGAGATATGGAGTGTGCAGAGGAAAGAGCCAAAAAAAATAACCACCCTATGCGGGCCACCCTGTGTGGGGCCACCCTGTGCGGGGCCACCTGCGAAACCTAAGCTCACCTTACATACACAATATTTATAAAAACAAATAGGCCGATAGGGCACATAGGAGTACATCGTATCTATGTTTTCTATGTGCCTATGTGGTTTAAGCCTATAGGGCAGGTAATATTTATGAAACACATAGGCAGGCAGGGCACATAGGAATAGAGCGCACCTATGTTTTCTATGTTACTATGTGGTTTAAACCTATACGGCAGGTAATATTATTGAAACACATAGGCATATAGGGCACATAGGAATAGAGCGCATCTATGTTTTCTATGTTACTATGTGGTGAATAATATTGACAACGTATAGGCCTATATCCGATCAATCAACTCCTTCACAATCCGTACTTCCCGGCCAATCAAATGGTCTGCAATGGCAGCTGCATGGTCCCGGCCATTTTCAATAAAAACCTTCTCGGTAAACACACCTGCCATGACCGTACCGCAGAGGTATAACCCTGGAACGTTCGTTTCAAAAGTTTCGGGATCGTAGGTGGGTACTTTTGTGGCGGGATCCAGCACTACACCGCATCGGAACAGCAGATGTTCATCGGGCAGGTAACCCACGAGCAGGAATACAAAATCGGCCGGGAGCCATTCTTTTTCACCCGTTTCTGTATTTTCGATCAGGATTTTCCCGGGTTCTATTTCTCTGGTAATGCAATTGAATCGCGTATGGATTTTGCCTTCTTTCACACGGTTTTTTACATCCGGCACGAGCCAGTATTTTACCTTGGTACGGAAATCGGCTTCTTTATGCACAATCGTCACGTGTGCATCGTGCCGGTACAGTTCGAGTGCCGCTTCCACAGAGGAGTTGGAGCCACCAACGAGCACCACGTTGGTGAAAGAATATTTGAATGGCTCGTCGTAATAATGCGACACGTGCGGGAGGTTCTCGCCGGGAACGTTTAGCAGTCGGGGTACATCAAAATAGCCTGTCGCCAGCACCACTTTTTTTGAATGAAATACCTGTCCGTCATTGGCATAAACAAGGAATGTGCCATCGGGTTGCTTTTCAGTGCGGTCTACATCAACGAAAAGCCTGAAATTGAGCTTGTAGTACCCGGCCACTTTCCGATAATACTGCAATGCTTCGTTCCGGTTGGCTTTTACCTCCGAAATGGCAAAAGGAATGCCGCCGATCTCAATATTTTCAGCGGTGGAGAAAAACCGCATCCGTCGCGGATAGTTGCGGATGGATTCGGTGAGGTTTCCTTTTTCAAGAATCAGGTAGTCGAGCCCGCTGTTTGCGAGTTCAATGCCCATCGCCAGCCCACAGGGCCCGCCTCCAATTACTATAACGTCGTAGATATGCATGTTTTATTTGCTTTCGGCGGCGCGGACAGCTTTCAGCCATTGGCTCAACCTTTAATTTATGAATCCTATATAAAGAGAGGAATCGAATTGGTTCCCGGGAATTTTATTCTTAATTCTTAATTTTAATTTCTCCCCTGTCGCCCGCGACCCCTGTCCTTCCTCCTTTCCTCCCTCCTCCCTTTCCTAACTACTTATTTACTCCTTTGGTTTCTGAACTTTGTAAATTGGCATTCTGTTCCCATTGTTTGTAAATAAATCATTCTTTTTACAGCTTGGCCGATCCTATCGATATTTTTGTAGCGCAATTGAATAGCTGGGGGAAACAAAAAATTCCTTTCGTTTTTCTTGTGGACTATGCGGGGCTAAAACCACTTGCTTGGACCGTTGACGAAGTTGATGATCGCGAAGTCCTTTTTGATTTTAAGGGGTTTACCAATTGTGTGTCATCGGTATCACCACCAATGTTAACCGATTTCACATTTCATAAATTTCCATTATCGTTTGCATCGTATGAACGGAAATTTAATGAAGTGCTCCAAAATCTGAAAGCGGGAAATTCTTTTCTGGTGAATCTTTCTGTCCCTACGCCAATAGAAACCAACCTGAGCCTTAAAGACATCTTTTGTTATAGTGACGCCCCATTCCGGTTGTGGTTCAGGGATCTTTTCGTATGTTTTTCTCCCGAGATTTTTATCAAAGTCAATGGTCTGAGGATATCGTCCTATCCCATGAAGGGAACCATTGATGCACTGGTGCCGGATGCGCGGGCAACCATATTGGCAGACCCGAAGGAGTCGGCTGAGCACGCCACCATCGTAGACCTGATCCGGAATGACATGAGCATGGTAGCAGAGAAAGTGTGGGTGGAACGTTACAGGTATATTGATCAGATCAGCACGAGTGAAAAAACGTTGCTTCAGGTAAGTTCGGAAGTGGCTGGCTTGTTGCCTGAAAATTTTGATGGACAATATGGCGATTTACTGATGAAGCTATTGCCAGCGGGCTCGGTCACCGGAGCCCCTAAACCCAGCACGCTGAAAATCATTCAGGACGTGGAGGGTTATGACAGAGGGTACTATACAGGAGTAATGGGTTATTTTGACGGCGAAAATTTCGAAAGTGCCGTGATGATTCGTTTTATTGAAAACCAGAACGGTGAAATGGTTTTTAAGAGCGGGGGAGGCATTACAGCCCTAAGTGATCCGAAAAACGAGTATCAGGAAATCATTGATAAAGTGTATTTACCAATCTGCCATGTCCCACAACCTTTGCATTGAAACGATTTGTGTTGAAAACCGGCTATTGAAAAATGTGACGTACCACGATGTACGCCTCAATACAACGCGGAAGAAGCTGTGGGGGTGTTCCGATCTTTGGAGACTGTCCGATCTGCCCATTCCGGAATCTATCACCAATGCACGTCATAAGCTGCGCATCGTTTACGGTGAGAAAATGAAAGATATTCAGTGGGAGTTACATGTGCCACGGGCCATTCGAACGATCAAAAAAGTGTATCATGATGATGTGGATTATGCCTATAAGTATAATGACAGAAGTGTACTTGGGAAGTTATTTGCCCAGCGGGGAAGTGCGGATGAGATTCTGATCATAAAAAGTGGCATGGTGACCGATTCGTTCTACTGCAATGTGGCTTTTCGGGCAGGAGGCAGTTGGTTCACACCAAGAACCAATTTGTTGCCGGGTACACAACGGGCTTTTTTATTGGATTCAGGCGTTTTGCAAGAGGCGGATATTTCAGAAAATCAGATACAAAATTACAGTCACATCCGGCTGTTCAATGCCCTCATGGACTGGGATAGTGCAGCGGAGCTTGAAATTGGATTGATCAGCTGAAAGCGTTAACTTTGACTTATCCGGTATCTTGAACATTATAGTGTGCCCTCAGGTAGCAAATGTTTTCGGGTAGCCGAGGTGAAAAATAAGAATTCCCCTAAGATTCATTTTTCGAAGGTGTATCCGAAAAATGCAGCACTTGGGGCTCAATAGAGTTAACAGGAGACACTAGACGCAAACGAGAATCAAGCGATTGTATGGATATAATGTCAGAAAAAATAGAATTGGCCAGGAGACTGCTGGATACTCAGGACCGAAGAGTCCTAGATGCTATCAGATCTGTGTTTAACAATTCTGATGCCATTGAAGAGTGGGGAGATTTACCGGATAACGTCATCACCTATGTTAAGGAATCGATTAAACAAATTGATTCCAATCAAGGTATTCCACATGATAAAGCAAGAGAGTCCTATAAAAAATGGCTTTAGATATTGTTTGGTCGCCGGAAGCTTTGAATAACTTTCATGATGTGCTTGCCTACCTGGAAGAAAACTGGCACGCTGATGTTGTGAAGGATTTTGTTTCAAGAACTGAAGAAGTCATTAAAATCATAAGTAAAAACCCGAAAATTTACCGAAAAATCTCGTCTCGCAGCGATGTAAGAGAGGCTATTGTCACAAAGCATAATTTGCTGCTATACCGTGTACACAACAACCAAGTGACATTACTTTCTGTTTTCGATACACGACAACATCCTAAGAAAAAGAGAAGGCGATAGAAACTGCTGTTTCTCATTCTGACAACTAATGGCAGTAAAATACTAAATTGCGAGCCGTAGCAAAACTAACCATTGCCCCCAAATCAATGACCTCCCTTTTTGAGGAAGAAACCACCTACTTCGCTGACCTGATACTGCCGGTTCCCATACCATCATTGTTTACCTATAGGGTGCCGAGGGAAATCAGTGGTACCATTAAAGTGGGCTCTAGGGTAATTGTCCAGTTTGGTACAAAGCGGGTAATTACCGGCGTAGTTGCCCATTTGCATACCACGCCTCCAGTGAAGTACCAGGCGAAGTATATTCTGGAATTACTTGATGAACAGCCCATTGTCACGGCACGGCAGCTTGAACTTTTCAAATGGATAGCCGAGTATTATCTGTGTAACATTGGTGAGGTACTGAATGTAGCGCTTCCATCCGGTCTCAAAATTACAAGTGAGTCGCGGATTCAGATCAATCCCGAATTTGAATATGATGACCTGCTGACCGACCTGGAACATGTGGTCGTGGATGAAATCCGAAAGCAGCAAACACTTTCCTACCAGGAAGTAGAACGACTTCTGGGCAAATCCAATATTACCTCCCTGATTAAATCCCTGGTGGGAAAACGTGCGGTGATATTGTTTGAGGAAGTCAAAGAAAAATACAAACCGAAAGTGCTCAAAAAAATCAGGCTCACCACGGGTTATTTAACCAATGACGCACTGGTGGCACTCACGACGGCCCTCGAAAAAACACCCAAACAGCAGGAGGTCGTGTTACGTTATCTGAGCCATGTGCCGGTATATAACGACCCCGAACTCAATCAGAGAGGACTCGATAAAATGATTTTTTCGCAGGACGACGGGGTTTCCGATTCTGCTTTACAGACCCTGATCAAAAAGGGGATTATGGAGCAGTTTGAGATCTTCGTTTCCAGGTTCGACGACATGCCCTCCACACCATTGGGGGAAATAACACTTACAGATTCCCAAACACAGGCTTCCAGGGAAATTTACGACCTCTTTGCGCAACAGGAGGTTGTTTTGCTCCATGGTATTACGGGTAGTGGGAAAACGGAAGTGTATATAGAACTGATCAAAAAGGTACTTGAAAATGGTGCTCAGGTATTGTTTCTCCTCCCCGAAATTGCGCTGACAACGCAGATCGTGGTTCGGTTGAGAAAAGTATTTGGGGATGTGATGGGTATTTATCATTCAAAGTTTTCCGATAACGAACGCGTTGAGGTCTGGAAAGGTATCCTGGATGGTAAATTTCAGTTTATCGTGGGCGTCCGTTCTGCCATTTTTCTGCCATTCAACAACCTGGGCCTGATTATCGTAGATGAAGAACACGAGACATCATACAAGCAGCATGATCCTGCACCTCGTTATCATGCACGGGATGTGGCGGTGATCATGTCCTACATGCACAAAGGGAAAACATTGCTCGGTTCAGCCACGCCCTCTCTGGAAAGTTACTATCATGCGCAGACAGGCCGTTATGGGTTAGTGCAAATGACTCAGCGCTTCGGAAATGCCGCGTTACCCACCTTTGAGCTGGTGGATACGAAAAAGGAGAAGAAGTCGAAAAAGATGAAAAATGAGTTTTCGTCGGTCATGCTGGAACACATTGAAGCTAATCTTAAAAATAAGGAGCAGACGATACTGTTCCAAAACCGGCGTGGTTATTCTCCGTATCTGCAATGTGAAGAGTGTAACTGGATCTCGGAATGTGCCAACTGTGACGTAAGCCTTACTTTTCACATGAAAGTGGGGGAGTTGCGCTGCCATTATTGTGGGCATAAAGAAGAGGTACCGCGCACCTGTCCCAATTGTGGCTCTGTCAAAGTGAAAACAATGGGTTATGGGACGGAGAAAATAGAAGAGGAACTGAACCTGATGCATCCGGCTGCCCGGGTGCAAAGGATGGATATGGATACGACCAGAGCCAAAAACGCATATCAGCAAATCATACAGGAATTTGAAGAGGGGGGGACAGATATTCTGGTAGGAACCCAGATGGTAAGCAAAGGACTGGATTTTGACAACGTGAGTCTGGTGGGTATTTTTGATGCCGACCGGATGATCCATTTTCCTGAGTTCCGGGCATCGGAACGGGCTTTTCAAATGCTTACACAGGTAAGTGGCCGTGCGGGCAGAAGAGCCGGCAGGCCGGGGAAGGTATTGATCCAAACAGCAAACCCTTCCCAGAAACTACTCGAGCGTGTTGTGACCAATGACTACACGGGTATGTATGAGACCGAAATAGTGGAACGTGAAAAATTTCATTACCCGCCATTCACCCGTTTAATAAAGCTGACTGTGAAGCATATAGACGAGGCTACTTCCAAACGTGCTTCGGTCATGCTGGCCGAAAAATTGACCGCCAATTTGGGGCAAAGTCGTGTGCTCGGGCCACAGCCGCCGCTTGTCGAAAGGGTACGAAATCAGTTTTTGTTCGACATTCTCATTAAACTTGAACGAGAAAAGATTAATTTTAAGGCGGCAAAGTCATTTATACAGGAAAAAGTGATCGATGTATTGACTGACAAAAGCTTAAAAAGCGTCCAAATCGTCATCGATGTGGATTGCGTATAGAACTTAAAAAAAATGACTAAACGTTGAGCTCCGGTCATTCATTCCGGGCTCAGGATTATAATTTCAAATTACTGCACATTAACTAACAATATGTCTTCCAAGAAAACCAAAATCGTTGCTACCGTAGGCCCCACTTCTGAAACAAAAGAAATGCTTCACGCATTGGCAAAGGCCGGAGTAAATGTATTTCGTCTTAACTTTTCCCACGGCACGCATGCGGATCATCTTGCCAGATTAACGACCATTCGTGAAATAAATAAGGAATTCGGACTGAATCTTGCCATTTTGCAGGATTTGCAGGGGCCGAAAATCAGGATCGGGCTGGTTGCAGAAAAGGATGGTGTGTTGATCGAAGCAGGCAATAAGCTGATACTTTCGAATACGGAGGTTTTGGGCACAGCTGAAAAAGTTAGCACGCCTTACGATGGTATGTACAATGACGTGAAAATCGGCGACAGGATTTTGATGGATGACGGAAAACTGGAAGTACTCGTAACGGGTATGGATGGGACAGATGTGATCACCGAAGTTATTTACGGAGGATATCTTAAATCAAAAAAAGGGGTAAATCTTCCCAATACCCGAGTTTCAATGCCGTCTGTAACTGCCAAAGATTATGAAGATCTTGATTTTGGCCTGGAACACGACGTGGAATGGGTGGCGCTTTCTTTTGTTAGAACTGCTTCAGAGGTGACCAAGGTGAAGGAGTACATTGCCAATAAAGGTAAATCAGCCAAATTGATTGCCAAAATTGAAAAACCTGAGGCGATTGCAAACATTGATGAGATAATCGAAGCGACGGACGCCATTATGGTAGCCCGTGGTGATTTGGGTGTTGAATTGCCTGCCGAGGAAGTGCCGATGATTCAGAAAATGATCGTTGAAAAATGTAATAAAGCAGGTAAGCCGGTCATTGTGGCTACACAAATGCTGGAAAGCATGATTGAGAGTCCGCGTGCAACCCGTGCCGAACTTAACGACGTTGCGAACTCTGTGCTCGACGGAGCCGATGCGGTCATGCTTAGTGCAGAAACTGCCTCGGGTAAATATCCGGTACTGGCCGTGGATACCATGTCACGCACAATTGAAAAGGTGGAACAGGAGAGCAAAAATATTTATTTCAAACATACGGCATTTGTCAATCAGGGAGTAGTAGCTGATCAGATACACGATGATGTGGTGATGAGCGCTTGCCGGCTGGCACGTGATACGCATGCCGCCGCGATCATAGGGATCACCCGGTCGGGATATACTTCTTTCAGGCTTTCCCATCACCGTCCGAAAGCAAAGCTATTTATATTTACTTCAAACAGAATGCTGATGAACCAGTTGGCACTCTACTGGGGAACAAAGGTATTCTTTTACGATAAGGATCAGGGTGTTTCGACGGATGACCTGATCGAAGATATCAAGCAGTTTTTGATCTCAAAGGGCGAGCTTCAAAAAGGAGATGTATTCATCAATACGTTGAGTATTCCAGTGTCGAAACAACGTAAAACCAACACGGTTACGCTTAGTGTAGTAGAGTAATAAGCAGGAATGATATAAAAAAACGACAGGGCCGGAGCCTTGTCGTTTTTTTATTGGCCGCCGGCAAGATTCAGTAACTAGGTTTCCTGGCATACTTTCTGTTTGTCGATAGCCGATTAGCATGGAACGATCAAATTTTTTATATTTGAAATGTATCAACAATTTGATCCATGATAGCTTCACCAGGTCCACGCAAGGTTTTGCCAAAAATTCCTGCGAAAAATATACCCAGCGTTTTGATCCATGAAATCATTGACGGCAAACCTTTGTATCGAAAAGGTTACCGTGAGGTATTGGCCAAAACAAAAAACATCGAGGATATTATGGGATCTAGCTCTCTGCAGGCATTTTTGATTACATATTTGACCATATGGATTGGGAAAAAAATTGACGATGATAAGTATGTTATTTTGACTAATGAAGCTGGCCTTCATATTGATAAAGGCAACAACCTGGCCGGAGATCTTTTAATCTTCGACAGTCAAACACTCACCATTGATAAAGTTAACAAACGTTATGCCGACGTGCCCCCGAAAATTTCTATTGAGGTCGATGTCGACATTGCCTTGGATGAACTGAATGAACAGAGCTATATGACCATTAAAACAGAAAAGCTTCTTGGCTTTGGAGTCGAAAAGGTAATCTGGTTTTTAACCGCGTCAAAAAAGGTAATGATTGCCACCCGAGATTCTGACTGGCAGTTGCGGGATTGGGATAAGGACGTTGAGATTCTTGACGGAATTGTTTGTAACGTGGGGAAATATCTGAAAGAAAAAGGCTCTGAATTTGCCTGATGGTATTGTGTTCGACCTTAACTACACTGATTTCACGTATTTTATTTCCACAGTATTATCGGCAAAACCAACCCTTAACTGTTGCTGATCCTTGTAATTAAAGACCTGCCCATATTGGCGCACTGCCTCAATCTTTGAAAAATCAAGCTTTTCTATCAGCCAGCCCTCTTGCTGAGGGGGCATTGTAGAAATTACTCCTTCTTCCGGCAAATCATGATCCGGTGTTGAATAAAATGCCGCAAACCCATAATTAATATCCACAGCCGGTGACCAGATGGCATTCCCTACTGTTTGAGAAACGACGGTATAGATTTGATTCTCCAGTGCCCTCGCTCTGGCGCCGATGTGCACACGGGTTGCTCCACGGAGAGTCTCCGTACAGCTTGGAGCCAGAATGAGAGATGCGCCCGCATTACTCAGGAGTTGTGAACCTAAGGAAAATTCGACATCGTAACAAATCTGGATGCCAAAGCTACCCCAAGGTGCTTCAAATACCGAAAGGATTTTTTCACCACTTTCGATACCCCATTCTTCGTTTTCAAACCGTGTCATGAAAAATTTGTCCTGATGTCCGGCAAGGCCCTTTGGAGAAAATACAAATACCCGGTTTATGCGCCTGCCGTTATCGAGAATGGGCAAGGATGGCGCAATAATGATCGTGTTATATTTTATGGCCAGGTTCGAAAATGTCCTGCAAAAATCGTCTTTCAACGCATTAAGCTCTATGACCTGGCTTCGTAAATCTTCCTGAATTGTTTGGTTAAAAATGCTTACCAATTCCATAGCGCCATACTCCGGGAAAAGTAAGAGCTCCGCACCCTTCTCCACGGCATTGGCAACCCAATGTTCTGTGTGAATGACCCAATTGTCAAAAGAGCTGTGTGTTGAAATAGGGTATTGCGCAGACGCGATCGTTACACTCACTTTTAAACTAATTTCTTTGTCCAGAATATCATTTTCTTGTGGGAAGATTCCCGGTCATCCACATCCAGCCATGCCATGGTTGTTGCCAGGTCGGGATTTTTCGAATAATGCCTTTTCTTCCAAAAAGCATCGTTAGGTCGATAATCTGCTGGTTTTGCAGGATGGTTTTCCCCACGGTCTACTGAGCAAAAGCAAGAGAGGGAGTAAGTGCCAAAGCTTTGCGCGTGTTGCTCACGTTCATCAAAAAAACGATGTCCCAGACCCAGTCCCCGGTAGGCGGGCAGCAGAATACTCTCTCCGAAATAAAATATGGTGTTCAAGTCAAACCCGGCAACCTCAAAGGGCTTTTTTACTTCATCTGTTTCGTCAGAAAGGGGAATGCAGGTGGTGGCGCCTACCATTTTGTCTCCATCATATACAGCAAAAAGAAATGCGCGCTCAGACCTCGTATAAGTGAGCAGGTATTCTTTTTCATAAGCCACATTTCCTTCATAGAGGTAAGGGTAATCCCGAAAAACGGCTATACGCAACGCCGCGAGGTCGTCGAAAACCTCCTCTATTTCGGAACCCTTTTTTGTGGCATAACTTAGTGTTGCTGAACGCATATCTGTAAATTAAGACACGAGGCTGATCCAGTGTGGCAGGTTATAAAACGTGGTGACACGGCTTATTTTCCCTTCTTTCACTTCCAGAAACGCTGCGGCAGGCAGCACGTAACGCTGTCCGTGCGCCTCAGGCATACCCTCTTCGCCTTTTTTATAAATGCCATTTACGACAAATTCCACAGAGATACGGGTTCCGGAAGGCTCCGTAAAAAAAACCATATCTGATAAAGTTTCTTCATAAGACTGGTCCATCATCTGCAGAAATTCTGTAAATTTTTCTTTGCCCATCCTTGGGTCTCCCTGATTGGGTTCATGTAGGATTTCGGTATGTACCAGATCCAGCATTTCCTGCCAATTTTTGTTATTGAAAGCGGAATAATACTGTTTGGCGGTCTCTAAGGCATTCATCGTTTCGTTTGTGTCGTTTTGAGATTATCGGGTAAAGATAAGAACCGGACTAAGGTTTTAAAGGGAATTGAACGAAAGAAACCTGTCCGTTGGCGTCTTTTTCATATCTGGCAATGCAATTTGGATTGAATTCTTTACCGAAGTTAACCTCACCGGGCATCAAATCTTTCGGTGCAGGTTTGCCGGCAGCAAAGAAGAAGACGGTGGTGGAGCCATATTTGGTGTACGGCATGAGTTCTCCATACTTCTGCATTTCCTCCCATGGTGTCCCGTTTACGGTTACAGCGTATATACGTACGATTGGGCCTGTATTGTTTTCGTTGCGATATAATGCTACCTCCTTGAAATCTCCATTCAGATCATTGGTATTGGGTTGCGAAAAGGAGTCATAGAGAATGTAGGCCACCAGCAAAACACTCAGCGCGGATAACAGGTATTTCATCTTTTTATTTTTCATCGGGTTTTGGGTGTGTTTTCGTTATGATTAATTGCATTAAGTGGTTCACTATTAGTAAAGTATCGCGCACTTGATGTTTATCTGTTATGGAATATGGGTGCTTTTATTTTTAATGTTTTTGATCAAATCGACCAGGGAATTATGCTCGGTAACCAATCCATTATAGTTGAGTGACCAGCTTAGTGTTGCTGTAATGCTGATCGGGGTGGCATATCCTTCTTGAGTGGCAATACCTTCCCTGGCTAATGCCCTTTTTGTCCAAAAAACCATACCGGGCTCTCCCGCCAGGGATACGTACATGGTGGGAGCTTCTCGATGAATTCTGAATCCGCCTGTTGTTTTATCGAAATAGAAGCCGGTTTTAGCAAAAGCAGATTCAAAAGAACCATTCAGCACCAGATCTTCGGGTACACCGGTTGTCATCTCACCATGCTTTGTCATGAGCCAAAGCTCATCTGCTGCCTGCAAAGCGAGATCCAGCTCGTGGGTGCTCAGCAGAATGGCCTTATTGGTTTGCCGTGCAAGTTGATGAAGCAGGTGCATCATTTCAACCCGGCTGGGCAGGTCCAGGTGGGCGGTCGGTTCATCCAGCAGGATGATCCTGGTATCCTGAGCAAGTGCACGGGCGAGCATCACTTTTTGTCTTTCTCCATCGCTAAGCTGGTGAATGCGTTTTTGGGAAAACGTGGATACGTGCGTGGCTTCCATTGCCCAATGTATTCTTTCATGATCTTCTCCATTAAGTTTTCCCAGCCAGCCTGTGTAGGGCGTGCGGCCCAGCGTAACCACTTCCTTGACGGTAAGGTTGCTGGCTTCAATTTTTTCCGTAAGTACCAGGCTGAGTTTAAGGGCAAGTTCATGTGCATTAAAATGTTTCAGCAAGGTTCCTTCGATCAGGATCCGGCCTGAGAGCCCTGCCTGCAGGCCAGAGATGGTACGCATCAATGTGGATTTACCTGCTCCATTTGGCCCAAGCAGACAGACCATGCGTCCGGAATGAAGTTCAAGATTTAGATTTTCGCCTACCTTTCTTACCTTTCCTCCAGACTTATACCCAATGTCCAGGTCATGTGTTTCAAGGGCTGGTTTTGATTCGCTCATGAGAAAGATGACCGCAGATTGTTTTGACTAATTATAATCCAGATGACGACCGGTGCGCCAAGGAGTGAGGTTACGACATTGATAGGAAGTACGGTCTGATGACCGGGCAATTGTGCTATGATGTCGCAAATGAGCATTAGTGCCGTTCCGACCAGGCACACACCGGGAATTAATACGCGGTGGTCGGATGTGGCAAATAGTGAACGGGTAATATGCGGAATGGCAATGCCAATAAATCCAATGGGGCCGCAGAATGCCGTGATGCTACCGGTAAGCAGACTGGTTCCTGCCATAATGATCAGGCGGGAGCGGCCTACTGTAAGGCCCATACTACGGGCATAATTTTCACCGAGCAATAATGCATTCAGCGATTTGGAAGAGGCGAAAGCCAATAGCAAGCCGAAAATAACCACAAATGAAAGCGCGTACAGATGATAGTGGGTAACTCCACCGAGTGATCCGAATGTCCACATAATGTATTCCTGCAGCTGTTCGGGCTGGCTAAAATATTGCCAGATACTCACTATTGAAAGGGTAAGGGTGCCGATCATGACACCTACGATGAGCAGGATAACGTGATCCCGGATTCTGCCGGCAATCAATAAGATCACGGACAAAACCAATCCAGATCCGAGTGAAGCCATGAAGATGATCAGCCAACTTCCAGAAATGCCAAGCTCCCGGATTGCATACAGGCTGGCGCTGCTTCCGCTGGTAAGCATTACTGCCGCCACGCCCAATCCTGCTCCGGCGGTAATACCGAGCTCAGATGGTCCGGCTAAGGGATTACGAAATAAAGTCTGCATTTGCAGGCCACTGACAGATAGGCCACAGCCAACCAGCACAGCTGTTATAGCTTTGGGAATCCTTATTTTTTCGATAATGAATAGCCATGCTGTCTGCTCCGATTCACCGGAAATGATGATGCTCACCACTTCTTTAAAAGGAATGGTTACCGAACCAAGCAGGATATCAACCATAAAACAGATAAGGATTAATATCAATAGGCCGGCCATGATCAGGCTGGGTGATTTGGACCTTGGAATAGAATTGTGATGCATTATATGATTAAGGTCAAAAGCAGGTTAATGTCATGAAGATCCTTTTTTTGCAACCGCCGACCGGCGCTCATTCCAGTTTTTTATAATAAACCAGTTCGTGTTCGGGCAGCAGATTGGGATGCAGAATTTTGATCAAATCAGCTAACACAGTTTGTGGGTTTACATTGCCTGATTCAAAAAAATCATTGGATCCTGCTTCATTGACCCGGTTATTGTAACTGTATATTTGTCCTGATTTGAACGCCTTGAAGTCGGCATACCTGGCATCCAAAGCCAGAATACTTTTCTTTGTATCCTTACTATCAAATCCAACGTTCATCCAGTATTCTGCCCGAAGTGCATCAGGATAAACGGCTTCAAAACTCAATGATAAACTACCTGCTGCCTTTTGTGCGCTCCATGGATAGTCGGCGGCGGCATCACGAAAAAATTGAGCCATATAACTATCTCCACTAGGCATAAACCAGGTATCCTTGGTATTGAGTCCTGAAATAATCGTTGGTTTGTTATTCGCTGTGGCTGCGAGCGTTTTCAATCGGTTGTATTCATTTTCCAGAACCGTAAATTTCTTATTCACCAACTCTTCCTTATTCAGTAATGCAGCCAGTAACTTCACCCATTCGGCTCGGGCAAGGGGATTGTTTTCAACCCATTCCGAATTGATCATCACGGGGATTCCGGCATCCTCCAATAACTTATAATGCCCCATTCCCCCGCCCGCGCTACCCATGGTCATCACCAGATCCGGATGCATATTTACCAGTTTTTCCTCATTCAATCCCTGGTCGCGGCCTACCTCTCCCACTTTGCCCTTCTGAATCATTTTGATTACTTCCGGAGCATAAACGTACTGAAGATTTCCTAAGCCAGTCAGTACGTGATAAGACTCCAAAAAGCCAAGCAATCCCACATGCATGGACGACATGGCCACCAGGCTACGAACAGGGATTTCGATGAGCTTACTATCGGAATAACCTTCAGGTTTTTTGGCGCCACGTTCAAGAAGGATATACCGGGTTGTATCCGCGGTTTTTTCAAATGGGCTGATGATTTTTACAACTTTATAATGGTCGAAATAATCTATGGTAAAACCCTTAGCATGTTTAATTTGGATCTGATCCGCATAGAAGCTGGAGTCCGAAGCATTCAGAGCGCTGTTATTCGTCTCCGTTTTGGAGCGGCAGCCGTAGTTGAGGATTAGAAAACACAGCGGCCATAGTGCTTTTGTGGAAGCAAGGAATTTGTTTGTTATCATTTGTCAGCAAGCCCTTTCTTCCGAAGGGCGTTAAATTGTTTTAAAAGGCAGGTCTTCTGACTTGTTCCGTTTTTGACGCCTTCCCGGATATCAATTTTGAATGCTAAAATGATGAATGTTTCGCCAGAGCTATCACTCAATCATTCTCTCATTGCATCCAGTGGCAATAGATTTGTCAAAAACGCTTTTAATGAACTTACAGCAGCGGAGACTGTTCCGGATTCACACCGGTATTCCCTTTTCAAGCTTGCCGCGAAGTGCGGGGTTGCTACCTTGTGGTGCAAAAGTAGGAAGAAATGGGTTGAAAAAAGGGAGAAGTAGTTATGTTTAAGGAAGGATATGTAATGGCAGGCATTATTCATGCAGAAAATCAGATAAATGCTAACATCTTGTTGACATTATTCAGCCCCATCTGGATGGTGTCCACAGATTTGGTGCCGTGATAATATCCGTTAATATGCAATTCGTCATAAACATTGGTTAGCAGCCTGAGTAGCCTCTTATCGTATTTCCGAACCCGGTTTGTATAATCTTCAATGCTTTTGGGCTTGACAAATTTTAGGCCTTCTTTTTGTTTCAAATATTCATCCAAAATAAGTAAAGCCGCTGAATATGCCGTGCCGGCAGCCATTTTTACATATTTGACATCCGCGTATAGGCCATCTTTTTTCCCTGCTTTTTCGCTTAGGATTTGTTTTGCGTTTGCCAGATATCTTTGAGCTTCAAGTGAAGGTGAAAGCGCTGTATTTTGTTTACTACCAGTCATATCCAATTCAAATATCGATGCTTCAATACTTTGACGCCGGAATTTAAGAAAGTCATTTCAAAAGTAACATTAAATTAGCAGGAATAATGCCGGTGTGCCTGTTTCCGATCTGGCATACTTTTTACTTCTTTGTTTTATGCCTAAACGACCCCTTTTACAATTTACCGGCAAAAGTATCTACTGTGCTCAGGCAGAGGTACACATTGACCCATGGATTCCTGTGGACCGCGCCATAATTACACACGCACACAGCGACCATGCGCGGTGGGGAAGTAAACATTATTTGGCGCACAAGGACAGCGAATCTATTTTGCGGCTCAGGCTGGGCTCAGATATTTCTCTTCAAACGGTGGAGTACGGTGAGAAGTTTTTGATCAATGGAGTAACTTTTTCGCTGCATCCGGCGGGTCACATTATTGGTTCGGCTCAAATACGGGTAGAGTATAAAGATGAAGTGTGGGTGGCAAGTGGCGATTATAAACTGGAAGATGATGGCTTTGCTGCGCCGTTTGAACCTGTAAAGTGTAATGTGTTCATCACGGAATCAACTTTCGGATTGCCTATCTACAAATGGCAGCCTCAAAAAGAAATCTTTTCGGAGATAGATAATTGGTTTGCCCAAAATAGAAAGGAAGACAAAGCCAGTATTCTGATGGGTTATTCATTGGGGAAAATGCAACGGATTTTGAAAGGCATTCAGCTGCCCGATGAACCCATTTTTGCGCATGGCGCCATTTATGTTTTGAATGAAAAACTGAGAGAAGCCGGTCACGACCTGCCGGAACTGACCCTGGTAACCAAAGAGACCGACAAGAAACTGTTTCGCGGTGCGCTGGTCCTGGCACCGCCGTCGGTGGATAGCAGTACCTGGATCAGGAAGTTTAATCCATATTCCCTTGGCTATTGCTCTGGCTGGATGGCACTGAGAGGTGCAAAGAACCGTAGAGCTGTGGACCAGGGTTTTATACTAAGCGATCATGTCGACTGGCCGGATCTGAATACTGCTGTGGTGGAATCAGGTGCTGAAAAGGTTTACGTGACGCACGGTTATACCAGTATTTTTTCAAGATGGCTCAATGAAAACGGAATCGATGCTGGTGAGGTAACCACCATGTATGGAACTGAGGAAGAGACGGAAGGGCAGGGGGCAGAGGGATTGGGGCAAAGGGAAGAGGGACAAGGGGCGATGGAGGATGGAACCTCTGGTCTGAAGGCCGTTTAGCGGTCTGAACGGGAAGTTAAAGGAGTTATTGGGAGTTATAGTAGTTAGCTTCGAGTAATATGGAGATTACGTTAGAATAAGGAAAGGAGTTGTCACTTAATGGTAATGGTTTGATCCGGACTATTTAATTCATGAAAATTTTTTGAACCACCAAACGAAGCTAAAAGCAGGGGGCGCCTAGCCAACAGCTATTAGCTCACAGCCAAAAATGAAACAATTTGCAGAACTTTTCATGAATCTGGATCGGACCAATAAAACCAATGCAAAGGTGGAGTTGATGAAGAACTATTTCCTTTCGGCATCGGACGAGGATAAGATGTGGGCGCTCACTTTATTCACTGGTCGGCGGCCCTCGTTTAAGGTGAACCGGACAATGGTGAAGGAATGGGCTGCCGCTGAGGCGCATATACCCATGTGGCTGTTTCAGGAAAGTTATCAGAGCGTGGGAGACCTTGGCGAAACGATCTCGCTGATTTTATCCCGAAACGGATCAGCGGATTCAGATAAATCATTAACGGAGTGGTTTCATTATCTTGGTATGCTGCCGAAAATGACCGATGAAGAAAAGCATGATCATATTCTAAAAGCTTGGTCTCAACTTTCTCAACACGAAACTTTTGTGTTCAATAAACTGCTGATGGGGAGTTTTCGGATTGGGGTTTCGCAAACACTAGTAGTACGTGCTTTGGCCGAAGCAACGTCAACCGATCCGAGTGTCGTGGCTCACAGGATTATGGGAAACTGGGATCCATCAAGTACCAATTTTAAAAACCTTATTCTTGATGAAGGCGAAAACGATAACGCGTCGAGACCCTATCCTTTCTTTTTGGCTTATCCGATAGAAGGGGATGTGTCCAGTCTTGGCAATCCGGAAGACTGGTTTGTGGAATGGAAATGGGATGGAATTCGGTCTCAGATTATCTACCGGAACAACGAGCTTTTCATCTGGACCAGAGGGGAAGAACTATCCACAGACAAGTTTCCTGAGTTACATTTCCTGAGTTCGGTATTACCAGATGGTACCGTTCTGGATGGTGAAATTGTGAGTTACTTTGATCGCAAACCGATGCCATTTAATGTTCTGCAAACACGTATTGGGAGGAAAAACCTATCCAAAAAAGTGCTGGAAGAAGCGCCTGTTGCTTTTCTGGCTTATGATATCCTGGAAGTGAAAGGAACCGATGCACGAAGTATGACGCAGTTTCAACGGCGGACGGAATTGGAAAAACTTTACAAAACTTTGCCAGAACAAGGTGTTTTCAACCTTTCGCCATTGGTGAATTTCACGCAATGGAGTGAACTGCATGACCTTCATCCGACATCCCGCGAAAACATTGCGGAAGGTTTCATGATCAAAAGAAAAAGCGGTACGTATCAGGTTGGGCGTAAAAAAGGCGATTGGTGGAAATGGAAAATCGATCCGCTGAGTGTGGATGCCGTATTGATCTATGCACAAAAAGGCTCCGGCCGCCGCGCAGAATTGTTTACCGACTATACATTTGCCGTTTGGGGAGAAGATGGCAAGCTGGTTCCCTTTGCAAAAGCCTATTCCGGGCTAACCGACGTGGAAATCGGTCAGGTTGATTATTTTATAAAAAGAAACGTGCTCGAGAAATTTGGCCCGGTACGAACCGTGAAACCGGAACTTGTTTTTGAAATTGGCTTTGAGGGAATCAACGAATCGTCAAGACATAAATCCGGAATTGCTGTTCGCTTTCCGAGAATTTTGAGATGGAGGAAGGATAAGAAGGCTGCGGAAGCGGATTCTTTGGAGAGTTTGAGGGGGATTTTGGAGGTATATAAGTGATTAAAGTCTACAAATCTAACATTATGTGTTAGAATTACCGAGTTCGATGCATTTTAGCGATAAACGGAATTTGCCGTCGAGGAGAAGGTAAGTCAGGTTACACAGAGGGCCACGGAGAAGAAGGGAGGTGCACAGAGAAAATTTTCCTGCCGCCCCAGATTGCCGATATTTACGAAGAAAAATTAGTGGAAGTATTCTGGATCTTTTACTCTGTGAACCTCTTTCTTCACTCTGTGTGCCTCTGTGTAACTCCACAATCAATTATCCAATTCCGGGATGGAATGAATTTTGTAAACTAAAATTCGCATTTTAGCATAAAAATTCACCCCAATTAGCCCTTGGCAAAATCCCGCGGACATATCATTGTTGAGCAATGGTTTAAGTATAAAAAATGGAAATGGGCTGCTTTTCAGAAGGAAGCGGCGGAGGCTTATTTGTCTGGGAAAAGTGGATTGGTGAATGCGCCGACGGGTAGCGGGAAAACTTATTCGTTGTGGCTGCCAATTCTCATTCGCTACATCAATTCGTTGCCTAAAAAACCAACGAAGCAAAAAGCGGGACTGCAGATCATCTGGATCACTCCTTTGCGTGCACTTTCCAAAGATCTGTTTCGCAACATGGAAACTGCCGCTTTGGAAATGAATCTGAATCTCCGTGTAGGTGTGCGAAGTGGCGATACGAGCACGAAAGAACGAGCTAGTCAAAAAAAGCAAATGCCTGAGGCACTGCTGATCACGCCTGAAAGTCTGCACATTTTATTTGCGCAAAAAAACAGTTCCGAAATTTTCAAAAACCTGCATACGGTGGTTGTGGATGAATGGCACGAGCTGATGGGAAGCAAACGTGGCACACAAACAGAACTGGCATTGGCACGTTTGCGCTCCATTAATCCTGAAATTCAAACCTGGGGTATCTCTGCAACCATTGGTAATCTGGATGAAGCACGGAAAGTGTTGTTGGGAATGAAGGCCAGTTTGGATGACTCCGTTATCATCAAGGCAAAAAATAACAAAAAGATCATTGTCGAAAGCATTATTCCTGAGCGGGTAGAAACGCTGCCATGGTCCGGTTACATGGGAACACGGCTGGTGGACGATGTGGTGAATATTGTGAGGAAGGGAAGAACGACGCTACTTTTTACAAACACCCGCTCACAAACGGAGATATGGTACAGGGTGATCATAGACAAATATCCCGAATTTGCTGGTATTATGGCGTTGCACCATGCCTCACTGGACCGCGAAATCAGAGATTGGGTGGAAGAAGCGCTACACAATGAAAAATTAAAGCTTGTGATCTGTACGGCAAGTCTGGATCTGGGCGTGGATTTTCGCCCGGTAGAAACGGTTATTCAGGTGGGAAGTCCTAAAAGTATTTCGCGGTTTGTTCAACGTGCGGGGCGAAGCGGTCACCAACCGGGTGCGGCGAGCAAAATTTACTTTTGTCCGACCAATTCTCTGGAATTGATTGAAGCCGTTTCATTACGGGAAGGTGTGGAGAAAAATATTCTGGAAGACCGTCCTCCGGTTATTCAGGCTTTTGATGTGCTGGCGCAATGGATGATCACACTGGCAGTAGGAGAGGGATTTGAGGAAGCACAACTATTCGAAGAGGTGCGCGATGCCTACGGTTATCAGTTTATCAATCGTCAGGAATGGGAATGGCTTTTGGGCTATATTACGACGGGCAGTTCCTCTTTGACGGTGTACGATGAATATAAAAAAGTGGAACGGATTGACGGACGTTACAAAGTAACCAGCCGCCGGATAGCCCACCGCCATATGCTCAGTATGGGTACTATCGTTTCCGATACTTCGTTGAAAGTGAAATTGCAGCACGGGAAATATCTGGGCTCTGTGGAGGAATCATTCGTGACCCGGATGAAGGAAGGCGATGTTTTCGTGTTTGCAGGGATGACTGTCCAGTTCATCAGGATTCATGAAATGACCGTCACCGTTAAAAAAGCAGAAGGCAAACGTGGTGCACTGGTGCGCTGGGCAGGAGGGCGTATGCCGCTGTCCTCGCAGCTCTCGGCGTTTATCCGCGAAAGGCTTTCCGATGCGATTGAGAATCCGCTAAAAGAGAAGGAGCTTGCCAAATTGCAGCCATTGTTGTTGCTTCAACGAGACCGTTCGCTGATTCCTAATCAGGATGAACTGCTTATCGAACAAACTGAAACGCGTGAGGGCCATCACATATTCATTTTTCCGTTCGAAGGACGTCTGGTGCATGAAGGCATGTCCATTATCCTGGCTTATCGATTGAGTAAAATTAAACCCATTACCTTTTCTGTTGCCATGAACGACTATGGTTTTGAACTCCTTAGCGATCAGTATGTGGATATGGAAGCGGTATTGAAAGAGGTGGATTTGTTTTCAACCGCTCATTTGGTGGATGATATTTACCAGAGTGTGAATGCTACCGAAATGGCGAAACGTAAGTTTAGAGAGATTTCGGCCATTGCGGGTTTGATGTTTCAGGGGTATCCGGGTAAATACATGAAAACCAAACAATTGCAGGCATCTAGTTCATTGCTTTTTACAGTAATGACCAAGTACGAAGACAATAATTTATTGGTAAACCAGGCCTACCAGGAAGTTTTGACTTACCAGCTCGAAGAAGTCCGGATGCGCGAAGCACTTGCCCGGATCGTAAATCAAAAAATAATTGTTAAAAAAACGATGAAGCCGACTCCGCTTTCGTTTCCCATTATGGTTGACCGCTTGCGCGAACAATTAACTTCCGAAAAACTGGAAGACCGGATCCAGAAAATGATCAAACAGTATAGTGATGCAGATTGAGATTAGAGACAACCATTTTTTACTGCTTTCACAAAAAGCCGTTTTTTGGCAGGAAGCGCAGACTTTACTCATCGGCGACCTTCATTTAGGAAAAATAACCCATTTCAGAAAGGAAGGAATTGCTGTCCCGAATATAGCTGCCGACAATAATTTTGAAAGGCTCAATGAGGTTGTTCAGCTTACCGGTGCGACGCGGATTATATTTCTTGGTGATCTATTTCATAACAAATACAATGCCGAATGGGAGACGTTCCGGGCATGGCGTTCGCAGCATTTTTATATTGAAATGATCATTGTGATCGGCAACCACGATGTACTGCCGGTCAGCATGTTTCTGGAAGCTGATCTGCAAGTTCATATCGAGGATTTTGAAGAAGATGCTTTCGTTTTTACCCATCACCCGAAAGTAGAGCCAGATCCGTTAAAATTTGTATTTGCCGGCCACGTTCATCCTGTTTTTACAACCTACGGAAAAGGCCGGCAAAGTGTGAGGTTGCCTTGTTTCGTCGTGGACAAAAACCAGGCTATTCTGCCCAGTTTCGGTGTCTTTACCGGTGGTTTTCAAATGGAACTGGTAGATGACAGGAAGATTTACATTACGACAGAGACGAAGGTGTTTTCTGTCTGCTAACATGTTGAAAGGTAATTGATTAGATAAAAACTGGAAAAATATGGAATCAGATTCCATATTTTTCCAGTTTTAAATTTTTACCTGGTTGTCAGAGCAGAATCTTCCCCGGTAGGCATTCACAACTTGTTCACTTCGCGCTTTTTACTTAACACCGGTTAAACCTTCTTAGGAGGCAGGTCAAATGCCACCGCATTGTGTTCAAAATGGCCTTTGTGCGAACCATCACAGAATGGCTTGTTAGCGGACATGCCGCAACGGCAAATGGAAACCACTGTTCTGCCTTGCAAGCCGTATTCATTTCCCTGCGCATCTACGATCTCAAAATCGCCGTCAATTTTTACAGAACCGTTGTTGTTGATTGTAAGTTTTACTTTCGTCATGGTGATTTTTTTCTGCAAAGGTAGTGATCTCAGTGAACGAGAAAATGCGGAACGGCAGTTTAGGATTAATACAAATACGGCCGTGACAAGTCTGTTTTGATGGTTCTTTGAAAGTTTAAAAATCGCTCTGGCAAAAGAACCGATTCATTTCTTCTCTGTCAAATGCTTCCAATATCGCTTCGGAACATGCTGTAAATGAAGCTTGATGTTCTTTCGGGCTGGAATGTTTACATGTTTAAAATAGTCCTTCCACAATTCCTGATACAGCATTTCACCATCATGGAAAATTTCTTTAACCGTGCTTGCGGCTTGAAGACCTTCCGAAAAATCCAGTGTAATCTCCTCTACTTTTTTCTGGTCATAGTAAATGCCATACTTTCGTTTCAGGTCGTATATAAGCCAGTTTTGATCCGCATACCTTTCTTCGAAATGTTTGGCAAGTAGCGGAATAACATTGAAATCCGGTTCGATACCAGCATAGTAAAGATCATCAGCCGTACGCTGAAAGCGTACAAATGCTTCCATTCTATGTTTTTCCCGGTACACCATTTTTGCCGTTTGACTCACTTTTAATACATCGGGGTGCCCATAAGCATGATGCGGCGAATCCACGTCGGAAAAGTAAAATCTTATACAAGATAGAACCGTCAGTTCAATTCCAGGGATTTCAGATAGATAACACTTGAATAATTGGATGCAGTTATCCGCAGGAACTTTCTTCTTTAAGCCATTCCAAACCCTCTCTGCCTTTACTTCGTCGGTGACGACCAGGGTTTTTTCTGAAAAAAAATCGGCTTGAGCTTCCTGTCCGGTTATCGTAAAACCGGATACATTCCACTTTTTGTCAAAAGCATCGAAAACCGCAGTGAGCAAACCTGGCCAGGAGCCATCGTAGGCAACCTGCACAGGTTTATCCGAAAAGATTGTATTGCTGTCCTTCAAGGGATCGGTATTTACTTTTAGATTCGTTGAGAATAAATTGTCGGATTTTGGCTTCCGTGTAATCTTTGCGGTCGGCTATCGGGCTGTTACATTCAATGAAATATTTGGCCCGGTTCATGGCTATCCCAATCTTTTTAAGATGATCCCAGCCAAGCCGGTGGAAACGTCGTGCGCCTACAATTTTCTGCGCGGATTGTACCCCGATACCAGGCACGCGAAGAATCAAATGCAAATCTGCCTTGTTGATATCAATGGGGAATACATGCATGTTTCGCAACGCCCAGCTCAGTTTGGGATCAATCTCCGGATCCAGATTAGGGTGCTGGTCATTCAGCAATTCTTTGATGTGAAATCCATAAAAACGCATCAGCCAGTCGGTCTGATAGAGCCGGTTCTCTCTCAGCACCGGTACAGCAGATCCCATCACCGGAAGCCGATTGTCGTTACTAATGGGTACATAGCCCGAATAATAAACACGTTTTAATTTAAAGCCCTCGTAAAATTTGTGCGCCGTGTGCATAATATCCTTGTCACTCTCTCCGCTTGCACCGATAATCATTTGTGTGCTTTGTCCTGCTGGGGCAAATAGGGGTGCGTTTTTGAATAATGACTTTTCCTCAGTCGTTTTGATTATCTCATTTTTCAGATAATTCATCGGTTTGATCATATCCTGAATATTCTTATCAGGAGCGAGCAGTTTCAGTCCACTTTCCGTTGGGATTTCAATGTTGACACTGAGGCGGTCGGCGTATAAACCGGCTTCATGCATCAGCTCATCACTGGCTCCGGGAATGGTTTTCAAATGGATATAGCCGTTGAATTTGTTTTCGGTCCGAAGTTTTTTGGCAACCGATACAAGGCGTTCCATGGTGTAATCTGCATTTTTGAAAATGCCGGAACTCAGGAAAAGCCCTTCAATGTAATTGCGACGGTAGAAATTCATGGTCAGGTCCACTACCTCCTGTACCGTAAAGGCAGCACGCTGGATATCATTACTTTTTCGGGTAACGCAATAGGCACAGTCAAATATACAATGATTGGTAAGCAGGATTTTCAGTAGGGAAACGCAACGTCCGTCCTCTGTGTACGTGTGGCAAATGCCACTCCCGGTTGCCTCTCCAAGACCTTTGTTGTGATTTTTTCGGGAACTTCCGCTAGAGGAACATGATACATCATATTTCGCAGCGTCGGCCAATATCCGGAGTTTTTCATGAAGGCGTTCGGACATAAATGATTAATAACGTTGATGATATTTTAAGTATCATAAAAGTAGACATAAATTGATACTTAAACGAGCGCTGAGCGATTATTATTTGCTTTGACCATACATGTATTTAGGCGTATACGGCACATTGTTAGTTATTTAACCTCCTTCATAAAGCCAATTATTTTCTTGTAGCGTCTGTTCCATGGGTTGAGGTATTGTGTGATCATAGGTACATGTTTTTTGCTTTTTTGTAAGTGAAATGGTGTTTCGGGGGCAAACTCATCAAGCGCTTTTACAAACCTTGCGGTGCTTTTAACGATGGAAGGATACGTTTTTCCGCCTTGGTATATGACCATTGGCGGCATCTTTTTATGCAGATGATGAAGTGGACTGGCGTCTTTCCAGTTTTCAGGATCTCCGGTGAAAGTTTTGAAATAAGTATCGTCTTTGGAAATTTTTTCGTCCATCAGGTACCCGTACATATCGAGCCCTCCGGCATCAATGAGTATCGTGCCAGCGATAGGATTTTCTGACCCCAAATCTTTGAAATATTTATTGTCCAGCGAAATCAAAGAGGCCAAGTGCCCTCCGGCGGAATGACCTGAAACAAAAATTCGTTCCGGATTGCCGCCATAGTGCCGGATACTGTCCTTCACCCATTTTACCGACTTGGCACTGGCAATGGCCATATCGCGGTAGTTAGCGGCAGGGCTGAGCGGGTAATCTATAATAACATATACCACTCCCTTTTTCGCCCAGTTTTTCCCAATGATGTTATACTGTTCCTTCCTTCCGGAGTTCCAGTTACCACCATGTATAAAAACAATTACATCGTTAAGCTTTTTATATTTTCGGGGTGCAAAAATATTTAGTTGCTGCGGCGAGGTGGTAGAGGTAGATGTTGCGTAAACAATGTTCTTGGTACGTTTGATGCGCCGGAATGAACAACCCGACAGAATGAATACTAACGAGATAAAGAGGGCGATGCCGAGGACTGGCCTGATTTCTGGTTTCAAAATACGAAGATCAATGGCGAAAAAAATTTGATAAATCTACGGAAAATCAGTGCTGTCGGATGCAGCCTTGTCAAGAATATTACCAGAGATTCCCCTTGCCATGTATTCAATTGATGGACAAATGGCGTGCTATTTTTTTGGTAAGTTCGTCAAACTTGAATGGTTTTGTTACGAAATCGTTGAAATGGTAACCCTCAAGTTCGGGAAGGCTTTCCGCGAAGGTATCGGCTGTGAAGGCTATTACAGGTACTGCCGCATAGGAAGGAAATGATTGTCGGATAATCTTTAGAGCAGTAATGCCATCCATCACAGGCATTTGCAGGTCCATCAGAATCAGGTCGAAGTGCTGTTCCAAAATAGCATCCAGCACCTCCTGTCCGTTATTGCAGATGACAAACTCCGCACCCCATTTTTTGAGTAAGTGTTTCAGCAAGATCTGGTTGGCCAGGATGTCGTCGGCGACAAGGATGCGGTAACCGTTCAAAGAGAAATTTGTCAATAGATTCACTGCATTTTTCAGCGAAGGTTTGTCGCTTTTGGAAAAGCTTAGGGTTACTGAAAATGTAGATCCGCGCGCCAGTTCGCTTTCAGCATGGATGGTTCCGTGCATCAGTTCTGTAAGTTTACGGGTAATGGTAAGCCCCAGACCTGTGCCGCCAAAGAACTTGGAAGCATTATTTTCATGGGCCTGGGAAAAACTGTCGAAGATCTGATTCAGCTTGTCTGCAGAGATTCCCATACCCGAATCCTGAATCGCAAATTTCAGGCTCACAATGGAATTGATATTTTTTTCTACGGTCACGTACAGACGGACAAATCCCTCATTTGTGAATTTGATCGCATTGCCCAATAGGTTCACAAGGATCTGATTAAGGCGGTGGGGATCCCCGATCAGGTAGATCGGTACGTCTTCAGCCAGCTGAAAGGTCAGCTCCAGATTTTTTTTGCGGGCGGCGATGTGGAAGGTTTTTTGAAGGTAGGTCAACTTTTCCCGCAGATCGAACTCAAAGTTTTCCAGGTGTAATTTACCGGCCTCAATTTTGGAAAAATCAAGAATATCATTCAGAATGACCATCAGGTTGTCTGCTGAATACTTTATTGTATTGAGGTATTCCTCTTCCTGTCCGGTAAAATTGCTGGTGAGAAGCAGGTCCGTAAACCCGACAATCGCATTCATAGGTGTCCTGATCTCATGACTCATCGTTGATAGAAAATCTGATTTGATCCGGGACGCTTCTTCCGCTTCTTTTTTTGCTCTGATCAGTTCATTTTCTACGAATTTTCTGCCGGTAATGTCAATAGCCGTACCTAGGACCTCCTGGACTTCTCCGTTCGCGTTTCGTTTGAATGGTACCTCCCGGGTTATTATCCACACCTCAGACCCGTTCTTGTGCATCAGCCTGAATTCTTTTTCTATCACCTCGCCATCATTTACCGAATGTTTGATGTGGTAATAGTGCTTGCGGAATGCGGATTGATCCTGGACGTTGATCAGGCTGAGCAGTACGCTGTTTGATTCAGGTGTAAACTCATTTTCGTTGTAGCCCAGTATGCTCCAAATCTGTTTGTTGTGAAAAATGTTTGCCCATTTTTCAATATCAATAACATAGATGATATTCGGAGACAGGAGCGCTATTTTATCAATGAGCTCCTCTTTTTCCATCAATTCTTTCTGCGCCTTTTCCCTTTTTCGCTCCACTTCCCGCATTTGGGTCATCGTATGAAATGCCTTGGTGAGCTTTTCAGAATTAATTTCTGATTTCGGGAAATAGTCCATCGCTCCGGCTTTCATCATTTCCACGGCTATTCGCTCATCTCCTTGTGAGGTGAGAACGATTACCGGAAGCTGGGGAACAATCGATTTTATTTTTTTGAGTAATTCAAGGCCGTTGGTCTTGGGCAACTGGTAATCTATAAACATGCAGTCGGGAATCCACGTTTCGAGGGTTTCGATAGCCTCTTCCGCATATTTGCAGATCCTGATTTCCTCTATGTCCACCTGGCTCTTTTTGATTGCTCGCTGGAATTCTATGGCATCAAAATGATCATCTTCTACGAGAAGAATAGAGAAAGGGGCTGACATATTCATGGATTCGTTTAGTGCGTTCAGGTTATCAAGGGAATTCGCAAAGCGTCCAGTAGCTATTCAATGTAGAGACAGCAGCAATAAACCGATCCATGGATAGTGGCTTCAATATGTACCCTGCCACGTTAAGATTAAAGGCATCGATCTTATCCCCATCTTCGTTGGAGGTTGTCATTACAAAAACCGACAGGGTGCTTAGCTCAGGATCCTGACGAATTTCTTTAAGAAACTCTATACCTCCCATTTTGGGCATATTCAGGTCTAAAAGTACAATTTTTGGTTTGGGGGCGTCGACTGCGTTTGACCTCAGTATTTCCAGCGCTTCCAGGCCATTGTGAGCCACCAGAAGTGGGTTGGAAATATTGTTCTTTTTGAATGCACGCTTTACATTCATGATATCTACCTCATCGTCTTCAACCAATAAGATTGTCATGGGAATCACATTTAAAATGGACATTGTGTAAAACTTTATGGAGTTTAGGTTTTGTTATTGCGGGTTATTGGTTTCAATCTAAGGTTGTTATTCAATTTCTTTTGTTTCGATTTTTGGCCATGAAAAATAAAACGTCGTGCCTTCACCCATACTGGATTCTACTCGTATGATACCGCCCTTTTCATCCACTATCTTTTTTACAATGGCAAGTCCCACACCGGTGCTCTCGACTTCATCTCTTGCCTGGAGCGTTTGAAATATGACAAATATTCTTTCATGGAATTCCTCCTTGATGCCCGGGCCATTATCCTTAACATAGAATTCCACGGCCGAATCGCTTTCGGTCCAGCCAATTGTTATTAAGATATCCGGCTTGTCGTTATACTTAATTCCGTTTGAGATAAGATTTTGTAATATCTGACTCAGCGTTATTTTCTCCGAAACAAGTTCAAGTTTAGGATCCCCGTCCAACTGGAAACGTGTGGATTGCTTCATACTTAATGTATCACAAAGCTCGTCCACCAGCGTTTTGACCAGAAACCGCTCTTTTGCTGTTTTTATTCGGCCGGCACGTGAGTAAGAAAGTATACCGTTGATGAGACCTTCCATTCGGTGAACCCTTCCTCTAAGCAGTTTAAATTGCTCTTTGGTGTCGCCTTCCAGCAAATGTGTGATGTCTTCTTCAATCCATTCCGAAAGGTTGTTGATCGCTCTGAGTGGTGCTTTCAAATCGTGGCTTACCACATAGGCGAACTGGTCGAGCTCCGCGTTGATTTTTTCCAGATCACGCATGTAAGATTTCAATTTTCTTTCCGATTCCACTCTTTGGGATATGTCCACAATCGTTCCGATGTATCCGGTATGGATGGCCGTAGAGGAAATGTGATGGCGCAATGAAATCCCAAGCCATTTTTCTGTATTGTCGGCCGTGCGTATTTTTATTGAATCTTCAATCTCAAATATCTCGGAATTGAATAGAGCTTCAAAAACACCTTCTGATCCAGAGGGGAAAAAATCAAGCCATGGCTTTCCCAGGCTATCTGAAACCTTATACCCCGTCACTACCTCCCATGCGTTGTTGAGATAAATGAAATCGCCGTTCGCGTCCAGTTGCACGAGTACTTCTGTAATGCTGCTTACCACTTCTTCCAGTCTTTTGGATGTGGATGCAGCTTCTTCCGTTTTTTCCTGCGCAATGCGGCTAAGCTCGTTGTTGGTTTTAAACAGCTCACCTGAGCTTTGTTCCAGAATGTGCTCCACCCGAGCAAGGTCATCCTGAAATTCAAGGTATGCCTGATTGACGGAAGTTAAAAATTCCTGAATATCCGGATTGTCCGCCAGTTCAGGAGGGAGAGATTTTCTGATCTGCCGTTTTAAGAGGCGATGGTAGCTAATCTCAGTGCTTTCTAAATTGGACATTGTTATACTTCCCTGAAAGTGGTGATGGTCATGGTTTGATTGTGCAATTCACAGGATTCATTTTTGTTGAACGGCGCAAGTTCACCGTATGAATAAAATCCCGCAATAGCCGGTCTTCCCAAAACATCTGAGACGCTTTCCACTTCTTCTTCCACCATCTGCTTCAAAACCAGCTTCCGTCCAACACAGCTCACCAAGAGGGCAAATTCCGGTGAACTTGGCATATCTTCGGTACAAGCAACGGCTGCTTCTTCCGCTCCTCTGATCAGTCGGTCGTTGTTGGCCTTCATGAGCCTTACAAACGATCCTTCGGGAATATCACCGGCAAAGGTCAAACTTTTGTCTTCTTCACTGATCCCCAGAATGGTGCGTACTACCGGTGCGCGGTCTTCGCTATCTCTCATACTCAGTGGAAAAAGCAGGCCCGATGCTGGAAGATCTTTGGCGCGGTCACCCAGAAACGACTTGTATAGGTCTAGCGCAGGTTGGTCATCAATTTCGAAAAGTACGTTGTCGCGCGAACGGGTTACCCGGCGGTCCAGTCCGAAACTGTCCCATCCACCCCGGGAGCCAAATCCAATGGAAATGGAGTCACCATAAAAACCAATCGCGGCGACGCTTTCCGAAGCCAGATCTCCATTCGGCTCAATGATCACTGTTTTTTGAAACTTGGACCCATCGCCGGCAAGGCCGCCGGTTAAGGTAACGTCGGGTGCTAGTCCGGCCCGCATACCCTGAACCAGATCTGTGCCATTGACCCGTATCCCATCAGATATCACAAAGACGTGCTTGAGCCCTTCCGGAGGAAGCTGCGAAACCAACCTTTGCCCCGCCTCGTTGCTATTGTAGTGAATGTCTACAAGGGGTATTGCTGCGGATTCTATCCGCGTATTTTTAAACTTGATCCCGGTGATAACGATTGAATTGTCGGCTACCGATTCTCCGGCAATTTCCCCTGCTGTAGAACAACCCGAAAAAACCGCGTGTGGGTAGATTTGATGTAGTTGCTGAGAGATGGGACGGTTTTCGAGCAGTTCGCGGTTTCCGAAAACAAAAATCAGGTCAGGGGTAAAAGAGAATTCCTTGGATGCGGTGTCGTTTGAATAGATAAGCTGCTGGATATCCATTAGTAGGGTTCGTTGAGCGGTGGTTTACCCGAACAAGTTACAAAAAGTTTTTTCTCTAAAAAATTGAGAAACCAAAACCCGAAAAAATACCTAAGGTTCAAAAAGTAATTCGATGTATCTAGGTTATTGAAGGAAAAGAAATACCCTTTATTTTGCGAAATAATTCAACAGCATACAAGTCGGTCATACCAGATACAAAATCAAGTACGGTTTGTATTCTTGCATAATCTCCTGTGTCTTTGGTAATAAACTGCCGGGGGATCAGGTCAACCAATTTTCTGGAATAATGCGAATGGTTATTCAGGTATGCAGGAATAAATTCTTCCAGCAGGCCGCCCATTACTTTATAGCCGGCGACTTCAATTTGGACCACGGAGGAATAGTTATAGATTTTCTTCACCGAAATGGCCTGAATGTCTTTCATTACCGAGCGGTATGGCTCATCGATCCGATCAATCAGGCTGTGGTTGAAATCGCCCCGTAGAATCAGCTCCTGTTCATTGTAAAAAAGATCCGAGCAAGCTGCAATCAGTGTGTTGATCGCCTTCGCCCTCAGTAGGCTGATCTTGGCGTCATCGTCGTCAATATCGTCAAGCCGGGCAGGTAGGTTTGGGTCGTTGCATAGCTTCAGTAGCAAAGACTCCACATCGCCATAGGATAGGATCTTTAAGCGGTGGGCATCTTCGAGGTCAATGATGTTGTAACAAATGTCATCTGCTGCTTCCACCAGGTACACGATGGGATGACGCTTATAGATCAGCGGTGAATCCTGCACTTTTGCCAGTTCGAGGTCTTCGGCAATTCTTTGAAATCCACTCTGCTCGGACTGGAAAAAGCCGTACTTCTTGGTGTAAATTTTTGTTTTATCGTGGCCCGCAAGCGACTCGCAAGGATATTTGGCAATGGAAGCCAGTGTGGAATAGGTAAGCGCAAAACTTCCGTAACCTTTTCCGGCATAGGGATGCGTGAGGATGCGGAAGGCATTGGCATTTCCCTCAAAGTGGGTAAGGTCCGACCATTGGGCTTCCGTCACCTTATCTTTGTAGGCCAAGCCTCTGTCATCGGTGAAGTAATGAGAAATGGCTGCCTCGCCGGAATGTCCGAAGGCCGGGTTTCCCAGGTCGTGGGCAAGACAGGCCGCTGCTACAATGTTTCCAATCTCGCTGATGAGGGGCAAGCGCTCGTCAATGCCTGGTTCTTCTTTTTTTAGTTTGTTGTAAAAAATTCGGCCCAGCGACCTTCCGACGCTGGCCACTTCCAGGCTATGCGTGAGCCTGTTATGTACAAAAACACTGCCCGGAAGTGGGAAAACCTGGGTTTTGTTTTGAAGTCTCCTGAAAGGGGATGAGAAGATCAGCCGGTCATAGTCTCGCTGAAATTCGGACCTGGCTTCTGCCTGATCTTCGATATATTTATTTTCGCTGCCCCATCGCTTCGCGGAGAGTAATTTTTCCCACTTCATATTGCTGTACTTTTACAAGGCACAAAACTAATCTCTTTTACGAAGACAATGTATTGGCTCTGTCAGAATCTATTGTTTTCCCAATGAATCAATCTGGTTTACTTTCAGATGTGCGTAGGTAAAAGCGACCCCGCCTGCCAAAGTCGGTCCCCGGTCTATGGTAGTTTAGCCCGCCGTATGACTTTCAATATCAGCGGGAGAAAAATAACTTCTGCGAAATACTTATCCTTTTTTTGAATCACCCTAAACTGTTTAAAATGAAAACGATACGGCAAGTTGGCGGTTATGTCATTTTCTTTCTGAGCTTGTCTGCTTCCATTTTGGTTTGCGGAAAGGATTCGGTAGATCAAGATGAAAAACTGACAAAAAAGATGAGCGCTGCTGTCAATGTTTTTCTCAAAACATTGACGCCCGATCAAAAAAACATTGCGCAGGTTGCCTTCGAGGATCCCGCCCGTTTCGACTGGCACTATGTACCAAGAACCAGAAAGGGCCTGGCACTGAAAGCAATGGGTGCGGATCAGCGGAAAGCTGCCATGGAAATGATCAGGACGGTGCTGAGTGCAGAGGGGTATATGAAAGCCGGGCAGATTATGGATCTGGAGAATGTACTGCGGGTGACGGAAACGCGCCCTCCTAACGATACCTACCGCGATCCGGAGAATTTTTCTTTTATGATCTTTGGCACACCAGGCGCAGAACCATGGGGATGGAGAATAGAAGGCCATCATATTTCACTACAGTTTTCATCGGTAAACGGGCAAATTAGTTTTACACCCGGTTTTATGGGGAGCAACCCGGGAACCGTACTGGCCGATGTCCCCCAGAAGGGTCGCCGGGTATTGGGACAGGAGGAAGATTTGGCTTTTGATCTGCTGCACGCCATGGATAAATCACAGCTCGAAAAAATTGTGCTGAACACCAAGGCGCCTAATGAAATTTTTACCGCAAATTCCAGAAAAGCATCGCTCGAAAAAATGGAGGGGCTGGCTATGAAAGATATGACGACAGCGCAGGCAGCGCTGTTTAAAAAGCTCATTGGTGTATATCTGCAGCGATACCATGTGACCCTTAAAAATCAGCAATGGGCTCAGCTGGAAAAGGTGGGTACGGAGAAAATACACTTTGCCTGGATGGGAGACCAAACCGCCGAAATAGGCCAGGGATGCGGTCATTATTACCGAATCCACGGGCCGGGATTTTTAATTGAGTTCGACAATACCCAAAATGGAGGAAATCACATTCATTCCGTTGTCAGAGACTTAAACAACGACTTTGGGGATGATCTGCTCAGAATGCATTATGAGAAAGCGCATAAATAATTTCTATATTTTGTACTTAAGTGTCACAATGACCTGGCTGTTGGTCGGGAAAAACTTTCTGTGCCGGTAGATCGTAGGAATGACCCCGGACGTCCTTACACCAAAACCGGGTTCGTAATTCCGGCTTCTCTTGCCAATCCGGTCGTCGTCGCGGATCATGTAGCTATTTTGTATTCCTGTATCGAGGCTAAGTCGGCTGGAAAGTCTGAAGTTGAGTCCGAAACTGATAGCTGGTCCCCACGAAAAACCTTTGCGGGATGTTTTGGCATAAATCAGATCACCCGTGAAATGAGACTTGAGATCTGTAGTGTCGGCCGTTTTGGAATAATGCGATCCGATTAGCGAGACACCTACAAATGATTTTACCTTTCTTGGCTGCGCCGTTGGCCTTACAAAATAATATCGTACGCCCATTTTATAAAATGCACCGGATGTACGCCGGTTTTCAATGCCATCACCCACATCATCATCCCATATCACTTCGAACCCTGTTTTGTGCAGATAGCCTGCATTGACAACGATAGCCAACTGCGGGATATGGCTTAATTCCCCCGAAACTTCATAAGACCCAATCGCAATGGGCAGCAGGTTCACGCCAATCTGTTTTTCCCATTGCGCAAAGCTCTGCACTGTTAGCAGGCAAAGAAGGAGTAAAATGTATAGCTTTTTCATGATGAGGTACGTAATCTAAACGGGATGCGCAGGAAGATATCATTTACGACACAAATTATACTCGACGGGTTGGATTTGGATGTTAAACCCAAATTATGCATTAGATCATGGACTGCAATAATATTTTGCTGCATAGGTATTTCAGTTCTTGTTTGACAGGCCCCGGCCTGCGCGGCCCGGCCTGCCTGCCCTGCGAACTTCATGCCTATTTTGCAAAATAATATTTCGCCTTCATTCCTATTCCATAATCTGGGTTAAACTTCACCATCTTACTGATTTCATACGATCAGTAAAAGCAACTGGCAAAGGTTATCTTAGTTTACACATTTGCATCCGAACACGAATCCTTCTTACTTCGCACACTATTTTGCCTGCAAATGAACCAGTCCGCTCACCGTTATTTTATCATCAATAAGCCAGCCAACATGGTTTCTCAGTTTGTGAGCACCGACGATGTTCGTTTGCTGGGTGCTCTGGATTTTGATTTTCCGGAAGGAACACACGCAATCGGAAGGCTTGACAGCCATTCGGAGGGGTTGCTGATTCTGACGACCAATAAGAGGGTTACACAACTACTATTTCAGGGAGAAGTGCCACACCAGCGCGTGTATCTCGTTCACGTGGCGCATGTGGTAAGTCAGACAACGCTGGACCTTCTTCGAAGCGGCATCACAATCCGTATCAAAGGTGGGGTGGACTATGTGACCACACCCTGCGCTGTCGAGATTGTGTCAAAGCCTGATTATCTGGCGCCACGATATAGGGAGGAGCGTGAAGATGTGCCGCATACCTGGCTAACCATTACATTGACAGAAGGAAAATATCATCAGGTACGGAAAATGGTCAGAGCCGCAGGGCATCGGTGTAAACGGCTCATCAGAATAAGTATTGAAGATATTGAACTTGGAGATTTGCCTCCAGGGGCAGTGAGAGAGATGGAGGAGGAGGCGTTTTTTGAAAAACTCAGGATCACAAACTGGAAACAGGTTCAGGAATGAAAAGTATCTGTTTGAGACTGGTAACCCGGCACCATTGCCGTTTGTAAAAAAGGTAACAACTGAAAGGGAATTGCAGTTAGTTTTACGACCTGATCTTTCGACAATCCAACCATTCTCAAAACGAAATTATATGAACTTGCTGGGCAATATCATTTGGCTGGTCTTCGGAGGCTTTCTCGTTTTTATTCAATATATGATTTCGGGATTTGCATTATGCCTGACCATCATCGGAATACCATTTGGCATTCAATGTTTCAAAATAGGGATCTTCACTTTATTCCCTTTTGGCCGGCAGGTGCGTGATGTGCCCGGGAACACGGGTTGCCTCTCCACCATTTTCAATATTCTCTGGATTGTTCTCGGGGGAATCTGGATTGCCCTTACACATCTGTTTTTTGGTATTCTTTTGGCCATTACGATCATCGGGCTACCATTTGCCAGGCAGCATTTCAAGCTGATGAGCCTTTCTTTTACTCCCTTTGGCAAGGAAATTTACTGAGTAAAGGACCGCTAATCCAAAAAAACATGAAAGCTGTTATTATCACCCAGCCCGGTGACCCTCACGTTCTTCAAATTTCCGACAGGCCGGTTACAGAACCCACCGGCAATGAAGTGTTGATTCAGGTAAAGGCTGCCGGAGTGAATCGTCCGGATGTATTTCAACGCAAAGGACATTATCCGCCGCCGCCCTGGGCGCCTCAGGATATTCCCGGATTGGAGGTGGCGGGCACTATCGTGAGTTTGGGGAAGCATGTAAAGCAGTATAAAATTGGGGATGCGGTTTGTGCCCTTTTAACCGGTGGTGGTTATGCCGAGTATGCCATCGCCGATGCCAATCATTGCTTGCCCTTGCCCGCAGGGATGGATTTTGCCGAGGCAGCAACTTTACCAGAGACTGTTTTCACGGTCTGGCACAATGTTTTTCAACGGGGTGCGCTGAAAAAGGGAGAGAGCTTTTTGGTTCACGGCGGAGCCGGCGGGATCGGTATAACCGCTATCCAGTTGGCAAAAGCATTCGGTGCTCAGGTTTTTACAACTGCCGGAAGTGACGAAAAATGTGAGGCATGCCTCTCTTTGGGTGCTGACATTGCTATTAATTACAAGGTGCAGGATTTTGAAAATGAATTGAAAGAAATAGGTGTGGATGTGATTCTGGACATGGTTGGCGGAGATTATATTGCCAAAAATATCAGACTGCTTAGGTCCGATGGGCGATTGGTTTTTATTAATACGGTAAAAGGAAGTAAAACAGACCTTGTTGATTTTTCACTGGTGATGAAACACCGGCTTACGATTACCGGGAGTACCTTACGCAACAGAGATACTGATTTTAAAACGGCTCTGACCAAAGATATTTTTGAAAAGGTATGGCCGGTAATGGATTCAGGGAAATTCAAACCGATCATCTTCAGGAAGTTTCCGCTGTCCGAAGCACATCAGGCGCATAAACTGATGGAAAGCAGCGGTCACATCGGGAAGCTCGTTCTGGTTAACGATTGATTTTCCGCATCTCAGCTAATCCTCTTGCGGACTTCTCTTTGCATCAGCCAGATAATGATTACAAAGATGTAGCTGTAAAAATAGAAAGTGGCCCGGTAAGGAGAATCAACCAGATACAGGGGGTTATTGCTGAACGCGTGTATAAAAGTCACGAGGTAAATATTCCGGGTGACGGCATATATCAGAAAATACGACAGCCCATAGAAAAATGCACCCAGCAGAGGCTGTGAGAGTCCCGTGAATGGAATATGATCACGCACCATATATGCCGAAATATGTGAAATGCTGAAAATAAGGGTGATTCCGACGGCAAGCAACGTGAGCTGTTGTGGGGAATAGTGTTTGTTGTCGCCATAGGTTATAGGTAAATGCCGGAATAGAATTTCTTCCAGAAATGCAGCTGGAATCGAGTTCAGTAGGAAAATCAGCAGATACAGAACTGTTTTTTTCTGACTTGGGATGATTGTGGGTGCTCCGGTGGCATACTTGGTCCACACCTGTGTGATGATTAAAATGGTTGCGGCGGCGAGCAGTGCATTCAAAACCATGCTTTTGCCGAACATCTGCGTTGGAAACAATTTACCTGGAAATGACTTTACGAGGATGTGGATCAATATACCCTGAAGTCCGAATACCACCAGCCCGGAAAGTACAACAGCGTCCCAGTTGTTCAGCAAATTTTCGCCCAGGATCAAATACACTGCTAAATTGATCGCATTTGAAAACAGGCTATTGACGATTAAAATGAACAATAAGTTTTTTAGGCGCATTCCGGATGCTTGGAAAAGGGCAAGTTAACGCTATTTCAAATATCCATTGAGGAGCAACGATATTTCTTCATGCTGCGCAAATACCATCAAATGGCCACCTCCCGTTATTTGCACGTCAGGCTTTACCAGATTGATCGGAATGAGCTTATCCGATGTTCCATGAATGTGATAAAGACCTGCGACTCTCTCCTGTTTTTGCCAGCTACTCATCCTGATCAGCGCCCATTTCAGGAATCGGGTGTCGGTATCTTTCAAAATTTGTTTTAAAAGCGTTTTCATTTCGGGCGTATCTGCTCCAAAGTAGCGGTAAACAACGGAATTTGCTGATTTGAGAATGGGCCCCGATAATGGGTTAAACAGCACAAGTTTGATGAGATTCTGATAAAATCGGGATAGAGGAACGCCTGTTGGCGTACTGGAAATAATGACCACTTTTTCGGGTTGAATAGTCTCTGAAATTATGGAGGCCATTATTCCACCGAACGAAAGTCCTACCAGGTGGAAGGGTTGTGTGGTGTCAATTTGTGCCGATAGCCGTTGCGCATAACTTTGAAGTGTCTCTTTATTCAATGGCCTGATCCATTTGATGTGTTTGACACTAAACCTATCTTCGTCCAGCCTGAGGTTTCTGAATACCCTTTCGTCTGCGCCGAGACCGCTTAGAAAATAGATATTCATTTTTTTCGGATCTTCCAATGAAGGTTTTTTTTCGTTACTGCACAGTTTAAATATAGCTGTATTGTTGTTGGCTTTTACGGTTACGGAAAGAAAAAAAGTCAGACCAAGAAAAATATAATGCCTCATACCTGATCGCAGATAAATAATTCAAGGTAACCTACGAATGGATGGGTAAGAAAGATGATCTCATTTCACAACCCAACAGTGACTTTCACTTGGTCCACTGAAATCGAAGTCCACCCATGACCCATGACCCAGGCATTTGTGCCCCCAGCAAATCGCTGTATCTGGTATTAAATACATTGTCGACCTGAGCAAAAATAGTCAGCATGCGATTCAGAAATGCATATTCTGCCTTGCCGTTCAGTACAAAATACTGCTTCGAAACAGCCGCCTGAATGGCTGTTGCTTCGCGTCCCGCTCTCGTTTTGTACAATCCATTCAGGCTGAATGAGAATTTTTGAAGTCGATAGATTGCTGAAAAATTCGTCAGAAAACGGGCATGAGAGGAAACATAGAAAGACGGTGTGAGGTTACTGCTCTCACTGTTTATTCTGGTCAGGCCAGCGTTGAAGAATACAAATTGTTGGTCGGTAATCTGTTTGTTGTATTGCAAATCCACTTCAAAGCCGGTCGTATTGACACGGGCAATATTTCCAGCCAGGGCGAATGTGCCGGTCGGGGAAAGGTTTTCCTTGCGCGGCATGTTGGCGTAGGGTGTTGTGGTGAAATCGATGAGATCACGTTGCAATCTCCGGAAAAAGGTGCCTGAAAGTTTCAGATTGCTGGCCAAAAACCAGTCTGCACCCGCCTCATAGCTAAACGAGCGTTCAGCCCTCAGATCCGGATTGCCTACACTTCCGCCTGTCACCAGCTTTTTGCCATAATTGTTGTATCTCTCCGTGAAGTCGGCATCCCGAATCGTTTTACCGGCACTTCCCCGTAGCTGCCAGTTGTCTTTTTTGAATGAAAGATTCACCTGTGGAACAGCTTCGGTTCCCAAATGTTGCCGGTAGTCCAAACGGATGGATGGGCTTACCGTGAAATACGCTCCCATGCGCTGAGAAAGTGATACAAACGGCGCCAGCTGATTGAGCGTGTGATTGCCCCGGTCGTTGGAAGCAATATTTTTACGTTGATAATTGAGGCCAGCTACCAGGCTGGTCTTTTCAGTAAAGGTTTGCTGCCAGGTGAGTAGTCCCTGCCAAAGCTGCGACTTGCTGTCATTTTTGATCGATACCGAATTGTATAAGTACTGATCCTGAACATATTTATAGCCGCCATCCAGCGTTATGGCCGATCTGCCTTTTTTATATCCGACCTGGATCTGGTTCCAGAATGTTTTGACCTGCTCATTGGCCGTGTCAGAGGCGAAAGTGGTATAGAAATTCTGAGCCGCAAAGTCCCGGTGGTCGAAGCTGGAACGCATTCCGACCCGCAATTCGGGAGAGATAGCATACTGTGCCGAAACGGAGGCGGTGTTGTTGTGGAAATAGCCTTTAGCTCCCCGCTGTTGTACGCCGTCCGCATTATTGGAAAGAATGCCGGCGGAGACGGCCAGCTTGTTTCTCTGTATAAAGCCCGAGGCATTTAAGTTTCGTAAACCATATTCACCGGCTGTGACGGCTGCATTGACTGCGTGTCTTTTGATATGATCGCCGGAGTTGTCGGCCTCAAGCTTTGCAGCAAAGGTCTTTGATATGACGTGGATCACTCCGCCCACTGCCTCAGATCCATAAATGGCCGATGAAGCGCCTTTTAACACTTCAATCCGCTCAATTTCTGATGGCGTAATGGGAATGTAACTGCTGAAATGGCCGGTGTTCGGGTCGTTAAGCCTGAGTCCGTCCAGAATCACCAGTACCTGTTGAAATGTGCCGCCTCTCAGTACGATGTCACTTTGTGATCCCATTGGACCTCTTGCCTGAATTTCGAGACCGGGCACGTATCGTAGCAGATCATCAATACTGTTTACCGGGAGGTTTTGGAAATATTCTCCCTTGATAACGGCAATGTTTCGTCCGCTTTCCGAGGCGCGTTTTTCAATCAGTGAAGAAGTAATGGTGACAGGATCCAGAGCAATTTCCTGCGCAATAGTGTATTGGCTGGCACAAAGTATAACTAGTAATGCAGAAGTAAGTAATTGTTTTTTCACTTTTCAGGAATTTTATCGCTATGATACAGCGATTGGTAATTGATGGCTAAAAGCAGACAACCAACCGCTAACAGCCACAAAAGTATTATCTTGCCGGACTGTATAAGTAATCCGGTTTTGATATAATGAGTAGTCCGGTTGAAATTCCTTTTAAAAATGTGCTTCTCCTTGATCGTGCGCTGGCCACACCTGTTTATCTGCAGATTGCCCGGCAAATGATCAACGCCATTCAGCGGGGTGTGCTGGTATCGGGTGTCAGGCTTCCCGGCTCGCGAAGTCTCTCCACCACTTTGGGGGTACATCGAAAGACCATCGTGGCTGCTTATGCTGAGCTGGATGCGCAGGGCTGGATAGATATTATGCCTAATAAAGGCACATTTGTTACAAAAAAACCTCCAGTTTCCACAGCAGATCCTTTGAAATTCAACGCTGCTTTTTTGGATAGTTACCCGGCAGTGGCAGGTTTTTTGTTCAAAAAAAGTATGTTGCTTGATAGGCCGGTAAGTGTTTCGAAGACCTCCCTGGAATTTACCGACGGCCTACCCGATATCAGACTGGCGCCATTGGATAAGCTTTCAAAAGCATATTCCAGTGTAATGAAACGAAGTGTGAACGGGAAATATCTGGGGTATTCTCATGTAGAAGGAAATGAATATTTTCGTGATAAGCTGGCTGTTTATCTCAACAACACAAGAGGTCTGCATATCGGGAAAGAGAACATTATGTCCACCAGAGGCATTCAGATGGGTGTTTACCTGGCCTCGACGCTTTTACTTGAACCAGGCGATACCGTAATGGTAGGCAAGCCGAGCTACTACGTAGCCAATATGATTTTTCAAAAGGCAGGTGCGAAGATTATATCGGTACCGGTCGATCATGAGGGGATTTCTATAGAAGCGATCAGGAAAGTTTGCCAGACGACCCGAGTAAGGATGCTCTACATTACACCACATCATCATTATCCCACCACCGTGACATTGAGTGCCGAACGTCGGGTTGAGCTGTTGAATCTTTCGATGCAATATGGATTTATCATTCTGGAAGATGATCACGATTATGATTTTCATTTTAATAGCAGTCCTGTCTTGCCTTTGGCGAGTGCCGACGGTGCCGGTATGGTCGTTTATATCGGTTCGTTCTGCAAGGCACTGGCTCCAGGACTGAGGGCCGGGTATCTGGTGGCTCCTCAAAACCTGATCGTAGAACTGGCAAAACTACGCCGGATCATTGACCGGCAGGGTGATCTGATGATGGAGCAGGCGCTTGGTGAGATGCTTCATGAGGGTGAAATTCAGAGACATCTGAAAAAGACCCAAAAAGTGTATCATGAACGCAGGGATTTGCTTTGCGCATTACTGAATGAAGAATTTGAAGGGGTCCTTTCACATCATAAACCACCGGGAGGCCTCGCTGTGTGGACCGAGTGGCGCAAGGACATTAATCTGATGAAGGTCAGCCGGGAATGTCTTAGGCGTGACTTGCATTTACCGCAATCTTTACTTTTTCAAACCGGACAGTTGAGTGGTATGCGGCTTGGTTTTGGCAATTTGAATGAAATGGAAATCGGTAGGGCGTTGCGTGTTTTGAGAGAGGCGGTGGGTGTTCATGGTTAATACCCGGAAAACAACGCCAGCTATTTTTTGAACCACCTTAGTGACCTGAGAGAACCTAAGGAGGTGCGTTTTCAAGTATACTTCCAACTAATACAGCTCCCTGTAAAATTCATTAACAAAGGATTTTTTTCCATCATGAATAATATTTTTACAATTGAAGTTTATCAGCAGTCCCTTGGGTGCTTTTAGCAATTTCATGTAAGTTATAAGTTGGGCATCGTGAATTGGGAGTACCGACTCTATTGCTTTCAGTTCGACCACCAGGCAGTTCGCAATCAAAAAATCCGCTCTCAATAAAGTATCAATTTCCAAGTCTCTGTACGATATTTGAACCACATGTTCCGATACAAACTCAATGTCCTTAAATTGGAGTTCTCTGGCAAAGCACTGATGATAAACACTTTCCAGTAGCCCAGCTCCTAATCGCCTATGGACTTCAATGGCTGCACCAATTACTTTATATTCAAGTTCTTCTAAATATTTTCGGGTCAGTTGCATTTTCTTTGGCGTAAGCGCTAAGGTGGACTTAGGTTTCTAAGGTGGTTAAAAAAAGTAGCAGGTGTTTTAATGTATTAATGGTTAGACTTAAACATTTCTTAAAGTAACAAGCCAGTATAATCGTAAAAATATCATCTTCTTTCATTCATCATTGAAAACAAAATCCTGCTTATGGATCGCCGAAAATTCCTACGCACCACCGCCGGAGCTGTCGGTGCGACTGCTGCACTCAACATGTTGCCACCCCTTATCCAACAGGCGCTGGCCGTTGATGCATATAACCGGCACAAGTCCATCAAGGATGTAGAACATATAGTGATCCTGATGCAGGAGAACCGTTCGTTTGACCATTATTTTGGAACGCTTAAAGGCGTAAGAGGATTTGGTGATCGTTTTCCTATTCCCCTGGAAAGTGGCAAACGGGTATTTTCACAATCGGATGGAAAAAGAGAAATCACTCCATATCGGGCAGATAAGAAAACGGTAAATGCAGCACTGATCAACGGCACCCCACACGATTTTCAGGATACGCAGGCCGCCTGGAATCAGGGGAAATACGGCTTTTGGCCGTTGTTTAAAACGCCTTATTCGATGGCTTACTATACCCGGGAGGAAATCCCTTTTCAGTATGCGCTTGCAGAATCTTTTACCATTTCCGATGCTTACCATTGCTCAGTGGCAACAGGTACGGATCCAAATCGCATCATGTTTTGGTCGGGGTCCAACTTTAACCCTGAAAAAAGAGCGGCGGGTATCAACTGCACCGATGAAGATTCGGAACCCGTTAACCTACGTTGCTGGCCGGAACTCGACCCTAAAACGGGCAAGCCAGGCCACATGCCGGAGCCGGGGTACGTGTACCAGGGTTCTTCCCTGAAATGGGACACCATTCCCGATGTGCTTGAAAAAGCCGGAATAAGCTGGAGGATTTATCAGGATCCTAATGACAACTGGGCAGGAGCCATGCATGGCGGGTTGGCATTCGAAAGTTTTCGCACCGCTAAGCCTGGCTCACCGATCTATGAGAATGGCATGAGGCACTGGTCCTTGGAGGATCTCACGAAACATGTGAAAGAAAAAACATTACCGCAAGTCAGTTGGATATTGCCATCTCAGATAGAATCCGAACATCCAAGTGGGCCATCAAGCCCCACGCGTGGCGGAGATTTTACCCACCAGGTGCTTGCTGCAATCACCTCCAATCCAGAGGTATGGAGCAAAACGGTTTTTTTTCTTACGTTTGACGAAAATGATGGCTTGTTCGACCATTTGCCTGCACCTGCGGTTCCTTCCTACAATCTGGACGGTACACTGGCCGGTAAATCGACCATCGATCTCGCGGGTATGTATTTCAACAATGACAAGGGGGCTGAGCCGTTCCCCAATCCATTTTACGCAGATAGTAACAAGGCTGCCGGTAAGCCTCCCAAAATGCGTACCTACCAGGACAAACGGGATACGATATCCGGGAATATCCGGCCCTGGGGATTCGGTCCTCGGGTGCCCATGTACATCATCTCTCCATGGAGCAAAGGAGGTTGGGTAGATTCCCAGGTGGCGGATCACACTTCGGTGGGCCAGTTTATAGAGAAGCGGTTTGGTGTGACCATTCCGGCGATCAGCCCCTGGCACAGATCCGTTAGCGGAGATCTTACCTCAGCGTTTGATTTTGTAAGTCCCAATGATCCGCATTTTCCCGAACTACCCGTTACTGCCAATTACAAGGAGATAGAAGAAACATCCAAAGCTCTTCCCAGGGCGACAGCACCCGATAAGCCAGCAAAATTGTTTCAGGAGCAAGGCACCCGATTTTCACGTGCCTTGCCTTACAGGCTTCAAACCGACGCATTGATAATGGCTTCGGAGGGGAAAATTCAGCTATCTTTTGGTAATGTGGGTTCAGCCGGCGCCGTATTTCATGTGTACGATCGTAAGCATCTGGACAGGATTCCGAGACGCTACACCGTTGAAGCGGGTAAATCGATTGTCGATCAGTGGGATACCACAAACGACAATGGATCTTACGATCTCGAAGTATTTGGTCCAAATGGTTACTTCAGAAGTTTTTTAGGAAATACAGCGTCGAAAGAACCAGCGGTTGCTTTGCTATGTGATCATAAAAAAGGAGCTGTTTCTATACAAATAAAGGGGACAACAGGAACGGAAATGTTGAATGTCATACACAATGCCTACGGATATGATCCGGCAACATTAAAGGTCAACCCGGATCTGAAATCTGAAAAAAGCTGGCTGTTGAACAAAAGTGGCAATTGGTATGACCTCACTGTGCGTTCAGATAACGGCTTTGCAAGACGCTTTGCCGGACGTGTTGAAACCGGCAAGGATGGCGTGAGTGATCCGGCGATGGGGATGGAGGTTAAGTAGTTAAATATGAGCTGATTTAGCCAATACTTATAAATGAAAGTTTATCAATGGTTTGGAGTTTTTTTGATGCTTTTTACAATTGGATGTGATTGTTCGATCAATCAGCGTGGCAGAGTTTTTTCCAATGAAGATGAAGAACCTATTGCAAATGTTCAAATAAAGCTTGCAGGTACTGATAAAGTGGTTAGAACAGATAGTTTGGGCTACTTCGATTTGCAGTATGTTGGTGGTGCAAGGTGTCCAGCACAAGTATATATCGTGACTAAGCCAGGATACAAGAGTTTCCAAATAGAATTGGATCAATCTCCAGAGAGAACTTTGGCGACTGTCAAACAGGACAGTCGTCCCTATAATTTAAAAGGAAAGAACTTCTATCCAGATTCAATGAATAAATCAACCTATATAGCTAGCATTGATTTTGAAAAGTACAGCAAAGATTTTGCTGTCAGAGGTGATAGCTTGATTCTGTATTTGGACTTGGATGACCCTGACTTGGATTTTCAGAAATACGTAAAAGGTTTGAAGTCTGCTCGTTGGATTCTTGAATGATAAAAATTGTGAGATACTCAGAGATCAGATTACAGTCTATAGAATTAGGAAACAGTGGAGGTCACCCATCCGCCCACAAGCTTTTCATCATACATACACTGATCCCGTTGTCTGCGTATTGCGCGTAGTTGTCAACGATCATGTAACCGAGATTCTGATACATTTCTATCGCCGGTAGTTGTTTATTTCCGGTTTCCAGAAAAGCATAGGAGTATTTTTGTTCAAAGCCCCATTTTTCAAGTTCGTAAAGAATTCTTGATGCGATTCCCTGTCCCCGGAATTCCGCCTTCACAAACATGCGCTTGATTTCGATCGAATCTTCATTGAATTTTTTGAAACAGCCACAGCCGACCGCGGTTTCATTTTGATAGGCCACGACTACCGTGTTCAGATCCACGATGCGGTTGTATTCTTCGAAATCCTCCTGTTTGGTTCCGTATATTTCACACAGTGTAATATCAAGTAGCTGCGTAAGCGCTTGAAAGTCTGGGTTTTCGCTGTTGGTTCTTTGGATAGTTAGCATGGTGAGTTGGTAAGTGTGCGGATATCGTCACACAAGATAGAGCTAAATGGCTTTCGCAACCCTGCAAATTTAAAAGTGAATTTTAAATTGCAGGGGTGCGAAGCTGATGATCGATTTATTTTGCCTAAAATAAATCCCTCGAAATGGATACTTCCCTGTCTGTTTTTTGTTCATTCATTAGCGGGCAAGAAAAATTTTAGAGTTGAACCCTTTTTTTGCTCTTCTCATACATTTTTTTATGCTCAGCAACAACGGACCGTTTTCGTTGAAACGAGTTAAAATCATCGGGTTGATGTACTAATACATAATAATGATGGCAACAAAAACAAAAGAAGTCTTAACCGCCGCTGTTCCCCTGACAGCGGATACGATTACAGAAAAATACATGCATTACTGTCTGGAAAATAACAAAAAACCGGAATCGGTTTACTTGTTTTCCAAGCACATCGGGATCAGCGAAAAGGAGTTTTACAACCATTTTGCTTCCATTGATTCACTTGAAAAAAGTGTGTTCGTAAGCTTTCACCAGTTGACCACCCGGCTTATAGCTCAGAGTGATGACATCGCCCAGGCCAGTTTCAGGGACAAATTACTAGCTTATTATTTCACCTATTTTGAGATATTGACTGCGAACAGAAGTTATGTAGTTTTTACCTTGAAAGAGGATAAAAACAGGCTGAACAGCTTGCTGAAACTAAAAGAGCTACGCAATCACTTCAAACAATTTGTTACGGAGGCGAGTGCAGGTTACCTGAAAGCTAAAAGTGAGCGCATCCGGAATGCGCAGCAGGACGCTCTTGAAGAGGGCGCCTGGATCCAGTTGATGGTCACGATGAAGTTCTGGCTGGACGACGAATCGATTGGGTTTGAGAAAACGGATCTTTTTATAGAGAAATCCATTCGTGCTACGTTTGACCTGATTGACACCACCCCATTGGAAAGTGTGATCGACTTTGGTAAATTTTTAATTAAAGAAAGATTGAAGTAGGAATGGAAACAATTGACAGAATACCTACATCGAAGATTCAGCGTGCAAGCAAACTCATTACTACTGGTGTCAAAATCGGAGGCAACTATCTGAAGTACTACGGTGAAAAAATCACCAACCCGGAATCGGCCAGGGATAATCTGAATACCAATAATGCCGAGGATATTTACGACGGGCTGAAGAATCTCAAAGGCAGTGCGTTGAAATTTGCGCAAATGCTGAGTATGGAGAAGAACTTCCTGCCTCAGGCCTATGTTGAGAAATTTTCGCTTTCGCAATTTTCGGTGCCGCCGTTATCCGCTCCGCTGGTTATAAAAACATTCAAGAAATATTTCGGGAAAGCGCCTTCTGAGATGTTCGATACGTTCGATGCGAATGCAATCAACGCAGCAAGTATCGGGCAGGTGCATAAGGCTACAGCGGAAGGGAAAGATCTGGCCGTGAAAATACAGTATCCAGGCGTGGCCGAAAGTATCTCATCGGATCTTGCCCTCGTAAAACCGATTGCCATGTCGATGTTCAATATTCAGGCAAAGGATTCGGATAAATATTTTACGGAGGTCGAAACGAAGCTTTTCGAGGAGACAAATTACACCCTGGAACTCGCACAGAGCAATGAGGTGGCAAAAGCCTGTGCACACATTCCCAATCTGGTTTTTCCGAAATATTACAAGCAATATTCCTGTGAACGGGTGCTTACGATGGACTGGATGACGGGCAAACATTTATCGGAATGGGTCAAAACCAAGCCTTCACAGGAATCAGCGAATAAAGTGGCTCAGGCCCTTTGGGATTTTTACATGTTCCAGGTTCACGAGTTGAAAAAAGTCCACGCTGATCCGCACCCGGGGAATTTCCTGGTGGATGCGGAGGAAAACCTGATCGCGATCGATTTCGGTTGCATGAAGCAGATTCCGGATTCATTTTACAGGCCGTATTTTGAACTGGCTGAAACCAGGAATCTGAATGATCCCGCCGTTTATAAGGAGAAATTGTATGAACTTGAGATCTTGCTGGCCAAGGATACTCACGCTGAAATTGTCTATTTCTCCAACCTGTTCTACGAGATTTTGTCTTTGCTTACGCAGCCATTTCAGTCAGACACATTTGATTTCTCAGATGAACAATTTTTCGGTAAACTGGCGGCGATAGGAGAGCGTTATGCCAATGACAAGGAACTGAGAAAGATGAATGTCAACCGTGGGTCCAAGCATTTTATCTACATCAATCGCACCTTTTTCGGACTTTTCAGTCTGCTTCATGATTTGAAGGCGACGGTGTCAACCACACAATTTGCGGTGGAGAAGCAGGTTTGAAATGACACAGAGGTTCGGAGAGCCAAAAAGAGGGGCGCGGAGATAAATTTTTTATCTCTGTGCCCCCTCTTTTTATTCTCTGTGTAACCTACTACCGTCACTCTTCCACATCCTTCACCTTTCTTCTCACAAGCCCGAATAGTTTGCTGTTTGCCTGTTCGGGTGTCTGATCGCCTAGTAGAATTCCCCATGGTTTTAGTCCGTCGACCCGGTCGAAGACAACCTTCATCATCGCAATTGCTGGTATGGAAAGGAACATGCCTGAGATACCTGCCAGCGCCCCTCCCACCAGTACACCCACAATGGATACCAGGGCATTGATCCTTACTTTGGACCCAATAACCAGCGGAACCAGAAAATTATTATCGATAAATTGTACGGCAAGAAATACGCCTACAACGCCTATAAGTGTATATCCATCCGGGTGGTTGATGAATGTGACCATTACAGCCAGAGCCGTCGCCACCAAGCCACCAATGTACGGAATCAGGTTTAAAATTGCCGCCATAATACCCAGGAGAATTGCATACTGGACATTGAGAATCAACAAGCCGACTGAGTTTAGTATGGCCACCACGCCAGTTTCCAGAAGTAGACCGACCATGTAGCTCTGGATAATAGACTTGATTTGCCCCAGCACATCCAGCACCTTCTCTTTGTGTTTGTCTGCAAAAAGTACGACCATAAAATGCAAAAGCATAGCGCGATAGTAAAGGAGCAGAAAGGCGTAAATGGGGATCAACACCAAAGAGCCAAGCGGCCCCGTCACGATCCCAAGCGTTTCGGCGCTCTGGAAATTTTCCATCGTCTGGGACTGTGCTTTTTGTAGGTATTGATCCTGCTGCCGGTAGCTTACGCTATATTCACGGCGTATCCATCGTCTGATGTCTCGGTAAGCATCATTGATGTTGCGTTTCAACTTGGGCAGTTCATCCGAAAAATCGGAGATCTGTACGGATAGCAACACAGCCACGCCGGCCAGCACCAGCATAGCCAGAAGCACCGCAATGCTGATGGAGAGTATTTTCGGTACACCATGCCGTGTGAGCCAGCTTTCCAGCGGTCTTAGTAGGACTGCCAGCAAAACGGCCATCGCCAGAGGTACAATGATATCCTGCCCCAGATAGATTCCCAGTGTAACAAGGGCAATGGCTAGTAGAGTCTGCGAAAGGTGCTGGTAAAAAGGGGGAGCCGGTAAGGAATCCATGCGGGGAGAGAAAAGGTTATATTATAGTTTGAATTCCGGATTGTATATCAGTCCGATTACGTTACCCCATGGATCTTTCACTTCTGCGGTCATAATTTCCCCACCCACATTCACAGGCTTACCAAAATCCGTTGCGCCGGCTTCCAGAAACCGAGTGTATTCGGCTTCGATATTTTCGACACCCCAGTAGGTAAGTACATTATCCGATTTGTCCGAAGATCCTTCATCAGGAAGCAGTCCAAGTTCATAGCCACCTATGTTGAACCCAACATAAAAGGGTTCGTCAAAGTAAGGGTTTGTTTCAAACGCTCGGATGTACCATTCCTTTGCAGCGTTGATATCCGGGACTTTATAAATGGTTGTTCTGAGGCCTAGTATGCTGCTCATGGTATGCACTGAATATGATTTGAATATGAATATTTTTCTGTTGGTTGGGTGTAGGCAAGTGCGCAGGAAACGGGTGCCTGGCTAATTAAAATACAATGATATCCTTATTTTACTAATCTCAGTTTCTGAACAACATCTGTGCCTGCCACATTCAATGTGTAAATCCCGCCAGGAAAATCTTTCAGGTTAATTTCCAGCTTGGTCGCAAATACTTCCTTAGCGATCACCAATACGCCGGAATTGTTGTAAATATTCACTCTATTTCCAGGTTTTAATCCCTCAATGGTCAACTTATCGTGAACCGGATTGGGGAATGCGAAGATCTGGTTTTGTGCGCAATTGTTTTTGACAGTAATCATTTTGCTGTAAGAAAATGTTCCGTCACGGTCAATCATTTTTAGCCGATAGTAATTGGACCCAGGGAGGCAATCTTCATCTGAAAACCGGTAATCCGCGCTTTCACCGGAAGACTGTACAGATTTAATGTCGGTAAAAGTATGGGCATCTGAACTTCTCTGAATAATGAAATGTGAAAAATTCACTTCCGAGGTTGTTTTCCATCCCAGATTTGCTGTGCAATTTTCCATTATTGCTGTCAGACTTTCCAGCGTTACCGGAAGCGGGTCGTTGGGGTTGGTGATTTTGGAGAGATTCCCGTTCACGAGCGACAACACATAAAGCTCTCCTGCGTTGTCATCCCCAAAGCTAATCACAGAAGCGTAGTTCAGGCTTGTTGGGAAACTTCCCACGCCTGCCGGACTGATCAACCCAATCTTGCCGGATGAATAATCGCCAAAAAAATAATAACCTTCCAGAGACGGATATTTGCTGCCCCGATACACATAACCACCCATGACCGACGCATCCGTATTCGGGGTGCTTTTCAGGTATCCGGCATAAAAATGCTTTGGAGGAGTATACACCGTTCCTTCTGTACAATGTGAGGAGGTATAGGTATCATTTCCTTCCTTACAATTCCAGCCAAAATTGGCAATTTGTGAGCCAAAAGGATAGCTAAGATAATTGATTTCCTCCCATGCGTCCTGGCCATTATCGCCGATCCATAAGTCCCCGTTGGTGCGGTCGAAACTGAAACGCCAGGGATTTCGAAGTCCCAGGGCAAGAATTTGTACCGTGGTTGCAGGGTTGGCGTTGTTGACATCCACTTTTAACATCTTGCCGAATGGTTTGGCGGGGTCCTGGGAATTATTTTGTGGGTCACCGGTAACGCCCCGTGAACCGGGGCCGTTATCACCTGTGGAAATATACAAATACCCATCTTTCCCAAAGGCAAGGTCACCACCGCGATGGCCACCCAGGATATCCTCATAGGGGACGGTCAGGATTTTTACTTCAGATCCTATATCGGCCAGGTCAGGGTCGCCGGAGGATCGACTGAATCGGGATATTTGTACCGCTGTACTGTTTTTAATTACGTACATGATGTAAAAATGACCGGAACTTTGATAGTTTGGGGCGAAAGTGATGCTGAAAATTCCGGCCCAGGTAGGGTCATTGATGAGGCTCGCAATATCGAGGAAAGGGGTATTCAAAATGTTTCCGTTCTTTATAATTTTTACTTTTCCCCCTATCTCTGCCACAAATAATCTCGAATCCGACGCATGAACAACCTTAACAGGGCGGGTAAAGCCGGAAACAAATGGCGAAATGACAATATGCGGTTGGGCCTCAACAAAATTCAGGAACTGGGACAGGATTATTTGAAGGATCAATAAGCAGTAGGAGCGTCGATTCATAGAATTAATTCAGGGCAAGAGTATTTGGTTGAAAGCGGGTTTGTGTGTATAAAGGTAATTGTTTTTGTTTTTACATTTATCTGAAAGAGAGCTACTAAGCAATTTGTTTAACCTTTCTTTTTCCTTTACTCTGATCGGATTAGCATGACTAATCCCGTCATCATGTCAATGTCGGATGTTATCTCGAAATTAAACTTATCTGTGATGACTTGATTTTGATTATTACCAAAGAGCAGCGGATGAGGGAAGCTGACGGCTGTCCTATCACTGGCTGATACTATCCGGGGATGTTCGACCGTTCAATCAAATTTTTCCTTATGCATGGCCTCTTAGTTGCTAAGGCAAGTAATTATCCTGTCCTTGTCCAAAAATGGCAGCGAAGTAATTGTAGATAATTGGCTTTATGAAATATTTTTTGATTGTATTCTTATTTTTACCCCTTGTGTTGATTGGTCAGTCCGTTGGGGATCAGAAGTTTAAGCAGGAGGTAGTTGCGCTACACATGGCCACGTCGGGGCTGCCTGCCGGGAAAATCGACCGCATCACGGTTGGGAAAAGCGGACCAGTAGCCGAAATTGGTAATTCTTTCTTTCAGCTTCAGGGCAAAAAATGGAGTATTGTGAAACCCGTCCGCAAGTCTGTAATCCCTTCCAGGCAACCTGTTATTCCCGGTGCTCTGGTCCTTTCCGTTATCCCTTACAAAGGCGGATATGCAGTAGGCTGTGACAACGGTCTTTATTTTTATAGCGAGACAAAAAAACTAACGAGGGTATTTCCGTCTAACGAAAAGTATAACTGGTCTTTGCGGAAGGTTTCGGCACTCGTGACAGATGTTAAAGGACGTCTCTGGTTTGGCGCTGAGGAGGGTGTAGGGTACCTGGATGGTGAGAAATGGAAGTTATTTACAGGCAACGAGGGTTTACCTTATAACCATTTTACCTGTGCAGCTGCCGGGCCCGATGGAATGGTGTGGTTTGGTACGGAAAAGGGGGTTGTAGAAGTGGAAAACGATGAGTTTAAATATCGCTTCAGCCGCCGCTGGTTACCTGATGATTATGTCAACAGCATTGCAGTGGATCAGTCGGGTACGGCCTGGATAGCTACCAACGGTGGCATTAGTGAAATTACTCCGGTGCAGATGTCTCTGGAGGATAAGTCAAGATATTTCACCAAACAGGTTGAAGAGCGGCACAACAGAATGGGTTTTATTGCCCAGAGCCATTTGAAGGAGCGATTTAACCCGGCTTCTTCGGAGCTTGCTATTTCGGATAATGACGGCATGTACACTTCCATGTACGGTGCTGCAAACGCTTTCCGGTATGCGGCCACGGGTGATGCGGAAGCCAAGGCATTGGCCGACAGGAGCTTTAAGTCGTGCAAGTGGCTTGTGGATATCACCCACGAAAAAGGTTTCCCGGCACGAGTCATCATTCCGGTGGATTGGCATGAGCCTGTTAATGAAATTTACAGTGTAGAATCAAATCTGAGGCATCAGCAAAATGACCCGATGTGGAAGAATATCTTTCCTAGATTCCCTAAAAGCAAGGACGGTAAATATTTGTGGAAATGTGATACCAGCTCAGACGAGCTTGCCGGGCATTTCTTTTTCTATGGGATTTATTACGACCTGGTAGCCAAAACGGAAGAAGAAAAGCAGGCTGTCAGGGAGGTTGTAGGGGATATCATGGATCATTTTATAAGACATGGTTATAAACTGATCGATCATGATGGTAAAGTAACCCGCTGGGGGGACTTTTCTCCGGAATATTTCAACTCCGTTTATGGGTATGATCAGCGGGGATTAAATTCAATGATGATGCTATCGTTTCTGAATGTGGCAAAACATGTAACGGGTAATCCGAAATATGAGAAGGAAGCTAAAATTTTGCGCGACAAATACGGCTATCACATTTATGCATTACATCCGAAAGAATTTTTTCCACCTGAGAATGTCGTGCCCTGGGATAACAATCTTTGCCTGATGAGCCTTTACGGGCTGATTAAATACGAGACCGATCCGTCTCTTCTGCTGATGTACAGGCAATCGCTTGAAGTGGCATGGCAGCATGTGAGTAAACAGAAAAATGCGTTTTGGGATGCGATCTACGCTTCATTAAGCGACCACTTCACCGACCTTGTTGATAAAAAGACATTTGATCGGAGTGACCTTTTTCCCGAAAACCGACTGTATGCGCCAAGGATTGTGAAAAGCCTTTACAAAAAGAACAATAATCAAAGTTTCATCCTGGAAAATTTACAGAAGATACCGCTCGATCTGATCGGTTACACCATGGACAATACCCATCGGCTCGATGTAGTGCTGGATTCATCACCGCTACAAAATCCACACATGGGTTGGCGTACGGATGGCTATGCGCTGCCTGTGGATGAGCGGGGGCATGTTCGGCAGGACAGAGATGGGTTTGCTTTACTTGCTTCTGAGGGCGACGGTCACGATGAACACGAAGGGACATTTTTTCTTCTTCCGTATTACATGGCATATTACCACGGATTGCTGGGCGCTAAGGCTAACTGAAAGTTGCAAATGACCTGCGCCGACTTTTGTCAGCGTAGCTTCTGGCACCTTATAAAAATGAGCATTGAAGGGACTTCGGATTCCCTCAATGCTCAGTTAGTCAGTTTAGCGGAGGTCTTATTTTGCGGGATTAACCGGGATTTTCAGATCTGTTCCCAGTTCATCATTCATTCTTTTGATCAGATGAGCCGACAACAGGGGAGAGGCCTCTTCATGGTTTTGATGCACAAAAAAGTAAATATTCTCGATTCCGGCTTCTATCCAAATTTTGAGCCGGTCAAACCAGTCATCCAGGCGGGAATAATCAGAGTCTACATTGGCGCCATTATAACGCACAAATGCGGTTGGGGTAGTCAATCGCATGTGCAGTAAGTCTCTGCGGCCGGCCGAATCGGTGATGATGTGGGAAATGCCTGTCTTTTCCAATACCTCGTATAGCTCATCACTATTCCAGGAGCCATCGTACCAGCCCATATGTCTCAATTCCAGGGCAAGGGGGAATCCGGATGGCCATTCCTCGAGATAAGCTTTTAGTACTTCCCAGTTTTTAGGGCCGAAATTATCCGGCATCTGAAGAAACAGCATGCCCAGTTTTTCCTGCAAATGGGCTATACCGTCCAGATACACATCCGTTGGTTGTTTTGCGTCTTTCAAGCGTTTCCAATGGCTTATCCCCTGATGTAACTTTGGAAAGAATCTGAATTCCGCTGGCGTCTTGTTGTACCACGACTCAATGGTCTCAATCGGGAAGTTGTTGTAAAAGGTAGCATTTAGTTCGATGCTGTTGAACTGGGTTGCATAATAGGCCAGTTCATCTTTGGTGCCTTTCGGGTAAAAGCTTTTCAGATCCGCTTTGTTCCATTTGGCACAGCCAATGTAAACATTCGGTTTCCCCTTCTTGTCTAAAACCTTCGCAGTATCAGGATGGTCTTTTGGCAAGGTGAAATCTATATTTTCGGGATCATCAACTTTTCCGAATTTCATAGCGGGTGAATTTTGTTATGGTTTAAAATATTAACCACAGAGGTAAGGGAGTTACTCTCAGAGTTACACAGAAAAAAATAATGCAACCACTGGTCTCTGAGAAGCTCTTACCTTCTCTCTCTGCGCTGTGGTTGAAAGATCAACGTCCAAAGTCATCCTGTACACGTACGATATCATCTTCATCAGAAGGATTGGCAGGGTCGGTGTGTTGCCATATTTCAGCCACAATACCCCATTCGTCAACACCAATCAGACGATGGCGTTCCCCTTTTTTTAAATCAATGACGGTGCCGATGGGCAACTGGCGCATTGGTGTCTCGTCGTCTGTGTCGCTGATCACAATGCCTGCATTCCCGCCGATCACTTTCCAGATTTCCGCGCGACGATGGTGATACTGCCACGATAATCTTTTATTTGGCGCCACCACCAGAATTTTTGGACTTAGTTTTTCATATCCTGCAAAATCTTCGATAGAAAGATGCGGGAAAAATGTTGAAATGAACTGAGGTGCCTGGCTTTCTTCCAGAACAAAAAAACCTCCCCATGGGCGGGAATGATCTTTACTAACTACCTTAAATCCTTGTGTGTCGATAAATTGCTGAACATTTTCGAATACGGTGGAATTGTCGGTACCCGACGGGAATGTTAAAGACATATAAATAATGTTAATGGGATTGTAAGTCAAACTTACATAAAAATGGAGATTTATGAGCGCGTTGGATAAAATTCCGTTTGCATCGGAATGGTGTGAGATTTTATCGGGCTGCGTAGCGTTTTACTTCCTAAGCGCCCTTGAAACCAAATTCTTGCCTCGATACCTTTTCTCCAACCTTCTTTTTGCCTTAATTTAGGTCATGGTAAGAATATTCTACAAAGATGGGCGGCTCATCAGACGCGAAAATGACATCAGGGAGCTGGGGAAGGTGAAGAATTTGGTATGGGTGGATCTTCAGTCACCTACGCCGGAAGAGGAGGATTGGGTAGAAGACAAATGTGGGATCAGTTTTCAAACGCCGCAGGAAATTGTGGAAATTGAAAGCAGCTCCCGGTTTTTCGAACAGAACGGCACCATTAATGCCAACTCTAATTTTCTTAAAATTGATAAGGATAGCTACGAAACCTATCCGGTCTCGTTCATTCTGAACCAGAATGTGCTTTTTACCAACCGGCATGGTGATTCCAAAACCTTTGCCGATACCGTAAAAAAAATGAAAGTGAGCCCCGATACTTTTCAGAATGGGGTGGATTTTATGCTGATGCTTCTGGAAACACGCATTGAGGCGGACGCCGATTCCCTGGAAGGTATTTCGAGGGATATTTCGGCGATCAGTAAAGATCTTGCACATGAGCAAAAGGCAAGACAGGAGGTGCTGATCAGGATCAGTGGCTTGCAGGAAATTACCATGATGCTCCGGGAGACCAGTATTGACAAACAACGCGTTCTCTCGGGCATCCTGAGGAGTCAGTATTTCCCCGAAGACAGGAAAGAGCATTTAAGGATTATTTTAAAGGACATCAATTCACTGCTCGAATACACCACTTTCAATTTCGAACGTTTGGAATATCTCCAGAACACGTTCATGGGTTTGATCAATCTGGAACAAAGCCAGGTGATCAAAATCTTTACTGTGGTAACGATCATCTTCATGCCGCCAACGTTGATTGCAGGAATTTTCGGGATGAACTACAATCACATTCCTACAACCACCGAGCCCTGGGGATTTTGGGTCTCTTTGTTTCTGATGGTGCTTTCTTCATTGATCGTGCTCTGGTTTTTTAGAAGGAAAAAATGGATCTGACAAGATCGAATTACATAGATGGTTTTTCAGGCTCAACCCGAAAAAGAATGAGTTCATTTGTACGTATTCCATCAAATTAGCGTATGACTTTGGTTACCGATGACATTCAGTTTTGTACTGCACAAACCGAGGAAGACCTCAGGCAGATTCTGACGCTGCAGAAACGTAACCTGAAAAGTGAGATATCTGCTCAAATCAAAAAGGAACAGGGGTTTTTGACTGTCAGCCATTCCATGGAAGAGTTGTTGGTTATGATGCAGTCAACTCCCCAGATTATTGCCAAACATAAGGGAGAGGTGATTGCTTTCGCTTTGGCGATGCTACCTGAACTAGGTAAACTTGTGTCGGATTTAAAACCCATGTTTGAAATACTCGATTCATTAAGCTGGGATAGAAGGCCGCTTCCAGAGACTAACTATTATGTAATGGGGCAGATTTGTGTTGATGCGGGGTTTAGAGGCGCAGGGGTATTTGATCAATTATACCAGGAACACCGGAAGTTGTATGCCGGTCTGTATGATCTTTGTATTACGGAGATATCTGCGGCTAATTTTCGTTCACAAAGGGCGCATGAAAGGGTGGGATTCAAAACGATCCATGTACATCGTGATCATGTAGACGAGTGGAATGTAGTTGGCTGGAAGTTTTAGGCCGGATTGCTGAGAAAGAAGGCCCCTCTAAGTCTTTTGAAAAAATTCTTGACCAGGACCCACCGCGGGATCACCGGTTCTTTAAGCGGGCCGTCGAAAAGCTCACCCCTCCTCAGATAGTATCGCCCCATGGTGCCGCAGGTGGTACGCCATTTGTTGATGAACATATAATAGCCATTGTTTTTCTTTACCCGTTTGACCGATAAGGAGCCAAAATGATATACCCGACTTCCACTCACGCCTTTGAAGTGTCGAACACCAATTTTCCATAACTTCATCGAAAAATCAGGATCGGAGTACATGCCGGGCGAAAACTCAATGCTATAGCCACCTACAAGATCCCAAATATCTTTGTGAACTACGTTGGGCGGCCAGGTTGCACCCTGCCAGTCATGAATGGGTAACTTGTCAAATTCCCTCAGAAGTTCGGCTTCTTTAAAGGATGAAATATCCTGGCCGTAGTTCTTTTCAATTGAACATTTGCTTTGTGCCCGTGCCTCAATGGCCGTTCCCGAGATAAAAAAATAATTGTGTCCGATCCGTTGAATTTCATCATACAAAGCCTTATCCCATCCCGGGCATACATACATGTCGTCGTTGATATACAGGATGTAGTTGGTAGAGGCAAGTGAAGCAGAGGTGTTTAGTGCATAACAAACCCCAATGTTGCGCTCACTTACCGAGTAATCAATGTCTGTCTGGGTTTCAATCCATTGCAAGGTCCCGTCCTTGCCTTCATTGACATGAACAATGATCTGATGCTGATATACAGAATTTTCTCTGATGCTCCGGATACATAACTGAAGATAGGCGAGGTTGTTCCAGGACGGAATCAGAACGGAAAACGTTTTGTTCGTGGCCTGGGATCGCTTAACAGTAATAATTTTTTCTTCTGTCATGAGTAATGAGACTTGGTTTTGGAAGGTGACTTGGTCACTCTGCCTTGTACGCCGACGTGTTATTCAATTTTGACAAACATTTTCAAACAAAAAAGTATTCTACGCAATTCGTTTCTTTTCTTGTAGGCGGTAATTTTATCACGATACCTCAGAAAAGTGGTCATTCTTTTAAAGTTATTACCAAAAGAAAAATCCTCATAAGTTTCGTTTAAAGTGTGAAAAAACTGTTTTTCTTCGATAAGATTTTCAGGACACTTTTCATACATGAGCCTCATGCGTGCCCGGGCGCGCATATTTCGCTCTGCTGTTGTTTTCTTTTTTTTAGTTGCTTTTGCACTGCCCGCAGTGATTCCGATCACATTGGCATCGTGCTGGCGGTATAAAACGAGTACTTTGTCCACAAACTTCAGCGAACCCGAAAATGTGGATACAAAACCAATCCAGTAATCGTGGGTCACCATCTGTGGCCAGGGCAGGCTCTGCAGCATCACGTCTTTTTTTACAATCATGGCGTGCCCGGAAGCGGTACCTCCAACTGCATAATTGATAGGACTGTCAAAGTTTTTGAGGTTTTTCAGGTCTGTAAGTCTTATACCCAGACTTTTGCCATTTTCATCGATTAGTTCTGAGTTGCAGTAAATCAACGGATGACTCCCTCGTTCACGCATCAGAATTTCAACTTTTTCAGGTAGCCAGATATCGTCCTGATCACTCAATGCTATATATTCTCCTTTGCAAAGGCGCACCCCCCTTTCAAAGTTTTTCAGAAAGCCTAGATTGGTTTCAGCTGTAAAGAGCTGTATGTGCTCGTTCCTGCTGGCGTATTCGGTAACAATTAATACCGTATCATCCTGAGACGCGTCATCTACTACAAGGATCTCCAGATTAGGGTAGGTCTGGGCAATAATGCTTTCCAGTTGTTGCCTTATAAAACGTGCACCATTGTAAGTCGCAATGACAACCGAAACAAGCGGATGGCTTTCAGAAGTTATCGAAGGCATTTTATTGTTTATCGGTCAGCGTAAGTTTTCTGCTCCTGATTGAGCCTTATAGCCTATTAAAGCCAGCAGCAAAGTTAGAGTAATATTTAAAAGAATATTTCTAAATAGGCGCCCAATTTGATTCATTTCTCCTTGAGATTTCGCTCCAAACGGCGTAGTTTTGTTTTCCTTCGAAAGTTATCCTGCCCAGGCAGGGTAGGGTTTCAGTTAATCTCATCGCACGCAATAATAATAGTCACTTATGTCACAAGAAGTTATAAAGTCAGGGAGCCTCCGGCCGGAACCCCTGCTGGTGGAAGACCCTTTGCGCTTTGTATTATTTCCAATCAAGCATTCCGATATATGGGAAATGTACAAGCGTCATGAGGCGTCCTTCTGGACCGCAGAGGAAATAGATCTTTCTCAGGACCAAAAGGATTGGGAAAACCTGAACGATGGCGAACGTCATTTTATCTCTCACGTCCTGGCTTTCTTCGCTGCCTCGGACGGTATTGTAAATGAGAACCTTGCGGTAAACTTTCTCAGTGAAGTGCAGTATGCAGAAGCCAAGTGTTTTTATGGTTTTCAGATCGCCATGGAAAACATTCATTCTGAAACTTATTCCCTGCTCATCGATACCTATATCAAAGACCCTGTCGAAAAGGACCATCTTCTTCGTGCCATCGATACTATTCCTTGTGTACAGAAAAAGGCAGACTGGGCTTTGAAATGGATCAACAGTCCTGTATTTGCGGAGCGTATCATTGCCTTTGCAGCAGTGGAAGGGATTTTCTTTTCCGGTTCCTTCTGTTCCATTTTCTGGCTGAAAAAACGAGGCCTTATGCCAGGGTTATCTTTCTCCAATGAGCTTATTTCTCGTGACGAAGGGTTGCATTGCGAGTTCGCATGTCTGCTTTATACAAGGCACATTGTAAACCAGCTTCCGCAAGAACGTGTGATTGAAATCATGCTGGATGCAGTGCGAATTGAGCAGGAATTTGTAAGTGAAGCACTTCCGGTTTCTCTGATCGGAATGAATGCGGAGCTGATGAAACAATATATCGAATACATCGCCGATTTCTGGTTGGAAAGATTAGGTTGCCCCAAACAATTCGGCTCCGCCAATCCATTTGATTTTATGGAGCTGATCTCGCTTCCGGGTAAAACCAATTTCTTCGAAAAGCGGGTTGGTGAATATCAGAAAGCCGGTGTGATGAGTGGGGTTAAAGACAAAGACTCGGGGCATAAGATATCTTTTGATTCGGATTTTTGATCGAAAAGGGAAGTCAACTTTTCAAAAGTTGACTTCCCTGAAATTATTTCAATAACTCCTCAATCATTTTCCAAACCATCTCGCTTTCGTAGCCCTTTCCGAGGGCAAAACGGGCGAGTTTTTGCTTACGTTTAAAAGCATCAGGCTCTTTCACTTCAAGAAGGGCTTTTTTCTTTAGCAGTAATTCGTGAAGCCCCGACCGGTACGCTTCGTCACCGATCTCATTCATGCCTTCATGGATGCTGTATTCACTCAGTCCCCTGCGATTGAGCTCCTGCTTAATTTTCAGCTTGCCCCAGTTCTTCATCCGGAACTTGCCTCCTGCATAGGTTTTGGCAAATCGCTCTTCGCTGATATATTTCTGAACGATTAGTTCTGCAATAATTTCATCGGCTTCTTCTCCCCAGACATTCCATTTCTGAAGGCGTTTTTTTACTTCGTCCTGTGTCCGTTCCTGGTAGGCGCAGTACGCAGCGGCTTTCTGCAGAATGAGACGGTCCATTGGATATTTGAGTTATTTAACATTGCAAGATTAAAATAAATCATGAGAAGCCGTGTTTGGTTTTTGATATTAAATTATCTTGGTAGGGATATTGTGTTAGTCACCCCGTTTCAAATTCTGCCGCATCCCATGTTTCTTGAAAGACGTTCATTTCTCAAATTTCTGCCTGTGCTTTCAGGCTTTTCACTCGCATCACTTAAATTTTCCGAGCCACCCAAAAAGATAGCTCTAAGGGTTATAGTAGCGTCGGACGGGCACTATGGCCAACCCGATACCGACTATAAATCTTTTCACGCGGACATGACCAACTGGATGAACCGGGAAAAGTTACAGAAGGGGGTAGATTTTGTGGTATTCAACGGAGACCTGATCCACAATGATCCGACATTACTATATGATTTCAAGAGCACGATAGGTAATTTGAGAATGCCCTATTACGTCACAAGGGGCAATCATGATATGGTAGGGCTGGATGTGTGGCAGAGTACCTGGGGATATCCGACCAACCACAGCTTTGTGAATAAAGAATACGCATTTGTACTGGGCGACACATCCAATGAAAAGGGAGAGTATGTTTGTCCGGATGTGAACTGGCTGAAAAGTGAATTGGCAAAACATGCTGACAAAAAGGGGATTTTCATATTTCTGCATATCACACCCGAGAAATGGACCACCCATGGGATCGACTGCAAGGCGGTCACGGATCTGTTTGAGCAAACCCCCAATGTGAAAGGGATATTTCATGGGCACGATCATGACCAGGACGGACAGAAAATGAAAGGTAAAAAGCCCTATTTTTTCGATGGGCATTTTGGAGGGAGCTGGGGCACATCATACAAGGGCTACAGGGTGATCGAGATCTATGCGGACGATTCCTGGCAGACCTACCAGTACAATCCAACGGCAGCGCCTGTACTGAATAGTTTTAGCGGAAAGAGTTAGATTTTACGGCAGATGTATCGATCGTAGGATAAAACTTCCTGTTAATGTGATACTTGTCCTTTATAAAAAATGAAATCTTATAGATTGGTACCTATTTTACTATCTTTTTTTTTACTCCAATGCGCTACAACCAAGATCTCTAAAAACAATTCTTGCTCTGATTATTTTATGGATTTGGTTGAAAATAGTAGTATTCCTTTAATAGACCAGTCTCACCCGGGTTCAAATGGGAACAAAAGAGGATATGAAGGAGGAACCGTTTTTATGCACAAAGGCGAATTTCATATGTTTGTCACCGAGGAAATCAATGGCTGGGTACATACCCGAACAGGGCATTGGAAAAGCACTGATGGAAAGGGTTGGGAGCGGATAGGCACAGTGCAGACCTCTGAGACAAAAACATATAACAACGCTCGAAATGCAATATGGTCGCCTATGCCTGTGTTCAATAGTAACGAAGACCGTTGGAATCTTTTCTATGTAGGTTATGAAAACAATGAGCAGGGGAGGCTATGTTGTGGCCGCGTGTTCAGAGCATATTCAACCATTTCGGGGGAAAAAGGGGTCGGAGGCCCCTTTGCTGACATCCCGCAATCGGTCCTCTCCCATTACGATAAAAAGAAAGATCCGTGGGAAGGAATTCAGGGAGCGGACTCATTTTTCCCATTTTCTGTTGGTAAAAAATGGTATGCATTTTATGGGAGTAGCGACTTCAAATCAAGGTGGGATGTTGGTCTGGCCGTTTCAGATAATATTGAAGGAAAATGGACTCGTGATAGCATTGCCATTCCTACCTTCACCTATAGTGAAAATCCAATTGTAGTTCAGCTTAAGGACGGCACATATTTTAGCGTTTTTGATGATCTCTCTTATGGAGAACCCAGCGCCACTATCGGGTATAGTTATTCAATAGATGGAATTAATTGGAAACAAAAGGTTTTGAAAGTCGAAATGCCTCGTTGGGCAACAAATATCCGGACTCCTCAAAGTCTTATATATGCTGGTAATGATGAATATTGGATGTACTTTACAGCCAACACAAACAGTAACTTCGACTGCATCGGAAGGATGAAATTAAAGATAGGCAAGCAATGATTTGTCCGTTTCTTGGCTGGGCATGGAGACGGGTGCTTTTGAAATGTCAATCTGGGAAGGAGAAGACTTACTTTTCAGTTTTACAGGAAAAGGCAATCGTGACCGAAGGTCGAGGAAGTGTCTGCGGTAGAGAGAAGTTACACACGATAATCCTAAATATTATCCATTAAGTTTTCAAGATCCCGTATATCCTGCGGTCTGCCTGTGGCTCTTTTGTTCTCCAAAAGCTGTCGTAAACCTATAAAGTTTACAGGTACTCCCTGAATCTCCAAAACCAATCGGTTGTCGTAACATTCATCAAATGACACACCAAGTGTAAAAGTCATGATATCAATCCAGCCATCATATCTGGCAAAGGACAGATAGCTGGGAACTTTCGTGAAATCTTCAAGATCAAATTCCCCATTGGTGTAGCCATATCGTTCCATCACTTTCAAAAGCTGGATGGCATTCTCATGACTTGGTCTCACGAAAATGTCTACATCGCCAGTTGTGCGTAAATAGCCATGTGCAATAACCGCATGACCACCCAGTACGACATATTCAGCGCCCTCTTCGTTTAACAGGCGAATCAGATTTATATATTCTGGTTCCATTGTCTAAGGGTGGGTTTTTAGGATTAGACTTGTAAATTTCCTTGGCATGAAGAATCAATTTTAAGGCTGCATCCAGTCTCTCCTCCGGAGTTTTCGACCACCAGTATCCTTTGTCATAGGATGGGATGTCATCAAAAGACGATGATTTTATAATGCGGTTCATAATCCAAAAACACATGTTAGGCCTACTCCTCAAAAATCAACGATACTTCAATTTGGAAATCAGTAATCACTGCTGATTTCAATACACCCTCTTTGAGCTTTTGCACCAATTGATATTGATTCTGCTGTAATAAATATTGTTCGACTGTACAATTTTCAGGATCGACTATCCAATATTCCTTGACCCCATGCAAAGCATAGTCCGTCATTTTGATTCCATAATCACGATCCCTGGTGCTCTCTGAAAGAATCTCAACGACAAATTCAGGAGGCGGAAAGGCAGATTGGGTTTTACCAAAATTTTCGGATACAGATGCAGGCCAAAAGCAAATATCCGGTTCGTAATCGTTTCTGGTCAGTCTGACCATTACTTTTTCGATCCCAACCTTTCCAAGGTTATACTGCTTTACAAAAGGTAGTAATTGTGTAAGTATATTGGAGGACGCCATCCAATGGCGACCGTGTATTGGTGAATGATATATGATCTCCCCCAAAATAAACTCTGCTTTGAGATTTTCATCGACCTCCGCCCAGAAAGTATGCCGCAAGATTTGTTCCTCGCGCCATACTTTTTCTAAGTCGTCCAGCAAACCCCGAAGATCGGGAGTCTTCAATAACTCATCTCTAACATTCATAACTCAGACTTTACCGCAATCCTCTTGTTGACATGTTAATGTCTAATATACGAAATCAACAAAAACAAGGCAAAGGTAATTTCAGATAGTACATTCAATTTCTTCAAATTAGCTTAATCAAATGATTTTTCTTCCCTTTCGAAATCAATAAGAAGCTATCCTGCAACAACTTGAAATCCGAAGTCGCCTGCTCAGCTGATGTTACTTTCTCTTTATTTATACTCACAGCATTCTGCTGAATGGCACGGCGGGCTTCCCCTTTTGAAGGATAAATCTCGGATTTTGTTACCGTTGAGATCAGGTCCAGCACATTCGTACATTCATTCCATTCCTCTCTGGTGATTTGTGTTTGTGGCACACCTTCAAAGATGGTATCGAACTCATCCAGAGCGATGCTTTGCAAGGTTTCCAAAGTGGCTTTGCCAAACAGCACTTCGGAAGCTTTCAGGACTAAATCATACGCCTTTTGAGAATGCACACGGACGGTGATTTCTTCTGCCAAGGCTTTCTGTAAAATTCTCAAATGCGGCGCTTCGGCATGCTGCGCTTCAAGCGCTTCGATTTCTTCTTTGGTCTTGAAGGAGTATACCCTGATATATCGTGGCGTGTCTTCATCACTTTGTCCTAACCAGAATTGGTAGAACGCGTATGGCGACGTTTTTTCAGGATCGAGCCAGATATTACCGCCTTCACTCTTGCCAAATTTGGAACCATCCGATTTGGTCAAAAGTGGCGTAGTTAAGGCATAGGCTTTAAAATATCCTTCTTCGTCACCTTCTTTGCGGCGAATAATTTCAGTTCCGGTGGTGATGTTGCCCCACTGATCCGAGCCACCCATCTGCAGCCGGATGTTTTTGTTTTTGTATAAATGATAAAAATCGTATCCCTGTAAAAGCTGGTAGGAAAATTCAGTAAAAGATATCCCCGTCTCAAGGCGTTTTTTTACGGAATCTTTGGACATCATGTAATTGACACTCAAAAACTTGCCTGCTTCACGAAGAAATTGCAGAAAGCCCATGTCTTTGAACCAGTCATAATTATTGACCATTTCGGCCGAGTTTTCACCGCAGTCGAAATCAAGGAACTGTTCGAGTTGTTTGCGAATTCCCTCCTGGTTAAAACGCAAAGTATCTTCATCCAAAAACGAGCGTTCCGAAGCTTTAAAAGAAGGATCGCCGATCATGCCTGTGGCACCACCAACCAGTGCAAAGGGTTTATGGCCAGCACGTTGAAAATGAACCAGAAGCATGATCGTAGCCAGATTGCCGATGTGAAGCGAAGATGCCGTAGGGTCAAACCCAATATAACCTGCCGTCATTTCTTTTTTCAGCTGCTCATCTGTTCCTGGCATCATGTCGTGCAACATGCCCCGCCAGCGCAATTCTTCTATAAAATCAGTCTTCATTATTATGCTTGATTGTCGTTATTGTTTCCAAGGTGCAGCCTAAGCCGCAAATCGACCGCAAAGGTAAAGCTTATCATTTCAAGTTTGGTGGAAAGAAGAGAATTTGAGTAGCAAAGTTATTCCGACTAATGTGTATAATTTAGCATCATTAAAGGACATTAATATATAATTACATGGATCATCAAATGCTAAAAAGAGGGAAAAACCTTTCTCTCATCGTGCTCATGCTGGTTTTAGGGCATGTGAATTGCTGGTCACAGGCCCCCCAGTCTACCTACTGTAATCCAATGGATATTGATTATAAGTATAATTTTGAACAGCTTAACGAAAACGTTTCCTACCGCTCAGGTGCAGATCCGGTCATCATCAATCACAAAGGGGAGTATTTCATGTTTGTCACCATTCAGGGTGGTTACTGGCATTCCAAAGACATGCTCAGCTGGAAGTATCTGACTGCCAATCGCTGGCCTTTCGAAGATATGTGTGCACCGGCGGCGGTTTCTGTTCGTGATACGCTGTTTCTTTTTCAATCCACTTTCGAATCCCGACCTATCCTTTTTTCTGTTGCACCCGAAAAAGGAATCTGGGAGTTTTACAACAGATGGACGCCTCGTTTGCCCAAAGATATAGGTCCGTGGGATCCCGCACTTTTTCACGATGCCGACACAGACAAATGGTATATGTACTGGGGTTCTTCCAATGTATACCCGATTTTCGGAGCAGAGCTGGATCATTCCAAAAAACTGGCGTTTAAAGGTCAATACAAAGCCATGTTCTGGCTCAATCAGTACGAGCATGGCTGGGAGCGCTTTGGGCCAAACCATTCCGATCCATTCAAGCCCTTTACCGAAGGCGCCTGGATGACCAAACATAAGGGTAAATATTACCTGCAATACGGCGCCCCCGGAACGGAATATAACGTGTATGCCAATGGGACCTATGTAGGCGACGATCCGCTGGGGCCGTTTACATATGCGCCTTACAATCCGGTTTCCTACAAGCCGGGCGGATTTGCAACCGGAGCAGGGCACGGCAATACTTTTCAGGATAACTATGGAAATTACTGGAACACAGGTACCTCCTGGATCGGGCTCAACTGGGCCATGGAACGCCGAATGGTACGCTATGCGGCTGGCTTCGATAAGGACGGACACATGTTTGCCAACACCCGTTTCGGAGATTTTCCACACAAGATGACGACCAAAAAATGGGATGGAAAAGGGGATGAACTATTTACAGGCTGGATGATTTTGTCATATAAAAAGCCGGTAGCCGCGTCTTCGGTGTTGGATACCATGACAGCAGCCAAAATAACCGATGAAAATCCTAGGTCGTTCTGGGCTGCAAAACAGAACAAGCCAGGTGAAACGTTAACGGTTGATCTGCAAACAGAACAGGATGTCAAAGCCATTCAGATCAATTACACCGACTATAAATCAGACATTTTCTTCAGTGATCCTCAGAAGGTTTATACACAATTTAAAATCCTTACCTCGAAAGATGGCAAAAAATGGGAAGTAGCAAGTGATCTTACCAAGGAACCAAAACGAGACCGGCCATGTGCTTACATTGAGCTGCCAAAACCTGTACGGGCGCGGTACGTACGTTATGAGCATGTGTATGTAGCGTCCCCCATCCTGGCCATCAGCGAATTCAGGATATTCGGAAACGGACTGGGCAAGGCCCCTGAAACGCCGAAAGCTTTCACCGCAGTACGCCAGAAAGACAGCCGCAATGCAGATCTGAAATGGGAAAAAGTCCCGGGTGCAGTTGGCTACAACGTACTGTGGGGAATAGCTCCCGACAAACTCTACCAAACCTATCAATTCTGGAACGATGCGCCGAATACCTTTGAGCTGCGAGCGCTGAATGTGGGTGTGCCCTATTACTTTGCCATTGAGAGTTTTAATGAAAATGGGGTTTCGAAGATGAGTGACGTTGTTGGAGTGAAGTAGTAACGGACACGGGGTTAGAGGCATGAAAAACTCTGTGAAACTCTAAGTTTCCTCCTCTTAACTCCGTGTCAAATTCAGTATATTTAAAGTATTTTATATAGGAATTTACACTTCAATCAACAATCGGACATGAGCCATATTAAATTATTTGAGGAGAAGAAAGTAAGAACGCATTGGGATGAGAAAAACGAAGTTTGGTATTTCGCAATTGTCGATGTAATTGCGGTGCTGACAGATAGCCCTAACCCTCAGGTTTACTGGCGGGTAATGAAAAAAAGGTTGAAGGATGAGGGAAATGAAACCGTTACAAATTGTAACGGTTTGAAAATGGTTGCTCCTGACGGCAAAATGCGAATGACTGACGTAGCCGACACAGAGCAACTTTTGCGATTAATCCAGTCTATCCCCTCTCCCAAAGCAGAGCCTTTTAAACAGTGGCTGGCGAAAGTCGGTTATGAACGTATGCAGGAAATCGCCGATCCTGAGCAAAGCTTAGACCGGGCAAGAGAAAACTGGCAAAAGTTGGGACGTAGCGAAAAATGGATACAGCAACGCATGACGGGGCAGGAAACACGCAATAAACTAACTGATTACTGGAAAGAAAGCGGCGTTGAAAAGAAAGATGAATTCGCAATGCTTACCAACGTTATTCACCAGGAATGGACGGGGTTGAGTGTAAAAAAGCATAAAGATCTGAAAGGTCTGAAAACCCAGAATCTTCGGGATCACATGTCGGAAGCTGAATTAATCTTTACTGCCTTAGCGGAATTATCCACACGGCAAATTGCTGAAACGGATGAAGCAAAGGGACTTACTGAAAATGCAAAAGCAAGTAAAAAGGGAGGTGCAGTTGCTAAAAATGCCAGGAATGAACTTGAATCGCAGACGGGTAAAAGTGTTGTGACCGGGGAAAACTTTTTAGGACGTGATGGAGAAAACGTATTATTGACATAGTGCATTTATGTTGACTTATTCAATGTGAAAAGGTGACGTTAGATGAAAATAGCTTTAGAAGATGAGTGACGGTGTGGTTGTGAAGTAGGCTGGCACGGTTTTACGGCGTTAATATGTTCATTACTCTCATGAGGTTTTCATGAATTATCCAAAAAAAAATATGAGTCTGTTTAAAGTTGAAATTCTGTCTTTTAATACAATTACTGAATTGCCCGGCTCCTGGGAAAAGGATGATTTGCTGGCCTTGTTGAATAATATGGACTATGCTGATCCGGAGGAAATAAAGGATGCTGAATTGAAGGAGATGTGTCTGATGTCACTTACAGACTTTGAAGCCGCTGAATCCGCCAAAATTGTGCTGGATTATGTGATCGGCGACCGACTCACCGATGGACAGATAGAAAATCTTTCCCATGAAATCTTAACTGAAAAACTTTGGGAAGAATATCCCGAATTATCTCTTCATCCTGATTTTTTCCGTGCTACCCAATTATTGTATCAGGCATATAATGGCAAATTTCCTCGTGGCGAAGCGGTTCATTTTCAGATAAAGATTGCTGCTGTAAATGCGGAGGACCTGAGTATGTTCGACGAAAACCCGGAAGCTCCGCTTGTCAGACTGCTGTCCAAGGGTATGTCTGATCGTAGTCTAATCAATCGACTTTTTTCTGACCAGTTGCAGGGGGAGCTTTTTGATGAAGCTAAGGATATATTATGGCAATTGAACACGATTTCGAAGGATGCTTTATCCGTAACATATGAGGTTGTAAGTTCTTCCTACTGGCTTGATGATATCAAATTTGCAGATGTTTATGAGGCTGAAACGCATGCAGATGCGCCAGTGACTGTAGGAGAGTAAAGGAATTGGGCTGATATAGCCCAGCTCTCCTTTTACTTATAGTCCAACGGCCATGTATATTTACATCCTTTATTAACAAAATGCGCGCTTTGCTACATCGGCAGGAAAGTTCAATTTCATCTGAGACCGATTTCAGAATGCGACACCGGGCCGTTGGCTATCCTGAACAGGCGTGCCAAAACTAGGATACCTTTTTCATATATTTACGTTATCACTAAATGTCTTTTGCGATGGACAAAAAGAAAAGACAAATAACATTTTACGAAGACATGGATGGCCCATACCTGGAATCTCTTCGACAAGGCATGATGGATACCCCTGAGGAGCGCTATGTGAAATTTTTTCAAGAAATGAAGAGGTTCAGACAAATTATGGGAATTAAAGAGATGCCGGAAGCCAAGCGTACTATTGAGATAAAGGAAGCCACATGGATTTAGAAAATGCAATTTTTCTTGATTTTACTAAATGTGCTCAAATCCAAAAGCTGGAATACATGGTTATTGGTGGCTTTGCCATGTTTTTGAATGGATTAAATCGTGCGACAAATGATGTAGATATTTGGATAAAGCCAACCAGTGAAAATGGAGAAAAACTTATCAACGTTTTACTTTGTATGGGTTATGAAGAAGATGATTTGGGGAAGTTTGCGACTGTGGATTTTACGCAAAGCCAGGTTTTTGGGCTTAATAATGAACTGGATATCTTGACCCATGTACACCGCCGGTTTGATTTTGATACACTTTTTGAACGTTCCCGTAAATTTGAAAACCCTCAGGCAAGTACAATTCATTTTCTGCACCTGAATGACATTAGAGAGTTGAAAATCCTAGCTCGTCGTCCTCAGGACTTAAGGGACGTAATAATGATTGACGATTTCCTTAATTTGAAGAGATGAGATTGAAAAACATGACCTCATTTTTCACCATCCTCGTCCACAAACACAATCCCCTCATACACCTTAGCCACAGGCATGGCAAAGCCAAGAAGGTCAAATGGAATCACTGCGTCGTGCGAATCAAAAGATTGGTAAATCCAGATACCTTCCTGATCAGTTCTGGTGTATAACTCAACATAGCAATCATTTTGAGAAACCAGAACATAGTACTGCAACGACGCAATTCCCTTATACCGTCTTAGCTTGAAATCGCGGTCATAACCAGCAGACGATTTGGATAAAACCTCCACCAAAATGCTTGGATGGCGTACGATATATGTGCCTGAAATATCTTCGGGAGCGCAGGTAAGAATGACATCAGGATATGGGTAGTAAAAATTTTGAATAGCTTCAACTTTTACGTTCTCGGCAAAAACATCACAGCCCTTCGGCAGGAAGATACCTTCCAGGAAACTTCGAATTCGTCCCACAATTCTATTGTGATTCATCGTAGTGCCTGCCATGGCAAAGATCTCTCCGTCATAGTATTCATGACGAATCTCACCTTGCTCCTCCATTTTCAGGTATTCTTCGAACGTGTATTTTTTCTCGGAAATTTGTGCTTGTCCCATAAATGAGTAAAACAATTTCAAGCCAAATTACGTGGAAACCAGGTCAATTACAAAAAAGTGAAGCCGGAGAAAAATACCATACTTAGCTCTTGACTGGTTTTTTGCTCCCCCACAAAAGCGAAGAATCTCCATAGCTCAGAAAACGGTAATCGTTTGTCAAGGCTTCCTGATAAATCTTAGTCCAATCCGCTCCCACCAGAGCAGCTACCAGCAGGATTAACGTAGAACCAGGCTGATGATAGTTAGTTACCAGTCCTTTGCACAAACGGAATCTGTAACCAGGGAAAATAAATATTTCAGTTTCACCTAAAATGTGATCCCGGTTTTCCTGATCCATAAATGCAGCAATGGCGTTCAAAGATTCGGTGGCAGAGGGCAATTCAGTTTCTTCAAAGGGATAAGGATATAACTTCTCAATTTGAAATTCGGTCGTTTCGTTACGGAAAAGTTTCACGCCGTACCAGTACAGGCTTTCCAGTGATCGTAATGAAGTGGTCCCGACGGGCACAATTGTTTCTGCCTTATCCCGCAATGCATCGATCAGTTCGCGGGTGAAAACCACCTGCTCTGAATGCATTTTATGCTCCGTGACTGTGCTGGCTTTGATGGGCTGAAAGGTGCCGGCTCCCACGTGTAAGGTGAGAAATGACGTTTTTATTCCTTTTGCCGCAAGCTTGGAAAATGTATTTTCAGTAAAATGAAGTCCGGCTGTGGGAGCGGCTACCGCGCCGTCCTGATCCGCATACACGGTTTGATAGGTCTGTTTGTCGGTTTCTTCGGTATCCCGGTTCAGATAAGGTGGCAAGGGAATCTCACCAAGTGCTTTTACAATATCAAGAAAAACGGCCTCTGTATTCCACGACAGACGGATATGATTTTTGTCGTAATCAACATACTCGACCTGTAATTCAATTTCTTCACCATTCACCTCAATCGTTGTGGCTAATACATCCGCTTTTTTCCAGCGTTTTTTATTACCGATCATACATTCCCAAACACAGGATTGCTGCACGAGCATGGCGTCGTTAATTACCTGCGTAGGCTGTTCGGGATGCAAAAGAAGTATTTCAATGGTAGCTCCGGTGGCTTTTTGAAAATAGGCACGCGCCGGTATAACCTTGGTATTGTTGAAAACCAGAAGCATATCTGAAGGCAGCTGATCCGGCAGATCCGTGAAACGCATATGGCTTATCCCGCCATTTTGGTAAACCAAAAGTTTTGAACCATCGCGCGGGTAAAGCGGATAGCGGGCAATGCGCTCATCCGGCAGATCGTAATGAAAGCTCTCCAGCCGAATGGATTCAGCTTCTTCCAGCCAGTTATTCTTCATGGGCTTACTGCTAAGCTACATTTTCAGGAGCATGGTATCTATAGTTCATCCTCAGGCGTGGGTGTCCACAATAATCGGAGCGGCAGCAGAAAAACGAGGATCATTAATCCAAGTCCCAGATAGAAAACCCAGGAGAAATCAAATACATCCAGCTTGTACTGACTGCTGTTGATCGTGGCCAAGGCAAACAGACTGAAACCCATAACCGTATTGATGGAGGCCACTACGCAGTATATCCAGTTGATGAGCTGCTCGTTTAGTACCTCCCGGTGCTGTGCCCATATTTTCTTTTTAACAATGGGCAAATGATCGGTGTGTACGATAGGCACCTGACGGGCCAGACGCGAAATCACAACATTGTTGACCAGGAAAAGACCCATTATAATGTAAAATATTTGTTCTTTGCTCACATAAGTCTCTGCCAGTCCGGAATTTGAAAAATCCACGGCAACCATGTCAGGGAAGAGAGAATAAGTCCATGTCAAAGCGCCTATTGCCAGCGCCATGGACATCCAGCGCCAAATTTTTATTATAAAAGTTCCTATTTTCATTTATCGCCTCCCGTTCCGGGTTTTCATTCAACCATAGTAATTTGGGTGCAAAATTAGTTCGGAGAGTTTCTAAAACCTAATTGAGAAAGTGTCAATAAAATAAATAGCCTAATACTCCGCTCATGTAGCAACGGATTTCTAGCACGGAGGTATGGAAGAACTTCTTAAACCATGAACCTATTTATAAATCTCGATTTTTAGGTAAGTTTGTCATTTGCAAAATCTATACGAAAACAATAGCGAATGCTGATGGATTAAATGCTATTCAAATTGGGCTGTGGAGGTTTTTGACAGCAAAATGCCTGAGGGTAAGGTGCCTGAAATTACAGGATTGACTGCAGTCCACCTTAGCTCCAAATTATTTGACGAAGTTGATCAGGTAGTCAAAAATATTCGTCTTCCGGAGAAATACCATCTAGCTTTGGAAACAGACGATTTGAGACGAAAATCCAGGCAAAATGCTATTGGCTAACAGCCTAATGACCATAGAATGAAAATTTATACAAAAACCGGTGACAACGGGACCACCTCCCTGATTGGCGGAACCCGTCTGAGTAAATCCCACGTTCGTATTGATGCATACGGTACGGTAGATGAGCTGAACAGTTACATTGGTCTGCTTCGGGACCAGCCAGTTAATGAATTGAGACGCGATTTGCTTAAAGAAATTCAGGACAGGCTTTTTACGGTGGGTTCCCACCTCGCCTCCGAATCCGGACAAACGAAAAGGATACTTCCCGATCTGTTGGAAACGGATGTGACCTTTTTGGAAACGGAAATGGATAAAATAGATGCGCAGGTGCCCAAACTGCGGGCGTTTGTACTGCCCGGAGGTCATCCCTCTGTTTCCTTCGGGCATGTGGCCCGAACCGTGTGCCGACGTGCCGAAAGATCGGTCATAAACCTGGCGCAGCAGGAGGAGGTGGAAGAAATTGTGATTCGCTACCTGAACCGGCTGTCGGACTACTTATTTATGCTCTGCCGCGCAATGACCTATGAGCTGGAAATTGAGGAGGTTACGTGGCATCCGAGGGTTACGGGTGAAAAATAATTGTTATACTAAATATCTGTTTTTTGTAAATTTAATTTTTTAAATTGCCGGACTATCTAATATCCAATAATCAGTTATTCAAGCATTAATTTCAGGCACCATGACAGCCGATACATTGCAACTAGAAATTCAGCAGACGAGTAAGTCCCGTTTGCAGGAGGTTGATTTCAATAACCTCGTTTTTGGCCGGAATATTTCCGACCACATGTTTATTTCCGAATATCGTGATGGCCAGTGGCAGGATTCACGCATAGTCCCTTATGGGGATCTGTCCCTGAGTCCGGCAACGGCTGCGCTGCACTATGGGCAGGCTATTTTTGAAGGAATGAAGGCATATAAAAACGACGAAGGCGATGTGTTGACTTTTCGGGCCATAGATAACTGGAAACGACTGAACAAATCCGCGGAACGGCTTTGTATGCCCACAATCCCCGAGGAAATTTTCATGGGCGGACTCACTGAATTGCTTCGTCTGGATTCGGGGTGGGTGCCCTCTCAGCCGGGCTGTTCGCTCTATATCAGGCCCTATATGTTTGCAACTGATCCTTATATTGGCGTAAAACCTTCTGATAGTTACTATTTTATCATATTCACCAGTCCGGTGGGTACCTATTACGCGAAACCTCCCCGGGTAAAAGTGGAAACACATTTCATACGCGCTGCTGAAGGTGGTGTGGGTGGAACGAAGTGTGCAGGAAACTATGCGGGGTCCTTGTATCCGGCCAAACTTGCGCAGCAGGAAGGCTATGACCAGTTGATCTGGACGGATGCGCGTGAGCATGCTTACATTGAGGAGTCGGGAACGATGAACATCATGTTTATGCTTGATGGGAAGCTTGTCACGCCTTATGTGTCGGAAACCACGCTGGATGGTATTACGCGAAAAAGTATTGTAGCGATAGCCCAGCGTTGGGGGATTCCGGTGGAGGAGCGCAGGGTGAGTGTGAAGGAAATCATAGATGCATTGAAAGACGGAAGTCTGGAAGCTGCCTTCGGTGCAGGAACCGCGGTTGTGATATCGCCCTTTGCAACCATTGCCTATGAGGGTGTGGATTATCCGCTGCCTGAAATAAAAGAAGATTCTTTCGTGACAAAAGTTAAAAATTATCTGACCGATCTCCGAACAGGTAAAACGGAGGATATTTTCGGTTGGACCTTGAAAGTATAGTTTGTAGTCATCATTAGTAAACGCCCGCTTTTCTTTGCAGCTCGTTGCAGTGGAGAAAGCGGGCGTTGATATTTTGAGGGTAGCAAAAGCCAGGTCTTCCTAGCCCCTCGACCGTTAACCTTTAACCGGTTTTCAACGTTTTTCAATGCAAAGTGCTTCTTCAAAAGGAATTTTTACAACACAGTTCTGGCTTTTAGGGCTGAGTTCGTTTTTGTTTTCTTCCAGTTTTAACATGCTTATTCCGGAGCTCCCCAGTTACTTGTCGGCCATGGGTGGCGGTGATTATAAAGGGTATATCATCGGCTTATTTACCCTTACCGCAGGGTTATCTAGGCCTTTCAGCGGGAGGCTTACGGATCGGATCGGCCGGGTTCCTGTGATGGCATTCGGGTCTTTGGTTTGTTTCCTTTGCGGATTTTTGTATCCCGTGCTTATTACCGTCGTGCCATTTTTATTACTGCGGCTGGTACATGGATTTTCCACAGGATTTAAGCCCACGGGTACATCAGCTTACATTGCCGACATCATTCCGGCTGACCGTAGAGGAGAGGCGATGGGTATCCATGGGATGTGTATGGGTGTGGGGTCTGCTTTCGGGCCTGCAGTTGGCAGTTTTATCAGCCAGTCTTTTTCGATCAACGTACTATTTTATACATCGTCCTTCTTTGCCCTGATGTCGATCGCTATCCTGGTCAACATGAAGGAGACCCTGAAAGAAAAAGTACCACTTTCCCTTGACGCCTTTAAGCTCGGCTGGCGCGATATTTTTGAACCTGATGTTTTTAATCCGGCATTGATCACCTTTCTGGTCTATTTCGGATTTGGGGCCGTGGCCACACTTACACCGGATTTCAGCAGCCACCTGGGGCTTCAGAATAAGGGAATTTATTTCATGGTTTTTACCATATTTTCAATACTTGTCAGGTTTGCAGCCGGTAAAATTTCCGACAGGAAAGGTCGCCTGCCGGTAACGATTGCAGGATGTATTGTACTGATCATCTCGATGGTAATTACGGGTTATGCGGAGTCGGTGGTGTTGTTTCTGACGGGAGCTGCCTTTTTCGGCGTTGCTATGGGCGTGCTCTCTCCGGTGTTATCTGCCTGGACGGTTGATCTCAGCAGTGATCATAACAGAGGCAGAGCCATTGCTACCATGTATATCTCGCTGGAAGCAGGGATCGGCTTTGGTGCTGTATTGTCAGCGGCTCTGTTTGCCAATCGGTACCGGAATTTGTCGACGGCTTTTATGGCTATGGCAGGATTTGCCTTGGCTGGCTTAATTTATTGCATGTGGTTATATCAATATAAAAAACGCTCATCCCGTGCTATTTGACGATACGTATAAAACAATTTCAGAGCCATCTGAAGGATTTTTTAAAGACAGGGGCAGTAAATTCATTTCGTACGCCTTCCCCATTCTGAATGATTCGAATGCTAAAGAACATCTGACCCTCTTGCGTGAGCTGCATCCCAAAGCCGTTCATCATTGTTTCGCGTTCCGTTTGGGGCAGGATAGGATGAGCTATCGAATGAGCGATGATGGCGAACCCTCAGGGACAGCCGGAAGGCCAATTTTGAATACCTTGTATTCCAGAGATATTACCAATGTGCTGATTGTTGTGGTGCGTTACTTCGGGGGTACACTCCTCGGGGTACCCGGATTAATCAATGCCTATAAGCAGGCTGCCGAAGACGCCGTAAATAACGCATGCCTCATTTCTAAATATGTATTCTATGTATACGAATTAAGCTTCGCCTACACGCAAATGAATGACGTCATGCGCATTGTAAAAGAGATGGAACTGCCTGTAAAAGAGCAGATTTTTGAGATGGAATGCAGGATGGTTGTCGAGGTGCGTTCCACTTTAACAGAACGCTTCATAGCGCGTTGCGAGAAGGTGGAGGGGTTGGTTTTGGATGTCTCCTGATAATTGTTCTTTTGTGGAAACATGATGCTTTTGTTTACCCTTTGTTTTTTGTAGCTTCGTGTAAAGCATTACCATATCATCACTTTTGTTCCTAGATGTTTACAAAAACCATTGTACCAAAAACGGCCTCTGTGACGATCCAGCTTCCAGAGAATTTTATTGGAGAACAGGTCAGGGTAATTGCTACCGTGGAAAAGAGGGGAGCGGAATCCATGGGCTTTACTGAGAAAATTAGAGATATAAAAAAACGATACTCGATTTATCCTCGAGTGGATCTTGGAAGTTTTACCTTCAACCGTGATGAGGCAAATGACTTCGATTAATTCATTCGTTGATTCAAATATTATCCTTTATTTATTCGATAAGGAAAGTTTTAAAAAGGAGCAGGCCGAAAAAATCATTGCTGATTCCCCATATATCAATTCCCAGGTACTGGTGGAGGTTGGAAATGTTTGCAAACGAAAATTTGGTTACTTAAAGCATGATGTCTTGGGAATTTGGAAAAATCTCATGCTTGATTGTAGCTTTGTGAGCATAGATGGTAACACAATGAATCATGCGGTAGAATTAATAATTCGATATGACTTTCAATTATTTGACTCCATTATTGTTGCATCTGCATCAGAATCAAATTGTTCTATTTTGTTCTCAGAAGATATGCAAGAAGGGATGTTAGTAGAAGGAAGCCTGACGATTGTCAATCCATTCACCTAATTATGTCGTGATAAACCTTCCTATTCATTCTCTTTCAGCATCCGCACAAAGTCATCCTCGTACGCTTTAATGGCTTTCAGTAATTCCTGAAGCTCTTTTTCTTCCGGGCTGCCTTTCCTGGCGCCAAAAATTTCATCCGCTCTTTCGGAAGCCTTTTCGTATTCTGTTTCGTTTTTGATGGTCATGGTTACTTCATTATTTTGTCAAAAATAAAAGAAAGTATTTGCAATAATTCGGGTGGCTCGCAATTAATCCTGACCACGTGTTATTTTAATTGAAATCCTTTGCCAGGCCATCCGAGGAAACGTGTAAAGCGGATACGAACGCTCAAATAATCTTTTTCTCTGATCTTGGCAGCGGATGTTATTACTGCACAATATTTGCAACTCAACCCTTATTTTTGTGGTTAACCTATAAAAGTCAAGCTGACGGATTTAAACCGGGTGGCCTGATTTCGTCTGACGATAAACACATTTATATTTTGCAGGACTTAAACGGTTTGGAAGTTTTGGAGCAGGACCTTATCGAGGTTCAGGGTGCTCGGGAACACAATTTGAAAAATATTGACGTTGCGATTCCCAGAAACAAATTGGTGGTCGTAACGGGCATCAGCGGTAGTGGCAAATCTTCGCTCGCCTTTGACACCATTTACGCGGAAGGTCAGCGGCGTTATATGGAGAGCTTTTCAGCCTATGCCAGGGGATTTATTGGCGAAATGGAGCGGCCGGATGTCGACAAGATCAGCGGGCTTTCACCGGTGATCAGCATAGAACAAAAGACTACCTCGCGTAATCCGCGCTCTACTGTGGGCACGGTAACTGAAATTTATGATTTTTTGCGCCTCTTGTATGCAAGGGCTGGGGAAGCGTATTCATATGTGACGGGTCGCAAAATGGTGAAGCAGTCGCAGGATCAGATCGTGAGCCAGATTTTAACACAGTTTTTAGGCCAAAAAACCATGATTTTGGCACCAGCTGTCAAAGGACGAAAGGGGCATTACCGTGAACTCTTTGTGCAGATCGCCCGCCTGGGTTACACCAAGGTGCGAATTGATGGTGAGGTGCAGGATATTACGCCAAAAATGCAACTGGACCGCTACAAGGTTCATGACATCGAAATCGTGATTGATCGGGTAGTACCCAAAAATGAGCGTGAAGATCCGCAAGGGCGTTACCGGTTGAGTCAGTCGGTAGCTACTGCTGTGAAGCAAGGCAAGGGTGCCATTATGGTACTGGATGGCAAGGGCGAAACGCATTATTTTTCTCAAAACCTGATGGATCCTGAATCCGGGATCAGTTACGATGACCCTGCCCCGAATGCATTCTCGTTCAACTCGCCCTACGGCTGGTGCCCGACATGCCAGGGATTGGGCTTGGTGGAGGAAATCACCGAGGAGTCGGTTATCCCGGATAGGTCATTGAGTATCAGCAAGGGAGGTATTGCCCCGATGGGTGAATACCGCGATGCCTGGATTTTTAAACAGCTGGAAGTCATTCTGAAAAAGTACAAGGTCAATCTGACCACACCGATCAGCAAGTTTCCGGAGGAAGCCATCAAGGTGGTGCTGTACGGGAGCGAGGAGGCGGTACCAATACCGTCGAAAAAGTATCCGGGAACGGAATGGGAAACGAAGTTCGATGGGATAATTAATTTTCTAAAAAGGCAGCAGGAAAGTGGAAACGATAAAATTCAGGATTGGTTAAAAGATTTTATGACGACCCAAACCTGCCCGGAATGCAAGGGTAAACGACTAAGAAGAGAATCACTACACTTTAAAATAGATAAAAAAGACATTGCCGAATTGTCCAATCAGGACATCAGGGAGTTGTCGGACTGGCTCGTCGGTCTGGAAGATCGGCTGGAAGAGCGGCAGAGAGTTATAGGGCATGAAGTTTTGAAAGAGATCAGAAAGCGGGTTGGTTTCCTGCTCGATGTGGGCCTGGATTACCTTACACTGAACCGTGCCCTCCGTACATTATCAGGAGGGGAGGCGCAGCGTATCAGGCTGGCCACACAGATTGGTACCCAGCTTACCGGTGTGTTGTACATCATGGATGAGCCCAGCATCGGGCTGCACCAGAGAGATAATGTCAGACTGATCAATTCCTTGCGAAGTCTTCGCGATCTTGGAAACACCGTTTTGGTTGTGGAGCACGACAAAGATATGATGCTCGCGTCGGATTACATTCTGGATATCGGTCCCGGGGCTGGCCGGCATGGAGGCCACGTGGTGGGAGCCGGTACGCCCGATGCGTTTTTGAAAAATGGCTCCCTGACTGCCGAATATCTTAGTGGAAGAGAAAGTATTGCTGTTCCTAAAAAGCGTCGGAAGGGAACCGGGAACATGATTTCGTTGAAAGGTTGCACCGGTCATAATCTGAAAAACGTAACCATGTCATTTCCTTTGGGGACTATGGTGTGTGTGACTGGAGTAAGCGGAAGTGGGAAATCGTCTTTGATCCATGAAACGCTGTTTCCCTTATTGAATCATCATTTCTACAAATCAAGAAAAGAGCCACTTCCCTATAAAACCATTGAGGGTTTGGAACATATCGATAAGGTGATTGAGGTGGATCAATCGCCAATTGGACGTACTCCACGCTCCAATCCGGCCACTTATACCAATCTTTTTACAGACATTCGGACACTATTCGCAGAACTGCCGGAGGCAAAGATCAGAGGCTACAAACCGGGGCGGTTTTCGTTTAATGTGAAGGGGGGGCGCTGTGAAGATTGCGAAGGCGCCGGGATGAAAAAGATTGAGATGGATTTTTTGCCCGACGTGCATGTAAACTGTGAAACCTGTAAAGGGAAAAGATTTAACAGGGAAACACTCGAAGTCCGCTTTAAAGGCAAATCCATAGCAGATATTCTGGATATGACCGTGGAAACGGCGCTGGACTTTTTTGAGAACATGCCTCGTTTGTTACGAAAAGTACAAACGTTGAATGACGTAGGCTTAGGCTACATTACGCTGGGGCAGCATGCTACCACATTGTCGGGTGGTGAGGCACAGCGGGTGAAGCTTTCGGAGGAGTTATCGAAGCGTGATACGGGCAAAACACTGTACATCCTCGATGAACCCACCACGGGTCTTCACTTTCAGGATATCAGGCACTTGCTCAACGTGTTAAACAAGCTGGTCGAAAAAGGGAATACGGTGTTAATTATTGAGCACAACCTGGATGTAATTAAAGTGGCCGACCATGTCATTGATGTGGGGCCGGAAGGAGGTGCGCTGGGTGGGAAAATTATAGCAGAAGGCACGCCAGAGAAAGTGTCGAAAGTGAAAGGAAGCTACACCGGATACTTTTTGAAGGAAGAGCTCAAATAGATAATGCCCGTGGCCATATTCGTAGCCATGGGCATTTCACAATTTCCTGTTCACATCCATTTGCTTAGAAACTGCCCGAAACTTTCTTTGTACTGATCGCTAACCGGAATTGTGATGCTGCCAATTTGGATCGTATTCCGGGTTACGGCACCGATTTTGTCCAGGTTGACAATGAAAGATCTATGCACCCGCATAAACTTGGATGCAGGTAATTTCTCTTCCAGCGCTTTCAGACTTGTTAACGATAAGGTGGGCTTAGCTTCGGATTTCAAGATGACCTTTACGTAATCCTTCAATCCTTCCACATACAAAATATCGTCGTAGGCAATACGGACAAGCTGGTATTCTACTTTCAGGAAGAGGTATTCTTCTTTTGGTTCGGCTGTTGCAGGAACGGCAGACGCTTTCTGAAGTAACTCCACATATGCCTTTCCTTTGGATGCGGCGCGAAGGAACTCTTCATAATTGAAGGGCTTCAACAGATAGTCCAGTGCATCCACCCTGAAACCGTCAAGAGCGAACTGGTTGAAAGCAGTAGTGAAAATGATCCTTGGCCCTTGAGTACCCGATGATTCTATTACCCTGGCCAATTCGATTCCGGTAAGGTCGGGCATTTGTATATCCAAAAAAATGAGGTCGATTTCCAGTTGATGGATGGCCTGTAAAGCTTCCACTGCGCTGGAGAAACGTCCAACAAGTTTCAAAAATGGTGTTTTTTCGATAAATGCGCAAACCAGACCCAAGGCCAGTGGTTCGTCATCAACGGCTATACATTGAATGGGTTTCATGCAGTTTCAAGTTCAAGACGTACCTCGAATTCCTTCTCCTCCGATTTTTCACTTACGTCGAGATGATATTTTCCGGGATAAAGCAGATCGAGGCGGCGTTGTGTATTCACAAGCCCTATTCCGTTACTTTCGTCCAGGACAGTTCGTTTTTCGGTGAAAAGTGTGTTTCGTACATCCACAAATACTTTATGCTCTTCCTGCCAGATCTTGATCTCTATATTACTTGGCTGCACGGCACTTACGCCATGCTTAAATGCGTTTTCGATAAAAGGCAGAAATAACATGGGAGCAATGGATACATCGTGCAGAGGAACGGGTGGTTCCAAGGTAACCTTTACTTTATCCGTCAGGCGTAGCTGCATCAATTCGATATAATCCTGAGCAAAAGCGATTTCCTGACTTAGCAATACCGTTCCATGCTGTGTCTCGTAAAGCACATAGCGCATGAGGCGTGAAAGTTTGTGCAGTGCTTTTTGGGCCGCTTCCACATCAATAACCGTCAGAGCATAAATATTATTAAGGGTGTTGAAAAAGAAATGGGGGTTAATTTGCGCCTTAAGAAAGGATAGCTCTGAATTGATTTTTTCCTGTTCCAGATTTTGACGGGTCTGTTTATGACGCTGGACATTCTGAACCGCCGCCACACTGGTGCTGACGCCGATTACCATCAGGGCTGTGAGCAAAGACCAATAGTCAACCCTGTCCTTCTTTTTAGGCCCATTCGCTTCTTTTGCAACTTCAAATGCGGCGTGCATATTGGCGCGGTGATTGAGGGCTGTTTGCACTTGTTCAATGATAAATGCAAGGGTAATGACCGAGACAATATTTAGGACAATAAAAGGAATATACCTGTTTTTAGACAAAAAACGGGGAAACCAGAGATATACGTTCAGGTAAAATATAGAAATCAGTAGCGAAAACAAAACCGCCTGTTTGATCCAGAATGAAACCGGTAACTGTACTTGCCAGCTGATCGGCTGCCACATGAGAAACAGCGCTAAAAAACTCCAGCCCAATAGATGTAGCAACAGGGGCGGGTATTTTCTTACAGTGTTCGTATCCATGTGTATGATGTTTCTAGTGTAAACAGTTTAATCTAAGATACAATGGTAAAGGTAAATACTGTAACTGCCTACTACATTCGATCAATGTACCTAAAACGTCGACTGATTGACACTGTTGCTCTATGGCCTTAAGGTCCGCCAGTAAACTACGCGTGCAGGACAATGTTAATCTCATGAATTGATTTCAACTAAAACCAGGTTTGGGAAATAATGCTATTTGTAGTAGTGGTTCATCGGTTGAAAAGAACTTTTGATCGGTACATCAGTCCAATCCGTCTATTCCAATTTTATAAGTGAAGTATTGCTATTTATTTTGACCTTGAATTATACCAATTAATGCCCCCGAAAACCATGAACATGTTTACAAAAATTACTTCAATTTTATTTTTTATAGCGCTGGGAACGCCCGTATTTGCCCAATTTGGCGGCGGAGGTGGAGGTGGCCGATCAGGAGGCGGCTTTGGTGATAACAACGCCCGACAGCGCCAGGCGGTGATTCCGGGTACCGCCGAAGATACTCCCAAAGGAACAGGGAAAATTAAAGGTGTATTGGTGGACTCATTAACCAAAAAGCCAGTTGAGTTCGCTTCTCTGGCATTGGTGGATATTAAAACAAATAATCCGATCGATGGTACTACTACCGATGAAAAGGGCGCATTTAGCCTCACAAAAGTGGCTTCCGGTACTTTCCATATCATGATTTCATTTATCGGATATAAAACAAAAACAATTAAAGATATCAAGATCGACCGCAAAACGGAACTGGACCTTGGTTCGATCATTCTGAGTCCGGATGTGGTACAGCTGAATGAGGTTGAGGTGGTAGGTATGGCACAGATGATCGAAGAAAAGGTGGACAGGCTTGTTTATAATGCTGAAAAGGATATCACCAGTAAGGGCGGTGATGCTTCGGATATCATGAGAAAAGTGCCCATGCTAACGGTCGACCTGGATGGCAATGTGTCGTTGAGAGGAAGTTCGAATGTACGGGTTTTGATTAATAACAAACCTTCCACCATCATAGCGACCAGTGTGGCCGATGCGCTTAAACAAATTCCGGCGGATATGATCAAATCGGTGGAGGTAATTACTTCTCCATCTGCAAAATATGACGCTGAAGGATCAGCCGGTATCATCAACATCATCACCAAAAAAAGTACTATACAGGGCGGAACCCTGAATCTTGACACGGGTGTAGGCAACAGGGGCTCTAACCTTGGGCTCAGAGGTAATTTCAGATCAGGTAAAATGGGGGTAAGCCTGGGTGGTTTTGGCCGCTTTATGTACAACATGCCCGGTAAATCGGATAACCTTCAGGTTGGTAAAATCGACAAGTTTTCAATCCGTCAGGTCTCGGAGTCTCAGAACAGGATGTCGTTTGGTTCCTATAATTTGGGTTGGGATTATGAAATAGATTCAAAGACTTCACTCTCAGCCGGGGTTCGCTATGGTATGCGGAACATGCGGAACACGCAAGAACTTTCCACATTCGATACCCAAAGTAATGGTACAGTCAAAAATAGTTTTAGAGATGTAAATTCCAAAGACTTATCCGGAACCTGGGACGTCAATGTGGACTATATGAAAACGCTTGCTAAACCAGGTCAGGAGTTAACCGTGTCTGGTCAGTTTAGCCGTAATAACAGGACGAATGATTATGATGCGGATGTTTTTAATCTGACGACTGCGCAGATTAAAGAACAGCTTGGGTCAGAAACCAACGATAACAGAAGCCACAATCAGGAAAGCACGATTCAGGTAGACTACCAAACCCCAATAAAGGATAATCAAATGTTCGAAGTAGGAGGTAAAGGAATTTTCCGTCAGGTGGAAAGTGATATCAGGTATGGTGGCCTCATCGCATCCCGGCCAAATAGTAATCTTAGCTACGATCAGAATGTTGCGGCGGGTTATTTATCCTATACCTACACTACTAAAACAAAGTTTACTTTGAAGGTTGGGTCCAGGTATGAATATACCAATATTGATGCTGTACAAGGTGAGCAAAAGACTAATCTGAATCTTCCTGCCTACGGAAATCTGGTACCAAGCCTCAATCTGTCGCAGACATTTGGCAAAGGACAAACCATCAAATTGGGTTACAACCGCCGTCTTCAGCGTCCGGGTATTCAGTTCCTGAATCCAAACGTGAATTCATCGAATCCTACCAACATCAGCTTCGGTAATCCTGAGCTTGATCCTGAACTCACAGATCAGGTAGAGTTGGGTACAAGTTTCTTTAAAAATTCACTTTACGTGAATGTCTCTACCTTCGCACGTTTTACCAACAATTCAATTGAAAGTATTCGTACCACAAGCTCGGATGGGATCATCAGTACCACATATGGGAATATTGGACAAAAGGAAAATTATGGGGTGAACGTATTCGGTAACATGACCTTCTTCAAAAGATGGCAGGTTGGCGGAGGTTTCGATGCCTACTATGCCAATCTGGTTAACCGGAATACCAACTCAAGCAATGATGGAATTGTAGTTAGTGGCCGTTTCAGAACGGGACTTACCTTGAAAGGCGGCTGGGGTATACAGGCCGGAGGTTTTGTAAGAGGTAAGGAAGTTCAGCTTCAGGGAACGCAGGCGGGTTTCCGGATGTATGACCTGGGTGTGAAAAAGGATTTTAAAAACAAACGAGGTAGCATTGGCCTGGGTATGGAAAACTTCTTTGCTGAAAGAATTAACATGGCGACTACCCTGGAAACCCCTACATTCACACAGATCAATAATAACTATCGTTACAACAGAGGTTTTCGTGTTAATTTTTCCTACCGTTTAGGTAAAATGACGTTTGTGGAGCAAAAAACACGCAGAAAAAAATCCATCAACAACGATGACCAGAAAAGTGACGGAGGTGGTAGCGACATGGGCGGGGGTGCGCAAGCCGCTCCTGTGGTAACTACGCCTGCTGCGGGAGCAAGGCCCTCGGGCGCACCTGCCACTGGCGGCGCCAGACAAGGCGGGCCAGCAGGAATGCAAATGAAGTCGGATTCAGCTTCCAGAGTAAATCCTGGTATGCGTAGTGATTCGACAGGAAGGCCCATGATGCGGGTTAAGCCTGATTCGGCCGGGAAAACCCAATTGCCAGGTGCGCCGGACTCCACCGGAAAGCCGGTGTTACCTGTAACGCCCGATTCTACTGCAAAGCCTGTGTTACCTGTAAATCAGGCCAGGCCAGATACACTTCCAAAGAGAGATTAAAAGATAAAATGGAAAGTAAAAGGGTCAATTTCCGGTGAGGAAATTGACCCTTTTACTTTAAATAAACTTAGCCTTGAAAGGACCTTATTTCTCGCAGAACTCGTTCTCCGCCGGAATTTAAAAGCTCTTCGGCTAATGACGTGCCTAATTCATTCGGGAAGGCTACCGAGCCTTTTGCAAAACACCTGATGAGTTCGGCACCATTCAGGCTGACGATCCCGCCCGAGATGCTGATCTCTCCCTCACTTAAAGTAGCCAGTCCAAATACCGGAATACTACATCCACCCTGAAGCCTTTTGAGGAAAGCACGCTCTGTGAGCAGACAGCTTTCCGTTGCGGCATGGTTAAGCAATTCTTTTAAAAGCTCTTTTTTGTCACAGTCTAAAGACACGGCGCATTCAATAGCCACACTTCCTTGCCCCACGGCCGGGGTAAATTCATCCAGCAGCAGATGTTCGGCAATTTTATCGTCGTAACCCATGCGGTGGACGCCTGCATATGCCAGCAATAATGCATCGCATTGGCCTTCTTCCAATTTCCTTAATCGGGTCTGTAAATTGCCCCGCATGTCCACTGTATTGATGTGAGGGTGAAAGTGTTTCAGGATAGCAATACGCCTTGTGGAGGACGTCCCAACCACAAACGGCTCGCCGCTTTTGAGCGAAAGGTCTGTATTGTGGCTAACCAGGACATCATTCGCATGTTCTCGTTCGGTAAAAGCAATGATCTCAAAGTCATCATCCAGCTCCGACTGAAGGTCTTTGGCGCTATGTACTGCAATGTCGATGCCACCGATCCGCAATTGATCTTCCAGTTCCTGGGTAAAAACGCCTTTGCTACCAATTTTGGATAGGGACCGGTCGAGTATTTGATCTCCCTTTGTTTCTATAATGACAATCTCGGTTGTAACTCCTCCTTTTTGCAATAAATTCTCAACATGATATGCCTGCCAAAGGGCAAGTTTGCTTCCGCGTGTTCCTATTTTAATATGCATGATTTTTTAGGCTGTCAGCTTTTAGCATTTGGCTATTAGCTCAAAAATTTTTTCGATTTCCAAATATACATCAATAAACACCGTCTTAAACGCCAACCGTGTCTTCTTCATCCATCACGATCTTATCTTCAATGTAACCGATGATCAGAGCGGCAATGTCGATGCCGCTTACTTCTTCAATACCTCTCAGGCCGGGCGATGAATTGACCTCCATTACCAGCGGGCCTCTTTCCGACTGCAAAAGGTCTACTCCAGCAATTTTTACGCCCAAAGCTTTTGCAGCTGCAATGGCCGTACGTTCTTCCTCGGGTGTGAGCTCAATAAGTGATCCTTGTCCGCCACGGTGGAGATTTGACCGAAAGTCGCCGTCGGCTCCCTGTCGTCTCATCGCAGCCACCACTTTGTTGCCAATTACAAAAGCCCTGATGTCGGCACCTTTGGACTCGGAAATAAATTCCTGTATCAAAAAGTTGGCTTTCAATCCATAAAAGGCTTCGATGGTTGATTTGGCCGCCTTGATCGTTTCGGCCAGTACCACCCCTACGCCCTGCGTTCCTTCAAGCAGCTTGATGATAACCGGAGGGCCGCCCACCATGTGAATCAGCTCGTTGACCTGAGCCGGATTTTTGGCAAAGACAGTTTTAGGTATATCCACGCCCGACTTCGCCAAAACCTGCATACTGCGCAGTTTGTCCCGCGACCGCAATATGGCTTGCGACTTGATCGGTGTATACACTTTCATGAGTTCCAGTTGACGGACTACAGCGCAGCCAAAGGCGGTCACGGACGTGCCAATTCGGGGAATGACGGCATCGATGCCTTTCAGCGGCTTTCCTTTGTAAATGACACTGGGTTTTCCACCTTCAATCATTACGAAGCACTTAACATGATCTATCACCAGCGCCTGATGTCCCCGTTTTTTGATGGCCTCCACAAGCCGCCTTGTTGAATACAGGTCAGGATTGGTGGATAATACGGCGATTTTCATATATAATGAATGATTATTAGTCGGTCAGCTATAACTGATCCTGAATGGGAATATTTGATATGCCGGGATCGATGTTGGTTTTAATCTTTTTCCCGTCGATTTTCTTATTGCTACGATGGCTTGCAGATAAGTCTTTTTGGGCAACATCCACTATAAAACGACCTTTTAGTAATTTTCGTCCAAGTAGTATTGGGTAACGCATTTTTCGACGGTTGGCCAGGGAAAATTCTGTCCTGATACTCTTGCCGAAAATAGTGATGCGGGTTTTGATCACATACCTTAGTTCTTCCTTCCCCGACGAGTTGCGAACGATCCTTTCTTTAAAGTCCGTTACAGCGAATGACTGTTTGGGTGCACCTTTTTTTGTGTCCAGATTAAATCTAAGCAGCTGTTTTTCACCTTCTTTTATCAAGCGAATGTAGGAGCAGTGGATGGAGGAAGTCGTAGCTCCGGAATCCACACGTACGGGTACGTTATACCAGCCCAGATCGGGGAGGTCAACTACGTCCGTGGCTCCGATGATTTGGACAGGATTCATGACCGGCGTTTAAAATAGGGGGACATGGTGAGCGACAGGTCAAGGAAAACCATTTTAGCTCTTACATTTCTCTCGATATGGTAGTAGGCGGTATTCACTTCTTCAACCATTTTTTCAAGCGCTGCAAAATTGACCGCTTTGGAGAAGTTTTGTACAAAAGTAAGCTCTTCTTCGGGTACTCTCAACAATTCGCCTGCACCCTGGCTCCAGATGAGCATGTCGCGAAAGAGCCTCAAGGCATACTCCAGTAAGCCTTTTTGCTTCTCTTTGTTCATGGTATCAAAGCTGTCCGCGAGTTTTACCAGTTGGGCCACGTCGAATTTGTAACAAGAACGCATCCAGTCTGCAAACCATTCCGAACGGTCATCGGCAGTTTCCTGAATGAGTCGCAATGCTTCGGACAAATTGCCATCACTCAGAAAAGTAACCTGTTTTGCCAGACTATCACTTTCGGTGTGTCGTTTCAAAAATTGCCGCACTTCTGAATCCGAGAATGCGGGAATTGCAATACGCTGCGTTCGGGAAACAATGGTCGTCAGCAACCGATCGGATTGGTCCGTGACCAGTAGGAAAATTGTTTTGAAGGGAGGCTCTTCCAGTATCTTCAGCAATGCATTGGAAGAGGAGGCGTTCATGATATCAGGCTTCCATATCAGGAGAATTTTATATTCCCCTTCGTAAGCCTTGGTGGAGAGTTTGCCCAGAATCCCCCGTGCTTCTTCTACTGAAATATTCCCCTGCTTGTTTTCAGCATTGATAAAGTCCAGCCATTCGGGTAATACGCGATAGGGGTTTTCCAGCACAAATGATCTCCAGTAGCTCAGAAACGCTTCGCTGGTTTTGCCATCTATTTTTTTTGAGGTGGCGATGGGGAAAATAAAATGCATATCCGGATGAACCAGTTTTTGCATTTTGGAGCATGAAGCACATATCCCGCAGGAATCCTCGTCGGTCCTGTTCTCGCAATTGATATAAGTGGAGAAGGCAAGTGCCAACGCGAGACTGGCACCTCCGTGCGGACCATCAAAAAGTTGTGCATGGGCCAGATGGCTGTTCTGCACCGACCTTTTCAGTGTGGATTTTATACTTTCAAGTCCGGGTATATCTTTGAAAAGCACTTTAGATTTTGTTAACTGTATCCGTTGATGTTTGTTGCCCAGCCACTTAAATTTACCTGGCCGTCTGTTTTCTCTAGCTGTCATATCTGCGCCGACAGCATTTTAACACTCCTGTTGAAAAAGCTATTTTCCTATTTGTCGGCAATAATTTCTTTCAACTCGGCCATTCTTTTTTCGTGGGCTGTTCTCTTTATTGAACCGTTTCTTTGATTCCGCCATCGAAATCCGTCGGCTAATCAATGACTATGTGAAAATCGTTTCACGAACAAATTTACGGCTGCCACGCCGTAACTGATTCTAATCGCCGGGGAATTTTTCAAGTATAACTTATATACTTTCTCTGTGCGCCCTTGTCTGATTGAATATTTCCAACAAAATATCTTCATCGGTGTGGTCAAAGCTCAGTCCGCGACGATGAACGGTGTCTTTCGCAACTGCTACGGCTTTTTCGAACCGATATTCGGTAAATCCGTCCGCCTTTCCTCCCCATGAGAACGAAGGAATATGCTTGGGTTGAAACCCGCCGCCAAACACATTCACATGCACGCCGACAACCGTTCCGGTATTGAACATGGTGGAAATCCCGGCCTTGGAATAATCGCCCATAAATAATCCGCAGAATGTGAGACCGGAGTCCTTCAGGGAATTGGTTGCATAGCTGTGAAGCTTTACATTGCTGTGGTCATTTTTCAGGTTGGAGTTGTTCGTATTTGCACCCAGGTTGCACCATTCGCCCAGTACGGAGTTGCCGAGGTATCCGTCATGCCCTTTGTTGCTATATCCAAACAAGACGGAGCCACTTACTTCTCCTCCGATCTTGCAACTTGGGCCTATGGTCGTATTCATCCTGATTTTTGCATTCTGAGCGACTACGGAATTTTCCCCCATAGCAAATGGCCCGTGGATGGTGGCACCTTCCTGAATGATCGCATTTTTGCCAATATAAATCGGTCCGCCTTCGGCATTCAGGATAGCAGCCTTGATATTGGCTCCGGGTTCAATGAAAATACTTTCGGCCTGATAGCATCGGGTGTATGGATCCGTAATGGGTGACGATTTTACGCCTTTTGTTAATTGATCAAAATCAGAAGTGATTTGGGCTCCATTATGCATGAAGATATCCCATATGTTGCGGATGGACACAAAAGAGCCAGCGCAAGTGACTGCTGCGAGATGTTCCACACCTATTCCTGGTGTCCAGCTCGGAGAAGAAGTTCTTACAGCCAGCACTTCATTTCCGACTGAGTAAAGGGCCGATTCGACTGGTAGGGAAAGTAGTTCTTCCACCAGTTTAGAGTCAGGGCAAAGGGCTCCGTTTATATATAAATTGTCGCCTGTTGTAATCTGAGGAAAGTGGCTTTGCAGATATGTCTCTGTTTGAAAAGAAACGGGTAACTGCAACCACTGTTCCCATTTTTGAGAAATCGTGTGAATGCCGCATCGGATTGCTGCCACCGGGCGTGTATAGGTAAATGGTAAAAGTTGTGGACGAATTATGGGGTCGTCGAAGAGAATAATACTTGGCATATTTGCTTCAATGGTAATAGCCAAAGTTCGGTCATTTTTTTGTCAGGGCAAAAAAGAAGCAGTCTCTGTTCAGCTTTGCTTACAGAGACTGCTTTAAATTTTTTGTTCAGTGAACGATTACGCTTCTTTGGTTCCGTAACGTTTTCTGAATTTATCCACACGACCAGCTGTGTCCACAAGTACGTTTTTACCTGTGTAGAATGGGTGTGATTTTGATGAAACTTCGACTTTATATACCGGATAAGATTTGCCATCTTCCCAGGTGATATTTTCGCTGGTTTCTATCGTAGAGCGGGTAATGAATTTAAAATCGCTTGATAAGTCCCAGAAAACAACGTCTCTATAGTTGGGATGAATATCTTTTTTCATTGGTATATGGTATTATGTGTTCGATACAATTCTCAAAAAGGATTGCAAAAGTAATAATTTCAAGTTATTTACACAAGAACTTTAGTAATATATTAGTAATATTATCACTGGTTAAGTTGTGCAAGCCTAAAGTATATCATTTTGCCTCCAGGTAAAAGTGGTTGAAGGAAAGTGGATCAGTCAAGATCCTGTTAATCCTGAAGTCCTGTCTTAACCCCTTAAAACAACAGGCGAATGAGAAGCGTGAAATCTCAAAATCACTGCTAAGCCTCATTTTGTCTCCAGGTAAAAGTTGGTGAAGGAAAGTGGATCAGGCAGGATCCTGTTAATCCTGAAATCCTGTCTTAAACCCCTTAAAACAACAGACGAATAAGAAGCGTGAAATCTCAAAATCACTTCTAAGCCTCACTAATCTGCTTCCGAAGCACCTCAATACCCGTTTTGATCTCCCGGTCGAAATCCGTGTATTCAAAGCACTCAATAGATAAGCCTCCTTTGTATCCTATCTTTTTCAAGGCACTCAGGTAAGGTCTGAAATCATCTCCTTTTACACCGGGCGGGGTTCTTTTTTCTCTTTCGGCTATGTGGCAATGTACAATATGCTTCCCGTATTTCAGGATCTCGTCGGATGATTCGTCCTCCTTTAGCATATGATATATGTCGCAAAGCAGTTTTACACCCGGGCTTTTTATAGCTTCCACAATTTCCACACCTTCCGCGAGGCTATTGATGAAATTGGTTTCTCCGCGGTTGAGTGGTTCTACTGCAATGGTGACACCATACTTTTCGGCCAGCGGGGCCATTCCTTTCGTTACGGCAATGTGTTGTGCTTTTGCTTTTTCGCGGTCAAAGCCGTCGGGAATATGACGTGCTCCGCCACTGCCGAATACAATATATTTGGAGCCGCATGCCTTGGCTCGTTTAAGCGCTAGCTCGGTGCGTTCCAGCACACCCTGATGGTTAGCGTCGGGGCCAACTGTTTTCAGGTCACCGGGCAGCAGGATTACATACGATCGGATCGGGAATTTGAGCGTGTGAAGTGCCTGCAGGTTTTGGTCAAATTGAGGTTGTCCTTCTTTGGGAATAAGAAAACCACCCACCGACTCTTCAATGTATCCGCAGCCCAGATTCTTCAGGTATACAGCATGCTCATACGATGCAAAAACCCCTAATGAAATGGAAGATGGCTTGTGATCTACAATCACTTCGGCTCCTAAGAGCAATGGGCTCACGGCTATCCCGGCCACAGTTCCTGCGGTGGTCTTTAGGAATGCTCTTCTGGACGTCATGTTTTCGGGTAAAATCATAATGACTGATGTTTTAACTGGTTGGGATTTTGATATTTGGGGAGGAAGAGTTGTGCGTTATTCTGTCTGGGACATGATGGAAACTTGGATTTTAGAATTTATTTGTTCGTATGCGGTTTTTGAAAGTTTGCAAATTTCTATAATCAAATCGTTGGAAATCAGTTCGAAACCAGTTTTGCTTTTTAAAAAAGTTTACAAAATTTTATTTTTTCAAATTTTTTGTGAGTCAAAATATTTTTTTGAAAAATAACGGCATAAATCTGTGAAGACTGAATCTGTATAAAGCGCTTGTTATAAGAATCTTAACAATTTGATAATTTGCACTATCCTGATAATGCCCCTGTACAGGTTAAAATTAAGGTTGCTAATTTGATTTATTTTAAGTTATTTCAAAAGATTTTTCAAGTCTACTCCGATTGAAATCCTGAGTTTTTACCAATCCTGATTTTGTAATTTATTAACATCACTATCTACCTGTAATAATACTATGTCTATGTATGTAATAAAGCGTGACGGTCGCCGCGAATCCGTAAAATTCGACAAGGTGACGGCCCGTATCGAGAAATTAAGTTATGGCCTTGATACCAATTACATTCAGCCTGTAGAAGTAGCAAAAAAAGTAGTATCCGGCATTTACGATGGTGTCACTACTGCGGAATTGGATAATCTGGCTGCCGAAACTGCGGCATCTATGACGACCAAACATCCGGACTATGCTATTCTTGCGGCTCGGATCGCCATTTCTAATCTCCATAAGAATACATTGAAGTCATTTTCGGCTACAATGAAACGTCTTTATACCTACGTAGATTCCAAAACTGACGAAAATGCCTCATTGATTGCCAAGGATGTATATGAGGTCATCCGTCAGAATGCATCACTACTGGATTCAACAATTATCTACGACCGCGACTACGGTTATGACTACTTCGGTTACAAAACGCTGGAGAAGTCGTATTTGTTGAAGGTGGAGGGGAAAATCGTGGAGCGTCCGCAGCACATGCTGATGCGTGTGGCGATAGGTATTCATCAGGAGGATATTAATGCTGCGATTGAAACCTACCATTTGCTTTCTGAAAAATGGTTTACCCACGCCACACCAACTTTGTTTAACGCGGGTACACCAAAACCTCAGATGTCGTCATGCTTCTTGCTGACCATGAAGGAAGATAGTATCAATGGTATTTATGATACATTAAAAAATTGCGCATTAATATCACAGTCAGCCGGAGGTATCGGTTTGAGTATTCATGATATTCGGGCTACGGGCTCTTATATTAAAGGTACCAATGGTCAGTCCAACGGAATTGTTCCGATGCTTCGCGTCTTTAATGATACAGCCCGTTACGTGGATCAGGGTGGGGGCAAGCGGAAAGGCTCTTTTGCCATTTACATGGAACCCTGGCATGCGGATATTTTCGATTTCCTCGATTTGAAAAAGAATCACGGAAAAGAGGAGCAGCGTGCACGTGATCTGTTTTACGCGTTGTGGATTCCCGATCTGTTCATGAAACGTGTGGAGGCCAATGACACCTGGTCACTCTTCGATCCGCACGAATGCCCGGGCTTGTCAGATACCCATAGTGCCGAATTCGAAAAACTGTACGAGCAGTACGAAATGGATGGGAAAGCCCGTAAAACCATCAAAGCGCAGGATCTTTGGTTTGCCATCATGGAATCGCAGATCGAAACCGGTACGCCTTACATGTTGTACAAGGATCATGCAAACAGCAAATCCAATCAGAAAAACCTGGGTACAATCAAGTCATCGAACCTTTGTACCGAAATCATTGAATATACAGCGCCCGACGAAGTGGCGGTATGTAACCTGGCTTCCATTGCACTGCCAAAATTTGTAGAACAGGGAGCCGACGGATTCTATCGTTTTGATCATCAAAAATTGTATGAGATCACCAAGGTGATCACCCGCAACCTGAACAAGATCATTGACCTCAATTATTACCCGATTCCGGAAGCCGAACGCAGCAACAAACGTCACCGGCCGATTGGTATTGGCGTGCAGGGTTTGGCTGATGCATTCTGTTTGCTGCGCATGCCATTCGATTCGGACGAAGCACGTCAATTGAACAAGGATGTGTTTGAGACCATTTACTTTGGTGCAATGGAAGCGTCCATGGAGCTGGCGATCAAAGACGGCGCTTACGAAACCTGGGCCGGAAGCCCAATTTCACAGGGAATATTCCAGTTTGACATGTGGGGTGTGACACCGGGCAGCAACCGCTGGAACTGGGAAAAGTTAAGGAAAGAAGTGGTACAAAACGGCGTTCGCAACTCATTGTTGCTGGCTCCGATGCCAACCGCTTCTACAAGCCAGATACTGGGTAATAACGAATGCTTCGAACCATTCACTTCCAATATATATGTAAGGCGTGTGCTTTCGGGTGAGTTCGTTGTTGTGAACAAATATCTGCTCAAAGACCTGGTGAAACTGGGTCTTTGGAATGAGGAGATGAAAAACAATCTGGTACGTGCGAGCGGATCTATCCAGCCAATTCCGAACATTCCGCAGCATATCAAAGACCTTTACAAAACAGCATGGGAAATTAAGCAACGCAGCTTACTGGATATGTCTGCCGATCGTGGCGCATTTATATGTCAGTCGCAGTCGCTGAATATTTTTATGGAAGAAGCCAATTTTGGCAAGCTTACCTCCATGCATTTCTATGCCTGGAAGCAGGGATTGAAAACCGGCATGTACTACCTGCGTACCCGTGCAGCCTCGGATCCTGTACAGTTCACGCTCAGCAAACAAGCGGAGGCGCAACTGGAGCCAGCCACAGCGGTGGTGGCAGAAAAGGAGCTCAACTACGTTCAATATGCAGAGGAACACACCAAGCCTGTTGTACCCCGCGACAATAAAGCCGACATGCAGTGTTCGCTGGATGATCCCGAAAGTTGCGAGGCCTGCGGAAGCTGAGGTTTTAAAATTAGAAAAATATGAGAATGAGCCCTTGCGGAAAAGTGAGGGCTTTTTTGTGTGGAGAACCTCATTGTGTAGAATTAGTTCGTTTGCGTATATGATATAAATTTTTGTAATTGCGTGACTGTTTTGCTAATGACGCTCAAATGAAAAACAGATAACGTTGTGAAAAATGAATGAATTGCTCATCTCATTTTTTATACATATGCACACGACCAATACACATTTAGAAACCTCAAACAAAAGCCTTAATACACTTACTCCCCGGGAATGGGAAGTGCTGCTGCTGATAGCAGTTGACATTCCAACTGATGACATTGCCGATAGGCTTCACATCACTACTGCAAGCCTTAAAACGTATCGCGCCCGCATTGCTGAAAAGCTTATCATCTCTGGACGGGATGGCTTAGGCAGGTATGCCCGAAAGAATGGTCCTCTTCTAAGGGATATGCACACGCAGTTTTATCCTCCCTAATTAAATCTAAAAGTACAACAAACTATTTGATTTATCTTATAAATTGCTAACTTAGGGTAGCAGTTTAGGCTTAAAATGCTGCGTAGTTTTGTCGCACATTATTTTATCACACAATGAATAGAATATGCAGATTGAGAAGGAGAATAGGGACATTGAAGCAAAAAGGCAAGATTGGTTCTTGCCGTCTTTTGTAGTGGTGTTGTATGCCTTATTGCAAGCAAGATTTTTCATTTCAATGATGAATTTAAAATCGTTTGGACTGGAACAGAAAGCACTTGTTGTATTCAATGTTGTATTTTTTTTGGTATTTGTGCTTTCTGCTATAATTGTTTGGGTAATTCTCTCTCTGGTCTCTCATTGGACTGCGTTACTTTTTGATGGCACATCAGATTTTAAGAGCTTTTTGTTTTTCTCAGGTTACGGATTTGGAGCAATAGCCATCACGTATGTTGTTGTATTATTTGTGTACATGGCTGGTATACCCAAAGGATTGCCGATTGAACAAGTACAGCAAAATATGTTATTTAAGAATGCTTTGGTTGTCATCAATATTGGTTTCATATTGTACTATCTGTGGATTGTTTATTCGGTATACTTTCTACATAAATTGAGTGTATTCAAATCAATTGCCAGTGTAGCCTGTCCCATGTTATTGTATTTTATTCTTACTCAGTTATTTAGTTATATTTAGCTCTTACATGTAGGGCTAATAACATGATATATGAAGGTTTCAGTAGAAGGTATAAGTAAATCGTATGACAAGCAGGAAGTGTTAAATATTCCTGAACTGGTATTGGAAAGTGGGAAAATAACAGGAATCGTAGGTAATAATGGTGCCGGGAAAACCACATTACTAAGGGCAATTCTGGATTTGATCCAACTGGATCGGGGTGTTATCAGAATAGGGGAATGGCCGGTAGCAAATTGTGAGGACTGGCGGAAAAAAACGAGTGCATTTTTAGGAAGCGATTCCATGCTCAATTTTCTGACTCCCGAAGAATACTTTTACTTTGTAGGGGCCTTGTCGGAACGGACAGAGTCGGAGGTTACAGATTTGCTTGTGAAATACGGCATATTTTTCAATGATGAGATTCTTGGAAAGAAGAAAAAATACATCCGTGATTTTTCGGCAGGGAATATTCAAAAAGTAGGTATAATAGCGGCACTGATATCCAGACCGGAAGTATTATTGCTTGATGAGCCGTTTAACTTTCTCGATCCTACTTCTCAGGTACTGTTGCAGGAGATATTGGCGGACGTGAATAAGAACTATCCGTGTACGGTGATCGTATCTAGCCACGACATTAGCCAACTTGCTCCGATTTGTGACCGGGCGGTTTTATTGGAGAAGGGGATGATTAGACATGATATTCAGGCCAGTGATAACATTCTTGAAAAATTAAATGACTATTTTTTATCCGGAAGAAGAATTGCAAACCCATGAATAGAAGGTTATTTGAAGTCCTGTTAATATTTTTCATTGGTTCATTTCAGGCAATAGCCCAGGTGGTTGTTCCGAATGAAATGAAGCATTTTACAGTTGCCTTTGACGATCAATGGGATACCATACCTCACCCCCGAATGGTTCGCTATGTGAAAGAAAAAGGGATGGATAAAATGGGTGTAAGCTTTGAAGCAGGTTTCTACAAGAAATCAAACAAAGATTTTTTTGACTATCCATATGGTATTATCCAGTTTTTACCATCAGAGCATGATTTATCCCAGGTAAAGTTCACTGATTTGGTACAAGGGGTGCAGTCAATGCAATCTGCTCAAATGCTGGCAATAGATTCCCTGAAAGAACTGAATGGTATTTTCAAGAGATTCAAGTCATATAAAATTGTTTCCAAAGATATAGACTCGATTAACTATGAAGTAAGATGTACCATTGAAGCCAATGTAGTTGACAAAGGAGATATTCGCATTATTCAAAAGTATGTTCCTGTAAGGCAGGGTATTATTTTGATTTCTGGGTACACCAAACGAAATGATAACAGTGTTTTGCAAAAGGATTTTCAGGGTATTATCAAAGAAATAACAGTTGAGCATGACTATAAATATATCCCGCCAATAGAGCGTAAGAGTGGTATTGGATGGAAGGAGCTCGGGATATCACTGTTTATTGGTCTTTTGGTTTTTTTAATTGTTTATTATTGGGAACGAATTTTTCCTGGTCGCCGGAAAAGCCTACCCGCTGGTTAACGGCATGTTTTTAAATATGAAAAACTGGCTGAAAGCATTAATTCTACTTACGGTTACTGGTTTACTGGTTTTTGCGTTGGCATATGACATCAATAGTGATAGCAAAATTGAAGTTGCAACGGTCTTACCAAAATATCGAACTATTGAAAAGAAAGTGGTAGTGTCAGGAGTAATTCAACCTTTACGCTTGGTGAAGGTAAATTCGAATATATCCGGGGTAGTTGAGCAGCTATTTGTAAAACCGGGTGATGTTGTAAAGAATGGCCAATTTCTGGCGAAAGTAAAATTTGTCTCAGACCCTATTGAGAGGGAACGACTACTTAGGAATCTTAGTACAGTTACTGTAAAATATGAGAATGACCAAAGGCAATTTGTGCGAAATAAAAGATTGTTCGAAAATAAGGTCATATCAAAAATGGAATATGAGCAGTACGAGACGGCCTACTTTATCTCAAAAGCGGAAGTGGAATCAATTCGGGCAGAGTTGAAATTGTATGAAGGAGAAATGGAAACTGGTCAAATCTCAAACATCATTGCCTCTACCGCAGCAGGAACGGTTCTGGAGTTACCGGTTGAGGCAGGAGGGAATGTGCTGGGGAAAAACAGTTTTAATGAAGGTACAATCATTGCGAAAATAGCCGATACAGGAAAACTACGATTTGTAGGGTCTGTTTCTGAGGATGATGTAAATGAACCGCATTTGGGAATGCCAACTTTATTGGAAATTGGCACATCGGGCAGGCATAAGTTAAAAGGAAGTTTAGAATATATTGCTCCCTTAGGACAAATTGTAGATGGCATCACAAGATTTGAGATTCACGCCATGCTTCCCACTGCCACTTTGGACGGCTATATAATACGGGCCGGATCCAGTGCTACTGCCCAAATCGTAACGGCAAAGAGGACGAAGGCTTTAAGTGTAGAAGAAAAGGACTTAATATTTGATGGTGATTCTGTGTCTGTGGAGCTTCTTGTGGGGGAGAATGTAAAGAAGAAGCCTATTGAGCTTGGCCTGTCGGATGGATTGATTGTGGAAGTAACCAGAGGGTTAAACCTGAAAGATAGAATAAAGGTAAAGACCGAAAAGATACAAAAATGACAACGAGGCAGTATCTGTTTCATCAATGGCTTGCCGCTTGCCGCTCGCCTATGTTTTTGATGGGTGTTCTGGAAAAAACTTTAATGGGGTTCACCATGCTTATGGCTATTGCCGTATTGTTTGTGGCGGGCTACTTTCTGGAAACATTCGATAAAAGCGCCTTTCCGGAGGTTACCTCATTTACGGTGCTGACTTTGGTGCTAAACGTTTTATTGCTTTTAGATATGACATTAAGACCGTTGGCGGCGGCAAAACTGGAGGCACCTGTTCGCCCTTATTTGTTTCTGATGGTAAGGAAAAGTAATCTGGCCAGACTAATCATGTTTGATTACTTTTTTGGACAGGCCAATGCCATGATGTTCGTTTCACTATTTGGCTTGGGGTGGCTGGTGTTTTTAAACTGGCCTTTTCCGATGCAGAGTGTAAGTTTGGTTATCTATTTTTTGCTGATGCTCGTGATCAATACGAACCTGAAAATTATCATAAGCAGGTTGCTTCTCATTCATGGATTGTTTCGTTTTCTAGTCATTTTCATTGGGATAGTCGTATTGGTTTTTGTGAGGTACTTTATAAAAATGCAGGTGTTTGAGGCCATTGTTCAATTTCCTGAATTAATGAAAAACAACTTCCTTGTTTTTGGTATTCTGGTTCTTTTACTTAACGGTATAATTTTCTATTTTATCCAAAGACAAATAGCGAAGGTGTTATATATAGCTTAGTACTAAAATATTTCGAGATGATAATTTCATATTCTGATTTTATAAACAAATTTCTGTGGAGGAATAATATAGTTAAAAGTACATTGATTTTTTCCTTGGTAATGTCATTTTCGATGTATGCAGTATTTGCTTTTTTATTCTATTATTTAGATGCGAAAGACGAAAATATAATAAATTTTACAATGTCATTGCAACTGCTATTCGGAGGTGTTTCACAGTTTTATAGTAATTATTTTGCTTATTATTCCTCCGTTTACGTTGCGATGGATATTCGAAACGTCGATTTGAATAAATTGTTGAAAACCATATTTGAGAAATTGCTGGTATTTCAGGTAGTCATTTATATACTTCCCGCTTTTCTGTTTCTTGATAGGTATAACATATTCGTTATTTTTATAGAACTGGCATTGTTTAATATGGGTATATGTAGTTTTCTTATGCTATTTATGTCCGTAAAGTCCGATAGTCTTATAACAACTCATTACAGATCCATGGAACGGCGGAACAATAAAAGTTACTTTTCTCTAATAACCTTTATTTTATTCCCAATGGCAGCTGGTTTAATATGGCTTGACGGTTTTCTTGTCGCTGAGTTTGGATCGTATGTCGGCAGAAGTCTGATTGTCGTGTCGGAGCTGATCCCATTGGTTTTTTATCCTGTTTTTATTTCGACTGTATCACGGAAATTTATAAAATTGAGGTATAAGAAAATGACACTTAATTTGTCTTGTATCTGATATTATTTAAAATATGTTATGAATAATTATATTGATGTTTCGTATTCTCGCTTTGTAAATAATTTTTTATGGAGAAATAATGCTATTAAGGGAGCATTTATGTTGTCGGCTATATTGTCCGTTACTATATTTATATTTTTTGGTATTGTTTATTTATACTTCAAATCGGAATTGGGTAATCTGATGTACAACGGAGTGTCATTCCAGTTTGTGGTTGGCAGTATTAACCAAACCTTCTATGCAAACTTTTTCGCTTTTATGAGTTCGTTCCATGTAGGAATGGATAATCTATCAGTTGATTTAAGAAAATTCTTGGCTTCTGTTTATAAAAAAGTATTGGCCTTATCATTTATTCTATACCTCATACCTTCTCTTTTTTTTATAACCAGACCAATTCTATTTTTTAAATTAGTCGAGGTAGCTCTTTTTAATATGGGTATTGGTTCATTTTTAATGTTGCTGTCTTCGGCCTGGCTTAATGGTTACCTAACCGTTCAAGCGAAGTCAGTGAGTGACATAAAGAACAAGAATTCGTTTAATTTTTCTTATTTTATTCTTTGGTTTTTGGCTGGATTTATTATTTGGTTTGGGGATAAATTGGCATCGATAGTTGGAGATTCATATGCACACATAATAATCATTGGGGTTGAGGTTATATTTGTTTTTTCGTATTCGTTTTGGTTAAATGTTGTTATTATTGTTTTTAAGAAAGTACGATATAAGAAGCTTTCTATTTACTTGTCAATTTGAGTTATGTGATCTACCTATTCAAATTTTGGATTGATGTAAACTTTTGTAAGTTGTATTTTTGTTTAATCTTTTAATTCCTTAAAAATGAAAAAAAGTAAATTGTCGATTTTTGGAGCGATTTTTACCGCTTCCATTTCTCTTGCTGGTATGCAGGTTGATGTGAATGCGAACGTACGAACTTCTCAAGGTGCATCCATCTCTGGATACATGGCAACTCAAACGGAGGGGGGAGCACAGGCGGGTTGGGGTGCCGCCGCAGCTATGCTAACTGCTGCGACAGGAGTTGCGGGAAGTATTGCGATTGGTACCGCTGCATCCGGCGCATTGATTATTGCGTCTCCAGGTGCTGCTATTGCAACGGGAATTTTTGCACTTTAATTATTAAAACTTAAAAGTATAAAAAATGAAAAAGGAGAAAATTTCTATTATGTTAGCGGTTCTTTCGATTATTACTTCATTATCAGTAAGTAATAAGATTGTATCTTCGAAAGACACTACTGTTCAACAAGTTGCATACCTTGCTGGCTGGGCTGCTACTCAAACAGAAGATCCAGCTGGAATAGGTGTTGCGGTGGGAGCATCTGCTGCTATTGGAACGGCAAGTGCGTTTGCGTTCGGTGCGAGTGGAGCTACTGGTGTTTTAACTCCGGTTGGACTTGGTTTCGCTGCTGTAGGAGTAATGTTTGCTGGGTAGATGTTTGCTGTATCATTACATTGACTAAGAGCTTGTTTGGGTTTTCAAATAGTTCATTTTTAGTCATTTACTCTTAAAATTCAGAAAAGAAGAGTTGGTGACACTCTTATGAATTGGTCTGGATTTTGACAGACGCAGTATATAATTTGGTTGAAAACTCATCGAAACTTCCTTTGCTCGTAAAGTTTGGTTGAAAACAGGTTATGCCAAATGAAATTCCCAAACAAGCTCTAAAGGAATTGGTTTTAAGGATACACTATTTGTGGAATTAACGCAAACATGTTTTTTAGCTGTATTGTATTTAGTACTTTGTTACCATCTGTTTTTTAATGGTGGTAACAAAGTAGTGATCGAACATAGCTCGGTAATTATATATTTTTTTTTATTATCATTGGGAAAAATAGGGTTGATAGAAAAGCGGGATTTTAGCGAAAAGTATCGAACTCTATTAATCTTAATATTAATTTATTGGGGTTTCAGCTTGTTGAAAGAATTTAAGGCTCGGAATTTTCTAGCTCTTATTCTTGTACCCATTTTGTTTCAGCTTATATTTGGCTCGGCTCAACTTCTGGGTCTATTAGGAAGTTCAAGTCGTTTTTTTTTGATTACTGGCTCAATGGGTAATCCAGCACCTTTTGCCAGTTATATAGCAACTTGTATTCCTTTTGCCTTTTATGCGAACCTGAAAACTGAGAGAGAAAACAGGATACTGGGTTAGCTGGGATTAACAGTACTGATACTTTCCGTAGCCATTTTACCACAGACGCAATCCAGGAGCGCAATGGTGGCGACAACGATTGGAATGCTATTTATGCTGGAGCAGAAATATCATTGGTATCGTCAAGTCAGAAACTATCTAAAAAGTAAACGTCTACTAACTATAGTGATGATTGTTTCCCCCATTGTGCTTGGCAAATTGTTACACTGGATGTATCTGGTAAAACTTGATTCCGCCCAGGGAAGGTTGCTGATATGGAAAAACACTGTGGCTCTTATCAAAGACAACTTTTGGACAGGTGTGGGTTATGGCAATTTCCCGAAGGCTTATACGGCTTATCAGGTTACATTAAGTCTAATAATTTATTTCACAAACCTTTTTAAGTTCCGAGTTGGGTTTCAGAAAATGGGAAAACATTTTCCAGAAAGCTATTTTTCTGTCTTTTAGTGTTTTGATAAACCTATTGTGAGTTATCTTTTTTCTCATATACCACCAGGCTCTTTCTACCGCATTTAAGTCTGGACTATATGGAGGTAAAAAGAACAGTTCGAGCTTTGGGTTCTTTTCCAGCCAGGCATTTATCCTTTTTGCATGATGGTATGCAACATTATCCAAGACCATAATAATCTTAGGCGCTGTCTTGTAGGTTCGCAACACCTTTTTCAAGTGCTTCTTGAAACTATAGCTATTGCCCCTATCTGCAAAACTTACTGTAATTTGGCCTGTGCCATAATTGTAGCTACCAAAGACCGTTTGCCTTTCCCGGTTACGTTGCTTACAAACTACTTGTGGTTGAGTGCCTTTTTTTGACCAGCAATAACTCACTGTAGCTGTGTTGGACAATGAGCATTCGTCCTCATAAAGCAATGTGCTCTCAGGGTTTTCCAGAAGTTTTTTTTAAAGCCTCTTTAAATTGATCCTGCTTTACTGCATCTGTTTCAGGAAATATGCCCCTGCCTTTCTGATAAGTGAATCCCAAAGCTTTAATGATGTTGTAGATCTGGGCTTTCTTATAAGTTATTTGATAATTTTTCGCAATCCACTCTATTAGCATAGGGCCCGTCCAGCTGGCACTGTTATAACCATGATTCGTCGGTGATTCTTCTGATAATAAAATACCGATCCGATTTCTTTGAACTTCACTAAGGCGAGCAGTGCGCCCACGACCTTCTTTATCTCGTAAGCCCTCTATGCCCTCTTTTTCAAACCGATGGACCCAGTTGGTTATTTGCTTGAAGCTGGTATTGTATAAATCTTCCAGCTTTCTGCTGGGTTGACCCAACGAAACTTGATATACAGCATACAATCGAATTCCGATCGTATACCTTTCATCATCTCGAAAAAGAGCCTTAATTTCCTCGGGCTTATAATTCCCCACTTTTAATACAGGTCTGGACATGATCTTATCAGTTTGATTCAATCCAAACATACAAAATATATGTGTATTTATTTAATAGACTTTATGTAATTATTTCAGTTCAGGAGATGGGACACCCCGGGAAAGGCTCCTGGCAGATTATGTCGGAACCGCTTACAACGATATCCTCGAACTAACAGCGGAGACAGGTGTGATCGGATGTGGGTTATTTGTGTGTTTCCTTTGGCTCAGTGTGAAACGAATTCGTACCGTTGTTGTGAGTAAAGAAGAGGAGGGATTGCGCCAGGCTACATTGGCCTCTTTATTAATCATGGGTATTTTGTCGTTAACCACATATCCTCTGAGTGTTTTCCCAATACAGATGAATTTGTTTTTTCTTTTGGGCTATTATAATTCAATTGGTTCAAATGAGGTAAAATCTGGTACAATTATTCTGGGTTCTTGGGTTACGAAACTATTTGCTATTGGATTACTAGGCTTTGCTGTCTGGCTGGGATATTATCAGTATAAGAACTACCGGGCATTGGTTGTTTTAAGGGAGGGCGCCATACTTGTGTCTCAATACAGGCCAAAGGAAGCAATTGCTAAATATGAAAGTGTTTATCCTGTATTTAGGCACGATGGGGATTATCTTTTTAAGTATGCTTACATTCTGGCCCAGCAGAAGGAGTACGTTTACAGCAATCAGTTGCTGAGCCAGGCAAAGGATATCACTGGATCTTACAATGCGTATACCATGTTGGGTGAGAACTACTATAGAATGAAGAAATATGGAGAGGCGGAGGAGAACTTGTTATACTCGTGCAACCTGATACCGTCCAAATTCTATTGTAAACATTTGTTGCTAAAAGTGTACATGGACTCGGGACAGTATACAAAAGCTAAGGCCTTACATCACGAAATTATGAATATGCCAGTAAAGGTTCCATCTCTTGCAGTCAATGAAATTGTCAGTGATACCAGATTAATAGGTAAACAGTTACAATTATTATGAAAAGGAGCTACTGGAAATTGGTATCATTGTCAGCGTTGATGTGGTTACTTCCTTTCTGTTTAAGGGTTGTGTTTACAACAGAGCTTGCAATCGAAACAAAGAACATGAGCAAAGCGCAAACCAGTATAGAACCTTTTGAAAAAACGAGCCATTATCTTTCCAAAGGTGACCAGTATGGGGCTTTTTTGTCGATTTGGAAAAATAATGCAACGGTGGGCATTTACAATGTTTTGGGTGGGGTTTTATTGGGTATCGGAACCATACTGAATCTAATCATGAATGGTTATATTACTGCGGATATTCTGGCTTCTATTTATACAAGTGGAGGGCTGACAATTGAGCAACTGGCGAAATTTACCTTACCACACAGTATCGAATTATTGGGGATCTGGATGTGTAGTGGTATTGGATTAACTATCGCGAGGTTCATTTTTCGATATATTAAAAGAGAAGTTTTTCCAGAAGTCAGAGAGTTGAAAGGGCTTTTGATTTATTTCATTCTTGGCCAGGTTATTATATTGGTGGCTGCCTGGTTGGAAATATATGTTTCACTTGAGTTGTAGTTGGGATGCTTGAGAACCTGCTTGAAAACAAGCTACGGAGTATTTTATGTGGCGTGGGGATTTCCTGGGGTATACTGATACTCACCCTTTTACTTGGTGTGGGAAAGGGGTTTGAAGAAGGTGTTAAAAAGCTTTTTGAGGGTTTTGCTAAAAATACAATGTATATAACCTCTGGGACTACATTCAGTTCACGGACTGGTGTTACAATTGGGAGAAAGGTGTTTTTTGAAGATGAGGATCTGCTTTTTCTTGGTAAGGTCATACCGTCTATTAGTCATATTTCCCCGGAGGTAAGTCGCTTAGGGATTGCAAGAAAGGGTGTTAATAGTGGCTCATTTACGATTAAAGGAGTTTCAGATGCCTATTTCAACATCAGATCTGTTCATCTTTCTGATGGAAGATTAATTAATAGGACGGATTTGATGGAAAGAAGAAAAGTGGCTTTGATTGGTTCGGGCGTATCGGAAATTCTTTTCAACCAAGGAAAAAGTGCTATTGGTAGCTACATTGAAATTGATAACGAAAACTACAAAATAGTGGGTTTAATCAGAAACAGTTTGCTTTCTGCTTTTGAATCAAATCTGATTTATGTTCCTTTTTCAAGTTTTCAAAGTCAATATAGCTCTACAAAAAATATAGGCACCATCGTTTTATGTCATAGTGATTCAAATAGTTCAGGCGAAGTGGAGAGATGGATACGTTCTATTATGGCATATCGGCATAATTTTGATAATGAGGATGGTAAGGCATTGATATTCAATAATTTGATTGAGCAGACTAAGGCGGTCAATGGATTTTTTTCTGTTTTGAAGAAATTTCTTCTTTTTATAGCTATCAGTACGCTTATTAGTGGTGTAATCGGTGTGGCTAATATGATGTTCATATCTGCCAAGGAGCGCACCAAGGAAATCGGACTAAGAAAAGCAGTTGGTGCAAAAAGAAGCAGTATCATTTTTATGTTTTTTAAGGAATCGGTAGTTCTGACTATTTTTTTTGGCTTATGGGGTATGCTCCTGGGGATGGGTTTTCTTAAACTGATTGGTTACTTCTCATCGTCAATGGTTGACAACGAAATTTTTGATAAACCGGTACTAGACCTACCAGTTGTGATCGTTTCGATTTCATTGCTTGTGATATCGGGAATCGTGTCAGCTGTTTTTCCGGCATACTATGCCGCTTCGCTTAGCCCAATTGAGGCTTTAAGGGCAGAATAACCTTGTGTAATCAAGGTTAAATCAATGATGTGTGATTACAAGTGATGCGTTAAGTTTTTTAAATTTCCCGTAACAAACTCTAATTTAACTAATTACGTCCGAGATTTTGTTTTTCGATTTGATTCACAGTGTAGCTCGCCTCTTTCAGAAAGAAAACAGAAAAACCTTTAAATGAGCCTTCATTCTAAATATTCAATCAATTAAACAGTTCTGTACAATACAACTGTTTAATGAGCAAAACTTAAGGCATCTGTACTAATGTGTGATTTTAGATTGTTGTTCTCTTGCTTATTTATTTCTCTCAAGATGGCTCGAGCAAGCCATCAATTAAGACAAAATATTGCTTAACATTACTGATGTTACGAAGTTCACATTAAAAAAAATGCTGATGTCTATGGTGTTATGTTTAAACGGAAACTTGTACAATTGTTTTACTGAATTAAAGCGACTTTGTTTAGTTTTAATTTCTATCATATTCGGAGCCTGTCAAAGTTATCCTGATAATATAGAACTTGCACTCGAACATGCGGGCGAGAACCGAAATGAGCTTATTAAGGCGCTTGAACACTATTCCGCCGATGGGCAGGATAGCCTGAAGCGAAGAGCGATGTTCTTTTTAGTAGCTAATATGCCGGGGCATAGTTCTTATGATGGAGACGTTTTAGATAAGTATGATCAAATTTTTAGTATTATCGCTGATTTCGAGAAAGTTAAGCCATTAGTAGGAAGTATACATTACCCTGTAGTTTACGCATCGTGGGATTCACTATCTAACCTCTATGGGCCTTTAAAAACTGAAAATCTTAATGTTGTAGATGATTCGCGGAAAATTTCGTCGGAGTTACTAGTTGAGAATGTTGAATATGCGTTTAAAGCATGGAAAATGCCCTGGGCGGTACATTTGACTTTTGATGAATTCTCGGAATACGTTTTACCTTATCGTTTTCAGAATGAAAAAATCGAGTCTTGGAGGCCGATTTTCTGGCAACGATTCGCTTGGTTGAAGGATTCTATGCAGAATAGCACTGACCCGGTTCGCGCATGTGAATTGATCAATAATGACATTAAATCATGGTTCAGGTTCAATGAAGTTTTTAATCGTTATCCCAGAGCCATTAGCCCTATGGACATGTTAAAGTGCAAAATGGGAAAATGTCTTGATCAGGCTGCGGTAGCGACTTATGCTATGAGAGCTATGGGAATACCGGTGGCTCATGAATTTGTCCCGCAATGGGCGGATCGGAGTATGGGCCATGATTTTAGTTCAGTTTTAAATAAGGATCGTAGGTTTGTCGACTTTTTAGGAGGGGAGTTACCACCAGGAAAAAACGAAATTCGTAATGTAGCTCCCAAGATATACAGGTCGATGTTCGCTTGGCAGCGGGGGGAAGTATTAGACGCTGATGAACTCAGGCTGGCAGGACTAACTAGTCCTTTTATAAAGGATGTTACAAGTAATTATGTGCCGGTGTCGAAAATTACCTTGACCGTTAACAGTTTGGATCTTGGAAAGGATAGGCGAATTTTTCTTTGTGTGTTTAATAACCGGGTGTGGGTGCCTGTGAGTTTTGTAAAAGCGGTAGGAAATAAAGCAATTTTTGAAAATCTTGGCCGGGGCGTTATATACTTGCCGATTGTGTTTAAGAATGGAGTGGGCAAGCCGGCTGATTCTCCATTTATTCTGCATAAGGACGGTCATTTGGAGAAAATAGATTTTAACAGTCAGTTGGTTGAAAGAGTCAATCTTGAAAGGAAATATCCCTTAAATGGCTTGAAGATTTGGTGGCTGACCCTTATGGGGGGCGGAAGATTCGAAGGAGCCAACAGATCAGATTTTCGGGATGCGGCTCAATTACATACAATTCCCGACACCATTCCTATGCAGATGAATTTTGTAAATTTAACAAATCCAGGAGAGTTCAGATATCTTAGATATTGCTTTCCAGATAATAAATCTGGATCACTGGGTGAAATATCGTTTTATGGAAGCCCGGATGAAACTAGTCCCATGAGGGGGAGCTGGATTTGGTCACCAGGCGTTGATTCCTCAGATGTCAGACTTGCTTTCGACGGAAAAATAGATGCATTCGTCGATAAAACGCCTAATAATCTATATAATGGCTTGTGGATAGGTATGGATCTGGGAAATGCAAAAGAGATTACTCGAGTTGGGTACAGTCCAAGAAATGATCGTAATAGTATTATGGCTGGGATGACTTATGAGTTGTTTTGCTGGCGTGATGAATGGGTTTCCTTAGGTAAAATCCTGACAACAAAGGATGGTACTATCTCTTTTGGAAATGTTCCGTCCGGTGCATTGCTATTGCTTCGGAACCATACTGAAGGTCAGGAAGAGAGAATATTTCAATATAAGGACGGTCGACAGATATGGTGGTAGGAGAACCTCCTAGCAATAATCTCCGACAGGGACGATACGAGTACCGTATTTGGGCGTTTACGAGGGTGGATTCTTAGCTGCTCTCTGTTACCCAAATCCCCAACACCTCTTAAAGTTATCATGATAGATGATTAGTGTAAGAATGGAAATAAATTTAATTAAGCTTGGCTTCATCAATGAACCTTCACTGAAGGCAATCATTCTTTCAGATGTAAGGCTGTTGCAGCAATACGTTGATAACAATCTCATTAGAAATGTTCTGCATATAGCGAGGTCTATTCCTGAGTTAGTCCTTATATATTATTTTGGAGAAGTTTTAAGTCAGAAATCAAATTTGAGCTTAGGCTTGCCGGAGCTCGTTGCTACTGCCAAAAAGAAACAACTTATCAGTTCCCATACGGCGGACCTGCTCAATCACTTATTAAATATCGAAAATCCCCTTCCTACTATGAGCAAACAGGTGAGCGATTTGTTCTTCCAAGGAATTGTGAGTCTTAGTTGTGATTTGACGAACCATTTCATGAATAGATTTTTGCATGATTAATCAAATGAATGTTTCGCATGGTTCCTGAGTTGGCAGTTGCATCCGGTAATCTTAACGATTACTTTCCCTTACAATTCTGAGACTGAGTATAGTCTGAGTGCTGGGTGTTGTATTATTTATTTTTCAGACGCAGATTTGTTATGTTCGCTTTGTTGGGAAACATGAGGAGTATGATAAAATAACGAATATTCAAGAGAAATAGCTTTCATCGGGTCACTTAGTAATATGGAGGAGACATACCTGAAAGCGTAATTCGAAATCCTTTTCCTCATGACAAATACTGAACAAATCATAGAAACCATTTACCGCTATTACCCCAAAAATAGTGACTGCGTATCCGACGATGAATATGGGACAAGGCCCGAGGTTTTGTTAAGAAGTGCAAAGTTTGATATCGCAAAGAATGATGCGTCGGCCTGGTTGGCATTTAAGGCTGATCTAAGAGAAAATTTATCGCTTGAGGATTTCAGCATAACTGTTTCTGATTACTCTTATTTTGGAAATGGCCCATCCTATTGGGCAGCTTTTGCAATAAAGGATATTCCCTCGCCAAAGGACAGAATTGAAGTTTCTATTGTCGTAAGTACAATAGTCGACTTCTGGTCATACCGGTTTATGGACAAAGCATCATTACCGGAGTCGCGGTATGAGAGTTTTTATGAAGAGGAGAGGAAAAAGATCGGGCTGGTGGCGGTGCTGATAAAAAAACATTTCAGTAATTATCAATTGCTGGAGCCGGATGTTCATCAGATGGTATTGCCTGAAATCCAGACACCCTACACCAACGAGCCCACAATCTTTCAGACGATTTTTGTACATTAAATGAAGCAAATGCTGATATCCTTCTGGGAAACTCAGCGTCCTCTGCGTTTAAACCAGCTCACAGCTATTCTCACTAAAAAACTTCACCTGCGTACCCGTGCAGCGCAGGATCCGTTATAGTTTACACGCACCAAACAAGCAGGGCCACAGCTTGAACCTGCCACAGCAGTAATCGCAGAAAGGGAACTCAACTACGTTCAATATGCAGAGGAACACACTAAGCCTGCTGTACCCCGCGACAATAAAGCCGACATGCAATGCTCACCGGACGATCCCGAAAGTTGCGAAGCTTGCGGATCGTAAGGTTTTAGAATTTTAGATATTGAAGAATAGGCCCTTGCTGAAAAGTGAGGGCTTTTTGTGTCGCATGATTTATCGATGAGCCTGATCTACAAAGTTACTGTGAGGTTACTCCGGGACTGGAAATGCATCCAGTTTATTTGAACATAATAAAGTCATTAGCTCCTCATTGAAGCAATGTTGGATATTCCGGAGCAAAGAGAGCCACTTATTCCGGACAACTTGAGCCAGTAATTCCGGGAACTTGAGCCACTTTATCGGAAGGTTTTTACAGCTATTCCGGCAACTTGCGCCAATCGGGACTACTGACATTCCGGCATAATTGAGCCACTTGTGATTGCTCTTCAAAGTTATTCCGGGAAAGTGAGCCAGTTGTATTTTGGTATTGAAGTAATTATAACCACCATCTTTTGTGAAAAACAAAAGCAACGGATGGCAAACAAAGTTACTTCAATGCAGACACTGCGCATGATCATACAGTTGCTGGATCGGAATCTTTCCGAACGTAAAATATCCAGGCAACTTAATCTTTCCCGTAACACGGTTAAATATTATCGTGAACGCTTACTTCAGAGCACGCACAGCTTCAAGGAACTTCAAGCCCTTAACGATGCAGGCTTGTCTGCCATTCTATATTCTGGTACACCCTCGGTGCAGGATGAAGACCAGCGGAAGGAAGATTTTCGCCAGCAAGTACCTTATTTTCTTTCAGAGCTTAAACGTACCGGTGTCACGCGCCAACTTCTCTGGGAGGAATATTTTGACAAACATCCTGCGGGATACCGTTATTCCCAATTTTGCTATCAACTTAACGAACTCGGTAAAGTTCTACAGCCAAGTTTCCATGCGACTTACAAGGCGGGTGAGGTTGTCATGGTGGACTTTGCGGGCAGCATGATGCACTATTTCGACAAGTCCACCGGTGAACAAATAAGTTGCCCGGTACTGGTTTGTGTGCTTCCTTTCAGCAATTTAACTTATGTTGAAGCGCTGCCTAATGCCAGGCTTCCTTATTTGTTGGCTGCTTTGAATAACTGCCTTCGGTATTTTAAAGGCGCCCCATTGTCTCTGAAGACCGACAACATGAAACAGGTGGTCCAAAAGGTCAATCGCTACGAACCGACCTTTACAGATCTTATGCAGCAATGGGCGTTGCATAACAACATGGATTTGGTTGCCGCAAGGCCATATAGACCTAAAGATAAAGCGCCGGCAGAAGGTCACGTAAAAATTGCCTATCAGCGCATTTACGCTCCCTTACGGGATCGTATTTTCTGTAATATCGAGGAAGTTAACGCCGCTATACGAGATCAACTCGAGCTACATAATGACAAGAACTTCAAGGGAAAAAATTACAGCCGCCGCCAGCAGTTCAACGAACAGGAACAGCATTTACTTCAGCCGCTGGCAGACAATCCGTTTACCTTAAAGCACAGCACTTCTGCCAAAGTCCAGAAAAATTATCATGTCACCCTGGGAGAAGATTGGCACCATTACAGCGTGCCTTACCACTATATAGGCAAGCAGGTAAACATTATTTATGATACCCAGACGGTAGAGATCTTTCTTGATCATCAGCGTATTGCTGTTCATAAACGCTTCTATAATCAGCATGGTTATACTACGCTCAAAGAGCACATGCCAGAGAACCATCGTAGCTATTCACAGCAAAGGGGATGGGACAGTGATTACTTCCTGCGGTTAGCATCACAGATAGGACCATGCACACAGGGTTACATGGAAGGTGTTCTAAAAGGGCGGCAATTTACCGAACAAACATTTAATTCATGCCGTGGTATCCTGCGGCTTGGCAGCAGCTATGGTAATGACCGCCTCGAGTCAGCATGTCAAAGAGCACTACCCTCCGGTTCTTTTAGTTATAAAACACTAACGAAGATCCTGGCTAATAATCTTGACAAAGCTCCCCATTTTATGCAGACAACCTTATTCCAGACACCTGACCATGAAAACATTAGGGGAGCCGGAGCGTATGAATAAAACGCCCTTACGAATCAATTGCCTCACTTAAACAAAAATAACAATGAATACAAACAAGACCTGGGAAGAGTTAAGAGAACTAAAATTGCAAGGAATGGCGAGCCGGTATTCCGCCATTCTTGAACAGCCGTTACACCAGCAGCCTGAAGCGCATACAATGGTTGCCATGCTTACAGAGGCAGAATCAGAACAGCGAGTCCAGCAGCGCACCCAGATGTATCTAAAGCTTGCCAAACTGCGGTACAGCGCACATGTTGAACAGGTGAATTGCAAGCCTGAACGAGGACTTACGTCCGAGCAGTTAATCCGTTTAAGCGATTGCAGCTTTATCGAGAAGTCAGAAAACGTACTGATCACAGGCGCCACGGGATGTGGAAAATCCTATCTCGCCTGTGCACTCGGCAGGCAAGCCTGCGTAAAAGGCCATAAAGTACTTTATTACCCCATAAACAGGTTTATAGAGCAGCTTGCGTTGGCCAGGCTGGATGGAAGTTACTTAAAATGGCTCAATCAAATTGCACGAGTCAAACTCCTGATTCTCGATGACTTCGGCTTACAGCCGCTTAGCCACGACATCAAAATGGCCCTATTGCAAATACTCGAGGATCGATACGCTTCCGGATCAACAATTATAACCGCACAGATGCCCGTAGGAAACTGGCATGATTACATAAATGACCCAAGCCTGGCTGATGCGATATGTGACAGACTGACAGCAAACGCGCACAGAATAAATCTCGAAGGAGCTTCTTTGAGAAAGATAAAAAACAGCTAAATTTACAACACTTCAATTCCAAAAAAGAACTGGCTCACTTTCCCGGAACGCTGGCTCACTTTCGCCGGAATTTCCAGCAATGTTTCTCTCAGCGAGAGAAAAGGTAGTTATGGAAATGATTTATAGAATCCCTTTCTATAAATCAATTTTTGTATTAATATTGAGTTATAGAATCATTGTCAATATCTCATGAAATGGATTTGGGAACAAAACGACTGGCCGAGATTTGCATTTGATGCAGCGAGATTTCATTCTTTTGAGCGGGCGTTTCATCGAAATGCGGGCTTGATCATTGGCTCAATGACTGCGATCTCCGCGGATGATGTGGATGAGTTACGGGTTACTTTACTAAGTAGTGAGGCCCTGGATACGTCGATGATAGAAGGAGAGGTTCTCGACCGAGATTCCGTGCAGTCGTCCATCCGTAAACAACTTGGGCTGCAAACGGACGGCAAAAGGGCTGGACCAAGAGAAACCGGCGCTTCTCAAATGATGGTGGATTTATACCGTAGCTATGCGGAGGCACTTACTGAGGAACGTCTTTTTTCATGGCATCGAATGATCATGAATGGCAGGGTCGATTTAGAAGAAATCGGCAGCTACAGAACTCATGTTGAACCCATGCAGATCGTATCGGGACGGTTAGACATGCCAAAAGTATTCTATGAAGCGCCGCCATCTTCGCGGATACCTGATGAGATGAAAACGTATGTCGGGTGGTTCAACCATGCCCAGGAAGAAGGGATGCCAACAGTTATTCACGCAGGCATCGCTCACCTGTACTTCGAATTAATCCACCCGTTTGAGGATGGGAATGGTAGGATAGGGCGTGCCATTGCCGAAAAAGCACTCGCGATCGGAGCCAGGCAATCATTGATTACCTCATTGTCAACCACCATCGAGCGAGATAAAAAAGCATACTATCACGCATTGGAACAGGCTAACAGCTCCCTGAATATCACAGAATGGCTTGTTTACTTTTGTGAAAAGATTCTGGAAGCCCAGGTCCATGTCCAGAAAATGATTGCCTTTATTGTAGAGAAAGCCCGCTATTTTGAGAAATACGATGAGCAGTTGAATGATCGGCAGAAAAAGGTAGCGTTACGTTTATTTCGGGAAGGACGGGGTGGGTTCAAAGGCGGTTTAAGTGCAGAAAATTATCTTCGCATTACCGGAACATCGAGGGCGACAGCCACAAGAGATCTCTCAGAGATGGTTGAGCTCGGAGCTCTGAAAAAAACGGGAAAGTTGAGGCATACGCGCTATTACCCTCCTTTTTTTGATCAGAAACACCAGGCGGAAACAGCTAAGGCAAACAAAAGGCTGTGACAGAAATCCTGGAATATGAATTAATAATCAGGAATAGGCTCTTGCTGAGGAGAAGGAGAACCTCGGGCTCATGGTTGTCCTGATCAAAAAAGACATTTCACCAATTATCAACTACTTGGGCCGCATGTTCACAAGGTGGTATTGCCTGAAATCCGGACACCCTACACCAACGAGCCCACAATCTTTCAGACGATTTTTGTACATTAAATGAAGCAAATGCTGATAACCCTATGGGAAACTCAGCGTCCTCTGCGTTAAGCCAGCTCGCAGCTATTCTCACTAAAAAACTTCACCTGCCCGGTCACTGTGTTCCGGCACTTCACTTTTCCTGTCACTTTAGTTGTTGCTCCTTTTTTGATGGTTTCGTGTTCCAGGATCATCCAGATATCCGGATCATTCTTAATCTTCACTTTCACACGGTCATTGAATTTCTGTACGGGCATGAGTGCTTGATTTTTGCAGTGGCAAAGCTAGAAAAATATTTAAATATTCCCCTTACGCATTTCTTTCACCGCATAATCCGCTGCTCTGGCCGTCAGCGCCATATAGGTCAGTGACGGATTCTGCGTTGCTGTCGAAGTCATACAAGCTCCATCGGTGACAAAGACATTGGAACAGTGGTGCATCTGGTTCCACTTATTCAAAAGAGAGGTTTTTGCATCTTTACCCATTCGCACACCGCCCATCTCATGGTTCTCACTGCCGGGATGCCGATGCGTATCGGAAGTTTTGATATTACTGAATCCTGCTTTATCAAGCATTTCCGATAATTGTGTGTAAAAATCCTGAACCATTTTCATATCGTTGTCATCGAAATCAACCGACATTCTTAATAATGGCACACCCCAGCTATCTTTCTGGTCGGGATCCAGTTTTACAGAGTTCGTTTCCTTCGTAAGGGTTTCGCCCATCATCTGAATGCCAATGCTCCAGCCGCCCAAAGCGGGCTTGAACAGATTTTCCTTTAATTCTTCTCCGAGGCCTGATGTTTCGTTTTCTGCCTTGGTGGCAGAAAAGGATGCGGCATAGCCACGAAGGAAATCGGTTTCCTGTTTGAACACATTTCGAAAACGAGGAATGTATGAACCATTGGGGCGCCTGCCGTCGGTTGTGAAATCATGGTAGCCGTCGAAATCAGCACGTACTCTGCCACGATAATTGTGGAAGCCGATAAATTTACCCAACATTCCGCTGTCATTTCCCAGTCCGTTTGGAAAACGGTGTGAAATGGAATTCAGTAAAATGAGGTTGGAATTGATGGCAGATGCATTGATAAAAATGATTTTGGCATAGTATTCTGTCATTTCTTTAGTAATGGCATCTACCACGCGCACGCCGGTAGCTCGCTTTTTCCTCTCATCATAAATCACCGAATGAACAACAGAATTAGCCCTTAAAGTGAGGTTGCCCGTTTTTTCTGCCCAGGGTATGGTGGATGCGTTACTGCTGAAATAGCCGCCAAACGGGCATCCCCGCTGGCACATGGTACGGTGCTGGCATTTGGCTCTTCCTTGTTGGGTATGAATTGGCTGAGGATCGGTAATGTGTGCCGCTCTTCCTATGATAATTGGTCGGGTATTGTTGTAATTTTTTGCTGTCTGCTGACTGAAATGTTTTTCTACACAGGTCATCTCGTGTGGTTTCAGAAATTCACCATCAGGAAGTTGAGGTAAGCCATCTTTATTACCGGAAATGCCGGCAAACTTTTCAACATAGCTGTACCACGGGGCTATATCCGCATAGCGAATCGGCCAGTCCACGGCAAAACCGTCCCGGGCTGGTCCCTCAAAGTCGAAGTCCGACCAGCGCTGTGTTTGCCGTGCCCATAATAAGGAACGGCCACCAACCTGATAGCCTCTCATCCAGGTAAAGGGTTTTTCTTGCACATAAGGATGATGTGGATCCTTAACCACGAAATGCATGGCATCTTCTTTAAAGATATAGTGTTTGCTGGCAATGGGATTTTGTTCACGCATGGCGAGACTAGGCTGCCCGAGATGCTCAAATTCCCAGGGCTGCATGTTTGCGGTAGGGTAGTCAACGATATGTTTCACATCCGGCCCTCTGTCCAGTAAAAGGGTTTTCAAACCTTTTTCGGTTAGCTCCTTTGCTGCCCAACCACCGCTTATGCCAGTTCCCACTACAATGGCGTCAAACGTGCGTTGTTTTTCTGAGTCGATATTGAAATATGCCATACCGGAAAATTAGTAAATAACCGTGTAACTTTAGCAGGCTTTAAATTTTGTGATCGTGTTACGAAGCATTGTTAATCTTACCGTTTATCGACCAGTATAATAAGACGATGGTTCTAAAGCGGTACAACCACATGGAACTGGGATATTTTGAAAAACTTTTGAATATGGGAATTTGGAGCAGGTTTATGATTTTTACAGGTTTGGTTCTTACGAGCCTGGTGAGCTACAATATGATCCTTTGGTGGGTAGTCTGCGCTGGTTTTGATGGAACATTTGATCAAACAAAAATGCAGTATTTGGGGCATTATCCTTCAGTGTTACAAAGTCCGTTGCTGTAGACGGGAATCGATATTATAGCCGGGCTGGGTGCCAGCCTTTGTTTCTTATTACTGATGGAAAGGGAAAGAGACCCACTAGCCGTGCTTTGGAAAATGCTGGCGATCGTTAATTTAATCTTTGCGGCCTGGAACATATTTAGTCTGATGTGAAGGTGTATTTGAGTCGGTGATGAGGGGAATAACTTCTTTTACATAAAAAATGCAGCCCGTATATCAGGCTACATTCTTGTAAGTGTATGTATAGCGTCTGATTTTATAAATTAAAGCCGAGTGCAAAGCCCTTTACGCCCACAACCGGTGTAGAGAATGAACCTGCCATTGTAGCTGCTCCGGTACCAAGATTCACATTGTAAAGGTTAGTAACGCCGCCAACTGTAAACAAGCCATAACCTTTCTGTGTGACACCGCCAATATCAAAACCATTTGATTTGTCAATATCAATCCCAAGGTTACCCAGTTCCACCAGCCCTCCGGCATTGGGCGGATCCTGCCTGAACAACTTATCAGTCTGGCTGTCGATATCAAATAGTACAGTCTGGGTTCCTGCTGTAAGCCCTACAAAACTGTTGGTATAAGCAGCCCCATTTGCTCCTTTGGCTGTAACAGGCATGGTGCCAGGCAGGATATTCAATGTGCCATCCAAAAGAGCAATTCCGTCGGTGACATTAATTCTG